>JBBDXN010000131.1:0-15907 GCA_040902305.1 Candidatus Rokuibacteriota bacterium | reverse complement strand
CCGCGCGGCCCCCCGTCTTGGCGATCTCCCCGGCCACCGCTTCGATCGGCGCCTTGCGCCGGCCCGCCACCACCACCTGCGCGCCTTCGGCGGCCAGCATCAGCGCCGCCGCGCGGCCGATGCCGGTGCCGCCGCCCGTCATGATCGCGACCTGTCGGTCCAGGACTCCCATGGCACTCCCTCCGGTCCGCCGGCCCGGCGTCAACGCCAGGCCCAGACGGGCTGTTCGAAATGGTTCACGCGGGTCGGCCGTCCGTGGACGACCACCTCGCGCATCTGGTAGAGCACGGCCGCGGTGGGCGCGTGGATCAGGGTGCCCAGCAGCGGCAATTGGATCACCGGCCGGTCGCTCTCCGGGATACTGATCAACCGGGGCACGTCCGGGCCCTCGAGCTCGTCGAGCGGCACGCGGAAGATCTTCGCCACCTCGGCCGGGTTCGGCATGAGCTCGTGCGCGGGCTCGGCCCACACCACCACCGGGGTGATGATGAAGCCGGAGCGCGTGCCGTAGTCGTCCAGCACGCCGAGCACGGTGCTCTCGTCGAGCGTGAGGCCCACTTCTTCCTGCAGCTCCCGCAGCGCCGCGCGCTCCGCGGTCTCGCCCGCGTCGAGGCGGCCGCCCGGGAGCGCCCATTGACCACCGTGTTTACGAAGAGTCGCGGCCCGCCGGGTGATCAGGAAGCACGCGCGGCCCTCGTCGTCCGGCAGCAGCACCTCCGCCACCGCGGCCCGCCGCCGCCCGTCCTCGGGCAGGGCCCGCCGCTCGAACGAGGCCAGGTTGGCGCGCGCCCGCTCGATCAGCGCGCCGTCCAGCCGCACTAGTAGGCCGGCAGCTTCCCGGCCTTGGTGCCGGTCTTGCGCACCACGCCCACTTCCTCGGCGGCCTTGGCGGCCATGAAGCGGCTGTCGCTGGCCAGGGTCACGAACTGGTAGCCCTCCGCGATCATCTTGAGCGCGTAGGTCGCGGTGGCGTTGTGGATCCCCGCGACGACATTGTGCCGCTTGCAGGCGGCCACGATCTTCTTCTGCGCCTCCACCACCGGCGGATCGGTCTGGTCGAGGCGGGGCTTGAGCCCCATGGCCAGGCTCAGGTCGGAGGGGCCCACGTAGATCGCGTCCACGCCGTCCACGCTCAGGATCTCGTCCAGGTTCTTGAGGGCCTCCGCGGTCTCGATCATCGGCATCACGATGGTCTCGCTATTGGCGTGGTCGCCGTAGTCCCCACCCGCGTAGAGCGAAGCGCGCACCGGGCCCCAGCTCCGATAGCCCCGCGGCGGGTATTTGCAGGCGCGCACCATCGCCTCGGCCTCCTGGGCGGTGTTGATCATCGGGCAGATGACGCCGTAGGCGCCCGCGTCGAGGATCTTCATGAGGCGCGCCGGGTCGTTCCACGGCACGCGAGCGAGGGGCACCACGCCGAGCGTCGAGATGCCCTGCAGCATGTTGACCGCGACCTGGTAGTCCACCACCCCGTGCTGCATGTCGATGGTCAGCGAGTCGAAGCCCTGGTGCGCCATCACCTCGGCCGAGAAGCCGCTCGGGATGGACAGCCAGCCGTTCACCACCGCCTCGCCGCGGGCCCAGATCTTCTTCAGCGTGTTCTCTCTCATCAGATGACGTTGTCCTTTCGGAGGGAATCGATGTCGGCGGGCGCGTAGCCCAGCTCGGCGAGGATCTGGTCGCTGTGCTCCCCGGTGTCGGGAGCGTGGGTGCGGATCGCGCCCGGGGTGCGGGAGAGCGTGACCGGCGGGGCCTGCACGAGGAGCTCGCCCAGCGCCGGGTGCTTGACCGGCACCGCCATCTTGAGATGACGGATCTGCTCGTTCTCGAACACCTGCTTGACGTCGAGGATGGGGCCGGAGGGCACGCCCTTGGTGTTGAGCAGCTCCACCCATTCCTGGGTGGTGCGCCGGGCGAACGCCTTCTCGAGCTCCACCGCGAGCGCCTTGCGGTTCTTGGAGCGCTCCGGCGCGCTGCGGAACCGGGGATCCTCGAGGAGGGGCTCGGTGCCGAGCGTCTCGCAGAGCCGCCGGAACATGTGCTGGCCGGAGGCCGCGATGTTCAGGTGGCCGTCGGCGGTCTTGAACACCCCGGTCGGGATCGCGGTGGGATGATCGTTGCCGGCCTGCGGCGGGATCTCCTTGCCGATGAGCCAGCGCGCGGCCTGGAAGTCCAGCATCGTCACCATCGCCTGCAGCAGGGAGGTGTGCACCCACTGGCCGCGTCCGGAGCGCTCGCGCTCGAGCAGTGCCACCAGGATGCCCTGGGCCAGGAAGATGCCGGCGGTGAGATCGGCCACCGGGATGCCCACGCGCACCGGGCCCCCGCCGGGCAGGCCGGTGATGGACATGAGCCCGCCCATGCCCTGGGCGATCTGGTCGTAGCCCGGGCGCTCCCGGTAGGGACCGTCCTGGCCGAAGCCCGAGATGCTGCCGTAGACGAGGCGCGGATTGATGCGGGAGAGCGTCTCGTAGTCGATGCCGAGGCGCGTCTTCACGTCGGGGCGGAAGTTCTCGACGACGACGTCCGCGGTCTTGACGAGCTTGTGAATGATCTCGATGCCGCGCGGCGACTTGAGGTCGAGGGTGAGCGAGCGCTTGTTGCGGTGGAGGTTCTGCGAGTCGAAGCCGCGACGGGGGAAATCGCCCTCCACGTCCTCGCGCGCCGCGATCTGCACGACGCTCGCGCCCATGTCCGCGAGCTGGCGGACGCAGGTGGGGCCGGAGCGGGCCCGCGTGAGGTCGATCACCGTGTAGGGCGAGAGCGGCAGCGTCATCGCGATCCTCCTCCGGTCACTTCCGGGGTCACTTCCGCGTGTTCGTCTGGCCGGCGGCGGGAGCCGGCATGATGGCCGAGCCGGTCTGCGACTGGGGATTCCGGAGCGGCCAGCGGCCGGCGTCCACCGCGGTGAGGAAATCGAGCAGCGCGCGGTTGAAGAGCTCCGGGTCCTCGAGGTTGATGGTGTGCCCGGCCTTGGGGATCACCACCAGACCCGACGAGCGGATCTTGCGCTTCATGAAGACGCCGGGCTCGAGGCAGGGATCGTCCTCGTCGCCGGTCATGATGAGGGTGGGCACCTCGAGCCGCTCCATCGCGGCCTCCAGCTCGAAGATGGAGGGCCGCGACATCTGCACCCCGCGCATGGTGAGCGCGTGCCCTTTCGCGGACTGGGCCGCGAACTGGTCGTAGAACTCCTGCCAGCCCCGGGGGTCCTTGTCCATGAACTGCACGCGGGTCGGACCCTTGGTGTAGAAGTTCGCCACCCCCACCATGCCGTCGGTCTCGAAGCGCCGCGCGGTCTCGTCCACGTCTTTCCGGAAGCGCTCGCGCTCGCCGGGCACGCTGCCGTAGCCCGCGCCGGCCACCGTGAGCGACCGGGCGCGCTCGGGATGGCGCAGCCCGAAGTGGAGCACCGCGTAGCCGCCCATCGAGAGGCCGCAAATATGCGCCTGGGGGATGCGCAGGTGATCGAGGACTCCCAGAATGTCATCGGCAGCTTTTTCCTGCGAGTACGCCCCCGCCTCGTCCGGCACGTCGGAGGGCGGGTAGCCGCGGGCGTTGTAGGCGATGGTGCGGTAGCGTCGGGCGAAGAACCGCACCTGGAGGTGCCAGCTCTGGTAGTCGCCCGCGAACTCGTGGACGAAGACCAGGGGCGCGCCCTGTCCCGTCTCCTCGTAGAACAGCTTCACTCCGCCGACGTCAGCGTACGGCATGGTCTGGCTCCAGTTCGGTTGACGACCCTCGCGGATTGTACAACAAGCGCCGTCGGCGATGCGCCCGACGCGAGGGGCCTCAGAACGCCCAGCCCACCCCGAGGATGTAGCGGGAGTCCGTATCCTTGCGCCCGGGTGCCGGAGTCGAATCGTAGCGGAACTCGTAGCGCAGCTCCGCGAACAGCTCCTTCCAGACCGCGAGGCGGGCGCCCGCGTCCGTGCTGAGCAGGTAGTCGCGGGCGAGGTCCTCGAAGCTGGGCAGGTACTCGAGCTTGTGGAAGAGCTTGAGCCGGTGGATGGGCGTCCAGTCGACCGCGTAGGCCAGGCGCGGGCCGAAGAAGGTGCGACTGCCGGTGGTGCTGAACTCCTCGTAGACCCAGGACGGGCCGGCCTCGGTGGAGAGGTTGAAGGTCGGGCCCTCGAACCACTGGTAGCCGACGCCCGCGCTCGGGTTGACCCGGATGTCCAGCTCGGCGACGCCGTCACGCTCCAGCTTGAGCGAGCCGTAGAGATAGAGCTTCTTGGTCAAGAAGTGGTCGTATTTCGCGAGGGCCATGCCGTAGTCGATCGTGGTGATGTCGTCGTTGGTGTTGGGGTCCCCCTGCTTGCCGTACGAGTATTGCGCGCCCAGGGTCAGGCGGTCGCTCTCCCACCGCTTCGAGAGCTCCGCGTTGAACCCGAGCTGCTCGGTCTCGGAGTTCCCGGTGGTGAGCAGGCCGTTCAAGGCGAGCGAGCCCTTCCAGGTGGGCGGGAACGGATTGATGACGCGGATGTCCGCGATCGGCAGGGGCTGCGGAGCCGCCCCGGGCGTGGGCTCGGTCTGGACCTGCCGCTCCGGCCCGGCGGTGACGCGCGAGTTCACCAGGGTCTTCTCTCCGACGCCGACCTGAACCGCCTCGTCGGTGGAGAAGGTCTTCACCTTCGCCAGGTCCACCGTGACCTCGCCGGCGGCGTCGGTCTTGATGGTCAGCTTGCCGCCGGCGGCGGTGACGATCTTCCCGGTCAGGCGGTCCCCGTTCAAGAAGAGAACCTCGTCGGCCCCGCCGGGATCGGCCAGGAGCGTCACGGGCAGCAGGACCAGGGCGAGCGTGGTCATCAGGCGGCGCATAGGAGCCTCCTTTCGGGGCGCGGCGAAGCATCGTGAGCGATACGCATGACTAGCAGAGTAGCCCGGGGGGCAACTCCCGCCACCATTTCGACCAGGGTGGATTTGACAAGCGCGAGGCGACTGGCCCACAATCGCCCTCGCCGCCGAGCCTCAGATGGCCTGCAAGTCCCCGTCGGGCCGAGCGCCCGGGAAAGGTTCCTGTCATGCGAGCCACCACGCGCCTCCGCCAGATGCTCAAGGCCCCCGGGATCATCGTCGCGCCCGGCGCCTACGATGGCTTCTCCGCCCGCCTCATCGAGGCGGCCGGGTTCGAGGCGGTGTACATGACCGGCGCGGGCACCGCCGCGTCGCACCTGGGCCAGCCCGATCTGGGCCTGGCCACCGCGACCGAGATGGCGAACCACGCCGGGCATCTTGCCTCGTGCGTCTCGCTGCCCGTCATCGCGGACGCCGACACCGGCTACGGGAACGTGCTCAACGTGGTGCGGACGGTGCGGGAGTACGAGAAGGCGGGGGTGGCCGGGCTCCACATCGAGGACCAGGTGGCGCCCAAGAAGTGCGGGCACATCGCGGGCAAGCAGGTCATCCCGACGCGGGAGTTCTGCGACAAGATCCGCGCCGCCTCCGAGTACCGTACCGATCCCGACTTCGTGATCATCGCGCGCACCGACGCCCGCGCGGTCACCGGGATCGAGGACGCGATCGAGCGCGGCAACCGCTACGCGGAGGCGGGCGCCGACCTCATCTTCTTCGAGGCGCCCCAGACCGAGGCCGAGATCGAGCGGGTGGCGCGCGAGATCAAGGCCCCGCTGCTCGCCAACATGGTCATCGGGGGCAAGACGCCCGCGGTGAAGGTGTCCGAGCTCGAGCGCCTCGGGTTCAAGATCGTGATCTTCCCCGCGGTGTGCATGGCCGCCGCGGTGCCCGCGATGGAGCGCTCGCTCGCGTTCCTGAAGGAGAACGGCACCGACTGGCAGCCGGGGCCCGCGCTCGGGCCGATGGACATCTTCCGGCGCGTGGGCTTCGACTGGTGGCACGGCATCGAGGAGAAGTTCGCGGGGCGA
The DNA here is from genome assembly GCA_040902305.1 of Candidatus Rokuibacteriota bacterium. Lineage (GTDB taxonomy): Bacteria > Methylomirabilota > Methylomirabilia > Rokubacteriales > CSP1-6 > CAMLFJ01. The sequence continues at coordinate 10,022 of JBBDXN010000131.1, read as the reverse complement.
TAGATGGCGCGAACGATGTTCGAGAAGATCTGGAGCCGCCACGTGGTCGCGGAAGGGCCGGGCGGCCAGGCGCTGCTCTACGTGGACCGCCACCTGCTGCACGAGGGCTCCACTCACGCGCTGGCGCGCCTCGAGCGCAAGGGCCGCCCGGTGCGCCGGCCCGAGGCCTGCCTCGCCACCGCCGACCACTACGTGCCGACCGCGCCCGGCGCGGGCGAGATCGCCAACCCGGAGATCCGCGCGATGGTGGCGGATCTCGACCGCCACAGCCGCCGCCTCGGCATCACCTTCTTCGGCCGCGGCGAGCCGCGCCAGGGCATCGTGCACGTGATCGGCCCCGAGCAGGGGGCGACCCAGCCCGGCATCACGCTCATGTGCGGCGATTCCCACACCGCGACCCACGGCGCCTTCGGCGCGCTGGCCTGCGGCATCGGCTCGACCGAGGTGGAGCACGTCCTGGCCACCCAGTGCCTCTGGCAGCGCAAGCCGCGGGTGCTGCGCATCACGGTGAGCGGCGCGCGCCCGTTCGGGGTGATGGCCAAGGACGTGATCCTGTCGATCATCGCCCGGATCGGGGCGGGGGGCGGCGTTGGCCACGCCATCGAGTACGCGGGGTCGGTCATCCGCGCCATGTCCATGGACGAGCGCATGACGGTCTGTAACATGTCGATCGAGCCAGGGGCGCGCGCGGGCATGGTGGCGCCCGACGAGGTCACGTTCGCCTATCTCGAGGGCCGCCCGCTCGCGCCCCGGGGCGACCGGTGGCCCCGGGCCCTCGCCTTCTGGAAGACGGTGCCGTCCGACGCGGACGCGGTCTTCGACCGCGAGGTCACCCTGGATGCGTCGGACCTCGCGCCCACCGTGACCTGGGGGACGAGCCCGCAGGACGCGCTGCCGATCACCGGCCACGTGCCCGATCCGGCGTCGGTGGGCGACCCCGCGCGCCGCGCCGGCATGGAGCGCGCGCTCGCCTACATGGCCCTCACCCCCGGCGCGCCCCTGGCGGGCACTGCGGTGAGCCGTGCCTTCATCGGCTCCTGCACCAATAGCCGCCTCGAGGATCTGCGCGCGGCGGCCGCGGTGGCCCGGGGACGCCGCGCGGCGATTCCCGCGTGGGTGGTGCCGGGCTCCGGCCAGATCAAGCGCGCCGCGGAGGCGGAGGGCCTCGACCGGATCTTCACGGACGCCGGCTTCGAGTGGCGCGAGCCGGGCTGCTCGATGTGCGTCGGCATGAACGGCGATACCGCCGCCTCGGGCGAGCGGGTGGCCAGCACCTCCAACCGGAACTTCGAGGGCCGGCAGGGCCGGGGCGCGCGCACCCACCTCATGAGCCCGACCATGGCCGCGGCCGCCGCGGTCACCGGCCGCCTCACCGACGTGAGGACGCTCGGCCGCTAGCGGCGCCCATGGAGCCATTCACCCGCCTCAGCGCGGTGGCGGCGCCGATGGACCTGCCCAACCTCGACACCGATCGCGTCATCCCCGCGCGCTTCCTCCGCAAGCCGCGCGAGGCCGGCTTCGGGCCGCTCCTCTTTCACGACGTGCGCTTCGAGGCCGACGGCGCCGAGAAGGCCGATTTCGTGCTGAACCGTCCCGCGTACCGGGAGGCGAGGATCCTGGTCACCGCGGAGAACTTCGGCTGCGGCTCCTCGCGGGAGATGGCGGTGTGGGCGCTCGTGGACTACGGCATCCGGGTGGTGATCGGGCCGAGCTTCGGCGACATCTTCTTCGAGAACTGCTTCAAGAACGGCGCGCTCGCGGTAGTGCTGCCCGCCGATGTCGCGGCCGGGCTGCGCCGCGCCCTGGAGGAGGTCCCTGGGACCACCCTGACCGTGGATCTGGACACGCAGACCATCACCGGACCCGACGGCGCGCCGATCGTCTTCGAGATCGACGCCTTCCGCAAGCACGGCCTCCTCACCGGGCAGGACGAGGTCGAGCTGACGCTCGCCCAACTCCCGGCCATCGAAGCGTTCGAGGCGCGCCGCCGCGACGAGATGCCCTGGCTTGGCTGAGCGGGCCGGCGTGCTCGTCGCCTTCTTCGCCGTCACCTGGCTCACCGGGCTGTCGCTCGCGACCGCCTTCGCGGTCGCCGCGTACGGCTTCGGCCGCATCGTGGAGCCGGAGCGCACCGACGTGATCAGCCTGGCGATCTTCGGGGCGATGGGACTGGCCTCGCAGGCGGGGCTGCTGCTCTCGCCGTGGGCGACCACTCGAGGGCTCACGCCGCGGATCATTGCCGCCCTGCTGATGGGGCCCGCCGGCGTCTCCCTGAGCATCTTCGCCTACGAGAGCTTCACGCGATACGCGGCGGGCTCGCCGATCTGGGTGGTGGCCTGGGCGATCTACCTGCTCTGGGGTGTGCTCATCTACGCGGTGGCCTACGTGGCACTGGTCCGTGGAGGTCTCGGCCGGGTACGGGAGACGTAGCCTTTTTTGTGGTTGCGTATACTAAACAAGTGATGTGTAATATACCGAGTCATCTTGATAGAGACACCTCATGGCTATCCCGATCGAGTTTTCACCTCCGCCAGGGTGGGAGCGCGAGGGGATCGACGGCCTGCTCGGGCTGTTCCCGCCGGGCCGGCTCAGCGAAGTTGTCGGTCCCCGATCCTCCGGAGGCAGCAGCCTGCTCCTGACCCTCATCGCCCGGATCACGACGTCTGGGAGCCAGGGGGGTGGCCAGGTGGCCTTCGTGGACGGAATGGACGCGCTCGATCCGGCTTCCGCCGCCACGGCGGGCGTGGATCTCTCTGCGCTGCTGTGGGTGAAATGCGGCGGCCGGCTCCGGGTGGCGCTCAGCGCGGCCGATCTGCTCGTCCGCTGCCCCGGGTTCGCCCTGGTCGTGCTCGATCTGGACGAGCTCGGGCCCATGCCGGCCTCGGCCCATATCCGGCTGCAGCGCGCAGTGGAGGGCGGCGACACCATCCTGATCGCGCGGAGCGCCCGGCATCGCGAGGGCAGCCCCGCATCGCTGGTCCTGGCCATGCGGCGGCTGGCTCCGCGCTGGATGGGGCTGCGCCCGCTCACCCGTCTCGCCGGTCTCCGCTCCGAGGTCTCGATCTGTCACTCCCGTCCCGCCCATTCCCTCGGCGGCTCCCTCCTGGGGAGAGGGCAGGGTGAGGGGAAGACCTGGACGCTCGACTGGACGCTATGACCCGCATGGCCTGCCTGATCACCACGGATGAATCGGCGCCCACGGCGGTGCTGCAGATCGCGCTGGCTCATTCACCCCGTGTCGAAGACGGCGGAGCCGGCCGCATCTACCTCGACGCCTCGGGCCTGGAAGGGCTCTTCGGCGACGAGGCGCGCCTGGCCGCGCGCCTGCGCGAAGCGGCCGCGACGGCGGGAGTGGAGGTCCACGTGGGCATCGCGGCCAGCCGCATCGCGGCGCTCGCCGCCGCGCGATTGGGCTCGGGAATGGTGGTCGTCGAGCCGGGAGGCGATGCCGCGTATCTGGCCGCGGCGCCGCTGGCGCTGCTCGAGCTGCCGGAGGAGACGGCCACGCGGCTGTCGCGCTGGGGGATCCGCACGCTCGGCGATCTGGCCGCGCTGCCCACCGCGGGGTTGTTCGAGCGGCTCGGCGGGGACGGCGTCCGGCTCCAGCGTCTGGCCCGCGGGGAAGATCCACGACCGCTCGTCTCGAGGCGGCCGGTCCCGCTCTTCGAAGAGTCAGTGGCGTGCGAGTGGGGGATCGAGACACTCGATCCGGTGGTGGAGCGTCTGCGCGAGCTGGCCGCTCGCGTCTGCGCGCGTCTCGGCGCGGGCGGGCTGGCCGCCGATGGCTTCGAGTGGACCTGCCGGCTCGCCGACGGTCGCGTCCACGAGGGCGCGCTCACGCCGGCCGTGCCGATCACCGATGCCGATTCCGCCGGAGGCTTGCTCCGCCTGGCGCTCGAAGCGCGGCCGCCACGCGGCGTGGTCGAAGCCCTCACGCTTCGCGCCCGTCCGGTGCGGGTGACGCCGGCCCAGGAGTCGCTCACCGATCGCTCGCGCCCGGCTCCGCGCCAGCTCACCGCCACCTTGAATCGGCTGGTGGCGCTGGTGGGCGCCGACGCCATCGGCGCCCCCGCGCTGCTCGACACCCATCGCCCCGACGCCTTTGCCCTCGCCGCCTACCACCCTCACCCCGACCTTGAGCCCGCTCGACCCTCACGACAACCTGGCACCGGCCCGGCGCCCGCGCTCGCTTTGCGCCGCCTCCGTCCCCCCGCCCCGGCCTCCGTGACGGTGGCTTCCGGCCGTCCCGTCGCGGTGCGATCGAGCCGTCTCACGGGACGTATCGTCGCGGGGGTGGGCCCGTGGCGCGCTTCGGGCGAATGGTGGAGCCGGCGCCCATGGCTGCAGGACGAGTGGGACGTGGAGCTGGCCGACGGCACGCTCTGCCGCCTGGCGCACGACGGCTCCGCCTGGCATCTCGAAGGCATCTACGACTAGACCTCGACCCAGACCCCTCACCCTAGACCCCTCACCCTAGACCCCTCACCCTGCCCTCTCCCCTGAGGGGAGAGGGAAATCTCGAACATGTTCGTCGAGCTGCATGCCCGGAGTGCCTTCAGCTTTCTCGAGGCGGCGGCGCTGCCCGAAGCGCTGGCCGAGCGCGCGGCGCGGCTCGAGCAGCCCGCCATCGCGCTGCTGGACGCGGACGGTGTCTACGGCGCGCCGCGGCTCTATCGCGCCTGCAACCGGCTCGGTCTCTCGGCGCTGGTGGGCGCCGAGATCACGCTGGCCGACCGCAGCCGGTTGCCGCTGCTGGTGGAAGACCGCGAGGGCTATCAGAATCTCTGCCGCCTGCTGACCCGCGTGAAGATGCGCGCGCCGAAGGGCGAAGCGGTCGCCACCTTCGAGGACCTGGCCGAGCTCGCGGGCGGCCTCGTCTGTCTCACCGGTGGTGACCACGGCCCGGTGGCGACCGCGCTCTCGCGCGACGGCGCGCCCGCCGGCCGCGAGTGCCTCGATCGCCTCGTCGCGGTCTACGGGCGCTTCAATGTCTTCGCCGAGCTACAGCGCCACCTGAGCCGGCCCGAGGAGGCGCGCAACGAGTGGCTGCGCGGCGAGGCCGCGCGCCTGCGGCTGGCCCCGCTCGCCACCAACGAGCCCCGGCTGATCGCGCGCGGGGACCGCCCGCTGCTCGACGTGCTCACGTGCATCCGCGAGCACACCACGCTCGAGGCCGCGGGCCGGCTGCTCGCGCGCAACAGCGAGCACTTCATGAAGACCGGCCGGGTGATGGAGCGGCTCTTCGCCGACTGCCCCGAGGCGGTGGCCAATACCGGCGAGCTGGCCCTGCGCCTGGGCTTCACCTTGAAGGATCTGGGCTACCGCTTCCCCGACTACCCGCTGCCCCGCGGCGAGACCCCGCTCGGCTTCCTGCGCGCGCTGGCCGAGGCGGGGGCCCGTCGTCGCTACGGCTCCGGGCCGCTCGCCGAGAAGGCGCGGCGGCAGATCGAGCACGAGCTGGCCCTGATCGGGCGGCTCGATCTCGCGGGCTACTTTCTCATCGTCTGGGATCTGGTCGAGTACTGCCGCGCCCACGACGTGCTGGTGCAGGGGCGCGGTTCGGCGGCCAATAGCGCGGTGTGCTACGCGCTCGGGCTCACCGCGGTGGATCCGGTCGGCATGGAGCTGCTGTTCGAGCGCTTCCTCTCCGAGGAGCGCGGCGAGTGGCCCGACATCGACCTCGACCTGCCGAGCGGCGACCGCCGGGAGCGCGTGATCCAGTACGTCTACGAGCGCTACGGGCGCCTCGGCGCGGCCATGACCGCCAACGTGATCACCTATCGCGGCCGCAGCGCGGCGCGGGAAGTCGGCAAGACCCTGGGGCTGCCCGCGGATACGATCGAGCGGCTCTCCCAGCTCGTGAGCAACTGGGAGTACAACGATCCGGGCGATACCCTGCTCGCGCATCTGGAGGAGGCGGGCTGTGATCCGGCCGAGCCGCGCATCCAGCACTTCGCGAGGCTCTGGAGCGGCATCCAGGATCTCCCGCGGCACCTGGGCCAGCACTCGGGCGGCATGGTGATCGCCCAGGGTCGCCTCGACGGGGTCGTGCCGCTCGAGCCCGCGACCATGCCCGGCCGCAGCGTGGTGCAGTGGGACAAGGACGACTGCGCCGCGCTCGGCATCGTCAAGGTGGATCTGCTGGGGCTCGGCATGATGTCGCTCCTGCAGGACGCGCTCCAGATGATCCGCCGGCGCGGCGGCGAGGTGGACCTGGCCCATCTGCCCCAGGATCCCAAGGTGTACCGCATGCTCCAGGAGGCGGACACCATCGGCGTCTTCCAGGTGGAGAGCCGCGCCCAGATGGCGACCCTGCCGCGCCTGCGCCCCGAGCGCTTCTACGACCTGGTGGTGCAGGTGGCCATCATCCGCCCCGGCCCCATCGTGGGCGACATGGTGCATCCCTACCTGCGCCGCCGAGCGGGCCGCGAGGCGGTCACGGTGCCGCATCCTGCGCTCGAGCCCATCCTGGAGCGCACGCTCGGGGTGCCGCTCTTCCAGGAGCAATTGCTCCGCATGGCGATGGCCACCGCCGGTTTCACCGGCGGCGAGGCCGAGGAGCTGCGGCGCGCGTTCGGCTTCAAGCGCTCGGAGCGGGCCATGCGCGAGGTCGAGCTGAAGCTCCGCGCGGGCATGGCGCGCCAGGGCATCTCGGGCGCCGCCGCCGAGGCCATCATCCACTCCATCACCGCCTTCGCCTTGTACGGCTTCCCGGAGTGCGTGGTGGGCGAGACGCTCGTCATCGACGCGGAGACCGGACGCCGGGTGAGGATCGAGGAGGTGGTGAAGGGGAACGTGCCCCTCACGCATACGCTCGCGTGCGATGCAGACCTCAAGCTCCGGAAGCGCCGGGTGCTCGCGGCCACCGCGAGCGGGCCCCGGATAGTCCATCGCCTCCGCACCGCCCTGGGCCGTGAGCTGATGGCCACCCCGGAGCATCCCTTGCTCACCGTCAACGGCTGGCAGCCGCTCGGGAGTCTTCGCCCCGGCGATCACATCGCGGCGCCCCGGACCCTGGAGCTGTCCGACGTCGATTGGGACCAGGTGGTGAGCGTGGAGCCGGCCGGGATGCGTGAGACGTATGACCTCACCGTGGAGGGTGATCAGAACTTCGTGGCCAACGACCTGATCGTCCACAACTCCCACGCCGCGAGCTTCGCGCTGCTGGCGTACGCGAGCGCGTATCTCAAGGCGCATCACCCGGCCGCCTTCTACGCGGCGCTGCTCAACAACCAGCCGATGGGCTTCTACGATCCGGCCACCATCATCGGCGACGCGGGCCGGCACGGGCAGGGGATCCGGCCCGCCGACGTGAACTTCTCGGGCTGGCTCTGCGCCATCGAGCCGGACGGCGTCGTGCGACTCGGGCTGCGCTACGTGCGCGGACTACGGGAAGAAACGGGCCTGCGTCTCGAGGCGGAGCGCCGGCGGCGGCCCTTCGCCTCGGTGGAAGACGTGGTGAAGCGCGGAGATCTGCGCCGTGACGAGCTGGCCCAGCTCGCCCGGGTGGGCGCGCTCGCGAGCCTCGAGCCCGAGCGGCGGGCCGCGCTGTGGGAGGCCGAGCGCGCGGGGCGGCCCGCGGGGGCGCTCTACGAGGAGCTGTCCGCGCCGCGGGAGCCCTCGCCGTTACGGCCGATGAGCGGCGAGGAGCGGCTGATCGCCGACTACGAGGGTACCGGCCTCACCCTCGGGCCGCATCCCATGGCCTTCCGGCGCGGGACGCTCGGGCGGATGGGCGTGTCGCGCGCGACGGATTTGGCCGCCTTCCGTCATGGGGCGTGGGTGAAGGTGGCGGGGGCGGTGGTGGTGCGCCAGCGGCCCGGCACCGCCAAGGGGTTCGTCTTCCTGAATCTCGAGGACGAGACGGGCCTGGTTAACGTCATCGTGCGCCCGGCGCTCTTTCATCGCCACCGGCTGGCCCTGGTCAACGAGCCCTTCCTCTTGATCGAGGGCACGTTGCAGCGCCAGGACAATGTCACCTCGGTGCGCGCCGAGCGGCTCGCCCCGCTGCGCCACCGCCTGGCGAGCGTGCCTTCCCACGACTTTCACTAGTAAGCGCCGTCACCGCGGCCAGGAACATGCGGAGCGCCACGGTCTCGGGTTTGTCACGGCGGCGCACGAGGCCCAGGCGCCGTCCCCAGCAGGGCGGCGGCAGCAACGGGTGGATGCTGGCGGTGCTGCCGGTGCCGAGGCGCAGCCGCCCCGCCACCACCCCGCGGAGCTGGCGAAGCGCTTCCTGTGCGGCTTCCCGCTCCGCGAAGGCGCGCCCGGCGTGCTCCAGCAGCGCCCCCGCGGGAGTGCGGAAGGCGCGCTTGCCGACCCGTTCCAGCAGCGCGGCGCCGCAGTCCTCGGCCATTATTCGGTACTGCCGAACGTTCGCGGTGAGCGGCGCGCGAAGCGCGTCCGCTCAAGCGCGTTGCTCGGCGCCGATCCACGTGACCTCACCACGCTTGGCGACGGGCAGCGCTACGAGCGGTTGGGGGATGAGCACGCGCAGATCTGCGACGCGGTTCGACGGCGCACGCAGCACGATGACGGCGATGGAGAAGTGCGACCGGTCCTGCTGAAAGGGCAGATTGCGGCCGTGACGAAGCGTCGAACTCCTGTTGCGCTCGACCCAGGAGCTCGCCATTCTTCAACGCCGCCCAACCGGCGTCTGGGACGGTCTTCACGTCGTGTCCCTGGATGTCGCCCGCGAGACGCCGATCGACGCACTCGTCGAGAAGCACCCTCACGACGCTTTCGAGATCATGCGCGCCGTGGCCTCCTCAAGGAATGCTACGACCTGCTGCCGCTTGACGGTCGGAAACCCTGCCAGGAAGTCGTCGATCGTCTCGCCGCCTTCGAGATAGTCGATGAGCGCTTGAACCGGAACGCGGGTTCCCGCGAACACAGGTGTCCCGCTCAAGACCTCCGGCGACGACGTCACGATGGGCTCCGCCATGGGCCTTACCTTACCCCCCATCGACCCCTCGGGCTCAAGGCGTCCAACGCTCGCGGTGAGCGGCGCGCGAAGCGCGTCCGCTCAAGCGCGGGGTTAGCTGGTGCCGCTTGCTCACAGATCGTCGGGCCGCAGCCCGGTGCGCTTGGCTATCCGTGCCAGCATGCGCGACCCGATTTCCTCATCCTCGTGAAAGGCGAATACGAAATCAGCCCAACCCGCCTGGGAGAGCGTGCGATGGGAGCCTGACTGCCGCTTTACCGCCCACCCCATCCTCAGGAGGGCCGCCAGCACCCGCCGAGCGCGGGTGCTGGGCCATGCGCTCATGCCGCCGCGAACGAAATGCTCAGAAGCTGAGGGCCAGCTTCGCCATGCTCTAGACGCTCTGCGACCACGCGGAGAGCCAGTGCCTGCACCTTCGACACCGCGGCATCCTGGCTTTGGCCATAGGCCAAGACGCCGGGCAGCTCGAGAACTTCGGCCAGCCAGCGGCCATCCTCTTCCTGCTCCACCTCGACCTTGAAGGTAATCACGCGCCTAAGCCCTCCCCGCGATGATTATACGACTCCTCCTCACGCCCGGTCCCAGGACATGATCCAGGTAACGCGGCGTATCAGCCCGCGGCGCGGCCCTGCGCGCCGTCGGCTGGATGCGCTTGTTCGAGGACGACTTTCCAAGGCCTAGCGGTTCTGTCCCCAGACATCCCAGTATGTCCGTGCACGAGCAGGGATCCGCGGCCCAGGCCTGAACTCAGTACCGGTGTAGTAAGCGACACTGAGGTGGACCACCTGAGTCACATCATCGGGAATCCCAAGAAGGGCCGCCACTTCCTTCTCGTGATAGGGATGGAGGGTCGTCCAGGCAGTGCCGAGGCCGCGGGAGCGCAGCGCCAGCATCAATGACCAAGCCGCGGGCAAGATGCTCCCATACCGGGTTGCCTGGCGGAAGGTTCCTGCGTCCTCAAACCGACTCTCGACGCACGGGATGATATGTACGGGCACTTCACCCAAGTGGTCAGCGAGATAGCGGGGTTGTCCCGCCGGCTGTTGAACTTGGCTGAGCGCGGCGGCTCCGGTGCACA
>JBBDXN010000130.1:31725-82879 GCA_040902305.1 Candidatus Rokuibacteriota bacterium | reverse complement strand
GATGGCGACGACGATCATCAACTCGATGAGCGTGAAGCCGCGCTGGTTGCCCAGCGGTCTGCGCTGCTTGTGCCAGAACTTCGTCATGGACTCTGCCTCCGATGTTCCAAGTGAGATGTCGGTCCCGCGCCCGAGCTGGACCTCATGGGCCGGCGCGGCGCACCGGACCAATGTGCACATCGTGTGCCACCCGCGCGTCAGGCGAAGATGGCGCCGGAGTGACTCATTGAGCGGCATGGAGCTGCGCGCCATCGACGGGGGGCCGGACGGCGTTGGTCGGCCGACGCCTGCATCCCTCAGGAAAACAACGATCACGCGGGGAGGGTTCGCCTCACCCGCGTGATCGGTCAGCAGTTGCTGTGCTTGGTTGCAGCCCTTACGGCAGCGAGACAGTCGTGCCGTCACCGGTGCTGCTGATGGTGAAGGTTCCGGCCGTCACGACGGGGGTGTAGGTGTAAGCAGCCCAGTTGCTGGGGGCCGGGGGCACGCTCGCCATGAAGGGACCACCGAGCTGACCGAGCGTGTTCGTTTGCGCCGAGGTGAGCTGGACCAGCGTAGCCGGAATGGCGCCGTGGTGGGCGGAGTAGATGCTGACGGCGGACGCGAGGGCCCGGGCGTCGGCCTGGGCCTTGGCCAGCCGCGCGCGCGCCTGGACGTTGGCGTAGAGCGGGATGGCGATGGCGGCGAGGATACCGATGATGGCGACGACGATCATCAACTCGATGAGCGTGAAGCCGCGCTGGTTGCCCAGCATCTTCCGCTTCCGATTCCAGAACCTGTTCATTTGCGTTTCCTCCGAAGCTCTTTGGCCTTGCGGCCGAGTATGGAAGTTGAATTGCTTCTGGAGGGAACCAAGTGCAGGTTCGGTGCCACCGGGGTCTGTCAACCCTCTGACGTGGGCCGCGTAGCGCTCCTGGGGCCGTCTCGTATTGTAAATATCTAATACTTAATCGATAACCACGAAACTCACCGGCGCCAAACCGGCGTCAAGGTGCCTGACATCTTGATTGCCCGCCTGACGGCGGACGTAATCGTGTCGCCGAGGAATGTCATTCGTCACCCGTAGCGCCCCGCTTCGCGAGGCTGTGCTTCTGAAGCTTGTAGCGGAACTGGCGGAAAGTCATGCGAAGAAGGTCGGCCGCCTTGGTCTGCACGCCCCCGGTGCGATCGAGCGCGCGCTGCAGGTAGCGCCGCTCCAGATCGTCGAGCGTCCCCTCGAGGTCGAGGCCATCGTCGGGGATGTCCACTAGCTCGGGTCCGCGGCTCGGGCGCTCGCGCCGGACGGATTCGGGCAACGCCTCGGCGCCGAGCATGTCGCTGGCCCCGAGGACGATGGCGCGCTCGAGCACGTTTTCCAGCTCCCGGATATTGCCCGGCCAGTGATAGCGCTCGAGGATCGCCAGCGCGTCCGGGGTGACGCCGCGCACGTCCTTGCCGAGATCCTTGCTGAATTTCTGGAGGAAGTGGGCGATGAGCAGCGGGATATCCTCGCGGCGCTCGCGCAGCGGTGGAAGGTGGATGGGGAGGACGTTCAGGCGGTAGAAGAGATCCTCCCGCATCACCCCGTCCCTCACCGCCGTCTCGAGATCGCGGTTGGAGGCGGCGATGAGCCGCACGTCCGTCTTCACGTCCCGCGTATCCCCGACTCGCCTGATCTCGCGAACCTGGATGGCGCGCAGCAGCTTGACTTGCAGAAGCGCCGGGATCTCGGTGATCTCGTCCAGGAACAGGGTGCCCCCCTCGGCGGCGGTGAACAGGCCGATCTTGTTCGCTACCGCCCCGGTGAACGCGCCCTTCACGTGCCCGAAGAGCTCCGACTCCATCAGCCCTTCCGGGATCGCCCCGCAGTTGACGGAGACGAACGGCTTGTCGCGGCGATGGCTGTTGAAATGAATCGCGCGGGCTACCAGCTCCTTGCCGGTGCCGCTCTCTCCGGTGATCATCACGGTCGACGGGCTATCCGCGATCTTCCGGATCGTATCGAACATCTCGACCATCCGGGAGCTCTTGCCGATGATGTTCTCGAACCGGTGCTGGGTTTCGAGCTGCTTGCGCAGGTACTGATTCTCGGCGCGCAGCCGCTTTCGCTCGAGCGCGTTCTTGATGATGAGGTTGACCTCATCGAGCTTGAACGGCTTGGTGATGTAGTCGTAAGCGCCGAGCTTCATGGCCTCCACCGCGGTCTCGGTCGAGGCCATCGCGGTGACCATGATCACGGCGGTGTCCGGGGAGAGCTCCTTGGCGGAGCGCAGCACCTGGAGCCCGTCGACTTTCGGCATGCGCAGGTCGGTGATGATCGCGTCGAACGGATCGCGGCGGATCGCCTCGACCGCGGCGGCCCCGCCTTCGGCGAGCGTCACGTTGTATCCCGCCTTCTGCAGCGTGATCGCCAGCAGGTCGCGCATGCTCTTCTCGTCGTCCACCACCAGAACCCGTGGTTCGCTCATGTCCGCCTCGTCTCGCGGGGCGGGGGAACCGCCCACCGCGTCAGGGTGCTCTTGGGATGCGATGTCTCGAGGGCCCGACTCATTGGCGCGCGGCGCCCTCCGGGGCGGGCAGCGTGAGGGTGAATGTCGTGCCCTCGCTCACCCGGCTCCGCACCTCGATCGAGCCGCCGTGCTCCTCGACGACGCGATAGACGAGAGCCAGGCCGATCCCGCTGCCCTCCGGCTTCGTCGAGAAAAACGGCTCGAAGATGTGGGGAAGATCGGTGTCCGCGATGCCCTGGCCGGTGTCCGTGATGGAGATCTGCAGGCGGCCTCCGCGCTCCTGAAGCGGGCGGGCGCCGACCCGTAGATCGCCGCCGTCGGGCATCGCCTGCACCGCGTTGAGGCAGAGGTTCCAGACCGCCTGCCGGAGCCGCTGCGGATCGGCCCGCGTGGGCAGCGCCTCTCCGTACTCTCGAGAGACCTTCAGATTGGCGGGCAGGGTACGATGCTCGATCAGGAGGAGCACTTCGTCGAAGATCTCCGCCATGTTGATTTCGATCGGGACCATCGGCGCGGGACGCGCGTACTCCAGAAAGTCCCCCACGATCTGGTTGAGACGAGCGGATTCCCGTAGGACGATCTCCACCAGCTGGCTGCGAGTGCGGTCGGGCGGCAGATCGCGGGCCAGCGCTTCGACGGCACCCGAGATGGAGGCCAGAGGGTTCCGGATCTCGTGCGCCATGTTGGCGGAGAGGCGCCCGACCGCGGCCAGCCGGTCGGCCTGGCGCATTCGCTGCTCCATCTGCTTGATGCTCGAGAGATCCTGGCAGACCCCGATGAGACCGGCCACATCTCCGGTACCGGACCGCAGGGACCAGAACGAGATCCCGACCGGCACGTCCGGCCCGTCCCGCCGGCGGAGGCGGAACTCGTACCGGGGCGCCGGCTCGCTCCCTTCCGACACCGCTCGCCGTACCTCCGCCAGGTCGACCCCGCCGCCGAAGATCGCCTCCCACGGCTGGTCGACCGCGTCCTGCGCGCGCACCCCGGTGATGGACTCGGCGGCCCGGTTGAAGGCGGTGACCCGCCCGCCTGGATCCACGCCGACCAGCCCCGAGCCTACCGACTCGAAGATCAGGTCCCGGAAGGCCTGGAGGTCCGATAGGTGCTTGCGCTGGTCCTCCATGCGCTGCTGCAGTTCGTGATAGCGCTCGGCGAGCGCCCCGGTCACCACCGCGACGGCCAGCAGCACGCCCGCGTTCATGAAGACGGTCAGGATCTCGAGCGCAGTGTTCTCGGAGGGTGCGCCGACCTTCAACATCGGCACGATCGTGCGCCCCAGAACGGGTAGCACGTAGAGCAGGCTGCAGATCCCGGCGATGATGAGGCCGCCGCGCCCGGGCAGCACGAAGCAGGAGGCTACCACCAGCAGCACATAGAGCGGGATGAACACCGATTGGGGGCCGCCGGTGGCGGTGACGATGCCGGTGATGAGCAGGGCATCCAGGCCGAACTGAAGCCACGCGATGCGCTCGAGGGGGGCGCCGCGCCGATCGGCCAGCGGCAGCACCAGGCAGGCGACGGCCCCCCCGAGCGCCGTCATCGCGAACGTGCTGAAGGGGTAGGGGAACGCCTCCGAGAAGCGAAGCAGCCCTCCGACCGCCACCACGATGGCGGCCGTGAGCAGCCGCGCCCGGTTCAGCCCCCAGAGGGACGTACGGAGCGCCGCCGACTTGGGCAACCAGCGCCCTCGGGCTACTTGACCAGCGTGACGAGCTTGAAGATCGGCAGATACATGGCCACGACGAGACCGCCGACGACGACACCGAGGAACACGATCATGATCGGCTCCAGCAGGGACGTGAGCGTGCTGACCGCGGTGTCCACCTCGTCGTCGTAGAAGTCGGCGATCTTGCTCAGCATGGCGTCGAGGGCACCCGTCTGCTCACCGACCGAGATCATCTGAGTGACCATCGGCGGGAACACGCCCGAAGTCCGGAGCGGATCGGCCAGGGTCTTACCTTCCGTGACGGCGGCGCGGCACTGCAGCACCGCCTTCTCCACCACCTTGTTCCCGGCGGTGCGGGCCGTGATCCGGAGCCCGTCGAGGATCGGCACGCCGGACTGGACGAGCGTGCCCAGGGTCCGGGTGAACCGGGCCACCGCGACCTTACGGACCAGGGTGCCGAAGACGGGTAGCTTGAGCAGGAGCGCGTCGATGGTGGCGCGCCCGTTCTCGGTTCGGTAGTAGGAGCGCAGGGCCATTACCGCGCCGATGAGGCCCGCGATGATCAGGAGGATGTAGGTCCGGACGAAGTCCGACAGCCACATCACGACCTTCGTCGGCAGCGGCAGGTCGGCGCCGAGATCCTTGAACATCTGGGCGAACGTCGGGATGACGAACGTCAGCATGAAGATGATGACCATGAGGGCGACGCCGATGATGGCGGCCGGGTACACCATCGCCGCCTTGACCTTGCGCTTGAGGGCCGCCGCCTTCTCGATGTAGGCGGCGAGGCGCTGGAGGACGACGTCGAGGATACCGCCCGCCTCGCCCACCTCGACCAGGTTCGTGAACAGGTCATCGAAGGTCCGCGGGTGCCGGCGGAGGGCGTCGGCGAGCGTGGAGCCCCCTTCCACGTGACGCCCGACCTGACCGGTCACGTCCCGGAGTGTCTTGGACTCGCTCTGCTCGGCGAGGATGTTCAGGCACTGAACCAGCGGAAGGCCGGCGTCGATCATGGTGGAGAACTGGCGGGTGAAGATCGCCATCTCCTTGTCCTTGACCTTGCCCCCGAACTTGAAGGAGATCTTGGGCGCCGATTTCTCCGCGATCTTGGTGACGAGAATCGCGCGCCGCCGAAGCTCTCCTACCGCCGAAGAGCGGTCGGGGGCCTCGATCTCGCCGTTCTGCATCCCACTGGCGATACGACCCTGATAGACGAAGACAGCCATCGCGTAAGCCTCCTCGGTAGTCTACCGCCTGCCGAAGGGAGAGGCGCCGGCGCCCGCGCCCGCGGCCGCGGGGACGCCCGCCGCGGAGCCGAGCAGGCCCGCCAGCTCTTCCGGCAGCGAGCTGCGGTTCAGCGCCTCTTCCCGGCTGATGCGTCGCTTCTGCACCAGCTCGGCGAGCGACTGGTTCATGGTCTGCATGCCGAACTTCTGCCCCGCCTGCATGGCGGAATAGATCTGGTGGATCTTCTCCTCGCGGATGAGGTTCCGGATCGCGGGCGTCGCGACCATGATCTCGAGCGACATGGCCCGGCCCCGCCCGTCCGCGGTCGGGATCAGCTGCTGGGACAGCACGCCCTCGAGCACCAGCGAGAGCTGCGCGCGCACCTGTGCCTGCTGGGCGGTGGGAAACACGTCGATGATCCGGTTGATGGTCTGGGCGCAGGAGTTGGTGTGGAGGGTGCCGAGCGTCAAGTGGCCGGTCTCGGCGATGGTCAGGGCCGCGGAGATGGTCTCGAGGTCGCGCATTTCGCCGACGAGCACCACGTCCGGGTCTTGGCGCAGGATGGACTTCAGCGCGTTCTTGAACGAGTGGGTATCCGAGAACACCTCCCGCTGGTTCACCATGCACTTCTTATGCTGGTGAACGAACTCGATGGGGTCCTCGATGGTGACGATGTGCTCGGCCCGCTCGGAGTTGACCTTGTCGACCATGGCCGCCAGCGTGGTCGACTTGCCGGAGCCGGTGGGACCAGTGACCAGGACCAGCCCTTTCGGTCGATCCGCCATCTGCTCCACGATCGCGGGCAGCCCCAGCTCGTCGAAGCCCCGGATCTTCACGGGAATCACGCGGATGGCGCACGCGACTGCGCCCCGCTGACGGTAGACGTTGCACCGGAAGCGCGCGAGCCCGTGGATGCCGAAGGACAGGTCGAGCTCGTTGTCCTCCTCGAACTTCTGCTTCTGGCCCTCGTTGAGGACGCTGTAGGCCAGGCGCTGTGTGTCCGTCGGGCTCAGCACCTCGAACTGGGTGATCCCCATGAGCTTGCCGTGCAGGCGGAGCTGGGGGTGCGTGCCAGTCGTGATGTGGAGGTCGGAGGCCCCCCGCTCGATCATCAGGGTCAGAAGGTCGTGCATCGTTGCCGCCATTGGTAGCCTTGATCCTCCCTATAGGCCCGAGTGTATGCCCCAGGCGCCCCTGAAGGGCATGCAACCCGCGTTCCAGGATTGCCCGGGTATCCTCCTGCAGACGCCATTGCCCACCGCGGCAGCGCCGGGCAGACAAAAGGTCACCAGCAGCGACAAGCCATTCTAGCCCAGGGGTGGTTTTACAACCCCGTATTGGCTGAGGCCTCCGCCGGGTTGCCGGCGGGATTCAGAGGGGGGTGCCCACCCAGGGCGGAGGCTCGGCACCGAAAAAGAGGGCTAGCGAGCGCCTCCGAGACGCTTCAGGGCCTCACTGAAGACCTTCAGGGCTTGATCCTCGTAGAGCACGAAGAGAACCTTCTCGAGGCTCGAGGTGCCGCCCTTCACGTGCTCGACCACCGTGGACAGCATGGCATCGGCGGACTGAGCGGGGGGGACTCCGCCGACCCCGCTTCCCAGGGCCGGGAAGGCCAGGGAGGAGAGCTTGTGCTTCTCCGCTATCGCCAGCGTCGCCCGCGTCGCGGCGGTGATATTCCCAGGGTCTGTCTTGAGGTCCTTGCCCATCGTGACCGCGTGGATGATATGGGTGGCGGCCAGGTTCCCGGCGACGGTCAGAACGGCCTCGCCGATCTCGACGGGGCCCTGCCGGATGGCGTCCTCCTCGATGACCACTCCGCCTTTGCGTTTCAGGGCCCCCGCGACGCCCGCGCCCATCCAGAGCTCGGCGTTGGCGGCGTTGACCACCGCGTCGACCTCGGCGTCCGTGATATCTCCCCGCTCGACGATCACGGTCGTCTTGCCGATCTTGCACTTCATGGCCGCATTCCCGCCTCGGGGAAGTCCCGGCTTTCCTGCGCCTTGATCGCCTCCCAGGCCTGATCCAGATCCTCCGTGGATGCCTCACTGACCGTCCGGCCGCCGGCCCTCATCTCCGCCTCCACCTTCCCGAAACGTCGGGTGAACTTCTCGGAGGCCCGGCGCAGGCAATCCTCGGCGTCCATGCCCCGCAGCCGTGCCACGTTGACCATCGAGAACAACAGATCGCCGAGCTCTTCGGCGACGCGACCGTCATCCTCGGCGGTCAGCGCCTCGTGGACCTCGCCCATCTCCTCCCGCACCTTGCTCCACGCGTCTTCCCAGCCCGTCCAGTCGAAGCCCACGCGGGCCGCCTTGGTCTGGAGCCGTTGAGCCCGGAGCAGGGCGGGAAGCGAGGGGGGCACCCCGTCGAGAACCGAACGCGTGCGAGCCTGGTCCCCCGCCTCCTCCTGCTTGATGCGTTCCCACTGGGCGAGGGCCTCCCGGGAATCGGCCACCACGTGATCTCCGAAGACGTGCGGGTGCCGGCGCGTCATCTTCTCGCAGACGCGGGCGACCACGTCTTCCATCGTGAACTCGCCGGCTTCGGCCCCGAGCTGACTGTGGAATACCACCTGGAAGAGCAGGTCCCCGAGCTCTTCCACGAGGTGGTCCGGCGAGCCCTCGTCAATCGCCTGCACCACCTCGTAGGCTTCCTCGATGACGTACGGTCTGAGGGAGGCTCGGGTCTGCTCGCGGTCCCACGGGCAGCCACCATCGGCTCTGAGGCGAGCCATGAGCGAGAGGAGGGAGAGGAAGCGAGTGCCGGCGGCGTCAGCCATGGGACAATCGTCGAGTCGCACCGGCATTATACACAACCGACGCGAGCTCCACCGTTCGAGGATGCCCCCCGGGGGTCCGCCAGCACGACGGGTCGCGCCCCGTTCTTCCATTACGGCCCTAGGTTCGAAACGCCTCCGACCCGCGGTTTCGACCAGGGAGGTGGCCCTCCGGATGGCCGGTTCCCTTTGGCCGTTCGTCAGCCAGGCCGTGACCGCACCGAGTCGTAGACGCGCTGCGTCATGATGGAGGCGGCCACGCCGATGGCCGCTCTAGGAGCCCCACTAGGGGGACCGAGGGGACCAATAAAGGCCTGATCGAAATGGCCTACCGAAAAAACCCATCGGTCTGTTGACATCTATACGCTCAGACTATATAAGTCATATGCGCTTAGATTTAGCGAAGACACTCAGACAGGAGAGGACACCACATGGCGAAGGTGATCGGCATTGACCTTGGAACGACGAACTCGGTGGTGGCGGTGGTGGAAGGTGGAGACCCAGCCGTCATCGCCAATCAGGAGGGAAGCCGCCTGACTCCGTCGGTAGTGGCGTTCACGAAGGAGGGCGACACCCTCGTCGGACAGGTGGCGAAGCGTCAGGCGATCACCAATCCGGAGAACACGATCTTCTCCATCAAGCGCTTCATGGGACGGCGCTACGACGAGGTGTTCAACGAGATCAAGCTCATCCCGTACAAGGTGCTGAAGGCCGACAACGGCGACGCGCGCGTGGAGAGCCGGGGCAAGGTGTACTCGCCCCCGGAGATCTCCGCCCTCGTGCTGCGCAAACTCAAGGAAGCGGCCGAAGCCTACGTGGGCGAGAAGGTCACCCAGGCCGTGATCACGGTGCCGGCCTATTTCAACGACAGCCAGCGGCAGGCCACCAAGGATGCCGGCGCGATCGCCGGGCTCGAAGTGCTGCGTATCGTCAACGAGCCCACCGCGGCGGCCCTCGCCTACGGTCTCGACAAGAAGAAGGACGAGACCGTGGCGGTTTACGACCTGGGCGGCGGCACCTTCGACATCTCGGTTCTGGAGATCGGCGAGGGGGTGGTCGAGGTCAAGGCCACCAACGGTGACACCCACCTGGGCGGTGACGACTTCGACCAGCGGGTGATGGACTGGATCGCTGACGAGTTCAAGAGGGAGAACGGGATCGATCTGAGGAAGGATCGCATGGCGCTCCAGCGGCTCAAGGAAGCGTCCGAGAAAGCCAAGTGCGAGCTGTCCACCACGGTGCAGACCGAGATCAACCTGCCGTTCATCACCGCGGACGCCAGCGGGCCCAAGCACCTGGTGCTGACCCTCACCCGGGCCAAGCTCGAGACGCTGGTGGCGGACCTGATCGAGCGGAGCCTGACCCCGTGCCGGGAGGCGATGCGGCAGGCGGGCGTGAATCCCGACGACATCGACGAGGTCATCCTGGTGGGCGGCCAGACCCGGATGCCCAAGGTGCAGGAAGAGGTCAAGCGGCTCTTCGGCAAGGAGCCGAACAAGACCGTGAACCCCGACGAGGTCGTCGCGGTGGGAGCGGCGGTGCAGGCGGCGGTCCTGACCGGAGAGGTCAAGGACCTGTTGCTACTGGACGTGACGCCTCTGTCGCTCGGCATCGAGACGCTGGGCGGGGTCATGACCAAGCTGATCGAGGCCAACACCACGATTCCGACGAAGAAGGCCGAGACCTTCACGACAGCCGCGGACAGCCAGCCCTCGGTGGAGGTGCACGTGCTGCAGGGTGAGCGGCCGATGGCGCGCGACAATCGTGCGCTCGGCCGGTTCCACCTGGACGGGCTGCCGCCCGCGCCGCGGGGAGTACCGCAGATCGAGGTGACGTTCGACATCGACGCCAACGGTATCCTCAACGTCTCGGCGCGCGACAAGGCGACGAGCAAGCAGCAGAACATCACGATCACGGCATCGTCCGGCCTCAGCAAGGACGAGATCGAGCGGATGAAGAAGGAGGCCGAGGCGAATGCGGCCGACGACGCCCGGCAGCGCGAGGGCATCGAGATCCGGAATCTCGCCGACTCGGTCGTGTACTCGACCGAGAAGCTCCTCCGGGAGCAGGGCGACAAGGTCGACGCCGCGGACAAGCAGGCGACCGAGGCGGCTCTCGGCGAGCTGCGGGAAGCGCTCAAGACCGAGGATCTGGACCGGATCAAGAAGGCCCAGGAAGCCACGATACAGGCCTCGCACAAACTGTCGGAGGCCATGTACCGCGAGGCACAGGCCAAGGCCCAGCCGGGAGCCGGCGGGGCGCCCGAGCCGGGGCCCGCGGGTGACGCCACACCCCCCAAGGGCGACGTGGTGGACGCCGAGTTCGAGGACCTGGGAGAGAAGAAATAGACCGCCACTCGATGAGGAGGATCGCGGGGCCGGCGGGATAGCGCGCGGCCCAGCGCACGACCATGCGTGACTGCTACGCGGTGCTCGAGGTGGACGCGTCGGCGACGGCGGTGCAGATCCGCCGCGCTTATCAGCGCCTGGCGCGCCGCTATTCACCCGATGTCAACTTCTGGGAGCGCGACGCGCAGGCTCTCTTCGAGGAGATCGCCGAGGCCTACCGGATCTTGAGCGATCCCACCGCGCGCACGCTCTACGACCGCCAGGGCGCCCGTCCGGATCGACCCGGCCCCGACCAGGTGGGAGGGCGAGGGCCCCGCGCCGGGCGGCGTGGCGGTGATGCCCATGTCCCCCTCGAGCTCTCGTTCGCGCAGGCCGTTTCCGGGCTCGAAGCGGATGTGCCCGTCGACCGGCTGGCCCCGTGCGGAGCCTGTCGCGCCACCGGCGCGGCCCCGGGAGTCCAGCCGACCAGGTGCTCGCATTGCGGCGGGCTGGGAACCGTGTGGAGGGAGGGCTCGCGCGATGGAGAGACGTGTCCGGCATGCGACGGGGCGGGGGCCCGCGTGGCCGTGGCCTGTCCCACCTGCCGCGGACGCGGCGTGGCTCCGAGCCGGGCGTCGATCCATGTCCTGCTGCCGCCGGGGATGGACACCGGCGGCCAGCTCCGGATCCCCGGTGAGGGCCACGCGGGCCCGTTCGGCGGCCCGCGCGGAGACCTGATCGTGATCGCCCGGGTCCACGAGGATCCGCGATACGCACGGAAGGGCGACAATCTCTACTGCGAGGTGCCGCTCTCTCTGATCGAAGCGGTGCTGGGAGGCCGCGTCAGGGTCCGGGGGGTGGATGGACCGGTGGATCTCGCGATCCCGCCCGGCACGCAGAGCGGCCAGACCTTCCGCGTGCGCGGCAAGGGAGTGCGGCGCCTGGCGGGTGACGGCCGCGGAGACCTCTACGTCACCACGCGGGTGGAGATTCCCCGCAGTCTCGACGCGCGAACACAGGAGATCTTCCGAGAGCTCGGACGGCTGTTGCCCGCGCAGCCGGACCTCGACGCGGCCGGGAGCGCGCGCGAATGACCGAGCGTAGCCGGCCGCTCTACATGATCGGGGTCGTCGCGGAGATGGTGAAGATCCATCCGCAGACGCTTCGAATGTACGAGAAGAAGGGGTTGATCCGTCCCAGCCGAACGGAGGGGAAGACCAGGATGTACTCGCCGGAGGACGTCGAGGACATCGCGCGGGTCACCCGCCTCGCCCGGGACCTCGGAGTGAATCTCGCGGGCATCGAGATCATCCTAAAGATGAGGCGCCGCATGCTCGACATGCAGGGGCGGATCGAGGAGCTGACCAATCACGTGCGGAGCGACATGGCGAACTCCCGGGACGAGGCGCAGCGCGGCAAGAGCGAAGCGCTCGTGCGGGCGGCGTCCAGCCAGCTCTCGCCGGTTGATCTCTTTTAAGGGGAGGAGGATCACTACCATGGCAGACGACAAGGTGTCCCTGGCGGGCGCGGGCCCGCTGAACGCGGGCGGTCCTATTCCGGAGCAGGTTCCGATCCTGCCCCTGCGCGACACCGTGCTGTTTCCGCAGTCCGCCTTGCCGCTGGGGGCCGGGCGCGAGTCGTCGGTGCGCCTGCTCGAGGACGTGATGCGGGGTGGCCGGCTCATCGGGGTGTTCACGCAGCGCGACCCGGCCACCGAGGATCCGCAAGAGGCGGATCTGCACCGGGTCGGCACGCTGGCCACCGTGCACAAGGTGTTGAAGCAGCCGGACGGCACCGTGCGGCTGGTCGTCCAGGGGCTGCACCGCATCCGCATCGCCGAGATGCTGGAGGTGCGTCCTTACCTCACCGCGCGCATCGTGGAGGTGGCGGAGCTCACGCCCGCCGCCGGGGACCTCGAGGCCGAGGCGCTCGCGCGGAACGCGGTGAACCTCTTCCGTCAAGTAGTCGAGCTGTCCCCGATGCTCCCCGACGAGCTGGCGACGGTGGTGCAGAACGTCACCCAGCCCGACCGGCTCGGCGACCTCATCGCGGCTACCTTGCCCGCGCTCACGACCCAGGTGAGGCAGGAGCTGCTGGAGACACCCGACGTCAAGGCGCGGCTCGCCCGTCTGGTCTCGGTCCTCACCAAGGAGGCCGAGGTGCTGGCGCTGGGCTCGAAGATCCAGTCGCAGGTCGAGTCGGAGGTCGGACGCAGCCAGCGCGAGTACTACCTGCGCGAGCAGCTCAAGGCGATCCAGAAGGAACTGGGTGAGACCGACGAGCGCACGCAGGAGCTGGACGACCTGCGCGCCAAGATCGAGGCAGCCGGCATGACCGAGGAGGCGCACAAGGAGGCCCTGCGCGAGCTGGATCGACTGACCAAGATGCCGCCGGCGGCGGCGGAGTACACCGTCGCGCGGACCTATCTCGACTGGCTGGTGGCCCTGCCGTGGAGCAAGCAGACGACCGACAACCTCGACATCAACGAGGCGCGGCGCGTGCTCGACGAGGATCATTCAGGTCTCGAGAAGGTGAAGGAGCGCATCCTCGAGTATCTGGCCGTCAAGAGCATGCGGCCGGCCGGGAAGGACCCGATCCTGTGCTTCGTCGGCCCTCCGGGCGTCGGCAAGACCTCACTCGGCCGGTCGATCGCGCGCGCGCTCGGCCGGAAGTTCCACCGGATCTCGCTCGGTGGCATGCGGGACGAGGCCGAGATCCGCGGCCACCGGAGAACGTATATCGGCGCGCTGCCGGGTCAGATCATCCAGGGGCTGCGCCGGGCCGAGTCCAAGAACGCGGTCCTGATGCTGGACGAGGTGGACAAGCTCGGCATGGACTTCCGCGGGGATCCCGCCTCCGCGCTTCTGGAGGTGCTCGACCCCGAGCAGAACGTCGCGTTCCGGGACCACTACGTGGACGTGGCGTTCGACCTGTCCAAGGTCCTGTTCATCACCACCGCGAACCTGCTCGACACGGTGCCCCCGCCGCTGCGCGACCGGATGGAGATCATCGAGATCGCCGGGTACACCGAGGAAGAGAAGGTCCGCATCGCGCGGACCCACCTCGTGCCGAAGCAGCTCACCGACCACGGCATGCTCGAGGGCGAGCATCTCCGGTGGACCGACGCCGCGCTGCGGCTCCTGGCGCGCGGCTACACCCGGGAGGCCGGGTTGCGCAACCTGGAGCGGGTGATCGCGGCGGTCACCCGCAAGATCGCCAAGCGCCGGGTCGAGGGCCACGTGGAGGCGGTGGAGGTGACGGAAGCCCTCGTAGGTGAGCTGCTGGGGGCGCCGAAGTACATGCACGAGGAGCTGGAGGAGCGCACCAGCATCCCCGGTGTGGCGATCGGCATGTCGTGGACGCCCACCGGCGGGGAGATTCTCTTCATCGAGGCCACCAGGATGAAGGGCAGCAAGACCCTGACCTTGACCGGCCAGCTGGGCGACGTCATGAAGGAGTCCGCCCAGGCGGCGTTGTCGTGGGCCCGCTCGCATGTCTCGCAGCTCGGAATCCGGTCGGACTACTGGGAGACCTCCGACCTCCACGTCCACGTCCCGGCTGGGGCTATTCCGAAGGACGGCCCCTCTGCGGGCGTCACGCTGGTGACGGCACTGGTTTCCCTGATGACTCAACGGCCGGTGAGATCGGATCTGGCGATGACCGGCGAGGTGACGTTATCCGGCCGCGTACTGCCGGTCGGCGGCATCAAGGAGAAGGTGCTCGGAGCCAGGCGGGCCGGGATCAAGACGATTATCTTACCGAAAAGAAATGAGAAAAGCTTGATCGAGGACGTGCCGAGCCAAGTCCGCGAGGGGATGACCTTCCACCTTGTGGATACGGTGGATCAAGTGCTGAATCTGGCCCTGGAAGAGCGGATTCCACCGGACAACCGGGTCCGGGAGTCGCTGCTCCAAGCTCGAAACTGATCCGTAAGTATCTGTAAATGATGCCTTGGGAGGCCGCCCGGAGAGGGCGGCCTCCCCCTTTCGGAACACCCATGGCACGCCTCTTGGACCTAGGGTCCCCGTGCCCACCAAAGGCGTGCTCGCGGTGATCGCAGTCCTGGCCGGTTTCGTGGTGGCCCCGGCCGTCGAAGCCGGCAACTACCGTCTGGTCGACGGTGCCGGGGTCGTGCACCTCACCAACGCCCCGGCGGATCCGCGCTACCGCGGCTTGGCCGTCGTGTCCGGGACGGCCAAAGGGTGGCTCCGGATGCCCGAGACATCGCCCGGCCAGTACGCCACCGAGATCCGGGAGATCTCGGCGCGCCACGGAGTCGACGCGACGCTGGTCGAGTCCGTGATCCGCGCCGAGTCGGCGTTCAACCGCACCGCGGTGTCCCGCGCGGGCGCGCGCGGCCTCATGCAGCTCATGCCCAAGACCGCCCTGGCGCTCGGTGTCCGGGATTCGTTCAACCCGCGCGAGAACATCGACGGAGGCGTGCGCCACCTACGGTATCTGCTCAACCGCTATCCCGGCAACGTGGCTCTCGCCGTCGCGGCCTACAATGCCGGCGAAGGCGCGGTGGACACGTACCGCGGCATCCCGCCCTACGCGGAGACGCAGCAGTACGTCCATCGCGTGCTCGGGGGTGGTGGGGGCGGGGTGTGGACCGGTGGCCGGAGCGTGATCCCTCGCTCGGTATACCGGTACGCCGGACCCAACGGCTCCGTCACCTACAGCAACCTCCCGCCCGGCAGTCGCCTCACCGTCGCCCGCTAGTCGGGTTCACCCGCAGCTGCTTCCAGGCCCTTCACGTCCCGCACGAGCAGGCGCCGCCCCCGCACCGCCAGGAGACCCTGACGGGCCAGCGCTCCGAGCGCGCGTGACAGGGGCTCTCGCACCGTCCCGATACGGGCCGCGATCTCGTCGCGGGTTCCCGGCAGGGTGAGCTCCACGCCGTCCGGGGTGGGTCGACCCGTGCGGCGCGCCTCATCCAGCAGGAGCCGACCAAGGCGGACCCGGACCGATCGCAGCGCCAGATCGCCGGCAAGGCCCGCGAACGCCCGTACGCGGGCGGCCATGGTGGCGATGATGGCGAGCGCGACGTCGGGATGGCGCCGGCAGAGGGCGTCGAGCTCGCGTCGCGGAACCCACAGGAGCCGGGCCGCGGTTTGGGCGCTCGCCGACGCCACGTAGCCCCCGCGATCGAAGAGCGGTACTTCGCCCAGCGTGGCGCCCGGGCCTTCGACGTGGAGGACCTGCTCGCGGCCGTGGGCCGACATGCGGAATACCTTGATTCGCCCTTCGGCCACGATCCACAGGCCGTCACACGGCCGCCCTTCCTCGAAGACGCGCTGGTGTGCTGCGAAGCCGACCGATCGGAGTCGGCGAGCGAGGATGGCCAGCCGCCGGGCCGGCAGGACGCGGAAGTAGGGGGTTCGGGCCAACAGGTCGGTCGCGCTCACGCCTGTGACTTGGGTCATGGACGCAGGCGGGGGGCCCACTGCATCCTCGCGAGAAGGAGGACACTCATGCGCGTGCTCACGATCGTCACTCTCCTCGCCGGGGCATTGGCCCCCGGCTCACCGGTTGCCGCCCAGCACCCGCCGCACGCCGGTCACCACGACTCCGCTGCGGGGGCGGGGCATGTCGAGGCGCAGCGCTGCCTGGAGAGTTTCGAGCGCGTGGTCGCCGACGGGCGTGGCTTCGGGATGGCCTTCGCCGCCGATCAGCACGGCTATCCCGGCCCCCTCCACGTCCTCGAGCTCAAGGAGGCGCTCGGCCTCACCGCGGCACAGGAATCCCGTGTTCGCGCCCTCGAGGCGGCCATGCTCGCCGAGTCGCGTCCGCGCAGCGCGGCCCTGCTCGCGGCCGAGCGCCGCTTGGACAACCTCTTTGCGCGCGGCCGCGTCACCGAAGCCGATCTCGTCGCCCCGACCGGCGAGATCGAGCGGCTGCGCGGCGAGGTGCGTCTGGTCCACCTGCGTTATCACCTGAGCACCCGCGATCTGCTCACGGAGCCACAGCGGGCGATCTACCACGAGCGCCGATGGGGGAGGGAGACGACCGGCCGCTAGGTCAGGCGGACCGCAGCCAGACCAGCTCGAGGAAGCGATCGAGCAGCCCGTCCTTTACGAACAGCTCCGCCGCTTCCCGCGTACCGCGCTGGTCCATGCCCCACAGCGCGGCTCGCTTGCCACGGTCCTGGTTCATCTGGATGAAGATCTGCTGATCGCGCATGAAAGCGATCGGCAGATCCTCGTAGATGTGGGCGGTGAACGCGTTGACCGCGGGCCCCCCGACCGCGACGGCCGGGAACATATCGGCCATCTCCTGATTGAGCATCCACATGTCGGTCACCACGACCGCGGTGCGATTGTCCGCCCCCTCGCTGCGCGAGCTGATCGCGCGCTTCAGATCGTAGCCGATCGGGCGATCCTCCTCCTCGGCGAGAATGCCGTAGCCGACCACGAGGAGGACCGTGGTCCGGACGTCGAAGTACCGCGGCATCAGCGAATCAGTCGCGCCAGCTCCCGGAAATCGTCGGTATCCGCCTGGCGCAGAAGCTGAAAGAGCACGGTCTCGGTGGTGGTGACCACCGCCCCGGCCTGCCGGAGCTGGGCCATGGCTAGACGCCAGTTGGCCTGGGTGCGCGAGGTGACCGCGTCGGCCACGACGTGAACCGCGTAGCCCTCGGCGAGCAGGTCGAGCGCCGACATCAGCACGCACACGTGGGCCTCGATGCCGGCCAGGAGCAACTGGCGCGCCCCCGTCGAGGTGAGTCGGCTGCGGAACGCCTCCACGCCCCAGCAGGAGAACGCGACCTTCTCGATCGGCTGGACCGCCGCCGGCAAGGTGTCCTTGACCTCCTGCAGGGTATGGCCGAGGCCCTTCGGATACTGCTCGGTGACCAGCGTGCCCAGATGGAGCCGCCCCGCCGCCGCGGTGAGTACCTTGATGTTCCGCATCACTTCCTCGCGATGGTCGGCGTCCATGGCGGGGAAGAGACGCTCCTGCACGTCGATCACGACCAAAGCGGTCCGGTCGCGGTCGAGCGTCATGGGGTGAGGCTTGCCGGATTGGCTCATCGGGACCTCCGGGCGCGAGGATCGAAAGTCGCCGACATCCTCTCATATCTGGAGCCATTGGCAAGTCGTCGACCGGGCGCGAACCTGCCCTCATCGCGCGCGGTCGAGACCGCGATACTGGATGGCTTCGGACACGTGCTCGGCGGTGATGGGGTCGCTGTCTGCCAGATCCGCGATGGTGCGGGCCACCCGCAGGAGGCGGTCATGGGCGCGGACGGAGAGGCCGAGGCGGGTGAGCGCGAGACCGAGGAGCCGGGCGGCATCCGCGGGCAACGGGCAATGCCGGCGGGTCTGGCGGCCGGACATGCGGGCGTTGACATGGGTGGCGGTGCCGGTGAAGCGGACGGCCTGGCGGGCGCGGGCGGCGAGGACGCGGGTGCGGATGACCGCGGAGGGCTCGCCACTGGTGGCACCGGTGAGCTGAGCGTAGGGCAGGCTGGGGATCTCGAGATGGAGATCGATGCGGTCCAGCAAGGGCCGGGAGAGGCGGGCCAGGTAGCGGGCGCGCTCGCCGGGCGAGCAGGCGCAGGTAGGCAGCGAGGGGCAGCCCCGGCGGCAGGGGTTGGCGGCGGCGACGAGCTGGAAGCGAGCGGGGAAGCTGGCGGTGCCGGCGGAGCGCGAGACGACGACGCGGGCGTCCTCGATCGGCTGGCGCAGGGCCTCCAGCGCGCGCGGCGAGAACTCGGGCAGTTCGTCGAGGAACAGCACACCGTGATGGGCGAGGCTGATCTCGCCGAGATGTGGGACGCCGCCGCCCCCGCCGATCAGGCCGGCCTCGGAGGCCGTGTGGTGGGGGCTGCGAAACGGCCGCCCGGTGAGCAGGCCCTGTTCGGGCGGTAGCAGCCCCGCGACGCTCCAGACCGTGGAAGTCTCGATGGCCTCCTCGACCGATAGCGGCGGCAGGATGGAAGCGACACGGCGGGCGAGCATGGTCTTGCCGGTTCCAGGCGGCCCGATCATCAGCACGTTGTGGGCGCCGGCGGCGGCGATTTCGAGCCCGCGCTTGGCGTGCGCGTGCCCCCGCACGTCGGAGAAGTCGAGGCCATCGCCGTCGCCCGCCCGATCGATGCCGAGTCGGCCGGTCGCGGGGACGATCTCCCGCTCGCCGTTCAGGTACTCGACCGCGTCGTGCAGGGTCGCGATGGGAATGACGTCGATCCCGCGGACCACGCCGGCCTCGGCGGCATTGGTGGCGGGCACGAGTAGCGGCGTGAAGCCTTCCCGCCGGGCGTGCAGGGCCACCGGGAGCACGCCCCGCACCGGGCGCACGCTGGCGTCGAGCGACAGCTCTCCCACCACGAGCGCGCGCTCCAGTCGGCCGGGCTTCACGAGCCCGGTGGCGCAGAGGATGCCCACCGCGGTGGGCAGATCGAGCGCCGCGCCTTCCTTGCGGAGATCGGCCGGCGCGAGGTTGACAGTGATCCGTTCGATCGGGAACTCGAAGCCCGCGTTGCGGATGGCCGCCCGCACCCGATCGCGGCTCTCGCGCACGGTCGAATCGGGGAGCCCGACGGTGGTGAAGGACGGCAGCCCCGGGGTCACGTCCACCTCCACGAAGATGGTGGCGGCCTCGATGCCGCTGAGCGTAGCGGAGCGGACGCGCGCGAGCACGGGCCCAGTGTGGGAACACCTCAGGGCCGCGTCAATGTGTCGGAAGCGATACGTTCCGCCGAAGGCATCTGCTAGACTCGGAGGGATGCGAGCCCTCCGGGTCCTCGTCGCCGACGATCAAGAGCACATGCGGGAGCTGCTGGTGGAGACCCTGTCCGCGGACGGCCACACCGTGGATCCAGCCGAGGACGGGGTGGCGGCCCTCAAGCTGCTCGAGCAGCAGACCTACGATCTGGTGGTGAGCGATCTGCAGATGCCGCAGGTGGACGGGCCGAAGCTCTACCAGGAGATCCATCGCCGCAAGCCCGACGCGGCGCCGCGCTTCATCTTCATCACAGGTGAGGACGAGGCGCCGGGCTACGGGCGCTTTCTCATCGACTCGAAAGCGCCCGTGGTGACCAAGCCGTTCAAGCTCAAGGAGTTCCGCCAGCTCCTGGCGACGCTGTTCCCCGGCTAGCCCGGAATACTCACGAAGCCCCGGTCGGCAGGGAGGGCGCCCCCTCACCCTGCCCTCTCCCCCTCGCGGGGGAGAGGGATCACCAACCGGCTCCCTCTCCCCCGCTTCGTCCACCGCGCCGCCCAGCCGACCCGCGGATCCGCGTGCGCAACCGCTTCGTGGTATAAGCGCTCGTGCCCCCGAGACCCGTTCGGATCGACGTCGTCCGCGAGGCTCCTGATCTCGCGCTCCCCGCCTACGCGCGCGAGGGCGACGCCGGGCTCGATCTCCTCGCGGCCACCACCGTGACGCTCCCGTCGGGCGGCCGGCAGCTCGTGTCGACGGGACTGCGCGTGGCGATTCCGGAGGGCTACGCGGGACTGGTGCTGCCGCGCTCGGGGCTGGCGCTACGCTCGGGGGTGACGGTGCTGAACGCGCCGGGCCTGATCGATTCGGGCTACCGGGGGGAGATCCGCGTCCTGCTCATCAATCACGGGACCGAGGTCGCGACCCTGGGGCGCGGCGAGCGCATCGCCCAGATCGTGATCCAACCGGTGGCGCGGGCGACGCTGGTCGAGGTGCGGCAGCTCGGAGACAGTCCGCGCGGAGCGGGCGGCTTCGGCAGCACCGGCGCCTGAGGTGTCTCGCCGGGGACGGTGACTGCCTCGCCCGTTACTGGTTGAGGCGCCGCCGCAGGAACCCGAGTAGGCCCTGCGGGAGGAAGATCACCATCGCGGTGAAGATGATCCCTACGGGAATCAAGTAGAACTCGGTGAAGAAGCGCGAGAAGCCTTCGCGCAGGAGCAGGAAGAATGCGGCGCCCACGATGGGGCCCACCAGGGTACCGACTCCGCCCATGACGTTGAAGATGATGACCTCACCCGAGATCAGGAAGAAGACGAAGTCGGGCGCCGCGAAGCGGTTCTGCACCGCGTAGAGCACGCCGGCCAGCCCCGCGAACACCCCGGAGAGCATCACCGCCACGATCTTGTAGCGCTCCACCGAGTAGCCGATGGCCCGCGTCCGCGGCTCGTTCTCCCGGATCGACTGCAGCACCATGCCGAAGGGCGACTGGGTGATGCGCCGGAGGACGAGGTACGAGATCGTCACGACCGCGAGCACGAACCAGTGCAGGGTGTTCGAGGTGAAGGGGATGGAGAAGAGCCCAGGTATCCCGAGGGCGGGGCGGCTGAAGTTGAGCCCGTTCTCCCCGCCGGTCACCTCGGTCCACGTGAAGATGATCACGTAGAAGATCTGCGAGAAGACGAGCGTGGTGATGGAGAAGTAGATGTCGCGGAGCCGCGTAGAGAAGTAGGCCACGAAGGCGGCGATGACCGCCGCCGCGACCAGTCCATAGGCGATGGCGAGCCAGAGATTCGGCGGCTTGACCGAGAGGAGCGCGGCGGCGGCCCCGTACATCCCGAGCCCGAAGAAAGCCGAGTGGCCGAACGAGATCATGCCGGTGTACCCGACCAGGATGTCGGAGGACATGGCGAGCAAGCCCCAGATCAGGATCTCGGTCACGAAGCGGCGCCAGAACTCGGGCAGCACCAGGGGCGCCGCGATCAGCAGCGCCAGGATGACGCAGAAGCCGGTCCAGAAAGCGACGGGATTGCGCGCGCTCATTTGGGGGTCGGCACGAAGAGGCCGGTCGGGCGGAAGAGCAAGGTCAGGATCAGCACGATGAAGGAGACGATCACTGCCTGGGCCGGGCTCACCCAGAGCGAGGCGTAGGCCTCCAGCAGGCTGATGAAGATCGAGGCGGCGATCGAGCCGCCGAGATTGCCCATGCCCCCGACCACCACGACGATGAACGCCTTCAAGACCCAGTCGAGCCCCATCGCGTGGTTGACACCCACCAGCGGGGCGAAGAGCACGCCGCTGGCTGCGGCCATCCCGGCGCCGATCGCGAAGACGCCGGTGTGCACCCAGGGGACCGGGATGCCCATGGCGGCGGCCATGACGCGGTCCTGGGTGGTGGCGCGGATCCAGATGCCGTAGGTGCCGAACTTCAGGAAGAGCCAGAGCGCCCCGATGATGGCGGCGGAGAGGAGCGCGATGGCGATCCGGTACCACGGGTAGTCGAGGTAGAACAGGGTGAAGTGGCCGGTGAAGGGCTCCGGCATCCTCCTGGCCACCGGGCCGAACTGCCAGAGCGCGTAGTTCTGCAGCACGAGCGACAGCCCGAAGGTGGCCAGGATGGTGGTCAGGGGATCGCGCCCGAGGAGCGGACGCAGGGTCGTGAACTGGATGACCGCGCCGAGCAGCCCGATGATCACGATGGCCACCAGCAGCGCGATCCAAAAGCTCCCGGTGACGACCACCGTGATCACGCCCACGTAGGCGCCCAGCATGAACAGCTCGCCGTGCGCGAAGTTCACCACGTCCATGATGCCGAAGATCAGGGTCAGCCCCGAGGCGACGAGGGCCAGGATCATGCCGGTGACGATGCCGTTGATCGTCTGGATGAGGATCTGGTCAAACGGGATGTCCACGGCCTAGACTCCCATGTACTGGTGGATGATCGCGTCGTTGGCGCGCAGCTCGGCGGCGGGGCCGTGGTGGCGGACCACGCCCTTCTCCATGATGTAGATGCGCTGGCTCGCTTCGAGGGTGAGCGGCACGTTCTGCTCCACGAGGAGAATGGCGACCCCCTCCCGATGCAGCACGTCGATGATCTGCCGGATCTGCGAGACCATCCGGGGCATGAGCCCTTCGGTGGGCTCGTCGAGCAGGATGATCTTCGGCTCGAGCATCATCGCGCGCGCGATGGCGAGCATCTGCTGCTCACCGCCCGACAACGTACCGCCCGCCTGGCTGCGCCGCTCCGCGAGCACGGGAAAGTACTGGTAGACCTTGTCCAGGAGCGCCTGCTTCCGGTTCTCCGTCACGCCCCTGCGGTCGAGCCCGGTGCGCAGGTTCTCCAGCACGGTGAGCAGGCGGAAGATCCGGCGGTCCTCCGGCACGTAGCCGATCCCGAGTCGCGCCAGGCGATGGGACGGCAGCCCGGTGATGTGACGGCCCTCATACCGGATCTCACCCTGGCTCGGATTGACGAGGCCCATGACGGTCTTGAGCGTGGTGCTCTTGCCCACGCCGTTGCGGCCGAGGAGACCGACCACCTCGCCCGGCCCCACTTCCAGGGAAACCCCGTGGAGGATGTGGCTCTTGCCGTAGTAGGTGTGGATCCCCTCGACGGCGACGAGGGGCGGAGCCGGAGGCCCGGCGGCGCTCACGTCTTGAGATAAACCTCCAGCACCCTCGGGTTTCGCTGGATCTCGGCGGGCGTGCCCTCGGCCAGGACCTCGCCATAGTGCAGCACGGTGATCCGCTGGGCCAGCTCCATGACCACCTGCATGTCGTGCTCCACGATCATGATGGTCAGGTCCTTCGAGATTCGGCGGACCAGCTCCATGGTGTCGTGGGTCTCCGCGGCGCTCATGCCCGCCGTCGGTTCGTCCAGACACAGGAGCTGGGGCTCGGTGGCCAGCGCGATGCCGATCTCGAGGTTCCGCTGCTCGCCGTGGGAGAGGTTCGCGGCCAGCTCGCCGACCTTGTCCCGCAGGCCCACCGCCTGCAGCACCGCCTCCGCCTTGTCGATGATGTCCCGGTAGGCGCGATGGTGCGTGAGCAGGCTCCAGCCGTGCCGGCGCGACTGGGCGGCGATGCGCACGTTCTCCAGCGTGGTGGCATTGGGCAGGATATTGGTGATCTGGTACGAGCGGGCGATCGCCTTCTGGGAGATGCGGTTGGGCGGCAGCCCCGTGATGTCGTCGCCGTCGAAGAGGATCCGCCCCGACGAGGGGCGCAGCACGCCGGTGAGGCAATTGAAGAAGGTGCTCTTGCCGGCTCCGTTGGGCCCGATGATCGCGCGGATCTCGCCCCGCTGCACCTCGACGGTGACGTCATTGAGGGCGGTCAGGCCCCCAAATCGGACCGTCAAGCTTTCGGTGCGGAGGATTGGCGCGGCGACGCCGCCCCCCCTCCCCCCTTCCCCTCTCTCCAGAGGAGAGAGGGGAAGGGGAGGGGGGGCGGCGCGCCTGGAGCGGTCAGCCGTCACTTAGGCGAACTTGCAGGCCGGCGGGAACATGGTCTTCTCTTTCGGGACGACCTGCACGATCCGGTGCTTGCCGCCCTTGATCTCGAAGATGAACTCGCTGAGGAACGCCTGGTGGTCTTCCTTACGGAGCGTCTTGTCGCCCTGCGGGAAGTCGTCCCCGGCCTTGACCTCGAGCCCCTCGAGCGACTCGATCAGCTTCATCGTGTCCTGGAGGCCGCGGAAGCCCGACTTCTGCATGCCGAGCTTCAGGAAGTTCATGGCCTCGAAGTTCGACTGCACGTAGCGATCGGGCAGCGGGCCCGACGGGTCGATCTGCTTGAGCCGCGCCACCGCTTCTTCGAAGAACTTCTTGTGTCCGGGCGTATTGAGCGGCGCGTCCAGCACCGGCACGTATCGGTTGATGCCCACGAACCCCTCGATCTTGTGTCCGAGCGCGGGCAGGTTGGTGGACTCCGCGATGGCGCCGTCGCCCGCCCACTTGTACTTCTTGGTCATGCCCAGGTCGAAGGCCTGGTTGCCGATGGTGATGCCGTCCTTGCCAAAGAAGATGCCGAAGAACCCGTCGAAGCTGCCCGTGATCTTCGAGAGAAACGCGGTCATGTCCGCGGTGCCCAGCGGGATGCCAGTCGTGCCCACGACCTCGCCGCCCGCCTTCTTGATCTGTTCCGCGTAGGCGTCACGAGTGGACTGCCCCCAGGAATAGTCGGCGTAGGCGATATGCCACTTCTTGCCCATGTTGTTGACCAGATACGGGGCGAAGGCCACCGCCTGGGCGGGAGCATAGTCGAACGGCCTGAAGGTATAGCGGCTGCACTTGGTGGTGGTGATGGTGGTGTCGAGGCACACTCCGATCATGTTGACCGTCTTGTGCTCTTCCCACACCGGCATGCAGGCCAGGCAGACGTTGGAGAGAAAGCCGCCCTGGTGCACGTCGATCTTGTCCTCGACCACCAGCTTCTCCGCCTTGCGCCGGCCGACGTCGGGCTTGGACTCGTAGTCGGCCACGATCAGCTCGATGGGCCGGCCGTTGATGCCGCCGGACTTGTTGATACGGTCCACCGCCATCTGGGTGCCGACCAGGGCGGTCTTGCCGCCGGCCGCCGCCGCGCCTGAGAGGGGCTGCAGCGTGCCGACCTTGAAGGGCTTGGCCTGACCGAAGGCGGAGCGCCACGGCGCGGGCACCAGCATCCCCGCCCCGACCGCTCCCGCCGCCGCCGCGCTCAGGCCGAGCCAGCGCCGGCGCGTGACCTTGCCGCGGTACCAGAGTTCCTGCGCATCGTTGTCGTGGTTCGCCATGGTGAGGCCTCCTGTGACTGCGTAATCGGAAAGCTCAGGGTGAAGTTCCCGCCACCGCCGCCAGCGCTTCGCCGAAGACATCCAGCGTGCGCGCCACCTCCGCGTCGGTGTGGACGAGCGACACGTAGAATTTCTGGGCCGCCTTGACCACGCCCCGCGTGAGTAGCTCCCGCGTGAAGGCGGCGTGGAGGGCCTGATCCGCCGAGAGGGTGGCCCGGTAGTCGGTGATCGAGCGGTCGGTGAAGTAGATCTCGAAGACGGGGGCCTCCCCCGCCACCTGCGCGGGGAGCCCGGCCCGGCGCGCGGCCGCCTCGAGTCCCTGCTTGAGCCGGCCGCCGGTGGCAAAGAGGCGGTCGTAGGTCCCGGGCTTGCGTAGCTCGGCCAGGGTGGCGAGCCCGGCGGCGGCGGCGATCGGGTTTCCGTTGAGCGTCCCGGCCTGCTGGACGAACTCACCTGCGCCGCTCAGCTCCTGGGAGAAGTGCCGCATGATGTCGCGACGCCCCACCACCGCGGCGAGTGGGAAGCCGCCGCCCACGATCTTGCCGAAGGCGGCGAGATCCGGCACGACCCCGTAGTACTCCTGGGCCCCGCCGTAGGCGAAGCGGAAGCCGGTGACGATCTCGTCGAAGATCAGCGGCACCCCGTGCCGCGCGGTGACCTCCCGCACCCCCTGGAGAAAGCCCGGCTGGGGCACGATCAACCGCTGGAGCGGCTCCAGGATCACCGCGGCCAGGTCGTGGTGATGCGCCTCGATCATGGCCTCGGCCTCGGCCAGGTCGTTGAAGGGCGCGACGAGGACCTCGCCCTGGATGGCGTGCGGAATGCCCGCCGAATCGGGCGTCGGGGCGGGGAAGGCCTTGGGCTCCCGCGGCCCCACGCTCATCAGGGAGTAGTCGTGCACGCCGTGGAAGCCGCCCTCGAACTTGAGAACCTTGTCGCGCTTGCGGAAGGCACGGGCCACCCGGAGGGCGAAGAACGTGGCCTCGCTGCCGCTGCCGCAGAAGCGGATCTGCTCGGCGCACGGCACCGCCCGGCAGATCTCCTCGGCCAGGGCCAGGGTGGGCTCGCTGAGCTGGAAATACGTCGTCCCCTTGCGGAGCTGGGCCTCGACCGCGGCCACCACCGCGGGATGGGCGTGGCCGAGCACGAGCGGGCCGCTGCCCAGGATGTAGTCGATGTACTCGCGGCCGGAGAAATCGTAGAGCCGCGGCCCGCGGGCTTCGCGCACGACGAAGGCCAACTCCTGCGGGGCGTAGTACCCTCCCAGGACGCCTCCGGGGAGCACCCGCATCGCGGTCTGGAGCAGGGCTTCTTCTTCGGGACTGCGGCCAGCCGGACCTGCCATTCCACCTCGTTCGGATGCGGAGATTGGACGGTCTTATACCGTAAAAGGGCCCCGTCCCGCAAGGGTGCGCTTACTCGGCCGGGAGCCACCCGGCCGGGGGCTACGGCTAGGAGGAAAGCCCGGCGGCCCGGAGCGCCAGGCGGATCCGGTGCCGCTCGTCGTCGGAGACGGAGGTGAGCGGCGGCCGCACGTGGGCGGCCGGGATGCGACCGAGGATCACGAGGGCTTCCTTCATGCGGTTGTGCATGTCCACGAAGGGCGGCGCGTAGAAGACGCTCACGAGCGGCGCCAGCCGGTCGTTGATGGTGCGCGCCTCGTCGAGCCGCCCGGCCTGCACCGCGGCGAACAGGGACGCCTGCAGGTCGGCGGTCACGCTGCCCATCCCGGAGATGCAGCCGTCCGCCCCCAGCATGAAGCTCGCCATCAGCGACATCGTGAACGACGAGAGCATGGCCACCGGCCGGCCCGCCCCCCGCAGCGCGCGCAGGTTCTTCTCGTACGACACGATGTCGTTCGACCAGTCCTTCACGCCGGCCACCGTCGGAATCTTGCAGAGCTCGGCGAGCGTCTCGGGGTGATAGCCGATGCCGGAGGCGGGCGGGTACTCGAAGACGATGAGCGGCAGGTCCACCGCGTCCGCGAGGGTCTGGAAATGGCGCAGCACCATATCGGGCTTCTGCTGCGCGCCCCACATGAACAGCGTCGGCGGGAAGACGAGCAGGCCGGCCGCCCCCGCCGCGCGGGCATCACGGGCCAGCTCCACCGCTTCAAGCGTCCCGTCGCAGTAGACCCCGGTGACGATCGGCACCTTGCCCGCCACCTCGTCGAGCGCAATCGCGAGGCTCCGCTTGCGCTCGTCGCGGGTCAGCGAGGCGACCTCGGCGGCGTGGCCGTTGGCCACGATGCCGGTGACGCCCGGCGCGTCCGCGAGCCACCGGAGATGCTTCCGATACGCTGGCTCGTCGATGGCGAGATCGGCGGTGAAGGGGAGGAGATTCGCCGGCATGCACCCGTGGAAGCGAAGCCCGTTCGTCATGAGGTCGACCTTACCATATCGCGCCTTCACCAGCCCGCCAGCTCGTCGGCCAGCTCCTTGGCGGAGAGCACGCGGGCGTAGGCTCGGCGGATGATGTCGAGCGTGGCGCGCTGGATCTCGGGCCAGAGCGTGGCCACGCCGTCCTCGACCACGAGCAGCCGGTATTCGCGATTGAAGCCGCCGATCACGGTGGCGAGGACGCAGATATCGGTCATGGTGCCGGTGACCACGAGCGTGGTCACGCCGCGCGCCCGCAGCGCGCCGTCGAGGACGGTGCCGTTGAAGCCGTCGTAGTAGTGCTTGTGCACGACCAGCTCGTCGGGGCGGGGCGCCAGCTCGGGGATGACTCGCGTGTCGTCGGCTCCCTCGAGGCAGGAGGACGACGGCAGGCCGAAGCCGGTCGACGCGCCGGGTGGCGCCGGCCGGTGCTCGGGATGCAGCTCCCCCACCAGCAGGGGCGCCGCCGGCGCGTAGGTGAACTCGGTGAAGACTACCGGGAGATGCTTCTCGCGGAAGATGCCCACCAGCTCCTGGATCCGGGGGACCACGTCCCGCGCCGGCGGAACCTCCATGGCCTGACCCGGCTCCACGAAGGCGCGCTGCATGTCCACCACGAGGAGCGCGGTGCGCCCGGGGTCGAGCGGGAGGGTCTTGCTGAAGATCTCGTCGCGGTCCGCCAAGTGCCTACCAGGCAGAAACCGAGAAGGCATTCGGGATGTGCCTAATGGCCTTCACCGCGCCCTCGTCGTTGAAGATGACCGAGACCACGTCGAAGCGGCAGGACACCTGGCGGAGCCGCTTGAGCTTGAGATAGCCGTGGGCCAGCTTGCCGAGCCGGTTCTGCTTGCGGGTGTTGACCGCGGCCTGGGGCGGATCGCCCTCGGCGGCCCGGCGCGTCTTGACCTCGACGAAGACGAGGGTCTTCCCCTCCTTCGCCACGAGGTCGATCTCCCCGGCGCGGGTACGGACGTTGCGGTCGAGAATGGCGAACCCGCTCCGGGCAAGAAACCGGGCCGCCTCTTCCTCCCCCCTGACTCCGGTGACCTTTCGCGTGTCGGTCGGCACGTGCACGACTCCTTAGTCAGCCTCGATCCATTCCATCTCGTTCCGGGAAAACAGCGCGATCTGATTCCAGATCCCCGCGAACGTGCGCCGGTGCAGCGCGCACGGCCCGTGACGATCGAGCGCCTCGCGATGCTCCAGGGTCGCGTAGCCCTTGTGGCGCCCGAAACCGTACGCGGGGAACTCGAGGTCCGCCGCTTCCATGATGCGATCCCGCGTCACCTTGGCGATGATGGAGGCGGCGGCCACCGAGGCCGACCGCCGATCGCCTTCCACCAGGTTCCGCTGCGGGCAGCGCAGCCCGGGCACCACCACGAAATCCGTCAGCACCAGCTCCGGCTCCACCGCGAGCGCGGTCAGCGCCTGCCCCATCGCGAGCCGCGTCGCCTGCAAGATGTTGATCCGGTCGATCGTGACATGGTCCACGACCGCGACCCCGATCCCCACGGCCCGCGCCCGGATGACGTCGAAGAGTCGCCGCCGCTCCTCCGGCGGGACCCGCTTCGAGTCGTCCACTCCCGCGATCCGCGCGCCCGGCTCGAGCACCACCGCCGCCGCGACCACCGGCCCCGCCAGCGGGCCCCGCCCGGCCTCGTCCACCCCCGCGAGACGGGTGATGCCCCGCCGCCAGGCGGCGCTTTCGAAGCGGTAGGGCGCGCCCGCCGTCAAGGCCTCGTCTAGCTCGACTGCTCGTCGGAGGTGGGCACCTGGGCCACCCGCTTCTCCTTCAGCCGCGCCGCCTTGCCGACCAGCTCGCGGAGGTAATAGAGCTTGGCTCGGCGCACCGTCGCCCGCTTCGTGACCTGGATCTTGTCGATGCGCGGCGAATGCAGCGGGAACGTGCGCTCGACCCCCACCCCGTAGGAGATGCGTCGCACCGTGAACGAGGCCCCGGTACCGCCCCCGCGCCGGCGGATGACCACGCCCTCGAAAGCCTGCAGCCGCTCCTTCTCGCCCTCCACCACCTTTACCATCACCTTGACGGTGTCTCCGGGCTTGAAGCCGCCCCGGTCCTTCTTGAGATCGCCCGCTTCGACGATTCGGATCGCTTCCATGATGTGACGCTCCTTGCTCGATGGTTAGTCCAGGAGATCCGACGGGGTCCGGCCCTGCCGGAACGCATCGGTCCACTTCTGCTCTTCCGGGGTGAGGTCGGCCGTCTCCAGGAGATCCGGCCGGCGCTGCCACGTCCGCCAGAGCGACATCAGGGAGCGCCAGCAGGCGATCCGGCCGTGGTCGCCTGAGCGCAGCACCTCGGGCACCGCCGCGCCGCGGAAGACCTCGGGCCGCGTGTACTGGGGGTGCTCGAGGAGCCCGCGGGCGAAGGAGTCGCGCCCGGGCGCGTCCTCGTCGCCCAGGACCCCCGGGAGCAGGCGGGTCACCGCGTCGGCCACCACTAGCGCGGCCGGCTCGCCGCCGGTCAGCACGTAGTCGCCGATGGACAGCTCCTCGTCCACGAGCTGCTCGCTCACCCGCTCGTCCACCCCCTCGTAGCGGCCGCACACGAGCACGAGATGAGCCTGGCGCGCCAGCTCCCGCGCCACCGCCTGGCTGAAGCGCCGGCCGGCCGGGCCCAGCAGGATCACGCGCGCCGGCGCCTCCGCCCGCAGGGCCCCAATTGCCGCGGCGAGCGGCTCGGGCTTGAGGATCATGCCGCCGCCTCCGCCGAAGGGCGGCTCGTCGGTGACCCGGTGCCGCCCCGCCGCGTGCTCCCGCAGATCGTGGACGCGGATGTCCACGAGGCCGCGGAGGCGCGCCCGGCCCAGGATGGACTCGGCGAGCGGCGCCTCCAGCATCGCCGGGAACAGGGTGACGATGTCGATCCTCACAGGTCGAGCAGCCCTTCCGGCGGATCGATCACGATCCGGCGATCCGCCACGCTGACCTCCACGACGATCTCGGGCACCGCGGGGATGAGCCTCCGCTGGGTACCGTCGTCCACCAGCCACAGCTCCTGCGCGCCGGCCTCCACTCCCACGAACCGGCCCACCGGCCGACCATCGCGCGTCTCGACCACCGCGCCCTCGAGCTGCCACGGGTAGAAGCTGCCCTCGGCCGGCGGCAACGCCTCGTCACGGCTCACGGCCAGCAATCGCCCGGCGAAGCGCCGCGCGGCCTCCGGAGAGTCGACGCCATCGATCCGGACGAAGCCGGTTTCTCCGTCGAAGCGGCTCGAGGCGATGCGGCACGGCTCGCGGCCGTCCCGATCGGGATCCCACAGGATGCAGGCCTCGAGCTTCCGGAAGCGCTCGTGCGGCCGATCGGTGAGCGGGCGCACCTTGACCTCGCCGCGGAGCCCGTAGGGCCGCAGCACCTCGCCGATCGCCACGAGGGGGGCGTCCGTCACCGCCGCCTCAGGCCTTCGCGGCCCCCGCGGCGGCTACCCGCTGCCGCGCCAGCAGGTTCTTCACCGTATTGGAAGGCTGGGCGCCCTTGTCGATCCACGCCTGCGCTCGGTCCGCCTCGATCTTGATCGTCGGTGGATTCGTGAGCGGGTTGTAGTGCCCGATCACCTCGATGAACTTCCCATCGCGGGCCGCGCGCGAGTCCGCCACCACCACGCGGTACGCCGGCTTCCGCGTCGTTCCCGTCCGTCTCAGCCTGATGTGCACTGCCACTGGTCACCTCTCTTGTTCGGGGTCGTGGACTGCGGTGGTCCGGGGCTCAGCGCGGCAGGAAGGGGGGCAGGGCGCCCTTGAGCTTGCCCATGCGCCCCTCCATGCTCTTGAGCCCCTTCATCATCTTCCTGAGCTGGGCGTACTGCTTCAACAGCCGGTTCACGTCCGACACGCTCGTGCCGCTACCCCGCGCGATGCGGGCGCGGCGGCTGCCGTTGATGACGACGGGCTCCCGCCGCTCCTGCGGCGTCATCGAGCCGATGATCGCGGTGTACCGGTCCAGCTCCTGCTCCTCGCCCGTCATCTCCTTGGGCAGCCCCTTGGCCCCCTTGAAGAACGGCACCATGTCCATGAGCTGCCCGAGCGGGCCCATGGAGCGAAGCTGCTTGAGCTGGGTCGCGAAGTCCTCCAGGGTGAACGCGTCGTCGCGGATCTTCTGGGCCAGCGCCTCCGCCTGCGCGGCGTCCACGGTGGCCTGGGCCTTCTCCACCAGCGACAGGACGTCGCCCATGCCGAGGATCCGCTGGGCCAGCCGGTCGGGATGGAACGGCTCGAGCGCCTCCGTCTTCTCGCCGACGCCCACGAAGGCGATGGGTCGGCCCGTCACCTCCCGCACCGAGAGCGCCGCGCCCCCGCGGGCGTCGCCGTCCATCTTGGTGAGGATCACCGCGTCGATGCCGATGGCCGCGTTGAACTTCTCGGCCACCGTCACCGCGTCCTGGCCGGTCATGGCGTCGACCACCAGCAGCACGTGGTGTGGACCCACCGCCTTCTTGAT
Source organism: Candidatus Rokuibacteriota bacterium (assembly GCA_040902305.1). GTDB lineage: Bacteria > Methylomirabilota > Methylomirabilia > Rokubacteriales > CSP1-6 > CAMLFJ01. The sequence continues at coordinate 51,118 of JBBDXN010000130.1, read as the reverse complement.
GACCCGCAGCTCCTCCAGCATCTCCTCGTCGATGTGCAGCCGGCCCGCGGTGTCGAGGATCAGCGGCGACAGGCCCCGGCGCGCCGCCTCGTCCCGGGCCGCGGCGCAGATGTCGACCGGCCGCTGATCGGCCTCTCCCAGCACCGGGACGCCGAGTTGAGCGCCGAGCGTCTTGAGCTGCTCGATGGCCGCGGGTCGGTACACGTCCGCGGCGGCCAGCAGCGGGTGCTGGCCCTGCTTCTGGAAGTGACGGGCCAGCTTCGCGGCGCTGGTCGTCTTTCCCGAGCCCTGCAGGCCCACGAGCATCACCACCGTGGGGGGCTGGGAAGCCATCGCCAGGCGGTGGGCAGAGCCGCCGAGCAGCTCCACGAGCTCGTCCCGCACCACCTTGACCACCTGCTGCCCGGGCGTCAGCGACTGGAGCACGTCTTGACCGACCGCCTTCACGCGCACGCGCTCGATGAAGGCCTTCACGACCTTGAAATTGACGTCGGCCTCCAGCAGGGCCACGCGCACCTCGCGCAAGGCCTCCTGGATGTTCTCCTCCGTCAACCGGCCGAACCCGCGGAGCCGATCGAGGATGCCGGTCAGACGACTGGTCAGGCTATCGAGCATCGTGTTACCGCCAGGGACAGGTTTGTGGAAACGCTAAAGGATACTGGCGAGGCTGGGGAAAGTCAAGCCCTTCTCACTACTTCCGACGCACTCCTCAGCTCGGCTACCGCGGCCCCCGGATCGGGGGCGCCGAACACGGCCGAGCCCGCCACCAGGACGGTGGCCCCGGCCTGCGCCAGGAGCCCGGCATTGTCGGCCTGGACCCCGCCGTCCACCGAGATCAGGACCGGCCGCCCGCCCAGCATGGCCCGCAGCCGGCGGATCTTCTCGTAGGCCGTCGGAATGAACGACTGGCCGCTGAAGCCGGGATTGACCGACATGACCAGCACCAGGTCAAGGTCGTCCAGCACGTACTCGAGCACCTCCGGCGGAGTGGACGGATTGAGCGCGACCCCCGCCTTGGCTCCGGCTTCCCGGATCAGGGTGAGGGCGCGGTCCAGATGCGCGCACGCCTCGACGTGCAGGGTCAGGTAGTCGGCGCCCGCCTTCACGTAGGTCTCCACCCAGCGCTCGGGCTCTTCGATCATGAGGTGTACGTCGAGGGGAAGCCGCGTCCGCTTCCGAACCGACTCGATCACGGGCGGCCCGATGGTGAGGTTGGGCACGAAGTGGCCGTCCATGACGTCCACGTGGAGCTGGTCGGCACCGGCCGCCTCCACCCGCGCGATGGCCTCGCCCAGCGCGGTGAAATCGGCCGACAGGATGCTGGGCGCGATCCTCATGCTGCGACGACCTTACCCCAAACCCGGGAGGCCGGCAAAGGGCGCGGGCCCGGCGGTCACGGCCGCCCCGGCCGCGCCAGCCGCACCGCGGTGAAGCCGTCGGTGCCATGGACATGGGGCAGGCAGCGGATGACACCACCCGCGTCGGGCACCACCGGGAACGCGCCGGGTGGATCCACGCGCCAGTCCGGATGCCCCTCGAGGAACGCCTGCACCACCCCGTCGTTCTCTTCGGGCTCGAGCGAGCAGGTCGCGTACACGAGGCGTCCACCCGGTTTCACCAGCGCGGCCGCCGCCGCGAGAATGCCCCGCTGCTTCTCGGCGAGCCGACCGAGCTCCGCCTCCTCGCGCTTCCACTTCACATCGGGATTGCGGCGCAGCACGCCCAGATTCGAGCACGGCGCGTCCACGAGTACCCGGTCGCAGCGGCCCTTCCAGCGTCCGGACACCGTCGCCACGCCGCCCGCGTGGGCCTCGACGATGGAGACGCCGAGGCGGGAGACCGCGTGGGTCAGGAGCCCGAGCCGCCCCGCGTGCGGATCCATCGCGACGATTCGCCCACGATTGCCCATGAGCTGGGCCAGGTGAGTGGTCTTGGTCCCGGGGGCGGCGCAGGTGTCCGCTACCAGCTCGCCGGGTTGCGGGTCCAGCAGGTGCGCGATCAGCATGGACGCTTCGTCCTGGATCGTGCACCAGCCGGAGGCGAAGGCAGCCCAGCGGCCGACCGCGCCCCGGCGCACCGTGAGGCCTTCGGGCGCGAGCGCGGTGGGATCGGTCTCCGCCAGCTCCTCGTCGCGGAGCCGCGCCGCGAGATCCTCACGGGAGATGCGGAGGGTGTTCGCTCGGATCGTCACCGGCGGGCGCTCGTTCAGGGCCGCCATGAGCCGCTCCGCTTCCGGCAGGCCGTGGCGGGCGATCCAGCGCGCGACCATCCAGTCCGGGAAGGACCAGCGGATCCCGGCCGCCTCCACCGGATCGGCGGGCAGCCGCGGCGGGGCCGTCGCCCGCGTGAAGGCGCGCAGCACCGCGTTGACGAACTCCGCGGGCCCCGGGTTACGGGACTTGAGCCGCGCCACGCTCACCGCCTCGTCCACCGCCGCCCAGCGCGGCACCCGGTCCAGGAACAGAAGCTGGTACGCGGTGAGGCGCAGCACCGCGCGTACCCACGGGTCGAGCTTGGCGAGCGGGCGGTTGAGATGCGGCGCGAGGCGCCAGTCCAGATGGCGACGCCAGCGCAGCGTGCCGTAGACGATCTCGGTGCAAAGCGCGGCGTCGCGGGTATCGAGGCGCGCGCGATCCAGCGCGTGCTCGAGGGCGAGGTCGGCGAACGCGCGATCCCGCTCGACGCGGACGAGGACGTGCAGTGCCTCGTAGCGCGCCTGCGAGACCGGGCCGGCCTTGAGCACCGGGCTCATGGTACGGGCTCGGTCATGCGCGCTCCGGCGCGAAGACGGGCGCCGCGGAGAAAGTCGTGCCATGGCATCGTCTTGCGATTCTCCGGCTGGACCTCGAGGGGTAGGAGCAGGCCGTCGCCGGTGGCGATGCACAAAGACCCCTCACCCCTCCCCCCCCTCTCCCCTGAGGGGAGAGGGCAAGGTGAGGGGCCCGAGGGTGAGGGGCCCGAGGGTGAGGAGATGAGGGTGCCGGGCGCCCCGAGAGCGCCCGCCGCGGGCATGGTGGTGGCGCGCCAGATCAGGAGGCGGCCGGCCGGCGTCACGAGCGCGGTGCCCGGCCAGGGATTGCACCCGCGCACGCGGTTGACGAGGTCACGCGCGGGCTCCGCCGGGCGCAGCCAGCCGTCTTCCTTCTTGAGCCGGGGCGCGAGCGTGGCCCGGGCGTGGTCCTGGGGCACGCGCGGGAGCGCGTCGATCTCCTTGAGCGTCCGCAGCAGGACCCGCGCGCCGATCTCGGCGAGCCGTACCGACAGCTCGCCGGCCGTCTCCTCGACTCCGATCGGGGTCGCCTCGCTCAGGAGCATGTCGCCGGTGTCCATCCCGGGGTCCATCTGGAACGTGGTGATCCCGGTCTCGACCTCGCCGCGCATGATGGCCCAGGCGATCGGGGCGGCCCCGCGGTACCGGGGCAGCAGGGAGGCGTGCACATTGATGGAGCCGCGGGTCGGCACGTCGAGCACCGCCCTGGGCAGGATCTGGCCAAAGGCCGCGACGACCGCCACGTCGACCTTGTACTCGGCGAGGCGCTCGGGCCAGCCGGGATCGCGAAGCCGGGGCGGTTGCAGGACGGGCACCGCCGCCTCGAGGGCGCGGCGCTTCACCGGGGACGCCGTCACGGCCCGGCCGCGACCGGCCGGCTTGTCGGGCTGGGTGATCACGGCCACCACCTGATGGTGCGTCAGCAGGGCCTCGAGGGTGGGCAGGGCGAAGGCGGGCGTGCCGTAGAACAGAACGCGCAGCCCGGACCCGCTAGAGCGCGAAGGCGTGGTGCCCGGTCTCCTTGGGGAAGCCTTCCTTCTGGATCTTCTTCTTGATCCGATCGCGGGTCACCGGGGGCAGCCGGTCGATGAAGAGGATGCCGTCGAGGTGGTCCAGCTCGTGCTGAACGATCCTGGCCTTGAGCCCGCCGGCCTCGAGCGAGATGGGCTCGCCGTCCGCGTCGATCGCCGACACCTTGATCGACTTGCTGCGCTCGACCTCGCCGAAGATGCCGGGCAGCGAGAGGCAGCCTTCCTCTTCGCGAACCGTCCCGCTGTGGCTCTCGATCACCGGATTGATCAGGGCCTGGGCGCCTCCCTTGCCGTCGTCCATCACGAGGATGCGGTACGGCAGGCCTACCTGGGGCGCGGCCAGCCCGATGCCGACCTGATGCCACATGGTCTCGGTCATATCGGCGATGATCCGCTTGATGTCGGTGGTGATCTCGCGCACCGGAGCCGCCACCTGCCGCAGCATCGGGTCACCGTAGAGCCTCACCGTTAGGACCGCCACCGTCTCGTCTCCTCTCGCGCGTGTCGCCTCGGCCGTTATTGGGGATCCATCTCTACTTCTACCATACCGGTCGAGCTACGTCGCCGCCCGAGGAACGGGGCGAGGGCCGGCGCCAGCAGCCGCGGCAGCTCCGCCGGCCCCTTGATCACGAACCGCCACCGGCCATTGCGCGCGCCTGGCGGGCTGACCGCGGCGGGTGGATAGACCGTGAGCCCGGCGATCCCCCGGAGGGCTGCCACGCAGTCAACGGCGAGCCCCCGCGCCTTGGCCTCGTCCCGCGCCCGCGCGGAGACCTCGGCAAGCCGGCGGTAGGGAGGGTAGCCCAGCTCGGCGCGGAATCGCAGCTCCTCCTCGTAGAAGCCCGCGCGATCCTGCGCCTGCACCGCCTTCACCACGTAGTGCTCGGGGTGCTGGGTCTGGATGATCAGCCGCCCATCCGGGCGCAGCGACTCGACCGCCGTCCAGAGGAGTTGCCAGGCCCGCTCGCCCGCGCGGAAGTCCGGCACGCGGAGCAGCCCGTCGAGAGCGACGAAGCCGACGCAGCCCACCGACTGTCGGGGCAGCGTCCGCAGCAGCGCCGGCGTGCCGATGACCACCTGGGTTTCGAGGTTCGTCCGCGACACGGTGAGCCGGGGAAAGCGACGCACCACCGAGGTCTGAACCCGTTCCGGGTCCCAGCCGAACGGCGAGATCCGGTGCCCGCCGCAGGCCGGGCAGTGATCGCGCGGCGTCTCGGCGCGGGCGCAGAGCGGGCAGCGCAGCGCGGTCCGATCACGCGCCAGCGCGAGGGCCACGCCGCAGTCGGGACAGCGCAGGACGGCGCCGCACTCGTCGCAGGCCAGCGCGGCCGTCCGCCGGCTGACGATGAGGACCGCGCGGCGACCTTGCTTCGACATGTCCTCGATGGCGCGGGTCAGCGGGAGCGTCAAGGGGTGGTTTCTCAGGATGCCGCGGGTGTCGGCGGTGATGACCGAGGGCCAGGGCGCGGACGGGGCGTCCGGCCGGACGATCTGGCCGTGCCGCGCGCGCCACCAGCTCTCCGCCGACGGGGTGGCGGAGAGGAGCAGCAGGCGGCTGCCGTCGAGCTCGGCCCGTCGGAAGAGCAGGTCGCGTGAATGCAGGCGTGGGGCCCCCGGCGGCTTGTGGGCCGGATCGTGCTCGTCGATCAGCGCCAGGGTCGCCGGCGGCGGCAGCGGCGTGAGCAGCGCGGAGCGCGTGCCGACGACGACTCGGCTGCGCCCCCGGGAAGCCGCGAACCAGGCCCGCCGCCGCTCCGCCTCGGTGACGCCGCTGTCGAGCCGCGGCGCGTCGAGCCGTCGCGCCCAGTGCGCGGCCGTCTCGCGATCGGGCGCGATGACGAGCGCGGTGCCGGGATCGCGCTCCAGGCACTCCGCGAGCCGGGCCTCGCGCCGATCGTCCGTCCACAGCTCCGGCGCGCGCGGAGGGCCCGGCGCGGGAGCGGCGGGTGGGGATACCGCCTCGGCGGCGCCGCCACGTGGGGGTGGCGGCAGGAGCGAGAGCAGGGTCGATCCCCAGGACGACAGGCTCTCGGCGGCGGCCCAGTGCCCCAGCTCGAGCGCCGCGTCGGAGAGCACCGGCACCGCCTCGACCGCGCGCTGCAGCGGCTTCAGTCCGGCCGGGTCGCCCTCGCGCAGCCCCACCACCACGCCGACCCGGGCGCGACCCTGCAGCGGCGCGCCGACCCGCTGCCCCCGCCCCACCACCATTCCGGGCGGAACAACGTACGAGAACGCATGATCGATCGGAATATCGAAGACCACGTCAGCGATCAAAGCGATCAGGTCAGACCACTACGGGTGTGCGCGGCCTGGGGGAGTGCGGGGGCCATATCTGGGCCCCCGCAGCTGAAGAGCCTGAAGCAGTAAGCGAGTGTCCGCGGACCAAGCTTTACCGCAGACCACTGTCCGCAAGCCGCTCATACTCCCGCCGCGCCAGCTTCAGGTCGTCCCAGGCCATGCGCCGGAACTCCGGCCCCGGATTGCGCAGCAGGAAGGCGGGATGGAAGGTGGGGACGAGCACGCTCGCCCGATACTGGTACGTCTTCCCGCGCAGCCGGGTGATGCCTTCCTTGGTGCCGAGCAGGGTCTGCGCCGCGAAGTTACCCAGCGCCAGGATCACGTGGGGCCCGACGGTGTCGATCTGGGCCATCAGGAAGGGACTGCAGGCCGCGACCTCGTCCGGCTCCGGGTTGCGGTTGCGCTCGGGCCGGCACTTGACCACGTTGGCGATATAGCAGTCGCGCTCGCGCTCGAACCCGACCGAGGCCAGCATCTTGGTGAGGAGCTGGCCGGCGCGCCCGACGAAGGGCAGTCCCTGCTTGTCTTCCTCTTCACCGGGGCCTTCGCCCACCACCATGAGCCGCGCCCGCGCGCTGCCCGAGCCGAATGCGACGTTCGTGCGGCTCTTGCAGAGCTTGCAGAGCTGACAGCCCTGCCGCGCGCGTTCCTGGTCGCGCAGGGCGTCGGCCGGGTCCGGGAAGGGCACGGTGGAGAGGGCGAGGTCCCGCAGGCCGAGATCGCGATGGTGGCGGAGGGTGTCCGCCAGCCCGCGCAGGGCCAGGGCCACGGCCTCCCGCGGGTCGCTCATCAGGCTAGTGCGCGGCGCGGTTGGGAGCGGAGGAGCGATGGCTCGCGCGCAGGCCGAGCACGCGGTCGAGAATGACGTCGGCGATGTCCAGCTTGCTCATCCGGGGCACGTCGGCGATGCCACCCCAGCGGTCGAGCAGGATGACCTGGTTGTCGTCGGCGTCGAAGCCGATGCCCTTCACGCTGACGTCGTTGGCCACGAGGAGATCCACGCCCTTGGCCTCGAGCTTGGCGGCCGCGTTGGCTCGCACGTCGTTGGTCTCGGCCGCGAAGCCCACCAGGAATGCACGCCCCTTGCGGGCGGCCAGCTCTTTCAGGATGTCGGGATTGGGCGCGAGATCGAGCACGAGCCCCTCGTCCTTCCTGGACTTGATCTTGGTCGCGCTCGGTTGCTTGACGCGGTAGTCGGACACCGCCGCCGCCTTGATCACGATGGTGGCGCGCCCGAGGTGCTGGAGCGCGGCCTCGCGCATGTCCTCGGCGGTCTGAACCGGCACGTACACCGCGCCCGCGGGCGGAGTGAGCGTGGTGGGGCCGGAGATTAGGATCACCTCGGCGCCGCGGCGCAGCGCGGCCGTCGCGACCGCCTGGCCCATCTTCCCGGACGATCGGTTCGAGATGTAGCGCACCGGATCGATGGGCTCGCGGGTCGGCCCCGACGTCACCAGCACCCGCTCGCCGGCCAGGTCTCGCCGCGGCGCCAGCAGGCGCTCCAGGACCTCCAGGATGGCGTCGGTCTCCGGCAGGCGGCCCCGGCCGGAGAGTCCGGAGGCGAGCGCGCCCGCGTCGGGCTCCAGCACGGTGACCCCGCGCTCGCGCAGTGTCTCCACGTTCGCGGTCACCGCCGCGTGATCCCACATGCCGCCGTCCATGGCGGGCGCCATCAGCACCGGGCACCGGGCGGCGAGCAGGAGCGTGGTCAGGAAGTCGTCGGCGATGCCGTGGGCGGCCTTGGCCAGGAGATTGGCGGTGGCGGGGGCCACGATCAGGGCGTGGGCCCGCTCGGCCAGCGCGACGTGCTCGACCGCCTCCGGACTCTGGGGATCGAAGAGGTCGGAGAGCACCGGCCGGCCCGAGAGCGTCCGGAACGTGAGCGCGCCCACGAAGCGCTCGGCGTGGGCGGTGGTGACCACCGTCACGTGCGCGCCCGCGCGGGTCAGCTCACGCAGCAGGTAGACCGCCTTGTAGGCGGCGATGCTGCCGGTGACGCCGAGGATCAGGTCTTTGTTGTGGAGGGTCATGGTCGCGCCTGGCGTCCGGTTTGCCGGACGCCTGATCTACGGTCTAAGGCTGGCTCTGTTTCGCCTTGGATTCGCTTTATGCCTTTGGGGCGTCTTCTTCTTTCACGCGGTAGCCCACCCGGGCCTCGGCGATCTCTTCGAGCGCGGTGCTGGTGGGCTTCTTGTGTTTCGTCTCCACCTGGGCCTTGGCGCCGCGGTTGAGCTGGCGGGCGCGCTTGGCCGCGAGCACCACGAGCATGTAGCGGTTGGAGACGTTGTCCAGCGACTTTTCGAGCGATGGGAACGACATCAGGCGGGTACCTCCATGTCGGGGAATCTGAGAGTGAGTCGGCTCGTGCGGCAGCGCTCGGCCTGGATGATGGTGGCGAGCTGGTCCACCGCGTCCTTCACGTCACGGTTGATGATGAGGTAATCGTACTGCCGCCAGGCGGCGATCTCTTCGCGCGCGCGGCTGAGTCGCCGCGCGATGTCGCCGGGGGAGTCGCTCTTGCGCTCGCGCAGGCGCGCCTCCAGCTCGGCCATCGAGGGCGCCATGATGAAGACCGAGACCGCTTCCGGATACCGCTGGCGGAGCTGGCGGGCGCCGTGGGTGTCGATGTCGAGCAGCACGTCGAGCCCACGTCCCAGCGCGCCCTCGAGCGCCTTGGCGGGCGTGCCGTAGAAGTGTCCATGCACCTGGGCCCACTCCGCGAACTCGTCGCGGCCGCGCATCGCGGTGAACTGCCCCTCGGTGACGAAGAAGAAGTCGGTGCCCTGCGTCTCGCCGGGCCGCGGATCGCGGGTGGTGTAGGAGACGGAGTAGTAGAGATCGGGCACCAGCGAGCGCACCTCGTGGCAGAGCGTGGTCTTGCCCGCCCCCGAGGGGGCCGACACCACCACCAGCGTTCCGCGGCGCTTGGTGAGCTGCATCTATTCCAGGTTCTGCCCCTGCTCGCGCATCTTCTCGAGCGTGGCCTTGGCCGCGATGACCGCCTGGGAGATCTCGAGGTCGTCCGCCTTGGAGCCGATGGTGTTCACCTCGCGGTGGATCTCCTGGATGAGGAAGTCGAGCGTCCGACCCACCGGACCGCCGCCGGCCAGGAGGGTCGTGAGCTGGGTCAGGTGGGCGCGCAGCCGCACCAGCTCTTCGCTCACGTCGGTCTTGTCGGCCCACACCGCGACCTCGGTCGCGAGCCGCGCCTGATCGATCTCCGCTCCCGCCAGCATGCCCTGCATCCGCTCGCGGAGACGCGCGGCCCGGCGCTCGACGGCCATCGGCGCTCGCCGGGCCACCGTGTCCACGTGGCCCGTCAGCCCCGTGCCGAGGCTTGCCAGCTCCTGGCCGAGCGCGCGGCCCTCCGTCTCGCGACGCTGCACCAGCTCGGCGAGGGCGGCGCTGAGCGCCCGTTCGAGGAGCGGCCAGGCCTCCTCCGGAGACAGGGGCGCCTGCTCGTCGCGCGTCAGCACGCCGGACTGGGCCATCACCCAGCCGAGCGAAGGACCGTCACTCAGCTCGAGGGCCTCGGCGAGCGTCCGCGCAGCCTCCGCGTACTCCTTGGCCTGCGCGAGATTGATGGTGAGCGGGTTCAGCACGACGCCCTCGACGGCGGACACCGACACACTGACGTCCACCCGGCCCCGCTGCACCGCGGCCTGGATCAGGCGGCGCGCGTCCGATTCGAAGCCGCCCGCGACCCGCGGCAGCTTGAGGGAGACGTCGAGATGGCGGTGATTGACCGACTTGCACTCGACCGTCAGGATGGTGCGGTCCCCGGTGGCTTCCGCCCGCCCGTACCCGGTCATGCTGCGGATCACGGCTGCCTCTCGGGAACGGGGGTGGTGACGGGGATATTCCACGCTACCATCCAGCGCACGATAGCCCAAAAATCCTTATGTGTCAACGTCTTTGGGCCAATCGAGCGTCGGGGGACCCGCGCGGTCAGCGCGGGGAGTAGCCGGTCAGCTCTTCCTCGTAGGACCCAGTGGCGGTGTCGGTGCCGCGCACCTTGACCCAGCCCTTCACGGCCGAACTGTACCAGAACACCTGCGACGCCCCGCTCTCGATCTCGCGGCGGGACACCTTGAACGCCTTGAAGGTTCCGGCTGGAGTCTTGACCTCTTCGTAGGCCTCCACCGTCCACACGCCGGTGAGGACGAAGCGCTGCTCCTGGTCGCCGCTGTCCACCCAGGTGATGGTGGCCGACCAGGACTTCCCGACCTGCAGCGGCCACTGCCAGTCCTCGGGTGGGATGGCCCGGCGCACCGTCCGGCCTCCCTGGGTTCGCGCGAGGTACCCGAGCTGTTTCGTGTACCAGTAGCGCGTGTCACCGGCCTCGATCTCATAGGCGTCACGGCCCTCGAAGACCCCTTCGCGCAGGACCTTCCGCGTGACCGTGTAAGCGCCGTCGCGCCCCCGGCCCCGGTACGTCCAGGAGTCGCCGGCGGTCCACGTCGGGCGCTCCGCGATCTGGACGGTTCGGGATGGCCCGGCGCTCTCGCAGGCGCCCAGGAGGGCCGCGAGCGCGAGCACCGTGAGCAGCCTCGCCGCCGCGCGATCTGGTCTCATGGGTGTGTCTGAAAGCATACCGTACTTGACGGGGCGATCAGGCAAACCTAGAGTCGCGCCATCCCCCGAACCGTCTCAGGAGGACCGGGACATGGCGACCACGAGGCCCGCGACCATCGAGCTGGAAACACGATCCGCGACGGAAGTCGTCGACATCACCGAGCGCGTCCAGGCGTCGATCGGCGGGGCGTCGGACGGTAGCTGCCACCTCTTTCTCCGGCACACCACCGCGGGCCTGATGGTCGTCACCGGCGAGGCCGGGGTTCCCGAGGACATCATGGACATCCTCCAGGCCCTGATCCCGCAGATGGGGTACCGGCACGACTCGCCGGCCCACGTGGCCGCTCACTTCCTCAGCGGCCTCGTCGGTCCGAGCGTGCACGTGCCGGTGCAGGACGGCCGGCTCGCCCTCGGCCCGTTCCAGCGGATCGCGCTGCTGGAGTTCGAGGGACCGAGACGACGAGAGATCGAGCTGCGCCTCCTCGCGGAGGCCCCGGGCTAGATCCGGGCGATGTAGGGAAGGTTCCGGAACCGCTCGTCCTTGTCGAGGCCGTAGCCGACGACGAAGACGTCGGGGATCTCGCGCCCCACGTAGTCGAGGGTGAGCTCCGGGGGACGCGGGCACTGCTTGGCCAGGAGCGTGCAGACGCGGATCGAGGCGGGGTTGCGGGTCCGGAAGTTGCGGAGCAGGTAGGCCAGCGTGCGCCCGCTCGCGCAGATGCCCTCCACCACCACGATGTCCCGGCCCTCGATCGGCTCGTCCAGGTCCTTGCGGATCCGCACGACCCCCGAGGCGGTCACCGGCCCGTAGGGGCCGACCGAGATGAAGTCCACCGTGACCGGCACCGTGAGCGCCCGCATGAGGTCGGAGACGAAGACCGCCGAGCCCTTGAGCACGCCGATGAGGTGCGCCGGCCGCTCGCCGAAGTCGGCCGAGATCCGGGCGGCCAGCCGCGCGACCTCGGCCTGGACCGCGTCGCGGTCCACGAGGACTTCCCCGGGGCCGTCGCTGGCCGGCGCCATCAGGCGAACCGGTTCGCCTTCAAGAACTCCCGTGATTGCCGGATCAGGTCCGGGGGCACCAGGTCGGCCCGCTCCCCCGCGTCGAAGCACTGCGAGATCGTGAGCACCGGGTGCAGCGTGTAGCCGCGCGCGGCGAGCAGCTCGCGACCGCCCTGCTCCCGGTCCACGAGGACAACGAGGTCCTTCACCACCAGTCCCGCCTCTTCCATCGGCTGAATGGCCTCGATCTTGCTCGCGCCGTCCGTGATGATGTCGTCGATCAGCACCACCCGCTCCCCGGCCTTGAACTGTCCTTCGATGCGCCGCTTGGTGCCGTAGCCCTTCTCCTCCCGGCGGGGGTAGATGAGCGGCACCCGCCCCGCCAGGCTGGCCGCCACCGCCAGCGGCAGGCCCGCGTAGGGGATGCCGCCGACGCGGTCGCCGCCGCAGCGGCTCACCTCCGCGGCCATAAGCGCGCCGATGCGCTCGAGCACGTCGGGGAAGGAGATGACCACGCGGAGATCGACGTAGAACGGCGAGACGATGCCCGACTTCAGCGTGAACTCCCCGAAGCGGATGGCGCCGATCTCGAAGAGACGCCGGATCAGCGTGTCGTGCGCGCCCGCGATGATCACGAGCCCATCTCCTGCAGGACGGCCGAGGCGGCGGCGGTCGGGTCCGGCGCGGCGGTGATGGGTCGCCCGACCACGAGGTAGTGGGCGCCGGCCCGCGCGGCGGCCCCCGGCGTCGCGATGCGGGACTGGTCTCCGGCGTCGGCGCCCGCCGGCCTCACGCCCGGCGTGACGATGACCCAGCCGGGTCCGCGATTGGTCCGGAGCGCCGCGATCTCGTTGGGGATGCCACGCAGCCGTCGAGGCCCGCCTCGGCGGCCAGGCGGGCGAGGTGGAGCACGTGGCCCTCCACCGAGGCCGCCACGCCCAGCTCGCGGCTCAACGCGCTGCGGTCGAGGCTCGTGAGCACGGTGACCGCCAGCGCGATCGGCCGACGTCCGCCCAGCTCCTTGGCCGCCGTCGCCGCGCCATCGGCCGCCGCGGCCATCATGGCGCGCCCGCCGGAGGCGTGGACGTTGAACATGAGCACGCCCAGGCGGGCGGCCTCCCGCGCGGCGCCCGCCACCGTGTTGGGAATGTCGTGGAACTTGAGGTCGAGGAAGACCTCGGCGCCCCGCCGGTGGACGCTCTCCACCGCTGCGGGGCCCGCGGCGGTGAAGAGCTGGGAGCCGATCTTGAAGCGGGTGACAACTCCCTCGAGGCGATCCATGAGCCGCTCGGCCTCGGCCAGGGTCTCGACGTCGAGGGCGACGATCAGGCGGTCTCGCATGGCGATGGGGCCTTTCACCTCCGGCCCCCTCACCCTGCCCTCTCCCCAGGGGATATAGGGAGAGGGGAGTGGTATTCCTGGAGCGGCTTCACCGAGATCTCGCCCTTGAGCAGCGCCTCGATCCCGCCGATTGCCGCCTGGGCTCCGTCCACCGTCGTGTAGTAGGGAATGTTCTGGGTCACCGCGGTGCGCCGGATCAGGTAGGAGTCCCGGCGCGCCCGGCCGTCCTCGGGGGTATTGAAGACCAGGGCGATCTCCCCGCGCTTCATGAGATCCACGACATTGGGGCGGTAGCTCTCGTTGACCTTGTAGACCGTCTCCACCGTCATCCCCTGGCGCTGCAGCAGCTTGGCGGTGCCCACGGTGGCGACCAGGCTGAAGCCCATCTCGGCCAGCCGCTTGGCGATCTGCAGCACCGCGCGCTTGTCGCGGTTCTTGACCGAGAGGAAGACCTTGCCCGAGGTGGGGAGCGGGGAGCCCGCCGCGATCTGGGATTTCACGTAGGCCTTCCGGAAGTCGTGGTCGATGCCCATCACTTCCCCGGTGGACTTCATCTCGGGTCCGAGGATGGTGTCCACCCCCGGGAACTTGATGAAGGGGAAGACCGCTTCCTTCACCGCGATGTGCCGGACCAGGCGCTCTTCGCCGAAGCCCAGCGCGACCAGCGTCTCCCCCAGCATCACGCGGGTGGCGAGCTTGGCGAGCGGCACCCCGATCGCCTTCGACACGAACGGCACGGTCCGCGAGGCGCGCGGATTGACCTCCAGGACGAAGATCTCCTCGTTCTTGATCGCGAACTGGATGTTGAGCAATCCGATGACCCCCAGCTCCGTCGCGAGCGCGCGGGCCTGGGCCTGGATGCGCTCGACCTGGTCGTCGCCCAGCGAGTAGGGCGGCAGCGCGCACGCGGAGTCGCCGGAGTGCACCCCCGCCTTCTCCACGTGCTCCATGACCCCGCCCACCACGACTCGCCGGCCGTCCGCGATCGCGTCCACGTCGATCTCGAGGGCGTCCTCGAGGAACTTGTCCACCAGGATGGGATGCTCCGGGCTCACCCGCACCGCTTCCTTCATGTAGCTCTGCAGATCCGCCTCGTCGTACACGATCTGCATGGCGCGCCCGCCCAGCACGTAGGACGGCCGCACCAGCACCGGGTACCCGATGGTGGCCGCGATGCGCGCCGCCTCCTCGTAGGAGCGGGCAGTGGAGCCGGGCGCCTGGGCGAGCCCGAGCCGGTCGAGGAGATCCGAGAAGCGGCGGCGGTCCTCCGCGCGATCGATCGCGTCGGGCGAGGTGCCCAGGATCGGCACGCCCGCGCGCTCGAGCGGGACCACCAGCTTGAGCGGGGTCTGGCCGCCGAACTGCACGATGACCCCCCGCGGCTGCTCCCGTTCCACGATGTTCATCACGTCCTCGAACGTCAGCGGCTCGAAGTAGAGGCGGTCGGAGGTGTCGTAGTCGGTGGAGACCGTCTCCGGGTTGCAGTTGACCATGATCGCTTCCACGCCCGCGTCCCGGAGCGCGAAAGCGGCGTGCACGCACGCGTAGTCGAACTCGATGCCCTGGCCGATGCGGTTGGGCCCGCTGCCGAGGATCACCACCTTCTCGCGAGGCGTCGCGGGGGCCTCGTCCTCTTCCTCGTAGGTCGAGTAGAGATACGGAGTGTGGGCCACGAACTCGGCCGCGCAGGTGTCGACCATCTTATAGACGGGTTTGATGCCGGCTTTGACCCGGGCGTGCCGGACCTGTTCCTCCGTGGCGGAGGTCAGCTGGGCAATTCTCTTGTCCGCGAATCCCATCTGCTTGGCCCGCCGCAGGACGTCGGCGTCGGCCGTGCCGGCCGCGGTGATCACCGACTCGTACTCGACGATCTGGCGGATATTGTCGAGGAACCACGGGTCGATGGCCGACAGGTCGTGGAGCTCCCGGGTGCCGAGCCCGCGCCGGTAGGCCTCGCCGATGGCGAAGCACCGGTCCACGTTGGGGATGCGGATCTTCTGCCGGAGCTCGTCGAGGTCCGCGATGGGCCGGTCGAGGGCGAGCCCCCAGCGGTCCTGCTCGAGCGAGCGCACCGCCTTCTGCAGCGCTTCCTTGAAGGTCCGGCCGATGGCCATGACCTCGCCCACCGACTTCATCTGGGTGGTCAGGGTCTGGTCCGCCTCCGGGAACTTCTCGAAGTCCCAGCGCGGGAACTTGACCACGCAGTAGTCGATGGCGGGCTCGAACGACGCGGGCGTCTCGCGGGTGATGTCGTTGCGCAGCTCGTCCAGCGTGTAGCCCACCGCGAGCTTGGCCGCGATCTTGGCGATCGGGAAGCCGGTGGCCTTGGAGGCGAGCGCGGAGGAGCGCGAGACCCGCGGGTTCATCTCGATGACCACCATCCGGCCGTCCACCGGATTGATGCCGAACTGGATGTTGGAGCCGCCGGTCTCGACGCCGATCTCGCGGATGATCGCGAGGGAGGCGTCGCGCATGAGCTGGTACTCCTTGTCGGTCAGGGTCTGGGCGGGGGCCACCGTGATCGAGTCCCCGGTGTGCACGCCCATCGGATCGAAGTTCTCGATCGAGCAGATGATGACCACGTTGTCCTTCAGGTCGCGCATCACCTCGAGCTCGAACTCCTTCCAGCCGATGACCGACTCCTCCACCAGCACCTGCTGGAGCGGGCTCTGCTGGAGCCCCCACTTGATCGCGGTCTCCAGCTCCTCCGGATGGTAGGCGACCGAGCCGCCGGTCCCGCCCAGGGTGAAGGACGGGCGGATGATCAGGGGGAACTGCATGCGTCGCTGCCGCATGCCCGCGAGCGCGTCCTCCGGGCTGGCGGCGTAGAAGCCCTTGGGCATCGCGAGCCCGATGCGCTCCATGGCCGCCCCGAACAGGTTGCGGTCCTCCGCGGTCTTGATCGCGGGCAGCTTGGCCCCGATCAGCTCGACCCCGTACCGGTCCAGCGTGCCGTCCTCCGCGAGGGCGACCGCCAGGTTGAGCGCGGTCTGCCCGCCCACGGTGGGCAGCATGGCCTCGGGCCGCTCGCGCGCGATGACCTTGGCCACGAACTCGGGGGTGAGCGGCTCGATGTAGGTCCGGTCGGCCATCTCCGGGTCGGTCATGATGGTGGCCGGGTTGCTGTTCACCAGCACGACCTCGAATCCCTCCTCGCGCAGGGCCTTGCAGGCCTGGGTGCCCGAGTAGTCGAACTCGCACGCCTGGCCGATGACGATCGGCCCGGAGCCGATGAGGAGGATCTTGCGGAGGTCGGTACGCTTCGGCACGCGGGCTCCTAGGCGTCGATGGATCCGTACACGATGGACACCTCGGGGGCGGCCTCGTCCCGCCGGTAGAGCACGTCGTCCAGGCGGCCGTTGCCGATCCACAGGGCCTCGCCGTTGCCCCAGAGCTTCTCGCCGAGCACGCTCATCCGCTTCTCGACGCGCTCTCGGACCGCGTGCGCCTCGAGGCTCAGCTCGCTGTCGGTCGTGAAGACCGCCCACTCCGGTTTCTGGCCCGACTCCTCGGTCTTGCGGTAGGCGATCAGGTATTTGGGCACGAGTCACCCTCCCTTCGTCATGAGGTCAGCGAAGCGGCGGAACAGGTAGTGCGCGTCGTGCGGACCCGGCGAGGCCTCCGGGTGGTACTGCACGGAGAAGATGGGCAGCTCGCGGTGCCGCATCCCCTCCGAGGTGCCGTCGTTGAGGTTGACGTGCGTCTCCACGAGCCCGTGCTTCTCGATCGATCGGGGATCTATCGCGAAGCCGTGATTTTGAGCCGTGATCTCCACGCGCCCGGTGGCCAGATCCTTCACCGGGTGATTGCCGCCGTGGTGGCCGAACTTGAGCTTGTAGGTGCTGCCCCCGAAGGCGAGCCCCAGGATCTGGTTGCCCAGGCAGATGCCGAAGATCGGCGCTTTGCCGATCAGCCCGCGCACCGTCTCGACGAGATACGGCACCGCCTCGGGATCTCCGGGTCCGTTGGAGAGGAAGATGCCGTCCGGCTTCCGCTCGAGTACCGCCGCCGCGCTGGTGTCCGCGGGAATGACCTCGACCTGGGCGCCGAGGCCGGCCAGGCAGCGCAGGATGTTCTGCTTGATCCCCGAGTCGAAGGCGATGACTTTGAATCGGGCGGGAGGTGGCGTGGTGTAGCCGCGCGCCAGCTCCCACGGCGCCTCGTCCCAGCCGTGGGGCTCCTTCACGCTCACCTCGGTGACCAGGTCGCGCCCGAGGAGGCCGGGCAGGGCCCGCGCGCGCTCGGCGAGGCGAGCGCCGTCCAGCTCGTCGGTGGAGATGATGCCCTCCTGCGCGCCGTGGTCGCGCAGATGCCGCGTGAGCGCGCGGGTGTCGATACCCTGGATGCCGACGATCTGATGCTCGCGCATGTAGGTGTCGAGCGGCACACGCGCGCGCCAGCTCGACGGAAACGGGCAGGCCTCCTTCACGATGAAGCCGTTCACCCACGGCCGCCGCGACTCCACGTCCTCCGGATTGATGCCGTAGTTGCCGATCAGGGGATAGGTCATGCAGACCATCTGCCCGCGATAGGACGGATCGGTGAGGATCTCCTGGTAGCCGGTCATCGAGGTGTTGAAGACCACTTCACCGTGGCCCTCGCCCGATGCGCCGAGCGCGTCGCCGCGGAAGACGCGGCCGTCCGCGAGCGCGAGCAGGGCCGGCCGCGTCACGGCGTCACCAACGCGCCGCCGACCAGGATCATCCACGGCGCCCCCACGCCGGTCGCGCCCGCGAAGGGCGTGCTCCGGCCGCGCGAGCGGAAGGTGGCCGGATCCACCGTCCAGGCCCGCTCCAGGTCGAGGATGGTGATGTCGGCGGCGGCGCCGGGCGCGAGGCTGCCGCCGGGCAGGTTCAGGAGTCGCGCGGGCCCCGTGCTGAGCCGCGTCACGAGGGTCGGGAGATCCACGATGCCGGGACGCACGAGCCGGTCGAGCAGGAGCGGCACCGCGGTCTCGATCCCCACGATGCCGTTGGCCGCCTCGGCGAACTCGCCCTCCTTGTCGGAGAGCGCGTGCGGCGCGTGGTCGGTGGCCACGCAGTCGATGGTGCCGTCCAGCAGGGCTTCGAGACAGGCTTCGACGTCGCGCTTGGTGCGCAGCGGGGGCGCCATCTTGCAATTCGGGTCGTAGCTGCGCACGACCTCGTCGGTGAGCAGCAGGTGGTGCGGCGTCACCTCCGCGGTCACCCGGATCCCCCGCGCCTTGGCGTCGCGCACGAGGCGCACCGCGCCCGCCGTCGAGATGTGCGCCACGTGCAGGTGGGCGCCGGTCAGCTCGGCCAGGATGATGTCGCGCGCCACCATGACGTCCTCGGCGGCGGCGGGCTCGCCCGCGAGGCCCAGCTCGGTCGAGACGAGTCCCTCGTTCATGGCGCGGTGGCCGAGGTGGCAGTCCTCCGCGTGGCTGATGATCGGCACCCCGAAGGGCAGGGCGTACTCCATGGCCCGGCGGTACAGCTCGGCGTTCATCACGCACTTGCCGTCGTCGGAGAACGCCACGCAGCCGGCCTCCGCCTGCTCGGCCAGCTCCGCGAGCTGCGTGCCTTCCAGATTGCGGGTCACCGCCCCGATGGGGTACACCCGCACGACCCCTTCCGCCTTCGCCCGCGCCAGGATGTAGTCGGTGACCGCGCGGTTGTCGTTCACCGGGAAGGTATTGGCCATGCAGGCGACCGCGGTGAAGCCGCCCGCGGCGGCGGCCCGCGTCCCGCTCGCGATCGTCTCCTTGTACTCGAAGCCGGGCTCGCGCAGGTGCACGTGCATGTCGATGAAGCCCGGGCAGACCACCTTGCCGGTGGCGTCCACGATCTCGACGCCCGCGGGCGCCTTCAGGCCTCGGCCCACCTTGTGGATGCGCCCGTCGGCGACCCAGACGTCCTGCACCGCATCGGTGCCGGCGGCCGGATCCACCACGCGCCCGTTCTTGATGAGGAGGCTCATGCGCTCTTGCTCCCGGCCAGCAGGTAGAGCGCCGCCATGCGGACCGCCACCCCGTTGGACACCTGGTCGAGGATGACCGAGTAGGGGCTGTCCGCCACCTCCGGGGCGAGCTCGACCCCGCGGTTCACCGGGCCCGGATGCATGATGAGCACGTCGGGCCGACAATGCTGGAGCTTGGCCAGCGAGAGACCCCACACCCGAGAGTATTCGCGGATCGACGGAATGAAGCCGCCCTGCATCCGCTCGTGCTGCAGCCGCAGCATCATGATCACGTCCGCGTGGGCGATGGCCTCTTCCAGACGATGGCTCACCTTCACGCCCAGCTCCTGGCACTGGGCCGGGATCAGGGTGGGCGGGCCCGCCACCGTCACCGTGATGCCCATCCTGCGCATGCCAAAGATGTCGGAGCGCGCGACCCGGCTGTGGGGGGGGGGGG
>JBBDXN010000130.1:11709-31715 GCA_040902305.1 Candidatus Rokuibacteriota bacterium | reverse complement strand
GCCCCCCGCCCCCCACGATCGTGACGTTGAGGCCCTCGAGATGCCCCTTCTTTTCCCGGATCGTCAACAGATCGAGCAGGGCCTGGGTCGGGTGCTCGTGGGCGCCGTCGCCCGCGTTGATCACCCCGCACCGCAGATGGCGGGCCAGGAGGGCGGGGGCGCCCGCGGCCTGGTGACGCACCACCACCACGTCCGGGCTCATGGCCTCGATGTTCCGGGCGGTGTCGAGCAGGCTCTCCCCCTTGTCCGCGCTCGAGCCGGAAGCGGAGAAGTTGATCACGTCGGCCGAGAGCCACTTGCCCGCGATCTCGAACGAGGTGCGGGTGCGGGTGGACGCCTCGTAAAAGAGGTTCACCACCGTTTTTCCCCGAAGGGTCGGAACTTTCTTGATCTCCCGGGCCGCGATCTCCTTCATGGAGGCGGCGGTGTCGAGCACGTCGGTGATCTCGGCCGATTCCAGATCTTGCATGCCGAGCAGATCCTTGCGCTTCCAGCCCATGGCCTTACTCCTCTTGGATGACGACGCGGTCCACGCCGTCGTGCTCGCGGAGCAGCACGGCCACCGTCTCCCGGCGGCTCGTGGGAAGGTTCTTGCCGATGTAGTCGGGACGGATGGGCAGCTCGCGATGGCCGCGGTCCACCAGGACGGCCAGGCGGATGATGCGCGGGCGCCCGAGGTCCATGAGGGCGTCCATGGCCGCGCGGATGGTCCGGCCGGTGAAGAGCACGTCGTCCACCAGCACCACCGTGCGTCCCTTGATCGGGAAGTTGATCTCGGTGCTGCGGACCACCGGCTGCTCGGCCTTGAGGCCCAGGTCGTCCCGGTAGAGCGTGATGTCGAGGGCGCCCACCGACGGCTTGGTGCCCTCGATGGCCGCGATCTTGACGCCGATCCGCTCGGCCAGGGTCACTCCGCGGGTCTTGATGCCGACCAGAGCCACGCCTTCGCCCCCGCCCGCCTGCTCGACGATCTCGTGGGCGATGCGGGTGAGCGCGCGGTCGAGCCCGGTCTCGTCGAGGACCTGCGCCTTTTCCCGGGAGCTCATGTCGGCCCCGGGCAAAAAAATTGCCCCTCACGGGGCGGGGGATTGCCGATCTTCCTCGAGTACCGCATGCCATCTCCTTGCCGACCTCGCAGGGCCCGCTTAAAGGAGTGAATCGTGATGTGGTCGTATGCTACGCCGCGGAGCGCGCCCTGTCAAGGCGGAGCGGTCACGAACTGCGCCCGGTGAGCCACCGGACGAGACCCAGCAGGAAGATCCCGACGCCGACCATCAGCGGCACCCAGTACTGCGGCACCTCGAGGATCCGGATCAACACGATGCACAGGCCAATGAACGCGATGATCAACCCGGCCATCATGAGCTTGGTGCCGGAATTACCCGCCATGGTCAGTCCTCACTTCTCGGCCACCAGGATGAGACGGCCGGTCGAGCCCGCACGGTACGGCCGCCCATCGTAGCCGGAGTAGGCCCGGAGGAACCGCAGACCGACGCGGCGAAGCATCCGCCGCCACTGGGGAAGCGAGAACTCCTGGAAGTGCAGGATCTTCTGTGCGACCCACCGCTGCCCGGCGGTGACGACGAGCTGGGTGCTGTCCGTGATCCGGGTGCGGCGATCGAAGTGGCGCTCCTCGAGCACGAATCGCTTCCGCCCGGTCCGGTACCAGAGCCGGCCCGGGAGGCCCGCGTCGTAGGCCGGGTCGCGATGGTCGATCAGGAGCCGGCCCCCCGGCCGCAGCGCGCGGGCCATCCGGCGCAGGGCCGCCGCGTTCTGCGCGGGCGTGAAGTACCCGAAGCTCGTGTAGAGGTTGACCACCGCGTCGAACTCGTCGCGGTACGCGATGCGGCGCATGTCGCCCCGCCGGAAGCGCAGGCGCGGCCGGTCGGTGAACCGGCGTCGGGCCTCCGCGAGCATCGCACGCGACAGATCCACGCCGACCACGCGGAAGCCGCGCCGCGCCAGCAGGGCCGCGTGCCGGCCGTAGGCGCAGGGCAGATCGAGGATGCGCGCGCCATCGGGCAGGCGCAGGCTCCGCAGGACGAAGTCCACCTCGAGACGGGTCTGCCGGAGAGGCTTTTCTTCACGCAGCGCCGCGACGTAGCTCGCGTCGAAGAAGTGTCTGAACCATTCCCGCCGGCCCATTGGCGCCGTAGTATACTCCGCCCTGGTCACCTCATGAGCCGGCTTCACGACGCAGCGCGCACCGAGGCCCGCCCGATCGGCGTGTCGGTCACCCTGTCCGCGGGTCTGCGCCGGCTCCTGCCCACGAGCGCCGACGGTGCCCAGCGCCATACGCTCGCGGCCGGCGCCACCCTCGCCGATCTGCTCGCCTCGATCGGCATCGACGCGGCCACCGATCTCACCGCGGCGGTGGACGGCGAGCTGGCCGAGCGCGACACGCCGCTCCGCGATGGGGCCGACGTGATGTTGCTCGTGCCGATGGAAGGGGGAGCCGCAGCCGAAGGCGAGGCGACCATAAGAAATGCCGTGAAAGGTCTCTGCAGTAAACCGTAGCCACAACGCCCCAAACCACAACCCACACGAAGCGAGGACGACGAAATGGCTCAGCTCACGATTCCCCTCGACGCGAAGCGCTTTACCACGGGTTTGACCTGGAAGGACTACATGGCCCAGATGGGCGACACCCGCGCCAAGACCGAGACGAACTACGCCAACTCCAAGCTGACCGACGAGGAGCGCAAGTTCTTCGGCGGCATCAGCGGGGTCAGGTACGTCGTGATGCTCGCCGAGAACTGGTGCGGCGACGTGCACCGCAACTCCCCTCTGATCGCCCACATCGTCGAGGCGATGCCGGGTGCCGAGCTGCGCGTGTTCCTGCGCGATCAGAACGCCGACCTGCGGGACACGTTCCTGAACAACGGCTACCAGTCCATCCCGGTGGTGGTCTTCTTCGACAAGGACTGGAACGAGATCGGCCGCTGGCTCGAGCGCGCGCACGGCGCCACCGGCGTGACGACCGGGATCCGCGCCCGGACGCTGGGGGCGGTGCCCCAGGGCGCGCCCAAGGACCAGCAGGACGCGGCGATGGCCGAGTTCCGCACGCAGGTCCAGGCCGAGTACGACAAGCCGGGCGGGGCGCTGTGGCGCGCCGCCGCCGCCGAGGTGAAGCTGCTGATGGAGACGCGGCTCGGGGCCAAGAAGTAGCGGAGCGATCGGAAGCATTCTCGTGTGCCCACGGAGGCCTCGATGACGGTCAAGCTCGGCATGTTCACCATGCCGTTCCATCACCCGGACCGGGACTACGCGACCATCCTCGAGGAGGACCAGGAGGCCATCGTCCTGGCCGACCGGCTCGGCTTCACCGAGGCCTTCGTGGGCGAGCATTTCTCGTCGTGGAGCGAGCGCATCACCTCGCCCCTCATCTTCTTCGCCACCCTGATTCCCCGCACCACCCAGATCCGCTTCGGCACCGGCGTCATGAACCTGCCGCAGCTCCACCCGGCCACCGTGGCGGCGCACGCGGCCATGTTCGACCAGCTCTGCCGCGGCCGCTTCATCATGGGCATCGGCCCCGGCGGCCTCGTGAGCGACCTCGAGATGTTCGACGTGGGCCAGGCCGAGCTGCGCCCGCAGATGGTGATCGAGTCCATCGAGACCGTGCTCAAACTCTGGGCCCACGACCCGCCCTACGAGATCGACGGCCGCTTCTGGAAGATCTCGCTCAAGAACGGTATCTGGCCCGAGTTCAAGGTCGGCACCGTGCCGCGGCCTTACCAGCGGCCGCACCCGCCCATCGCGCTCTCCCTGCTCACGCCCAGCTCCAGCAGCGCGGTCACCGCGGGTGAGCGCGGCTGGATCCCGGTCTCCGGCCAGTTCTTCCACCGCCGGTACCTGCGCGGGCACTGGGAGAAGTACGTCGAGGGCTGCGAGCGCGCGGGCCGCCGGCCGGATCCGAGCATCTGGCGCGTGTCGCGGAGCGTGCTCGTGACCGAGAGCGAGGCGGAGGCGGAGGACTACCTCGCCGACCCCGACAACGGGCTCTCCTTCTACTACCGGTTCTTCCACCACAGCTTCTCGAAGGGTCGCAAGGCGCTCTTCATGCTCAAGCCCGACCTCCTCATCCCCGACGAGGACGTGACAGTGGACATGATCAAGCGGGCCCTGATTATCGCGGGCAGCCCGCGGCGCGTGACCGAGCAGCTGGTGGCGCTCCGCGAGGAGACGGGGCCCTTCGGCACCCTCCTGATGGGCGGGCACGACTGGGATCAGCCCGCCCTGTGGCGCCGCTCGATGGAGCTGCTCGCCACCCAGGTGATGCCGCAGTTCTCGAAGCACGCCGCCGCGCCCCGTCCGTGAAGGTCGCGACCTGGCGGGGCGGCAGCCGGTTCACCCTCGACGAGGTGCCCGAGCCAGTGGCGGGGCCGGGGCAGGTGGTGGTGGACGTGGCCGCCGCCGGCATCTGCGGCACCGATCTGCACGCCACCCAGGGCCTCTTCCCGTGGACGCCGCCCATGATCATGGGCCACGAGTACTCGGGGGTGGTGCGCGAGGTCGGCCGGGGCGTGAGCCGCCGCTTCATCGGCCGCGCGGTGGCGTGCGAGCCTTCCTACGGCTGCGGCGCCTGCCTCCCCTGTCAGAACGGCCGCATCAGCCAGTGCGCCAGGGCCACGCGGGTGGGCGGCTTCGCGGAGCGCGCCGCGCTGCCGGCGCACTGCGTGCACCCGCTGCCGCGCGGCCTCGATCCCGTGACCGCGGCGCTGGCCGAGCCGGCCTCGTGCTGCCTGTCCGGGCTCGAGATGTTCCGGATGCCGCGCAACGCCACCGTGGTCGTCATGGGCGGCGGTATCATGGGCCTCCTGACCATGGCGCTGGCCCGCCGCCGGGGCGCCGGCCGCCTCATCCTGTCCGACCCCCTCGAGGAGCGGCGGCAGATCGCGCGCAAGCTCGGGGCCCGCGTGGTGGTGGACCCCACGCGCGAGAGCCTCCACGAGCGGGTGATGACGCTGACCGGTGGGCGCGGCGCCGACGTGGTCTGCGAGGCGGTGGGCAAGCCGGAGCTGGTGGGGGAGGCCTTCGCGCTGGTCAAGCCCACCGGGGTGCTGCAGCTCGTCGGCGTCAATCCGAAGGGTAGCCGCATGCCGATGGATCTCTTCGACGTCCACTTCCGCGAGGTCCGGATCCATGGCGCCTACGGCCGGGGCACCGCCTTCCGCCGCGCCCTCGCGGTGCTCCCGAAGCTCGGGGTCAAGCGCCTGATCGGCGCGCGGTTCCCGCTCGCGCGCATCGAGGAAGCCTTCGCGCACGCCGCCGCCGGGCGTGGGGCGAAGACCGTCATCACGCCCGCCAGCACCTAGTCGCGCTGCGCCATGTAAGGGCAGAAGGGTTGCGTCACGCAGCCATCCCCGGACCGAGCTGATTGACAGGCCCCTTGGTCATCAACCGTTCCGCGTGATGGGAGAATCCGGGATGGAATGCCCCCGGTGCCGGGCTCCGAATCGTGACGGAGCGTAATTCTGTCGAGCTTGCGGGGTCCGCCTCGATCTGCAACGCTCTCAAGATCGAGGAGGACTAGCGGCAGACACGTCCCTCACCCTGCCCTCTCCCCAGAGGGGAGAGGGAGAAGCTACTTCGGCGCGGAGATGCCGTAGGCTTTCAGCTTCCGGTACAGATGGCTGCGCTCGATGCCGAGGCGCTCGGCGGTGCGGGTCATGTTCCACTCGTTGGCCCGCAGCTCGCTCAGGATGAAGGCGCGCTCGAACGCCTCCCGGGCTTCCTTGAGGGTCCGCTCGCGCTGGGCGTCGTCGGGGACCGGCTCCGCGCCCCGCGGGCGGAGCGGGGGCGGGAGGTCCTCGGGGCCGATGACGTCGCGCGGGCTCATGATGACGAGGCGCTCGACCATGTTGCGCAGCTCGCGCACGTTGCCCGGCCAGTCGTACGACAGGAAGTAGGCGAGGGCCTCGACCGAGACCGTTTTGGGCCGCTTGCCGTTCTCCGCCGAGAAGAGCGTGATGAAGTGCGCCACCAGCAGCGGCAGGTCCTCCCGGCGCTGGCGCAGCGGCGGCACCTCGATCGGGATGACGTTCAGACGGTAGTAAAGATCCTCGCGGAAGGCTCCGGCCGCTATTCGCTCGGGCAGGTTCTGGTTGGAGGCGGCCAGCACCCGGACGTCCACCCGGATCGTGTCCTTGCCCCCCACCCGCTCGAAGGCCTGTTCCTCCAGGGCCCGCAGCACCTTGGCCTGGGTCTTGAGGCTCATGTCGCCGATCTCGTCGAGGAAGAGCGTCCCCTGGTCGGCGAGCTCGAACTTGCCGCGCCGGCGGGCCACCGCGCCGGTGAAGGCGCCGCGCTCGTGCCCGAACAGCTCGGACTCGATCAGCTCCTCGGGGATGGCCGCGCAATTGACCTCGACGAAGGGCCCGTCGCGGCGCCCGGACAGGGCGTGGACGGCGCGGGCCACCAGCTCCTTGCCCGATCCGTTCTCCCCCTGGATGAGCACGCGGCCGCTGGAGGGCGCCGCGACCGCGATCTGCTTGCGCAGGTGCTCGACGAGCGGGCTCTCGCCCACGATCTCCTGATCCCGCTCGAGCTGGGCGCGGAGATCGCGGTTCTCGCGCTCGAGCCGGGTGTGATCGAGCGCGCGGGTCGCGATCAGGAGGGTCTTCTCCAGCGAGAGCGGCTTCTCGATGAAGTCGTAGGCCCCGAGCTTGGTGGCCTTGACCGCGGTCTCGATGGTGCCGTGGCCCGAGATCATCACCACCGCGGTCTCCGGGCGCAGCCGCTTCATCTCGGCCAGGGTCTCGAGCCCGTCGATGCCCGGCATCCAGATGTCGAGGAAGATGACGTCGGGGGCCTCCTCCTGCAGGCGTGCGAGCGCCTGCTCTCCCGAGCCCACCGCGGTGACCCGATAGCCCTCGTCTTCGAGCACGCCTCGCAGAGTGGTCTGGATCGCGCGCTCGTCGTCGACGATCAGGATGTGCTCGCCGGGCATCGGGCTCCCGGCCTCAGGCCTGCACCGGCGCGGCCACCGGCCGGCCCGCGGGCAGCTCGATCACGAAGCGGCTGCCGTGCGGCGCATTGTCTTCCACCCGAATCGTCCCGCCGTGATCGGAGACGATCTGGTGGACGATGGGCAGGCCCAGGCCCATGCCGGTGGCCTTGGTCGAGAAGTAGGGCATGAAGAGGCGCTCGCGATCCTCCGCGGCGACGCCCGGGCCGTCGTCGGTGACCACGATGCGGGCCCGATTCGACTCGGGCAGCCACGCGGTCTGCACCACCACTTCGCCGGTCCCGCCCACCGCCTCCACCGCGTTGTCGACCAGGTTGAGGACCGCGCGCTTGATCTGGTCCGGGTCCACCTCGATCGGCGGCAGGTCCGGCGAGAACGCGGCGCGGATGGCCAGGCTCGGGTGCGACTCGCGGTACAGCACGACCACGCCCTCGAGCAGCCGGGCCAGGTCGGTAGCCTTGGGGGTGAGCGCGGGCATCCGGGCGAAGCGCGAGAACTCGTCCACGAGCTGCCGGAGGCCCTCTACCTCCTGGATGATAGTGGCGGTGGCCTCCTCGAGGAGCCGCTTCTCGTCGGGGCTGCCCCCGGCCGCGAGCCGGCGCCTCAACCGCTGGGCCGAGAGCTGGATCGGGGTGAGCGGGTTCTTGATCTCGTGCGCGATGCGCTGGGCGACCTCGCGCCAGGCGGCCAGACGCTGCGCTTTCAACAGCTCGGTGAGGTCGTCGAAGGCCAGCACCATCCCGAGGTAGGCCCCGTCGGGCCCGCGCAGCGCGGTGGCGGAGGCGAGCAGGGCAACCGCCTGGCCGCCGCGGCGGAGATGCACCTCGCGGTCCAGCATGCCCTCACGCCCGCGGCGCATGCGCTGGATCAACGCGTCGATCTCGGCGTACTCGTGCGAGTGGAACACCCGCGCGGCGGGCCGGCCCTGGATCTGGGCGCCGGTGAGACCGAGCAGCCGCTCGGCCGCGCCGTTGACGGTGGTGACGCGCCCCTCCGCGTCGAGCGACACCACCCCGGTGGCCACCGCCTCCAGCACGGTCTCGGTGTAGCGGCGGCGATCCTCCACCTCGCCATGCTTGGCCCGCAGGTCCTGGTACGTCTCTTCGAGCTTGGACTGGGACGCGGCGAGGTCGCCGGTCATCCGGTTGAAGGAGTCCACCAGGATGCCGATCTCGTCGTCGGCCCGGACCGTCACCTTGTACTTCAGGTTGCCCGCCGCCACCTCCCGGGTGCCCTCGGCCAGCATCTGGATCGGCTCGGTGATGCCCCGGGCCAGGTAGAGGCCGAACCAGGTGGCGGAGAAGACGATGATCAGGGTCATCAGCAGGAAGAGCAGGATGTAGATGCCCTTGATCGGGTTCTTGAGCAGGCGGAGCTGCTTGTACTCCTGGAAGGCCTGGCTGATGTTGCGCAGCCGCGCTTCGAGCCGCTGGGGCACGTGGATGGCCACCACGATCGCCGCGGGCACCGCCTGCTCGCCCTCCCGGACCGGCACCATCGCCTGGATCATGTCGCCGTTGTCCAGCTCGTGGACGGTGGTGATCTCCTGCCCGGCGAGGGCCTGCTTGACGTTCTCGCTGTTGGCCTCGCGGGTAGGGACCCGGGCCAGCACCGGGTTCTTGACGTGCACCAGCTCCTGCCCGTCGCGGTTGAAGATCGTGATCGCGGCCACCCCGAGCCGGTCCTGCTGCTCGGTCAGGTAGCCGGCCAGCGCCTCGCGCTTGGTCTCGGCGAGGAGCCCGTCGCGCTCGACCACCCGGCCCATGTACCGGGCGTGGCGCAGCGCGGTGGTCTCGAGGCTCTGGTAGTAGGTCTGGGCCACCTCCATGGCCTGGTCGAGCGGCTTCTCGACCTGGGGCTTGAACCACCCCTCGATGGAGGTGGTGATGAAGGTGGAGGCGATGAGGAAGATCAGGATGCCCGGGGCCAGCGCCAGGGCCAGGAAGGTGAGGACGAGCTTGGCCTTGAACCGGGAGCCGATGATCTTCTGCCGGCGCTCGAAGGACAGCTTGACGAGATTGCGGAAGAGGAGCACCAGCAGCAGCAGGAACACGATCAGGTTGAGGTTGAAGAGGAAGAAGACGATGAGGTTGGAGGCGAACGGGATCTGGGGGGCCCGGATGCCCACCTCGAAGACGGTCGCCACCACGAGGAGAACGAGGACCCCCGCGGTGATGAGCAGGTTCCGCTTGCGCTTCTCCTGTTCGTGCACCCGGTCCGGCGGGGGTGTCGGCGGCGTCACTGGCTTCGCACCGGGGTGAGCAGGCTCGACTGCACCCACGGGGTCTCCTCGGCCTCGCCGGTCATCCGCGCGAACCAGGAGTTGACGCCGCCGAGCGAAACGTCGGAGCGCACCCGCACGTAGTAGAGCTCTTGCTTGTCCAGCGCGGCCACCGGCGCGAGCTGACCAACCCGCAACTCCGAGATCAGTCGCTGGGCCTCGCGCAGGTCCTTGGTCAGCATCGGCTCCCGCTGCTCGCCCTTGAGCGGCGCGACTTTGTATTCCCTGGTGAGGACGTTGTAGGTGAGCTGGCGCTCCACCGTGCGCGCCTGCAGGCGCCGGTCCACTCCCATGCGGGTGTGCTGCCAGAGCTCGACGTAGTACCGCACGTGGGCCGCGATGCCGGTGTGCAGGCTCTCATGCAGCGCGCTCGGCACCGCCCCGAACAGCACCACCGTGACCGTGACGTCGTAGTCGTTGAGGAAGACGGCCAGATTGCTGACCCGGACTTCGGCCTCCACCCCCGGGGCGCCCAGCAGGACGCCGGCGAGCACGCTCGCGGCGAGCGCAACGCTCCAGATCGGATGGCGGCGGCGAGTCCCCATAGAGCAGCCGCACCATTATAGCGTCGGGCCCGACGGGCGCACCGGTTCGGGGCCGGGGCCCCGGGGCGGGTGGGAAGCGGGAGCGGAAGAGGCGACGGCCTACAGGGCCGCGACGCCGGGCAGGAAGCCGTCGCCGGTGGCGGACACCGGGGCCGGGACGGCGGGGCGAACGATGCGGGCGGCCACGCGGCGGCGGTCGGCCGCCACCGCCTTCTGGATCGCGGCGACGAGCTGATAGTTCAGGGCGTGCCCGGCATTGCGGCCGACCACGTGCGCCCGGAGCGGCCGGCCCAGGAGAAACAGGTCGCCGACCACGTCCAGGATCTTGTGGCGGACGAACTCGTCGGGATAACGCAGGCTGTCATTCAGCACCGAGCGCTTGCCGACCACGATCGCGTTCTCGAGCGAGCCCCCGCGGGCCAGCCCATTCTGCCGCATGGCCGGGACGTCTCTGAGAAAGCCGTAGGTGCGCGCGGCGGCCAGCTCGCGGGAGAACACCTCTTCCGTGATCTCGAAGGTGCCCGCCTGCAGCCCGATGATCGGGTGGCTGTTGTCGAGCGTGTAGCTGATGCGGAGCGACGCGGACGGCAGCACCTCGAGCCATCGGCTCTCGGTCCCCACGCGGATCGGCTCGGTGATGGTGATGGGACGGCGCGGGGCTGCGACGCTCCCCCGCCCGGCCGAGTGCAGCAAGTCCACGAAGGGCTTGGCGCTGCCGTCCGCGGCCGGCACCTCGGTCCCGTCGATGTCCACCATCATGTTGTCGATGCCGAGAGCCGCCGCTGCGGCCATGAGGTGCTCGATGGTACGCACCCGCACCCCGAACGCCCCGATCGTGGTCGCGGAGTTGCTGTCGACGACGTGGTCGGCGTTGGCGGGAATCAGCGTGCCGTCACCGGCCCGGAACAGGATCCCGGTATCGGCTCCGGCGGGCGAGACGGTCATCCGGACCGCCTCGCCCGAATGCAGCCCGATCCCCTCGATCGTGACCGGGCGTCTCAGAGTCTGCTGTGAGTCCATGGCCGCGGCTATAGAAGGCAAACGAGGTGCCACCGGGGGAGTATTCCACGCAAGCATTTGTTTACGTGCAGAAATTATCGACTTCGGCAAGCTGGGGTCTATGCAAGGGGTTGCAGGAATGACACACCCCCGAAAGGCCTCTGTGTCAGATCAGCAACATCAGAGCTCGATGGTGGCCCCGACCCGGAAGCCATTGCCCTGGGTCTCGACCGAGAGCCCGTCGCTGGCGATGCCCCGGATCAACCCCTTGATCTGATGCCGGGCCGGGTCGACCGGCTCGCCCCGGAGGAAGGCATGGAGCCGGAGCGCCTCGCCGCCGGTGGCGGGAGCGGCGTCGAACACGGCGAACTCGATCGACCGGCATGCGAACCCCTCGACCTCGTGGACGTAGAGGCATTCCTCCAGCCACCGGCGCAGGAGCGCCGGGCGCCCCGCCCCGTGCGCGCGCACTTCCCGAACCTCCACCTCGTCCACTGATGCGAGGTCCACCGCGGCGGCAAAGAGACCGAGCGCGATCGCGGAGAAGGCGTCGGGCAGGGTGCGACCCTGGGCGGCGAGATCCACCTCAGGCGGTGCCCAGATCGCCGTAGCGTGACTGGAGCAGCGCCACCGCTACCGGCCCCGCGGTCTCGGTCCGGAGCAGGCGGGGTCCGAGACCGGCAACGAGGGCGCCCGCGCCGGCGAGGCCTCGCGCCTCCTCCGGAGTCAGCCCGCCCTCCGGGCCGACGACCACGGTCACCCGGGGACGGGGTCCGGGCGGCAGGCGCTTGTCGAGGCCCGCGCGCTCCTCTTCCCACAGGCAGATCAGCAGCCCGGCCGCCTCGGCCTCGGGGCTCCAGGCGGAGAGCTCGCGGGGCGGCGTGATCTCCGGTACCGCCGCGCGGCCGCTCTGCTGGGCCGCCTCCTTCGCGATCCGTTGCCACCGGCCCACCCGCGAGCCCCACCGCACGGGCTCGAGCCGCACCAGAGTCCGCGCGGTCAGCAGGGGCACCACGCGGGTGACGCCGAGCTCGGTGGCCATCCGGATGATGCCGTCCATCTTGTCGCCCTTCGGAATGGCCTGGGCCAGCGTCAGGTGGAGCGGGGACTCGGTGGCGAGCGGCGCGCGGCCCACGATCAGGCCTTCAGCACGCCGACCCGTCACGGCGGTGAGACGCACCGACAGGAGCGCGCCCCCACCGTCCACCGCCTGTACCACGTCACCCGCGGCCGCCCGCAAGACGCGTCCCAGGTGGTGCGCCGCGGCGGCGTCGAAGACCACCCGATCGCCATCGACCGCCTCCGGAGCCAGGTGGAGGAAGCGGGTCACGGAAGCGGCGCCTGGAGTCGGAGTGAGGCCCAGCCCTCGAGCGGCAGGCGCGCGCGGGGCGTGAAGCCGGCCCCGGCCAGGGCCTGGCTCACCCGGTCGTCCTCGTCGGCGAGCATCCCACCCAGCACCAGAGAACCGCCCGGGGCCACGAGGCGGGCGTAGTGCGCGACCAGCGCCAGGTGGGTGTGGGTCAGCAGATTCGCCAGGACGAGGGGAAACCGCTCGCGCACCTCCTGGGGCTCGACCAGCCGGACGGTCAGGCCGGCGCAGCCGTTCCGCCCGGCATTGACCTGGGTGGCGGCGACCGCGTCGGGGTCGACGTCGATCGCGAGCACGGTAGGGGCGCCGAGCTTGAGCGCCGCGATGGCCAGGATGCCGGTGCCCGTGCCGATGTCGAGCGTGTCGGCGCCCGGATCGGCGGCGAGCGCTTCCTCGAGCAGCACGAGGCAGCCCTCGGTCGTGCCGTGGTGGCCGGTGCCGAAGGCGCGTCCGGGCTCGATGATCACGGGCAGGCGGCCGGCCTTCCGGGCCCCTGGCGGCTGCGGAAGCCACGGCGGCAGCACGAGGAGGCGCCGACCGATCTCGCGGGCGGGGAAGGACTGCTGCCAGGCGCTGGCCCAGGCCTCGTCCAGCAGCGGCGTGATCTCGGTCCCGTGCGACTCGACGGCGAAGCCGAGGGACCGCAGCGACGCCTGATAGTCCTGGACCGCCGCGAAGAGCTTGGTGGACGACATGCTCTCGGCGAAGAAGGCGCGCAGGCGCGGGGGGAGGCCGGGCGCCTCTTCCTCGACCACGCCGAGGGCGCCTTGCTCCCAGAGGAAGTTGGTGAGGCCTTCGGAGCAGTCGGCGGCGGGGAGGGTGAGCTGCCAGAACGCCATCAACTACCGAATAGCTGCTTCATCCGCTCGACGAACTTGGAGGCGCGCGGGCTCGCGTCGCCGTCCTGGGAGCGCCGGAGCTCCTCCAGGAGCTCGCGTTGCCGCGAGGTGAGCTGTACCGGGACCTCGACCACGACCTCGTAGACCGCGTCGCCCCGGCCCCGCCCGCGCAGATGCGGCATGCCCTTGCCCTTGAGCACGAGGCGCTGGCCCGGCTGGGTGCCCGCGGGAATCTTCAGCTTCGCCGCGCCGTCGAGCACCGGCACCTCGACTTCGTCGCCGAGCGCCACCTGCGGGAAGGTGAGCGGCAGCTCGCAGATCAGATGAGCGCCGTCGCGCACGAAGATCTCGTGCGGCCGGAGGTGGAGCGCCACGTAGAGGTCGCCGGCCGGACCGCCCTGCAGTCCGCTCTCCCCTTCGCCGTTGAGTCGGAGCTGATTGCCGTTCTCGACCCCGGGCGGGATCGTGACCTTCAACAGGCGCTCCCGCGACACGCGCCCGCGGCCGCGGCAGCCCGCGCACGGATGGCGGATGATCCGGCCCTCGCCGCGGCAGTTGGGGCAGGGGCGTGCGACCGTCAGGAAGCCCTGGCTGAAGCGCACCTGGCCCTGACCCCGGCAGGTGCCGCAGGTCTCGGGCTGGCTGCCCGCTTCCACCCCGGAGCCGCGGCAGCTCTCGCAGGTCTCGAGCCGGGGGACCTGCAGCTTGGTCTCCATGCCGTGGGCGGCTTCCTCGAGTGAGATCTCCAGGTCGTAGCGGAGGTCGTCGCCGCGCCGCGCGCGGGTGCGGGCGCGGCCACCGGCGCCGCCGCCGCCGCCGAAGAAGCCCTCGAAGAGATCCTCGAAGATGGTGCCGAAGCCCACGTCGGCCGCGCCGCCGCCCACCGTGCCGAAGCGGTCGAACTGGGCGCGCTTCTCCGGGTCCGACAGGACGCCGTAGGCCTCGCTGATCTCCTTGAAGCGCTCCTCGGACGTCTTGTCCCCGGGGTTGCGGTCGGGATGGTAGGAACGGGCGAGGTTGCGGTACGCCTTCTTCAGAGCTGCGTCGTCGGCATCGCGCGGGACGCCGAGGACGCCGTAGTAGTCCTTGGCGGCCACGCTATGCGTCGGCGGTGGGGGCCGGCTCGTCGGGGGCCACCGCCACCGTGACCAGCGCCGGTCGCAGGACGCGCCCGTGCAGCAGGTAGCCCCGCGCGGTCTCCGCCGCCACCGTCATGTCGGGCAGATCCGCGCTCGGAATCCGCGCGACGGCCTCGTGCCGCTCCGGATCGAACGGCTGGCCCACCGAGGTGAACGACGTCACGCCGAACTTCTCGAGCACGCGCAGCAGCTCCCGCTGGATCAGCTCGACCCCGGTGGTCAGGCCGGTGGCCGGTTCGGCCCGCGCGGCCTGCAGCGCGCGGTCGAGGTTGTCCAGCACCGGCAGGATGTCCCGCAGCAAGGACTCGTTGGCATAGCGGGTGTATTCTTCTCGCTCCCGCGCGCTGCGCTTCCGCACGTTGTCGAACTCGGCGACGGTGCGGAGATACCGGTCCTGCTGCGCCTCCATCTCCCGGGTCTTGGCCTCCAGGGCCTCGCGCAGCCGCTGGATCTCCTCCACCCGCTCCTCGGCCACCGGCTCATCGAAATAGGATTCACTCATGGCAGACAGTAAGTATAGCAGACGGTTGCCGACCCGCCCGGGGTCCCACCGAGGCCGTCCGAGCTGGGTGCCCCGGACCCCGCGGGCAGGCAGCGGGCAGGCAGCGAGGAGGCAGCGAGGAGGCTGCGAGGAGGCTGCGAGGAGGCTGCGAGGAGGCTGCGGGTTCGGCGCTGGGATTGAGCTGGGCGCCTGGACATGGGGAGCTTCTCTTTCATATGCGGGGGCCCGGAAATGGCCCCCGCACTCCCCCAGGTCGGCGGACAACACGTTGCGAGATGGTCCGGGCCCAGCTCAATCCCAGCAGCGCCGAACCCGCCGGCAGGCCGGCTACGGCAGGTAGAGCTGCTGGCGTACCCGGGAGAGCGTGCTCGAGACTGCGCGTGCCGTCTCGTCCACCACCGACATCACCTCGGAGTACGCCATCCGGCGCGGGCCCAGCACGCCGAGGACGCCGAGCACCTGGTCCCGGTACGTGTAGGTGGACGTGATCAGGCTCAGGCCCCGCATGTCCTCCACCGGGTTCTCGCTGCCGATGATCACCTGCAGGCCGCGCTCCTCGGCCATGCGGGAGAGCAGGTCGATGAGGCGCGCCTTGTCCTCGAAGGCGCGCAGCATCGAGCGCAGCGTGGCGGTGTCGGACAGGTCGGGGTGATCCAGCATATTGGTGGCCCCGCTCAGGTACAGCGTCCGGTCTCGCAGGAGCGCCACCACCTCGTCGAGCACCCCGCGGCTCCGCGCCCACAGGGGATCCAGCGGATCGGCGGGCGCGGTC
The DNA here is from genome assembly GCA_040902305.1 of Candidatus Rokuibacteriota bacterium. Taxonomy (GTDB): domain Bacteria; phylum Methylomirabilota; class Methylomirabilia; order Rokubacteriales; family CSP1-6; genus CAMLFJ01. The sequence goes on along the minus strand of JBBDXN010000130.1, from coordinate 16,299 downwards.
AGCTCGTCGAGGATCTCCTGGAAGGTCTTGCCGCGGAAGCGGCGGGTGAGGGCCCGCCCGGTCTCGCGGAGCTCCTCGCTGCCACCCCGCGGCAAGGTGGCGAGGGGCCGCGCGGTGATCCAGCCAGTGTCCGTCACCAGCACGGCCAGGGCGCGCTCCTCGTCCAGCGCCACCAGCTCGATCCGGTCGAGCGCGGTGTGCTTGAGCGGCGGGGCCAGCAGGACGCCCATCATGTGCGTGCCGGAGGAGAGCAGGGAGGGCGTCTCCGCCATCAGCCGCTCCGCCGCGTCGGCGTGCGGCACCACCGACGGCTGCCCCACCGCGGGCGCCTTGCCCGCCACCCAGGGCACGCGCTGGAGGTGATCGACGTAGAAGCGATAGGCGGCGTCGGTGGGGACCCGGCCCGCGGAGGTGTGCGGCTGCGCCAGGTAGCCCAGCTCCTCCAGGTCGGCCATGGCGTTGCGGATCGTGGCCGGGGAGAGGCCGCGGATATGTCGCCGTGCGACCGCGCGGGAGCCGACGGGCTCGCCGGTCTCGACGTACTCCGCGATGACCGCCATGAGGACCTGGCGGCTGCGTTGATCGAGGGGCGCGGCGGTCATGATGTGGGCGCGATCTTACCGCTAGAGCAGCTCGGTGAACAGGGCATCCGAGAGGAGGAAGCCGGCCTCGGTGAGGCGCACGCGCCCGTCCTGCTCCACGAGCAGGCCGCGCTCGCGCCAGGCGTCGAGCGTGACGGGCAGGCGGCCGCGCTCGAGTGCGCACCGCTCCGCGAGCCGCTCGGCCGGGATGCCGTCGCTCGTACGGAGCCCGAGGATCAGCCGCTCGGCCAGGGCCTGGCGTGGGGTGAGCACCTCGTGGCTCAGGAGCGGCGGGGTCCCGGCCTCCACGAGGGTGCAGTACCGCTCCACCGGCTTTACGTTGCCGTACCGCACGTGCCCGAGGAAGCCGCAGGCGCCCGGCCCCAGCGCCAGGTACTCCTCCCAGCGCCAGTAGCGCTGGTTGTGGCGGGAGCGGCGATCCGGCCGCGCGTAGTTGGAGACCTCATAGTGCTCGAGCCCGGCCTCGGCGGCCAGGCGCGCCAGCGCCCAGTACTGGGCGGTGACCGTCTCCTCGACGGGCAGCCCGGCCACGCCCGCGGCGTGCCAGAGGCTACCCTCGTCGAGGGTGAGGGCGTAGGCGGAGAGATGATCCGGGCGCCACGCGAGCACGTCCCGGACGGTGCGCGTCCAGGTGTCCACATCGAGGTCGGGCAGGCCGTAGATCAGGTCCACGCTGATATTGTCGAAGTCGGCCTCGCGGGCCGCCGTGAAGGCGGCGCGGGCCTGAGCGGCCGAATGCCGCCGGTCCAGCCGCGGCAGGATTTCGTCGTCCAGGCTCTGCACCCCGAGGCTGATGCGGGTCACCCCCGCGCGGCGGTAGCCGGCGAGGCGCTCCGCGGTCACGTCGTCGGGATTGCACTCGACGGTCACCTCCGCCCCGGGCTCGAGGCGGAAGCGGGCGCCGACGTGGGTGAGCACGGTCGCCATCTGAGAGGCGTCGAGCAGCGACGGGGTCCCGCCGCCCAGGAAGAGTGTGTCGAGCGTGACGTCGCCCGCCCACGGCTGAGCCGCGGCGAGATCGCACTCGCGCAGCAGCGCGGTCAGGAAGCGGTCGAGGCCGCCCGCGGTGTAGGGCGCGGTGTTGAACGAGCAGTAGCCGCAGCGCTCGGCGCAGAACGGCAGGTGCACGTAGGCCCCGAGCCGGGCGGCGCGGGGAGTGAGCGGGGCTAGGGCAGGTATCGGCCCAGGCGCTGCCAGCGCAGCCAATGCCCTTCCCCGTTCCACGACCAGTAGATCAAGAAGGCCTTGCCGCGGATCTTCTCCCGGCGGACGAAGCCCCAGTACCGGCCGTCCTGGGAGTTGTCCCGGTTGTCGCCCATGACGAAGTAGGCGCCCGCGGGCACGGTCAACGGATCGCAGCCGTAGGCGTAGCCGCACTGGCCCGACGGGGGGCCGGTGAACGACCCGGAGCGCACGTAGGGCTCCTCGATCGGCCGGCCGTTCAGCACCACGCGGTTGTCGCGCACCTGGATGGTGTCGCCGCCGATCGCGATGATGCGCTTGATGAAGTCGCGGGTCTCGTCGTTGGGATACTTGAACACCACGACGTCCCCGCGCTGCGGATCGCGCAGCCCGGGGAGGTGCTTGTCGATCAGGGGGATCTCGGCCCCGAAGAGGAACTTGTTGACCAGGATGTAGTCGCCGATCAGCAGGGTGTCCATCATGGAGCCGGAGGGAATCGTGAAGGCCTGCACCGCGAACTGGCGGATGAAGAGGGCCAGGAGCACCGCGATGATGATCGCTTCCGAGTACTCGCGGAAGAGGGACTTGCGTCGGGGCCGCGCCACCGGGGCGGGTACGGTGTCGCGTTCGGGGCGGAGCTGGAGGTCGTTCACGCGTCCGCTCAGCTCTTGAGCACCGACAGGAACGCCTCCTGCGGCACCTCGACCTTGCCGACCTGTTTCATGCGCTTCTTGCCTTCCTTCTGTTTCTCGAGCAGCTTGCGCTTGCGCGTGATGTCGCCGCCGTAGCACTTGGCGGTGACGTTCTTGCCCATGGCCTTGACCGTCTCGCGGGCGATGACCCGGCTGCCGATGGCGGCCTGGATCGCGACCTCGTAGAGCTGGCGGGGGATCACCTTCCGCAGCTTCTCGGCGAGCGTCTTGCCCTTCTCGTAGGATTTCTCGCGATGGACGATGATGGAGAGCGCGTCCACCGGATCCCCGTTGAGCAGGATGTCGAGCTTGACCATGTCCGAGGGGCGGAACTCCAGGAAGTCGTAGTCGAAGGACGCGTAGCCCTTGGAGATCGACTTGAGCCGGTCGTAGAAGTCGACCACGATCTCGCTCAGGGGGAAGTCGAACTGGATGTGGACCCGCTTGCCCATGTACTCCAGCGACTTGTGCTCGCCCCGCTTGTCCTGGGCGAGCTTGTAGATCTCGCTCATGAACTCGGTGGGCACGAAGATGGAGCCGCGCACGTAGGGCTCCTCGATGCGCTCGATCCGGTCGGGCGGGGGCAGCTTGGAGGGGTTCTCCACCTCCAGGGTCTCGCCCTGCATGGTCACCACCCGGAAGCGCACGCTGGGGGCGGTCACGATCAGGGAGAGGTTGAACTCCCGCTCGAGCCGCTCCTGGACGATCTCCAGGTGGAGCATGCCCAGGAAGCCGCAGCGGAACCCGTAGCCGAGGGCCAGCGAGGTCTCCGGCTCGAAGTTGAAGGCCGAGTCGTTGAGGCGCAGCTTCTCCAGCGCGTCCCGCAACCCCTCGTAGTCGGTGTCCTCGATCGGGTACAGGCCCGCGAAGACCATGGACTTGGCGTCGCGGTAGCCGGGGCACGGCTCCTCGGTCGGCCGGAGGACGTCGGTGATGGTCTCGCCGATCTTGGCGTCGCCGACGCGCTTGATGGCGGCGGTCAGGTAGCCCACCTCGCCCGCCGCGAGCTCGTCCACCGGGCGCATGTCCGGTGAGAAGACCCCCACCTGCTGGACCTCGTACGTCTTGCCGTTGGACATGAAGAGCACCCGCGTGCCGGCCCGCACCCGCCCGTCGATCAAGCGGACGTACACCACGACCCCCTGGTACGAGTCGTAGAACGAGTCGAAGACGAGGGCCTTGAGCGGCGCGGCCGGGTCGCCCTTGGGCGCCGGCACGCGCGCCACGATCGCCTCGAGCACCTCCGGCACGCCGGTGCCGTGCTTGGCCGAGATGGTGAGGGCCTCGTCGCCGTCGAGGGTCAGGATCTCGGTGATCTGGTTCCGCGTGCCCTCCACGTCGGCGGCGGGCAGGTCGATCTTGTTGATGACCGGGACGATCTCGAGCCCGCCGTCGAGCGCCAGGTAGAAGTTGGCGAGGGTCTGCGCCTCCACCCCCTGGGCCGCGTCGACGATCAACAGGGCCCCCTCGCACGCGGCGAGGGAGCGCGAGACTTCATAGGAGAAGTCCACGTGGCCGGGGGTGTCGATGAGGTTGAGGGTGTACTGCTGTCCGTCGCGGGCCTTGTAGAGCAGGCGGACGGTATGGGCCTTGATCGTGATCCCGCGCTCCTTCTCCAGGTCCATCGAGTCCAGGACCTGGTCCACCGCTTTCTTGGCGTCCATGGTGCCGGTCAGCGACAGGAGCCGGTCGGCCAGGGTCGACTTGCCGTGGTCGATGTGGGCGACGATGGAGAAATTGCGGATCAGATCGATGGCCATCCGGCTAAGAATACCACGCCCTTGCGCCGCCCGGCCGGTTGCCGCAGTCCCGGGCCGGATTCGGCCGGGTCTCTCTAGAGGCGGGCGCTCGCGGGAACTACGGTGTTGTTTTCCAGGACGGCGGTGAAGCCGAGCTGGGCGTTGGGGCCGATGACCGCGTGGGAGCCGACGATGCAGTCGCGCAGGACGGCGCCCGCGCCGACCGTCACGTGGTCCCACAGGATGGCGCCCTCGATGCGGGCGCCGGCGCCGACGACGCAGCTCGGCCCGAGCACGGCGTCCGGGCCCACGAGCGCGCCCGACGCGACGCGGGTGCCGGCGCCGATCACGCACGGAGCGATGAGCGTCGCGTCG
>JBBDXN010000130.1:10860-11699 GCA_040902305.1 Candidatus Rokuibacteriota bacterium | reverse complement strand
GGGGGGGGGCGCGACGTCGGCGCCCGGCGCGACAGAGCGGCGGTCGGGTGCGGCCCCGGCGGCGGTCACCGTCGTGGCGACTTTGCCCGCGAGGAGGTCGAGCTGGCCCTGCCGGTACTTGGCGGGGCTGCCGATGTCGAGCCAGTAGCTGGTGGACACCCACCCGAAGAACGGCACGCCGTCCCGGAGCAGTCCGGGGAACGTCTCGCGCTCGATCGAGACGGCGCGCCCGGTGGGGATGGCGGTGATCACGTCGCGATCCAGGAGGTAGACGCCGGCATTGATGGTGTCGGCGGTCACGCCCTCCCGCGAGGGCTTCTCGACGAAGCTCCGGATGCGTCCGTCCGTCTCGAGCTCCACGAGCCCATACAGGGTGGGGTCGGCGACGCGCGTGAGGTAGAGCGTCGCGCGCGCGCGACGCTCGGCGTGGAAACGCCGCATCGCGGAGAGATCGAGATCGGCCAGGATGTCGCCGTTCAGGACCATCACGAGGCCGCGCACGAGGTCCACCGCGTTGCGCACGCCGCCCGCGGTGCCGAGCGGCTCCGTCTCCACCGCGTAACGGAGGCGCACGCCGTGGGCCGCGCCGTCCCCCATGATGTGGCGAATCTCGTCCACCATGTAGGAGCAGGAAAGCACCACGTCGGTGACGCCGTGCTGCCGGAGGAGCGCGAGCTGGTAGGCGATGAACGGGACGTTGAGGAGCGGAACGACGGGTTTGGGGGTGGCGAGCGTCAGCGGGCGAAGCCGCGTGCCCTGGCCGCCCGCGAGGATGACCGCGCTTATTTCGTCGGTTCTGGGGGAGGCTCGGGGGGGGTCGTGGAGGCCCCCTCCGCCTA
>JBBDXN010000130.1:5884-10850 GCA_040902305.1 Candidatus Rokuibacteriota bacterium | reverse complement strand
CCCCCCCCCCCCCCCCCCCCCCCCCCCCCACTATTTCCAGGGCACCGCCTCGCTGATCAGCATCACGGGAATGCCGTCCCGCACCGGATAGGCCTTCCGGCAGGCCCGGCAGATGATGCGGGTCTCCTCGAAGGTCAGCTCGACGCCCTTGCACGCCGGGCAGGCCAGTATCGCCCTCAGCTCCTCGTCGATCATGACGCGGTCTCCTTCCTGAAGAACTCGAAGGTGCGGCGCAGGCCTTCCCCGAGGGACACGGTCGGCTTCCAGCCGAGGGCGTCCCCGGCCCGCGCCGGGCTGAGGCAGCTCCGGCGCTGCTCGCCGGGGCGCGCGGGCGCGTGCTGCGCGGCCACCGTGGAGCCGGCCGCCTGCATCAGCGCCCGGTAGAGGTCGTTCACCGACGTCTCGACGCCGGTGCAGACGTTGACGGGACCGGTGGCCTCGGGATGCTCGAGGGCCTTGAGATTGGCGGCGGCCACGTCCCCCACGTAGGTGTAGTCGCGGGTCTGCCCGCCGTCGCCGTTGATCTGCGGGACCTGGCCGGTGAGCAGGCGGTGGCAGAAGATGGCGATCACGCCCGCCTCGCCCTGGGGGTTCTGCCGCGGCCCGTAGATGTTGGCGTAGCGGAGCGAGATGCCGCTGATGCCGTAGATGCCGCTCCACGCGTTGACGTAGTGCTCGATCGCGACCTTGGTGATGCCGTAGGGCGAGATCGGCAGGGTGGGATGACTCTCCGGGGTCGGGATCACGTCGGTGTCCCCGTAGCCCGCGCCCCCACTGGACGAGTAGATGATCCGGCGCACCCCGTGTCGCCGGCAGCACTCGAGCAGGCCGACGCCGCCCCCGATGTTCACGCTCGCGTCGAAGGCGGGGTCGGTCACCGAGCGCCCCACCGACGCCTGCGCGGCCAGATGGGCGACCACCTCCGGCCGCTCGGCCTCGAAGACCCGGGCGAGCCGCGCGCTGCGCAGGTCCACCTCGTGGAAGCGGGCGCGCGGGTTGACCCAGCGGGCGTCGCCGGTGGTGAGGTTGTCCACCACCGCCACCTCGTGCCCCGCGGCCAGGAAGGTGTCCACGACGTGAGAGCCGATGAAGCCCGCGCCGCCCGTGACGAGGATCTTCACGGCCGGGCCACCAGCTCGCGGCACCAGGCGATGGTGCGGCGCAGCCCGTCGTCCACGTCCACCTTCGGCTCCCACTGGAGCAGGCGGCGGGCCTTGCCGATGTCGGGCTGCCGCACCTTGGGGTCGTCGGTGGGCAGCGGGCGGAAGACGATCTCGCTGCGGGAGTCGCTCAGGCGCGAGATCTGCTGGGCGAGCTGCAACAAGGTCATCTCCCGCGGGTTGCCGATGTTGACCGGCTCGTTCACCCGCGACTGCATCAGCGCCCAGATGCCTTCCACCAGGTCGGTCACGTAGGTGAACGAGCGCGTCTGGGAGCCGTCGCCAAAGACGGTGAGCGGCTCGTGGCGGAGCGCCTGGCGCACGAAGGTCGGGATCGCGCGGCCGTCGGTGAGCCGCATGCGGGGGCCGTAGGTGTTGAAGATGCGCACGATCCGGGCGTCGAGGCCGTGCACGCGGTGGTAGGCCATGGTCATGGCCTCCGCGAAGCGCTTGGCCTCGTCGTAGACCCCGCGCGGCCCGACCGGATTGACGTTGCCCCAGTAGTCCTCCCGCTGCGGATGCACGAGGGGATCACCGTAGACCTCGGAGGTGGAGGCGAGGAGGAACTTGGCCCGCCGCTCCTTGGCGAGGCCGAGCGCCTTGTGGGTGCCCAGCGCGCCCACCTTCAGGGTCTGGATGGGATGCTCGAGGTAGTCGATCGGCGAGGCCGGGCTGGCGAAGTGCAGGACGTAGTCGAGATCCCCCCCCACCACGATGTAGTTGGTGACGTCGTGCTTGACGAAGAGGAAGCGGGGGTCGTTGATGTGGGCGATGTTGTCGACGGAGCCGGTGAGGAGGTTGTCCATGCAGACGACCTCGCACCCGCGGGCGAGCAGGAAATCGCACAGGTGGGAGCCGATGAAGCCGGCCCCGCCCGTCACGAGGACCCGCACCGGACCCGGCCCTCAGCCGGCCAGCACGGGCTTGCGCCCGATCGAGTAGTACTCGAACCCGAGCCGGCGCATACGCTCGGGCTCGTAGAGGTTGCGCGCGTCGAAGATCAGCCGGCGGCGCAGCAGGCCCCGAAGGCGGTCGAGGTTCAGGTACTTGAACTCGTTCCACTCGGTGAGCAGCGCGACCCCGTCCGCGCCCGCCGCCGCCTCGTAGGCCGATTCGCAGAAGGTGACCCCCTCCGGCATCAGCGCCTTCGCGTTGTCCATGGCCACCGGGTCGTAGGCGCGCACCTGGGCCCCCGCCGCGTGCAGCAGCCGGACCACCTCGAGGCTCTTGGCCTCCCGCATGTCGTCGGTATTCGGCTTGAAGGCCAGCCCCAGCACCGCGACCGTCCGGTCCTCGAGCCCGCCCATCGCCTTGCGCATCATCTCCACGAGGTGGGTGGCGCGCTCCCGGTTGATCTCCACCACCGAGCGCAGGAGCTTGAAGTCGTAGCCGAAGCGCGAGGCGGTGTGGATGAGCGAGTCCACGTCCTTGGGGAAGCAGGAGCCGCCGTAGCCGAGCCCGGCCTGGAGGAACTGCATCCCGATCCGGGAGTCGAGGCCCATGCCCTTCATCACCTGGCTCACGTCGGCGCCCGCGTTCTCGCAGATGTTGGCGATCGCGTTGATGAAGGAGATCTTGGCGGCGAGGAAGGCGTTGGACGCGTACTTGATCACCTCGGCCGACGGCAGGTCGGTGATGATCATGGGCCGCTCGAGCGGCGCGTACAGCTCCACCAGGGTCATGGCCACCTGCTGGTTGGGGGCGCCGATCACGATGCGATCGGGCCGCAGCGTGTCCTCGATGGCCGAGCCCTCGCGCAGGAACTCCGGATTGGACACCACGTCGAAGTCGATCGGGCGGGGCTGGTGCCGGGTGATGACCTCGCGGACGAATTCGCCGGTCCCGACCGGCACGGTGGACTTGTTGACCACCACCTTGTAGCGGTCCATCGAGCGGCCGATCTGGGTGGCCACCGCTTCCACGTGTGACAGATCGGTCTCGCCGGTCTCCTTGGGCGGGGTGCCCACCGCGATGAAGATCACGTCGGACTGGCGGACGGTGTCGGGCAGGTCGGTGGTGAAGGTGAGCCGGCCGTCGTCCTTGTTCCGGAGCACCATCTCCTCGAGGCCCGGCTCGTAGATGGGCATCTGCCCGGCCCGGAGGGCCTCGACCTTCTTCTGGTCGTTGTCCACGCAGACCACGTCGTTGCCGAGATCGGCGAAGACCGCGCCGGTCACCAGCCCCACGTATCCCGTTCCCACCACGCAGATGTTCATTCGGTCAGGTCTCCAGACGGGGTCTCAGAGTAACAGACAACCGACCTGGCGTGCCACCGGCCGCCGCGAGCCGCTAGAACAGGGCGTGGTGGATGAGCCGCTCGCCCACCATCACCAGGAAGAGGAGAAGGAGGAAGAAATTGGAGAACAGGAACAGGGAGAGCCATCCGCGCTGGTCGTCCGGCCGCCGCGCGAACTTGGCCGCGAGCCAGATGAGCCGCCCGCCGAGCCCGGCCGCGGCGACCAGCGCCGCCGGCCCGCCCACGCCGAAGGTGGGCGCGGCCAGCGACCAGGCGGTGAGGCCGAGGGCGTAGAGCTGGATGAGCCGGGCGGTGCCCTCCACCCCGACCCGCTCCGACACCATCGGGAAGCCGCCCGCCGCGTAGTCCGCCCGGTAGCGCAGGGCGAGCGCCCAGAAGTGAGGCATCTGCCAGAGGAACAGGATGCCGAAGAGGATCACCGCGCCCGCGTCGGTCAGGCCGCCGCCGCCCGCCACCCAGCCGATGACCGGGGGAATGGCGCCGGGGATCGCACCCGGCACCGCCGCGAAGGGAGAGTTCGGCTTGAGCCACGGGGTGTAGACGCCGTTGTAGAAGCCGCTCGCGATCAGCCCCAGGATGCCCGCCAGCGGCCCGACCCCGAGCCACAGCACGGCGGCGCCGGCCGCGATGGCGACGATCGAGAAGGTGAGCCCCTGCCGGTGGGAGAGCCGCCCCGATGGTAGCGGCCGCCCGGCGGTGCGGGCCATCAGCCCGTCCCGGGCCCGCTCCTGCACCTGGTTCAGCGCCGAGGCGCCACAGGACAGCAGCATCACGCCGGCCAGCACCAGCAGCCCCTGCGGCCACGGAAACTCGGGGCCGAGCGGGGCCCGCAGCATGAAGCCGGCGCCTGCTGCGACCAGCACCAGCAGGACGATGCCGAACTTCGAGAGCTCCGCGTAGGCGCCGATGCGCTCCGTCACCCTGAGCGCCGCGATGCTGCGCGAAGTCGCCGCCGCGGCTCTAGGCGGCATGCTGAACCTTCCGCGCGGTGCCCGACCGGGCGGGCGGCGCGACGGTGCCCCGCCAGCAGCCCGCCTCGACGCTGACCCATACCAGCGCGGCCCAGAGAGCGTAGCCGACCGTGGCGTGGGCCGCGCGTACCACCGGGGTGAGCTGGAGCAGCACCGTGGCGATGCCGAGCGCGACCTGCAACACCGCGAGCGCGCCGACGAGGCGGGCGGCCGCCGGCCGGCCGGCTACCGCCAGGTGGACGAAGAGGCCGAGGAGAAGTACCCCGAGCCAGCGGTGCACCCAGTGCACGCCGGCGAGCCAGCCCTGGGGCAGGAGGTCACCGCTGCAGAGGGGGAAGTCGGGACAGGCCAGCCCGGCGCCCGAGTGCCGCACGTACCCGCCCAGCGCGAGCTGGACGAGGAGCACGATCAGCCCCGCGCGGGCCAGGCGACGGAGCCGGTCCCGGCCGGGGGCCGGGGGCTCGGCCGTGGTCGGGCGGAGCCCCAGGGCGAGGACGACGAGGCCGGCCAGGATCAGGAGCGCGTTGACCAGATGCGCGGTGCTGATCAGGTGCGGCAGCTTGAGCAGCACCGTGATG
>JBBDXN010000130.1:0-5874 GCA_040902305.1 Candidatus Rokuibacteriota bacterium | reverse complement strand
AGGCGAAAATTCGCCACATCGTGCGCGTGACTCGCGATCTGCGCCGCGAGCAGTGCGGGCAGCAGACACGCGAGGCGGCGCAGCCCGGGGGCCGGTGTCCGCCGGAGCACCAGCACGGTGGTGGCCACGATCAGCACCGTCGCGGCCAGCGCGGCCAGGCGGTGGCTGTACTCGATGAGCACATCGGCCCGCAGCGGCGGGATCAGCGAGCCATGGCAGAGCGGCCAGTCGGGGCAGGCGAGCCCGGATCCGGTGGCGCTGACGACGTTGCCGAGCGTCATCAGGAAGAAGACGGCGGCGACCGCGGCCCACGCGAGCTTACCGGCCATGCGCGTCGGCCAGCGGCACCGCGAGATCGTCGCCGCCCGCGCTCTGCCAGCGGAAGAAGACGACGGAGATGGCGGCGAGGAAGACCATTCCGCCGGGGATCCACATGATGAGCCCGCCCAGGTGCTGGTCGGCGCGCGGGGTGAGCTGCGCCCAGACGCGCGGCGCGGCGGCGTAGTAGGAGTAGAGCAGGCTATCCGCCATCGTGATGAAGATGGCCACCATCACCATCGGCAGCCCCACCACGAAGAGGTAGAGCATCTGGATCGGGTAGGGCGCGCGGGGCAGCTCGTCGAGCGGGGAGAGCACCGGCCACCACAGGATCACGGAGGCCATCATCATCAGGAGGTGCCCGAGGACATGAATCGGATGCTGCTCCATGGCCAGATTGTACAGCGGCGGCAGGTGCCAGGTGACCAGCACCACGTTGAAGACCGCGAAGGCGCCGGCCGGACGCGTGAGGGCGCGGCCGAGCCGCCGCACCTTCGCGTCGCGCAGCAGCGGCCGCAGCATGAAGCCCGGCGTGCCGTAGAGCAGGAGCGGCGGCATCGCGAAGACCAGCAGCATGTGCTGGACCATGTGCGCGCTGAACAGGTAGTAGTCCGAGAGATCGTGGATGGGGCCGGTGAGCGCGCCGAAGAGCACGAGGAGGGCGCCGCCGAACGAGGCCGCCTTGAGCGGCTCGCCGCGGGCGCCGGGCGACAGCCGCCGCCACAGGGTGGCCGCCGCGTAGCCCGCGCCCAGAACGACGAGGCCCGCGACCACACCGGGATCGGTCTGCCAGGAGGTCCAGTCGAAGCCCTCGGGCCCCAGGGGCGGCGGCCCCACGGGCCCGGGTACTACGTGCGCCATGGCTAGGGCCGGGGCAGCAGCAGGAAGGCGCTGAAGAGCGCCATGACGGCCAGGATGATGACGATGGCGATGATCAGCGGGCCCACGAACAGCGCCCGCATGATCTGGTGGTCGTACTTCAGGTGCATGAAGAAGCCGACGACCAGGTAGAACTTGAGCGCGGACATCACGAGGAGGCTCCCCACCAGGAGCGAGTTCGGGATGCCCGGGATGTAGAGGGTGGCCACCTCGACCGCGGTGATGATCGCGAGCACGACGGCCACGTGGACGTACGTCTTGACGGTGGCGTGCCCGCCCCCTCCTCGGTGCGTCGCGGCAGCAGTGCCGTGAGGATCGGCCATGGCGCGGCTCCTAGGGGATGAGGTAGATGATGGTGAAGATGGCGATCCAGACGACGTCCACGAAGTGCCAGTACAGGCCCGCGATCTCGACCTTGGTGTAGTCCCGCTTGTCGAGCTTGCCCCGCCAGGCGAGCCCGACCAGCATGAGCAGCCAGAGGACGCCGCCGGTGACGTGCGCGCCGTGGAAGCCGGTGAGCACGAAGAAGGTGGAGCCAAACAGGCTGGTCGAGAGCGTGAGATCGTAGTGGTGGACGAAGCTCCAGAACTCGTAGACCTGGTTCAGCACGAAGTGCAGCCCCATCAACGCGGTCGCCAGCAGCCAGCGGGCGGCCACCTTCACCCGGTTGTCCTGCAGGGCGGCCAGGGCCAGCACCATGGTGAGCGACGAGGCGAGCAGCAGGGCCGCGCTGTAGGACGTCAGCGGGATGTCGAAGACGTCGTGCGGGGTGGGCCCCGAGATGGACTTGCCCTTGTAGGCCAGATACGTCCCGATCAGCGACCCGAAGAACATGCAGTCGGAGCCGAGGAACGCCCACATCCCCATCTTGCGATGGTCGAGCCCGGTGTTGCCGATGTTCGGATCGTGGACGGCATGAGTCACGGCGTGGGTGGCGGCGTGATCGGCCACGGTGGCTCCTAGTGCCGGTTTCCGTCGGCGGGGCGATGGTATTCCATGGCGAACTTGTACATGAAGAGCAGCGTGAGCAGCCCGCCCACGATGACCTGGTACATGCTGATGAGCAGGCCCGAGATCATGATCGTCATCACGAGGGCGAGCAGGATCGGCCAGAACGAGGGCGGCGGCATGTGGATGGCCGCGATCTCGGCGGCGGTCACCGGAGCCGGCCTGGGCCGCGGGGCGCCCCCGTGCCCATCGCCGTGCTTCTGCAGCCACAGGTCGTCGCGGTCCTGTACCTGGGGCACCCGCGCGAAGTTGTAGACCGGGGGCGGCGACGGGATCGACCACTCCAGCGTCCGGCCGTCCCACGGATCGGGGCTCGCCACCTTGCCGGCCCGCGCGGTCTTGATCACGTTCCCGATGAAGACCAGGAACGAGAGCGCGATCAGGAAGGCGCCGATCGTGGACACCATGTTCCAGAAGTTCCAGCCGAGATCCCCCGCGTAGGTGTAGATGCGCCGGGGCATGCCGATCAGGCCGAGATAGTGCTGGGGGAAGAAGGTCACGTTGAAGCCGAGCATCATGAGCCAGAAGTGGGTCTTGCCGAGCCGCTCGTCGAGCAGCTTCCCGGTGATCTTCGGCCACCAGTAGTAGGCGCCCGAGAAGAGCCCGAAGATCGAGCCGCCGAAGAGCACGTAGTGGAAGTGGGCCACCACGAAGTAGGTGTCGGTCTGCTGCAGGTCGACCGGGGGCGAGGCGTGCATGACCCCGGAGAGACCGCCCATCGTGAACATGGCGATGAAGCCCAGCGAGAAGTAGAGCGGGGTCTGGAAGCGGATGGAGCCGCCCCACAGCGTGCAGAGCCAGTTGAGGATCTTCACCCCGGTGGGCACCGCGATCAGCATGGTGGTGACCGAGAAGGCGGCGTCGGCCACCGGGCCCATCCCCACCGAGAACATGTGATGGCTCCACACCCCGAAGCCGAAGAAGCCGATCATGATGCCGGAGTAGATCACGACCGGCGCGCCGAAGAGTGGCTTGCGCGCGAAGGTGGGCAGCACCTCGGAGACGATCCCCATCGCGGGGAGGATCAGGATGTAGACCTCGGGGTGACCGAAGATCCAGAAGAGGTGCTGCCAGAGCAGGGGATCGCCGCCCGCGGCGGGGGCGAAGAAGAGCGTGCCGAAGAACCGGTCGAACATCAGGAGGATGAGCGCCACCGTGATGGCGGGGAACGCGAGGACGATGAGGAACTGGGTCACGAAGCTCATCCAGATGAACACCGGCATCCGCATCAGGGTCATGCCGGGGGCCCGCATGTTGATGATGGTCACCAGGAAGTTGAACCCGGCCAGCATGGACGAGATGCCGAGGATCTGCAGGCCCAGCATCCAGAAGTCGATGCTCTGGCGCGGCGAGAACTGGGGGGTGGTCAGGTTGGCGTAGCCGAACCAGCCCCCGTCGGGCACCGCCCCCGCCAGGAAGCTCGCGTGCAGGACGAGCGCGCCGGAGAGGAAGATCCAGTAGGAGAGCGCGTTGAGGCGGGGGAACGCCACATCGCGCGCGCCGATCATGAGCGGGATCATGTAATTGAAGAAGGCCGCGCTCATCGGCATGATCGCCAGAAATATCATCGTGGTGCCGTGCATCGTGAACAGCTCGTTGAAGGTCTGCGCGCTCACCAGGTCGTTGTCGGGCCGGGCGAGCTGCAGGCGCATGATCAGCGCCTCGATGCCGCCGATCAGGAAGAAGATGAACGCGCTCGAGCCGTACAGGATGCCGATCCGCTTGTGATCGACGGTGGTGAGCCAGGACGCGACGATCCCCCACGCGGTGGGGGTCTCCGCCTTCGTGCCCGGCATGAATGCGGTCTGCGTCGCCATGGGCGTCTCCCTATTTCAGGCTGAGGAGGTACGCGGCCAGGGCTTTCGACTGCTCACCCTTCATCCCCAGGTTCGGCATCAGCGCGCCGGGTTTCATGTGCTCGGGATTCTCGATCCACCTGGTCAGGTTGTCCGGGGTGGTGGTCATGAGCGAGCCCGCGAAGGTCTTGCGGCTGGCGAAGTGGGTGAGATCGGGCCCGATGTGGCTGGCGGAGATCCCGTTGATGGTGTGGCAGCCCACGCAGGTCGACTGGGTGAACAGCGTCTTGCCCTGCTGGGCCAGCGGGTCGGGGGAGTCCACCGGAGCCGCCTGCTGGGCCTTGACCCACCGCTCGAACTCGGCCGGCTCGTGCACGATGACCCGGAAGCGCATGTTGGCGTGCGACATCCCGCAGAATTCCGCGCACTGACCGGGATACTCGCCCGGCACCTCCGGGGTGAGCGTGATGTGGTTCACGCGGTTCGGGACGACGTCCCGCTTGCCGCCGAGCTGCGGGATCCAGAAGGAGTGGATGACGTCCGGCGCGTGCAGGAAGAAGGCCACCGTCTGCCCGGTGGGCAGGTGCAGCTCGTTGGCGGTCGTGATCTTCTGCTGCGGATACTTGAATTCCCACCACCACTGCTTGCCCACCACGTCGATCCGCAGCGCGGTCGCCGCCGGCGCCTCCTGGGTCTTGAAGATCGCCCGGATGGTCGGGACGGTGATGATCAAGAGGATGACCGCGAAGGCGATGGTCCAGGAGATCTCGAGCGCGGTGTGGCCGTGGATCTGCTTGGGGATGGGCGCGCCCGGGCGGTCGCGGAAGCGCCAGCACGCGTAGATCAGCACGCCCTCCACCGCGATGAAGATGCCGAGCGTCCACCACGAGATCATCATGAAGATGCCGTGGGTGAGCCTCCCGAAGTCCGACTTCGGGATCACCGTGCTCATCGGGGTGTCCCAGTTCCAGCCCACCGCGCTGCAGGCGCTGGCCAGGAAGAGCACCGCCCCCAGGAGCAACGGGAGCGTCCAGTCCAGGCGCTTCGGGAAGCGGGAAGCCGTCGAGGGCGGCAGAGTCATGGCGTCGGGTGCGTTCCTCCAGCTGCCGGGGCCGCCGTCGACTGTGACGGCACGCCGGTCGCGGCCACGGCGGGGCGGTGGACGTCGACGACGGCCACCCAACTCCGGGCGGCGAGGAAGAGCACGAGGAGGACCGGGATGCAGGTCCACAGGAGATCGGTGCGCCGGCGCGCGTCCCGCGCCGACACCGCCCGGCGCGACCGGAGGACGAAGGCGAGGGCGCTGGCCTGAGCGGCCAGGAAAACGGTCAGGACCAGGGCCAGCAGCAGGTGCACTATCGTGGGCACTACATCCTCATGGAAGTTATGGCGCTGGGTTCACGCGGCAGTGTACTTGATCCCCCGGATCGTTGCCAAGTGGAAACTTTCACATGCGCTCCCTGACGGGCCCTCGCCCGGTCTAGCCGGCCAGCCGCAGCAGCGTCTGGAGCAGCGCGTTGGAGCCCCGCTCGATCGCCTTCCAGTCGCTCATCTCGTCGGGCCGGTGGCTGCGCCCGCCCCGCGACGGAATGAAGAGCATGCCGGAGTCGGTCACCGCGGCAAGGTTCTGGGCGTCGTGGCCTGCGCCCGACGGCATGCGCTTGTAGCGGAGCCGGAGCGTCTCGCAGGCCGCCTGCACCGCGTCCATGACCCGCGGGGCGCAGCGCGCGGCCTCGGTGCGGGACATGGTCTCGACGATTACCCGAAGGTTGCGACGGCGCGCGACGGTGCGGGCCAGCGCCGCGCACTCCCGGTCGAGCCGGGCCAGGATCCTCGGGTCCAGCTCGCGCATCTCCTGCATCAGCACCGACTG
>JBBDXN010000129.1:0-83733 GCA_040902305.1 Candidatus Rokuibacteriota bacterium | reverse complement strand
CGCGGCACCTGCCGGATGGCGCGCTGGGTGGCGGCCAGCACCAGGTCCATCCGCGCGGCCAGCCCGGCGGGGCCGAGCTTCTTCGGCGCGCGGTAGCGCACCCCGACCAGCTCGGCCAGCGCCTGCGGGTTCCAGCCGTGCACGATGCGGTCGCCCACGATGGTGGCGGGCACGCGCATCACCCCGAAGGCCTCGAGATCGGCCCGCCGCGCCGGCTGGGCCTCGACGTCGAAGCCCTCGAAAGCCACTCCCCATGACGAAAGCAACTCTTTCGTCTTGGCGCAGGAGCTTCAGCCCTGCCTGAAGTACACCTTCGCTCGTACTGACGCGGGGTTGCTCGTCACTGGTGTCTCCTTTGCGGCCCGCGCTCTTTCGGAGCGGAAGGCCGTCTTTCCTGCTGGGGGGCATCCTAACATGCGCGCCCCGAGAGCTACCCAGAGGCCCCGTCATGGGCACCCCTCCCGCACGGCACCCCTCACCCGTCAACGCTGGTAGACTCCCGCCAACCAGGGAGGTGCGCGATGACTCCGGATGAAGATGTGGCTCTGAAGTTCGCCATGGTCGCTCTCAGAAATGCATTGCCCAGGAGAGCCGTCGTGCACCCGGGCTATCAGGAGGGGCCGTCGTGAGCGTTCGTTGGACGGGCGTCCTCTCTGGATTCTTCTGCCTGCTCACGTTCGCCACGTCGGCCCATGCGGAATGCGCGTGGGTGTTGTGGCTGGGGACCGGGACGACCTACACACCCTTCGGCGCCTATGGTGCGACAACCGGCGAGAGAAACTGCAAGGAGGCAGTCTCCCAGCTGATGACAGACATGCAGAAGGATGCCAAGCAGATGGGCGAGTTCCTCAGGGCGAGCAGTCGGTACGTCTGCCTCCCCGACACGGTAGACCCGCGGGGGCCGAAGGGGCAGCGGCAATGAAACGCACCGCATGGCAAGTCTACCTGCGCTTCCGCCGCCAAGCGCTGACGCGCCGGGTGGGCACTTCGACTTGATCGTAGATGTCCTTACGATCGCCAATCTTCACCACGAGGACCAATACGTTCTTCCCCTCGATCACGTAGATCACTCGATGGTTGCCGACCCGGAGACGAAGGAACTTCTCGGTAGCCTTCAGTTGCTTAACACCGGCGGGCCGGGGGTCGATCCTGAGGCCCTCGATCCGTCTCAGGATTTGCCGTTGGACGTCTTTCGGGAGATCGGCCAGCTCCTCGATGGCGGTCTCAAGAAACTCGACCGTGTAAGCCACGCCCCGCGCTACAAGCCCAGGCGCTTCTTGACCTCATCGAGCGGGACATGCACCTTGTTCTTGGGGTTCTCTAGAGCCTGTCGGGCTGCCTCGATATCAATGGTGTCTTCCAACAGCTCGAGTAGACGCAGATCGGCCATGCAGATGAGAGCCGCGGCATCCTTTCCCCGGCGCTCGATCACGATTCGGTCAGAGCGGTATTGGACCTGACTCAGCAGATCCGAGAGCCCCTTCCTGGCGGCGGTCGCTTCGATCCTGACCATGTGATCCTCCTCGAGCCTCTGACCTGACGAAATGTACAATATCGTAACTCGGTACACTCTGTCAACGGCCGTCGACAGGGCCGGCGGTTCGCGTCAGGGGGGTACTTCGAACCCGTGCCCGGCGCGTCCCGCCATGGCTCACTCGATCACCCGATCGGCGCCCACGATCAGGGGAGGCGGGATGCTGAGACGCAACGCCTTCGCCGTTCGGAGGTTTACGGCCAGCTCGAACCTCGATGGGCGCTGCACCGGCAGCTCGGCGGCGCGCGCGCCCTTGAGGATCCGGTCCACGTACGAGCCACTACCCCGGTACATCTCGTCCAGGTCCTGGCCGTAGGACAGGAAACCGTGGCCGTTCGGGAGCAGCGCGAAGAGCGTCACGGAGGGGAGCCGGTGACGGAGGGCTAGCTCGTCGATCCGGGTCTGGTTCACCCGCATCAACGGTGCGGACAGCACCACCAGCGCGCGGGCGCCGTCCCGCGCCGCGCTCTCGATCGCGGCCGACAGGTCGCCCGCCTTCTGCACCGGCGCCGGGAGGAGCGTGATCCCGGCCGGGCCCGCCGCCGCTCGCGTCGCCTGAAGCTGAGGGAGGCCGATCACCGGATCGTGCAGGGCCGCGACGCGGTTCACCCCCGGTACCGCCTCCTGAAGCAGCTGGAGGAGCTTGCCGCTCAAGTCGCCCAGGTCGAGGAAGAAGCCGGTGACGTTGCCGCCGGGTCGCGCGAGACTCTCGACGAAACCGCTCGCCACCGGATCGGTCTCGAGGTCGACGGCCACGATGGGCACGGTACGGGTGGCGGTACGCGCGGCGGCGAGGCCGTGAGTGCTGCCCACCACGATGACGTCCACGCCGCCCTTGAGCGCGGCTTCGACGGCGGGGCGGTAGCGCTCCGGCCGGCCCTCCGTCCGGCGATGCTCGACCACGATCGTCTGGCCGGGCACGTAGCCGGCTGCGCGCAGGCCGGCCTGAAGGGCCTCGATCGACCTGCTCCCGGCGCTGATGAGCGCCACGCGGGGCACGCGCGCCGCCGCCAGGGCGGCCCCGGCGGAGGTGGCGGCGCCCGCCGCCAGCGTGGCGAGGAAGCGACGACGATCGATCAACGTGACGGAGGGTAGTCTCAGGAGCGAGCGAGACCGAAGGCGTCCGCGTAGCGGCGCCACGCGTCGAGGTGGCTGCCGTACTTGCGGTGCCCCGCGGTGTGCTTGGCCGAGGCGTAGAGCAGGCGGTCGCGCTCCGCCGCGGTGGAGTGGCCGTAGTCGTCGAGCAGGCAGATGCCCAGCTCCTGGTTGTGCGGGTCGTTGCCCGCCTTGGCCGCGCCCACCGCGAGCGTCCGCAGCAGCGGGGCGCGGTCCGCGCCGGAGTGGAGATAGGCGGCGGTCCAGTCCATGGCCTCGAAGGCCCGCAGCCCGTCGAGCGCACTGTCCAGGCGCTTGAGCAGATCGGACGGGGTCAGCGCGTCGGAGCCCTTGGGGGGCGTGATCTTCACCGGGTTGTTGTCCGGGGTGTGCTTCTGGTGATGCGCGGCGCGGGTGACGAAGGCGGCGGCCACGAAGAGTAGCTTGAGGCGGTGCGGATGCTGGAACGTGTCGAAGAACCAGCGCACCGTGTTGCAGTACTCGTAGCTGTGCTGGGGCATCGAGTAGGCGTTGACGTCGCCGGTCTCGATGATGAGCTGGGCGGAGGCGAGCTGGATCGTGTCGATGATCTGGCGATGGCCCCGGCCGGACTTCAGCAGCCCCACGATCAGGTCGATGAAGGCCGGCTCCTGGCCGCTCAGGATGGCCTGCTGGAGCGCGAGGGACTCCACCGGGGTCAGCGCCTCGTCGTTCTCGAGCAGTTCGCGGTCCTTGTTGTCGAGCAGGTTCTGGATCACCAGGCAGCCCATCTCGTAGGTCGAGTACCAGCGCGGCCCCACCGCGATGTCGGGCACGCCCGCGTACAGGATGCTGTGCGCGTTCGCCCAGCCCACCGCGCGGGCCACCTCCACGGTGGCACGGGCGCGGTAGGACTTGTGCCCCGTGGTGTAGGAGCGGTTGTGGAGCACCCGGTCCTGCACGTCGATGAGGCCGGCGAACACGAGCTGGGCGAGGAGGGAGGTGCGCTTCGCCGCGTCGTCGACCGCCTCGTCCCACAGTCCGAGAAAGACGCGATACGAGTTGATGACCTCGCCGCGCTGCACGAGCGTCAGCCACGTGTTGAGCCGCTCCGGCCACGTGCCCTCGATGGGGAGCGGGGCCTGGTCCGGCCAGTGCACCTCGGGCAGGGGCGGCTTGCCCTCGAACTTGATCTCGTAGAGCCGCACGTAGTGCCCGGGCATCTTGCCGAGGAGCTGATTCCACGGGTCGAGGCCGGTCGGCATGTACCAGATGGTCTGGGCGTACGGCAGGTAGGCCAGCTCGGGCGGCATCAGCGGCATCAGGTCGAGGCTCGCGCGCGAGCTGAGCAGGCAGTGGTCGTTGTTGACGAACCGCGGGATCCCGTCGTCGAGACGCTGGTGGTACGGCACGTGGGTGTAGGGCGCGTGGATCCGCACGATCTGGCCGGCCAGCTCGGCGAGCGGGACCCGCGCCCGCACCAGGTCGTAGAAGATGTCGCTGGCACCCTTCTGGTCCCGCTCCAGGATCTTCTCCTCGAGCCGCGCATAGGCACTGATCTCGGGACGCACGGACCGATCGACGGAGAGGGCCATGGCGACGCTCCTTTGCGAGTTGCGGAGACTTTGTCATGCCCCGGCGGCGCCTGTCAAATGGCCCCGGGCTTGGCGACGGACCCGCGGTCTGCTAGGCTCCGGCGCATCGACATGGCCACCGCGATCGCGCCGAGCGTGCAGGGTCTCAGACAGGTCGCCTGGCTCGACTGCCCGGGCGGCGGCCAGGTCTCGGTGGACGGCACCACCGCCTACATCGCGCACATGAAGGCGCCGCACGGCACCAGCATCGTGGACGTGAGCGATCCCGCCCGGCCTCGCACGCTGGCCACCCTCGAGGTGCCGCCCCAGACCCACTCGCACAAGGTGCGCGCGGCCAACGGGCTCATGCTGGTGAACCGCGAGGCCCAGCCCGCGCACCAGCCGCCGGCCGGGGTGGGCGGCGGCCTCGTGATCTACGATGTCTCCGACCCGAGCCGGCCGCGCGAGATCACGTTCTGGAAGTGCGGCGGCGCGGGGGTGCACCGCTTCACCTTCGACGGCCGCTACGCCTACATCTCCCCCGAGATGGACGGCTACGTCGGCAACATCGTGATGATCCTGGATCTTCACGATCCGGCGCGGCCGAAGGAGGTCGGACGCTGGTGGATGCCGGGGCAGTGGACCGCGGGCGGCGAGAAGCCGACCTGGTCGGGCCGGCATCATCGCTGCCACCATCCGATCCGCTCTGGCAACCGGCTCTACGTGAGCTACTGGCACGGCGGCTTCGTGATCCTCGACATCGAGGACATGGGCAAGCCGCGCTTCGTCTCCGGGCTCGACTGGAGCCCGCCCTACATCACGCCGACCCACACCGCGCTGCCGCTGCCGTTCCCGCTCCACGGCCGCCGGATCATGCTGGCCGCCGACGAGGACGTGGCCAAGACCGCGCCCGGGCCGCCGTCGTTCCTGTGGCTGGTGGACATCACGGACGAGGGACACCCGGTGCCGATCTCGACCTTCCAGCTCACGGCGGTGAACGGTGACCCGCAGCCCGAGTTCACCGGCTGCCACCAGCCGTGCGAGCGGGTGACCGGCCCCGAGATCCCGGTGGCATGGTTCGCGCACGGCCTCCGCATCGTCGACGTCGCCAACCCCCATGCCCCGCGGGAGGTCGCCCACTTCCTTCCCGCGCCGCCGACCGGGCAAACCCGGGTCTCCAGCAACGACGTCGAGGTCGACGGACGAGGCCTGCTGTACCTGATCGATCGGGGTCGGGGTTTGCACATCCTGGAGCGGGTTTAGCCGGCCCCAGGGCTGTTTCACACCGGCCCCGGTCCGGTGTCTTCAGGGCATGAACAACCGAACAGACCGTGGCTTTCTCATCCTGGCCGACGTGTCGGGCTTCACCGCCTTCGTCACCACCACGGAGCTCGAGCACGGCTCCGAGATCATCGGGGCCCTCCTCGACGACCTGGTGGGCCACCTCTCGCCGCCGCTCGAGATCCAGGAGATCGAGGGCGACGCGGTGTTCGCCCTCGGCGGGACGTCCTCCGAGCTGCCGCGGACGCGGCTGCTCGAGGTGCTGGAGGACGCCTTCGCGGCCTTCAAGAGCCGGCAGCGGGCGATGCAGGACGCGGAGACGTGCTTGTGCGGCGCCTGCCAGCAGATCGGGACGCTGGACCTGAAGATGGTGGTCCACCACGGGCCGTTCCTGCGACACACGGTGGGCGGACGGGATCGGGTCACCGGTACCGCGGTGATCCTCGTTCACCGGCTGCTGAAGAACGGAGTAGGGCGGACCGGAGGTTACGCGCTCCTCACGGAGCCGGTGCTGCGGTCACTGGGGATCGACGCCGCCGAGGCCGGGCTGCCCGCGCACACCGAGCGCTACGAGCACCTGGGCGAGGTGCGCTGCTTCGTGCGCAATCTCAACCCCGCCCCCTATCTCCCTCTCCCCTCCGGGGAGAGGGTAGGGTGACGGGGGAGCCTCACCCGCAGGCGATCGCGTAGACGTCGCCGACGCCGTCGGGCAGCCGGTCCTCGCGCCAGGAGCGTCCCGCGTCCTCGGTGCCGAAGACCTGCCCGGTGCGGCTCACGCAGTAGACGCGATCGGCGTCGCGCGGGTGGAGCGCCACCGCCATCATAGTGCTCTCCGCCTTGACCCCGCGGTCGAAACGCGTCCACGTTTCGCCCAGATCCGCGCTCCGGTAGACGGAGCCGTCTTCGCTACGCGCGGCTGGGCTCAGGCAGGCGTAGAGCACGCGGGGGTCTTGCGGCGAGACCCGGATGTCGCGGCTGTAGGTCAGCGGCGAGAACCGGCCGACCTCCATGTCCTTCCAGTGCGCCGCCTTGTCGGTGCTGCGGAAGAGGCCCATGCGCAGGGCCAGGATCACGGTGCCGGAGGCGGCCGGGCTCACGCACAGGGCGTGGCCGTCGAGCATGCCCTCCATCTCGCTGTCGCTCACGATGCGGCTCTTGAGATGCGGCAGCTCGGAGAGCTTCACGAGATCCCCGCTGCAATCACTCCAGGTCACGCCCCCGTCCAGGCTCCGCATGGCCCCGCCCACCTCGAGCGCGGCGTAGATGTGGTCGGGCTGCGCGGGATCGATCGCCAGGCGCATCACGCGGCACGCGAACGGCATCTTCACGTGCTCGGCCTGGACCGCGCTCGGCAGCTTCCGCCACGAGGCGCCCTCGTCGTCGCTGCGGTAGATCCCCACCGGGGACGTGCCCGCGAAGAGCGTGCGCGGGTTGTTGGGATGCACGAGGATCGACCAGATTTCTCGTGCCTGCGGCGGCTGGCCGCCGTCCTCCGGGAAGGGCAGGCGCTCCCACCGCTCGCCCCGATCCGTGCTCCGGTAGGGGCCGTTCTGGGTGCCCACGTAGACCACGTCCGGGTTGGTGGGGTGCACCGTGATCGCCTGCACGTGCACGTCGTCCGGCAGCCCCTTGTTGCAGAGCTCCCAGCGCGCGTCGCCGTCCCCCCGCCGGAACACTCCGCTCTTGCTTCCGCCGGTCCACTTCGCGGCTCCAACGTAGACGTGAGAGGACTGCGCTGCCGTCGCCATAGACACTCCCCTTTCCGCTACCCCGTGTGGCCTGGTGCGCCAAAGCATAAGCAGGCGCGCCACCCTCCGCAAGCGCCCCTCTCCCCCTCTGGGGGGAGGGGATCGAACGGCCCCCTCCGATCACGCGCACCATTCTCGAGGCCCGTCGTCGGTGAAGCCGCACTGCTCGCACGGGTGGTAGAAGTGCCAGGCGGGCGGCATCGCCACCGCCAGGCGCAGCGACAGCCCGGTGCCGACGTTCCGGATGTGGTGCACGGTGCCGCGCGGCACCCACACGATGTCGTCCTTGGCCGCCTCCACCACCACGCCCCCGGTCAGCTCCCACTGGAGTTGCCCGCCGAGGACGACCCACCACTCGTCGAACTCGCGATGCCAGTGCGGCCGGTTGCCGCCGCCGGGCGCGGAGGCGATGAGGGTCACCAGGTTGCGCTCGTCGGCGATGATCCGACGCGCCCACGGGCCGGGGCCCATCTGGGCGACCACCTCCGCCACGCGGGTGCGCAGGGCGGGGGAGCCGGCGCCGCCCGCGGGGGCGGTCGGCCCCGAAGCGAGGCGGTCGATGACGATGCTGATCGGGGACTCGACGGTCGACATGGGCGCGGCCTCCGGCAGAGAGCATACCCGCGGGCTGCGCGGGCGCAAGCGGTTGCGGTCGCCCGACCCGCTCGCTTATGATCGGAGCCCCCGGAAGGAGGGTGCGCCATGTCACTGACGACGAGAAAGCTCCACCCCCTGCTCGGCGCCGAGATCGTGGGCGTCGACGTCAGCCGCGTGGACGAGCCCACGTTCCAGGAGCTCGTGGCCGCGTTCAACGAGCACTCGGTGCTGCTCTTCCGCGGGCAGTCCCTCACCGACGAGCAGCAGATCGGCTTCAGCCGGCGCTTCGGTCCCCTCGAGACCACGATCCGGAGCATCGCGACCCAGGAGAGCACGCCCGATCACATCGCGAACCTCTCCAACGTGGACGCGGACGGCCGGCTGATCCCGGCCGGCGACAAGCGCAACATCTACAACGCGGGCAACCAGATGTGGCACACCGACAGCTCGTTCAAGAAGGTGCCCGCGATGGCCTCGCTCCTGTCCGGGCGCGAGATCCCCGCCGAGGGCGGCGAGACCCAGTTCGCGAGCATGCGGGTGGGCTACGCCCGCCTGCCCGCGGACATGCAGCGCTTCCTCGATGACAAGGTGGCCATCCACAGCTTCGTGTACTCGCGCGGGCTCGTGGACGACGCGCTCATGCCGCCCGAGCACGCGGCCCAGGTGCCGCCGGTGCGCCAGGCCCTGGTGCGGGCCAACCCGGCCAGCGGGCGGAAGGCGTTCTACGTGGGCTCGCACGCCTGCGAGATCGTGGGCATGCCCACCGCGGAGGCGCGCGCGCTCCTGCGCGAGCTGCGGGAGGCCGCCACCCGGCCCGAGCTCGTCTACACGCATCGCTGGCAGGTCGGCGATCTCGTCATGTGGGACAACCGCTGCATGCTCCACCGCGGGCGGCGGTGGGACGAGTCGAAGTACCGCCGGGTCATGCACCGCACCACCGTGGCCGGCGAGGGGCCGACCGCGCCCGATGCCGGCCCCGCCGAGGTCAGTCCGGCCCGGGAGGTGGACATGAGCTGGGGCCGCGCCCAGCTCGAGATGGTCTGACCCCTGGACGACGTCGTCGTCATCGGCCACCCGCTCGTGCAGCACAAGCTCGGTCTCATGCGGAAGAAGGAGACCAGCACCTCCGAGTTCCGGAGCCTGCTCGCCGAGATCAGCATGCTGCTCGCCTACGAGGTGACCCGCGAGCTGCCGACCCACGAGGTGGCCGCGGAGACCCCGGTGGGCCCCACCACGATCCGGCTCCTCGACGGCAAGAAGATCGTGCTGGTCTCGATCCTCCGCGCGGGCAACGGTCTCCTCGACGGCATGCTGCGCATCCTGCCGAGCGCGCGCGTCGGGCACGTGGGGCTCTACCGCGATCCCGCCACGCTCCAGGCCGTCGAGTACTACTTCAAGGTCCCGCACGACATGCGCGAGCGGGACGCGGTGGTGCTCGACCCGATGCTCGCCACCGGCAATTCCGCGGTGGCCGCGGTCCGCCGCGTGAAGGGCACCACGCCCCGCTCGATCCGCTTCGTCTGTCTCCTGACCTGCCCGGAAGGGCTCCGCCACTTCCACCGCGAGCATCCCGACGTGCCGGTCTACACCGCGGCCATCGACCACCACCTGAACGACCACGGCTACATCGTCCCCGGCCTCGGCGACGCGGGCGATCGGCTCTTCGGCACGAAATGAGGCTCGCGGGGAAGGTGGCGCTGATCAGCGGCGGCGCGCGCGGGATGGGCGCGGCGGAGGCGATCCTCTTCGCGCGGGAAGGCGCCCGCGTGGTGCTCGGCGACATCCTCGACGCGGAGGGCAAGCGGGTCGAGGCCGAGATCGCGGGCAAGGGCGGGGAGGCGGTCTACGTGCGGCTCGACGTGACGAGCGAGGCGGACTGGGAGCGCGCGGTGGCCGCCGCGGTGTCCCGGTTCGGCCGTCTCGACGTGCTCGTGAACAACGCGGGGGTGGGCGGAGGCAGCCTGCTCGAGCACACCACCTCGGCGGCGTGGGATCACGGCATGGACGTCAACGCCAAGGGGGTGTTCCTCGGCACCAGGGCCGCGATTCCCGCGATGCGCCGGGCCGGCGGGGGCTCGATCGTCAACATCTCCTCCCAGCTCGGCCTGGTGGGCATGGAGCGCAGCAGCCCGCAATACCAGGCCTCGAAGGGCGCGGTGCGCACCTTGACCAAGCTGACCGCGGTGCAGTACGCGCGCGAGCGCATCCGCGCCAACTCGGTGCACCCCGGCCCGATCGTGACCCCGATGACCGAGGCGCGCCGTGGCGACCCCGGGCACTACGAGTACATGGTCTCGCGCATCCCGCTCGGGCGGTACGGGGAGCCCGACGAGGTGGCCTACGGCGTGCTATACCTCGCCTCGGACGAGTCGTCGTTCGTGACCGGGAGCGAGCTGGTGATCGACGGAGGCTGGACGGCCCAGTAGCGATCGCAGTCAACCGAAAGGAGTCCCAGCGTGATCTACGAGATCCGGACGTACCGCGTCAAGGTCGGCAGCGTGCCCGAGGTGGAGAAGCGGTTCGGCGAGGCCTACGAGAATCGCAAGAAGATCTCCCCCCTGGCCGCGTTCTGGCACACCGAGATCGGGCCGCTGAACGAGATCATCCACGTGTGGCCGTACGCCGACCTGGGCGAGCGCAACCGCCTCCGCGCCGAGGCGGTGAAGGCGGGCAACTGGCCGCCCAAGATCGCCGAGTTCATCGAAACCATGCAGTCGGAGATCGTGGTGCCGTTCGCGTTCCTGCCCGATCTCAAGCCCGGCAAGATGGGCCCCTACTTCGAGATGCGCTACTACGCGATGAAGGCGGGCACGCTCCCCGACCTGATCAAGCGGTGGGAGTCGAAGATCGAGGAGCGCGTCAAGATGTCGCCGATCGCGCTGGCCGGGCACGTCGAGCACGGCGAGGCGAACCGCTTCATCCACGTCTGGGCCTACAAGAGCCTGGACGAGCGGGCCGCGGTCCGGAGCAAGGCGCGGGAGATGGGGGTGTGGCCGCCGCCGGGCGGGAGCGAGACCCTGCTCACGATGGCGAACAAGATCATGATGCCGTCCGCCTTCTCCCCCGTCCAGTAGCGGGCGCGAGCGGATCAGGCGGGCGGGAGCCTGTCGAGGAAGTCGAGCAGCACGCGGTTGAAGGCCTCCGGCTGGTCGAGGTTCGAGGAGTGTCCGGCGCCCCGGACCACCTCGAGCCTCGCCCCGGGGATCTTCTTCGCCATGTACTCGCAGGGCGCCAGGAAAGGCTGGTCCTGGTCGCCGACCACGATCAGGGTCGGCACCCGGATGCCCGCGAGCCCGTCGATCACCCGCGAGCCCTCCTGCGCGAGCATGCCGCGCGCGGCGTGGGCCAGGCCCTGGGCCGACCGGTGGAGGCTCGCCGACTCCCGGACCTCGCGGCTCTGGCCCAGGGCGTCCAGGCCGCGCGCCTCGAGCGCCACCGCGCGCTCGCGGGCGCGCGCATTCCACGCCTCGCGCGCGTCCGCGCTGCGGTAGCCGGGGCCGGAGTCGCAGATCACGAGCGCGCGCGTCATCTGCGGATGCTCCAGCGCGAAGCCGAGCGAGACGTACCCCCCGAGGGAGAGCCCGCCGATCACCGCCCGCTCCACCCCGAGCTGGCCGAGCAGGGCCCGCATGTCCGCGACGGTGAGCGGGGCCGAGTACTGGGCCGGGTCCGCCGGGCTCTCGGTCGCCCCGTGCCCGCGCATGCTCCAGCTGATGACCCGGTAGCGGTCGCCGAGGGCGCGATGCTGGTCGTCCCACATGCGGCGGGTGGCGGAGTAGCCGTGGCTCAGCAGCACCGGGGGGCCGGCGCCGGTCGCCTCGTAGTCGATCTCGATGCCGTTCAGGCTCGCTCGTGCCATGAAGAGCCGCTCCTTTCGCGGCGAACTGCGCCCGAGTATGCCAGAATCGCCGCATGCATGCCATCCGGCGCCGCGCCGCGCGGTGGGCGTTCGGGGCGACGCTCGTGACGATGACCGGGATGCCCGCGGCCGCGCCGGCCCAGGAGCTGACCGAGCTGTCGGCGGGGGACGCGGCGGCGCGGATCCGGGCGGGCACGCTCCGGAGCGAGGACCTCGTGCGGGCGCTCGTGGAGGTGGCCGCGCGTAAGCGCGACCTCAATGCCTTCATCACCTTCGATCCCGAGCGCGCGCTCGCGTCCGCGCGCCGGGCCGACCGGCTGGCCGCGCGCAAGAGCTTCGCGGGGCCGTTGCACGGCGTGCCGATCGTGGTGAAGGACAATATCCACGTGGCCGGCCTTCCCAGCTCGGCGGGCACGCCCGCGCTCCGCGATTTCGTCCCGACGCGGAACGCCCCGGTCGCCGAGAAGCTGATCCGCGCCGGGGCGATCGTGCTCGGCAAGACGAACCTGCACGAGCTGGCCTTCGGCATCACGAGCAACAACGCGGCGTTCGGCCCCGTGCGCAATGCCTACGATCCCTCGCGCATCGCGGGCGGCTCCTCGGGCGGCACCGGCGCCGCGATCGCCGCCCGCATGGCGCCCGCCGGGCTCGGCTCCGACACCGGCGGCTCGGTGCGCATCCCGGCCGCCCTCAACGGCATCAGCGGGCTCCGGCCCTCGCTCGGGCGCTACTCCCAGGAGGGCATCACGCCCATCGCTCACACCCGCGACACCGCGGGGCCGATGGCGCGCGAGGTCGCCGATCTGGTGCTGCTCGACACCATCATCACCGGCGCGCGCGACAAGGTGGCGGCGGCGCCGCTGCGAGGGCTTCGGGTGGGCGTCTATCGCGCGGGGTTCTGGAAGGGCCTCGACGTGGAGACCGAGCAGCTCGCGACCGCGGCCCTCGACCGGCTGCGCGGAGCCGGCGTCGAGATCGTCGAGGTGGACATGCCCGGTCTCGCCGAGCTGAACGGCAAGGTGAGCTTCCCGGTCGCGCTCCACGAGGCCAACGTGGATCTGGCCCGGTACCTCAAGCGCTACCGGATCGCGCTCGACGTGAAGGGGCTGGCCGAGCGGATCGCCAGTCCGGACGTGCAGGGTCTCTTCGCGACCTCCATCGTGCCCGGGGCCAAGGACGCGATCCCCGAGAAGGTCTACCGCGAGGCCCTCGCGACGCGCCCGGCGCTCCAGCGGCTGTACGCCGAGACGTTCAGGACCCACGCGATCGCCGCGCTCGCGTTCCCCACCACGCCGCTGCCCGCGGCGCCGATCGGGGACGATCAGACCACCAAGCTGAACGGCGCCGACGTGCCGACCTTCGTCACCTTCATCCAGAACACCGATCCGGGCAGCAACGCGGGCATCCCCGGCCTCACCTTGCCGATCGGGCGCACCCAGGCCGGCCTGCCGATCGGGCTCGAGCTGGACGGCCCCGCGGGTAGCGACCGCCGCTTGCTCGGGATCGGGCTCGCGCTCGAAGCCTTGTTCGGCCGCCTGCCCGCGCCGTGAGACTGCTGAGCCCGGAGGAGCTCGATCGGCTCCTGCCCGCCGAGACCCATGCCTTTCGCGGGCCGGTGCCCACCCAGATCGTGTCCAGCGAGGAGTACTTCCCGTCGCCGCAGACCGCGGCGCAGCAGCACGGCTTCGCGCCGCTCGGCGAGCCGCCGGCGGTGGGCGCGGCCCGAGCAACCGCCGCTACGGCTACGTCGTCAGGGGCGGCTGAGCCGCCCCCGCGCGCCGCGGCGGCTCAGGGCGCGGTCGCAGGCCCCACCCACACCCAGACGTAGGGGTAGTCCACTCCGTTGCCGTGGCGCGCCCAGCGGCCGGTCGGCAGCGTGATCTCGGGCGCGGGCTCGGCCCGCGGCGTCGGCACGTGGACCAGGCTGGGCGGGGACGGCACGATGATGTAGACGGGCGGTGGCGCGACCACGATCACCGGCGGCGGCGCGGGCGGGACGTAGACGGCGCCCAGGCAGCACGGGATCACCGGGCGCGGGTGGACGATCGGCCGGTGCGGCCGATGATGCGGGCGGGGCATCCGGCCGGGTGCGCGGTCGTGGGCCCACGCTCCCGCGGGAGCCACGATGAGCAGGGAGAGGCAGATCAGGATCAGCCGCCCGCAGGTGCGCATGCCGGCAGTGTACTCCTTCAATCACTTGACAACGAGCGCGGGTGGCGGTTTGCTGGGAGGCGACGGGCGGTGAGGCGCCGCCGACCGTCGTGCCATACACCCAGACAGGAGATCAGGATGGAGAACACGCCACCCGGCTCGCACGGCGCGTCATCGGGCGTGGGTCCTGCCTGATGGCGCGCACACTCGACTAGGGCACGACAAGATCCCGGCACATGGTCGGGACATGCCGCAGGCAGTGAGCCTGCGCGCGAGAAACCGAGGCCCGGTAGGCGGTTCACCGGTTCCGCCTCCCGGGCCGTTTTTCTCACGGGCGGACTGAGAGGACACGCGGCGTGGCGCAGTGGGACCGCATGGACGTCGATGGCGCGCCGATGCGCCTCTACGTCGGCATGCCCAGCCTCGGCCGGGCCTTTCCCGCGGTCATCGTCATCCACCACGGGCCCGGCGTGGACAAGTTCATCGAGGACCGGGTGGACGCCCTCGCCCAGCAGGGCTATCTCGCCATTGCCCCCGACCTCTACCACCGACAGACCAGCGCCGCGGCCGGGTCTGAGGACGGCGACATGCTCACCCGCATCGGCCGCCTCCGCGACCCGGAGGTGATCAGCGACGTCAACGCCGCGGTCAACTACGCGCGACGCCTTAAGGACACCCAGCTTGGCGACGTCGGCATCATCGGCTTCTGCATGGGGGGCCGCGTCGCCTACCTGATGGCGGCCTCCAAGCCGGTGTTCAAGGCGGCGGGGGTCTTCTACGGCGGCAACCTCATGAAGGCGTGGGGCAATGGGCCGACCCCGTTCGATCTGACCCCGTACATCCACTGCCCGATCGCGGGCTTCTTCGGGGTGGAGGATGGCAATCCGTCACCGGCGGACGTGGACCGGATCTCCGCCCAGCTCGACAAGTACCGCAAGGCCCACGAGTTCTACCGCTACCCGGAGGCGGGGCACGCCTTCCTGAACTTCACCAACCCGGCGACCTACCGGGAAGGCCCTGCGAAGGATGCGTGGGACAAGCTCATCCCGTTCCTGCAGCGCAACCTCAACACGAGCCGCCAGCGCCTGCGGCTGACCTAGGCCGCGGGCGGCATGGCCTCGCCCTGACGGGGCGTCCCGGTCAGGCGGGGGGCGCCACCGTCTCCGCGACCGGGGTGGCGGGCGCCGGGCGGGCCGGGGTGGGCACGAGCGGGAAGCCCTGCAGCACGTCGTAGAAGACCCGGCACCAGGGGCAGTCCACGCCGCCGTCCATCGTTCCGCAGGTGCACCGGCCCTCGAACTGGTTGGCGATCATCGCCGCTTTCTCGCGAAGCTTCATGATCGGCCTCCGTTGATCGAACGGTAGTCCCGGCCTGCGACGCCAGGATGGCATTCTCGTGAAGAGTGCGGTAGCAATCGCGATGCCACCCAGGTGGTTCCGCGAAGGCGGTCAGAAAGGCCCGGAAGACAGCGGCTCGCGTCCGGAGATGTGCTACGGCCCGCGCCGCCCGCGGCGTTCTTACCGGGTCGAAGGGGCGCGGAACGTGGCGTGCTCGGCGGTCCAGCGCGGGAGCGGCTCGGGGACGTCGATCGCGTCGATCCTCACGCCGGCCCGCCGCGCGCCGTCGCCACGATGAAGAGGCGCCGGAACGGAAACAGGGTGCGCCCGTCCGCGCGCGGCGGGTAGGCGCGGGCCACCAGCTCCGCGTAGCGCGCCTCGAAGCCGCTTCGCTCCGGCTCCGCGAGCGCGTCGAGCAGCGGCTTGAGCCAGGTGCCCTTGGTCCACTCCTTGATCGGGTCCGCGCCCTCGAGGATCTGCAGATACTCCGTCTCCCAGACGTCGAGCCCGGCCGCGCGCGGCGCGAGGGTGTCGTAGTAGAAATCGGGATCGGCCACCGGGGCCGGCCGCAGCAGGGGCTCGAGCGTCGAGCGCCACGGCCCGCCGCGCGCGGCTTCCGAGATGAGCGTGTGCGACGGCGCGCCGAAGTTGCGCGGCATCTGGACGGCCAGGACGCCGCCCTCGGCCAGGGCGGCGAGCAGCGCCGGGAACAGGCGCTCGTGGCCGGTCAGCCAGTGGAGTGCGGCATTGGAGTAGATGAGGTCGGCCGGCCGGGGTGGCCGCCACGCGGCCAGGTCCGCCTGCTGCCAGGTGATCGTGGGGGCGGTGGCGGCGGCCTTGGCCAGCATCGCGGCCGAGTCGTCCACCCCGGTGACGCGCGCCTCGGGCCAGCGCTCCTTGAGCAGGCGCGTGACATTGCCCGCCCCGGCGCCCAGGTCGTAGACCTCCCCCGGGCCCTCGAGCGCCACGCGGTTCAGGAGATCGATCGCCGGCCGCAGCCGATGGTCGGCGAACTTCAGGTACTGCGCGGGGTCCCAGGCCACGTCAGCGGGTCGGCGCGGCGGGCGGCGGGGGCGGAGGCGGCGGCCCGGGTGGCGGCAGCGGGACGCGCGCCGGCGCCGTGCCCGGCGCGGAGGCGGGCGGAGCGGTGCAACGGAAGACCTCGGCATAGACGCGGGAGAGGTCCTCCGATCCGCCGAAGGTGAGGAGCGCGGCGTTGCCGCCGCTCCTCACGATCTTGCGCCGGAGATCCTTGATCGAGTCGTCGTGCGCGGTGGCGACGCGCGAGCAGCCCTGCACGACGCCGGGCTCGGTGGTGAGCCGGACCCGCGCCATCGCGATTCGCTCGGTGTCCTGAGCGCCCGCCGCGCCCGCCAGCGGCCCGGTGAGCCCCAGCAGCATTCCCACCACGCATGTCGCCCGCCTCGTCATGGCCCTCTCCTGGCTCGTGCTATATGCTGTGTGGGCCATGATACCCGACCGGGTCCGCCAAGTCCGGCTCGCGCTGCGCGTGGGGCTGGTCGCGGCCCTGGTTCTTCTCGCCGGTCCGGTGGTGGCCCAGCAGCCGGTGCAGACCCCGCTGCTGCTCATGATCTCGATCGACGGGCTGCGCCCCGACTACGTGACCGCGGCCGACGCGCACGGGGCGAAGGTCCCGAACCTGCGCCGCTTCCTCCAGGAAGGTGCCTTCGCGCAGGGCGTGGTGGGCGTGATCCCCACCGTGACCTATCCGAGCCACACCACGCTGATCACCGGCGTGTCGCCGGCCAGCCACGGGATCCTCGCCAATACCACGTTCGACCCGCGGCGCGCGAACCAGGAGAGCTGGTACTGGTACAGCGAGGACATCCGCGTGGCCACGCTCTGGGACGCGGCGGCCCGGGCGGGGCTCAGCACCGCGAGCGTGCAGTGGCCGGCGAGCGTGGGCGCCCGCGTCACCTGGAACATCCCCGAGTTCTGGCGCGCGGGCACCCCCGACGACGCGAAGCTGCTGCGGGCCGTCTCCACGCCGGGTCTCCTGGCCGAGCTGGAGCCGGAGCTGGGCCCGTATCCGCGCGCGCTCACCGTGGAAGCGGACGAGCAGCGCGTCCGGTACGCGGTGCGCATCCTCGATGAAGAAGCGGCCGAATCTGCTCCTGCTCCATCTGATCGCGCTCGACCACACCCAGCACGTGACGGGCCCGTTCACCCCCGAGACCCTGGCGGTGCTCGAGCGCCTGGACACCCTGGTCGGCACGCTGCGCGCCGCCGCGGAGACGGCGGCGCCGGGCGGGGCTCACGTGGCGATCGTGTCCGACCACGGCTTCGGCAAGACCGCGATGAAGCTCAACCTGCACGCGGAGTTCCGCAGCGCGGGGCTGTTCACGGTGAGCGCGCGGGGCCGGGTGAGTGACTGGAAGGCGATGCCCTGGAGCTCGGGAGGGTCGATCGCGGTGGTGCTGAAGGAGCCGGGGGACACCGCCACCCTCGCGCAGGTCCGGACCCTGCTCCACCGGCTCGCCGCCGATCCCGCCCACGGCATCGACCGGGTGCTGGACGCCGCCGCGCTCCGCGATCGCGGAGGGTTCCCCACCGCCGCGTTCCTCGTCGGGCTCAAGGTCGACTGGCACGCGGATTCGAGCCTGACCGGATCGCTCGTGTCCCGGGCCACCGCGGCCGGCGCGCACGGCCACCTCCCGGACCTGCCCGACCTGCACGCGGCCTTCTTCGTGGTGGGGCCGGGCGTGCCCGCCGGCCGCGCCCTCGGCATCATCGACATGCGCGACATCGCGACGACGCTGGCGCGCCGCCTCAACCTCTCGCTGCCCGCCGCCGAGGGCACGGTGCTCTGGCCGTGACGCTCGGCGCGTGGCGACCGCTCGCCCTGGGCGTGGGCGCGGTGCTGCTGACCGCCTCTCTCGCGAGCGCGCAGGTGCCCATCCGGGTCCGCGGGGCCATCGCCAAGGTCTCGGGCCAGACCCTCACGATCTCCTCGCGCGACAATTCGACGGTGGACGTGAAGCTGGCCGCCGACTACACGGTGGTGGGGGTGGTCAAGGCGGAGCTGGCCGACATCAAGGCCGGCGCCTTCGTGGGCGTCGCCGCGCTGCCCCAGCCGGACGGCTCCTTCCGCGCGCAGGAGGTGCTGATCTTCCCCGAGTCCGCGCGCGGCGCCGGCGAGGGCCACTATCCATGGGACCTCTCGCCGGGGGACCTCTCGCCGGGGGACCTCTCGCCGGGCAGCACCATGACGAACGCCACCGTGGACGTGATGGTGGAGCGCGTCGAGGGGCCGTTGCTGACGCTCAAGCACAAGGGCGGTACCGTGACGGTGTCGGTGCCCGCCGACGTGCCCATCGTGACCTTCGCGCCCGGCGACCGCGCCATGCTGCAGGCGGGCGCGCACGTCTTCATCCCGGCGCAGCAGCACGCCGACGGCCACGTGACCGCCGGCCGCGTCCTGGTGGGCAAGGACGGCCTCGTCCCCCCGATGTAGGCCGGGGCGGCGCGCTCAGCGTGCGCGCCAGTGCCCGTCGACCCAGAGGTAAGCGCCCTCGCGCGGCATCCAGCCGCCGGGCACCCAGACGTGGCCCGGCGCGGGTGGCACCTCCCAGTGCCCCGGCACCCACACGTAGCGCTCACGATGCCACGCCCACTGCCCCGGCACCCACGCGTGCGCGCGGGTCGGCGCCACCGCCGCAATCTCGGCGCGCTTTGGCGGCGGCGCGGGCGGGCGCTTGACCACCCCGGGCCGCGTGGCGGCACACCCCGCGAGGGCGAGCGCCACCGCGGCGGCGGCGAGCGCGCGATGCCACGATCTCGAGGCGGTCATGGGGTCGACCTACCGGCCCGCGGGGCGCGCAAAGCGGTTGGCTCAGCGGGCGGCCGGCTATTCCCGATCCACCATGAGGCGGAGCGTCACCCGGCGCTTCTTCATGTCCGGGATGTCGGTGCTGGAGATCGGCCCCAGGCTGGCGGACTGGATCCGCACGAGCTGGATGCCCTTGTCCATCAGGAAGCGCCGGACCGCGTCGACCCGCCGCTGGCTGAGGGCGTAGTTGTAGTCGAGCGCCCCGCGCGGATCGGTGTAGCCGCCGAGCTCCACGGTCAAGGTCGGATTGGCCTCCATCTCCCGGACCACGCCCACGAGGGCGGTCTGGGCCGCGTCGCTCAGATCGATGCTGTCGGGCGAGAAGTACACCTCGAGGCTGTCGGCCGTCTTCTGGTTGAATCGGTTCGACCACAGGCGGGTGAGGCGCTGGTCGACGCCCTCGGCCTTCTGGGCGGCGGTGTCGGCGCGGCTCTGCGCGCCCGCCACTCCGCCCTCGAGGCTCTGGACCTGTCCGCCGACCTTGTCGAGCCGCTGGTTCATCTCGCTCATCCGCTCCTCGACGGCGGTCACGCGCTCGTCGACGCGGGTCGCGCGCGGAGCCTGCGCGTCCCGGGCCGGGCTCACGTAGGCCGGCGCGGTGGCCGCGCAGCCCGAGACGAGCCAGAGCATGGCCGGCGGCAGGATGCCCATTCGCTTGATCGGATTCATGTCCACCTCCTTGGCGCGGCGGCTACCGACTCGGCGCGGGCGGACGCCCGACGATCCGCGTGGTGGAGACTTCGGTCCAGGTGTAGTACCACCCCTCGTAGATGAGGATCTGCAGCGCGCTGTCCTGCTTCTCGTAGACCTGGGTGGTCCCCTTGGAGGCCGACGTGGTGGAGGACACGTGGCGCCACCCGTTGGCCTCGAGCGAGGTCCGATAGGCGACCGCGAGGCTCTCCGGCCTGATCCGGCTCTTGTAGAAGAGGCGCGCCGCCTTGACCGTCGGCGACTCGATGATGGTCGTCCGGCTCGCGTCCAAGGTGAGGCCCGCGGGGACCGGGACGTCCTCGAACTCGCTCCGCTGAGCCCTCGATGGGCCGGAGGAGGCGCACGAGGTCAGGATCAGCATGAGCGTGCAGAACATGAGGACACGCACCATTGGGGGGCCTCCTTGTGGAGAGCAAGTAGTGTGCCGCCCGCGAGAGTGGCGGAAACAACGTCCCATCCTTCCCCCGCGGGTGTCCGGGCCATGAGTAAGACTTACACCCTTCCGGGGAACTTTTGTAGTATGGGCTCGATGACGCGTCGCGGTCTCCTGATCCTCGCGCTGCTCGGGGTGTCCGCTCTCGTGCAAGGCGGCTGCGGCGGCGGCGAGCAGCCCAAGTCCATCAAGGTCGTCATCGCGGAGTATAGCCGCGATCATACCCGGCCGTTCTGGCAGGGCCTGGCCGAGCAGTACACCCAGCAGACCGGCGTGAAGGTGGACCTGCAGGTGATCGATTGGAACTCGATCGATCAGCAGGTCAGCACCATGATCCAGAACAACCAGCCGCCGGACGTGCTCAACCTCAATTCGTTCTCGAGCTACGCCAAGGACGGTCTCCTCTACTCGGGCGACGAGGCCCTGTCGCCCAAGACGCGCGAGGATTTCCTCGAGGCCTTCGCGCAGGGCGGCACCTACGAGGGCAAGCTCTACGGCTTCCCGATCCTGGCCAGCGCGCGCGCCTTCTTCTACAACCGCGACCTGCTCGCCCGGGCCGGGGTGGCCGCGCCGCCCCGAACCTGGGACGAGTTCGTCCCGGCCGCCAAGCGGGTGCAGGCTCTGGGCGGCGGCGTGATCGGCTACGCCCTGCCGCTCGGCCCCGAAGAGGCACAGGCCGAGTGGTCGATCTGGATGTGGAACAACGGCGGCGACTGGAAGGACGGAGGGGTGTGGAGGATCAACAGCGCCAAGAACGTGGAGACGCTCCGGTTCCTCGCCGCGCTGGCCAACACGCACAAGGTCACCCAGGTCAATCCGGGCAAGACCAACCGAACCGACGGCGCCTTCCAGCTCTTCAAGGACGGCAAGGTCGGCATGGTCATGGGCTTCAGCCCGCTCGCCGCCCAGCTCGACGCCGAGGGCAAGGTCAGCTACGGCGTGACGCAGATGCCGACCAACGTGGGGACGCCGGTCACCTTGGGGGTCGAGGACTACCTGATGGCCTTCAAGAAGAAGGGCAACCAGGAGGCGGTCCGCCGGTTCCTCGATCTCTACTATCACCCCGACCAGATCACCCGCTGGATCACCGCGGAGGGCTTCCTGCCCGTGACCAGGTCCGGGCGTGAGCGCATGAGCGGCAACGAGAAGCTAAAGCCGTATCTCGACGCGCTGCCGAGCGCCCGGCTGGCTCCGACCACCGATCCCACCTGGGACAAGGTGAAGCTCGACGTCCAGCAGAGCATCGGGCTCGCGGTCCAGCCGGGCGGCGATCCGCAGCAGGTGCTCGACCGCCTCCAGAAGAACGCGGCGGAGAGCGCTCGCTGACCGACGCGCGCCCGCGCGAACCTGGCGCGTGGCGGGCACTCCTGTGGCTCGGCCCGAGCCTGCTCCTCATCGCGGCCGTCGTCGTCTACCCCGCCGTCGAGCTGGCGCGCGCTTCGCTCGGGCGCTACTCGATCACCGGCCTCTATCAGGGCGCGGTGGGGCTGCGCAACTACGGGCGCCTGCTCGAGCTGGAGGCCCTGCCCACCGTGATCGGCAACACCGTGATCTGGGTCGCGGTGGTGGTGGCGGTCACCATCATCATCTCGCTCCCCCTGGCCCAGCTCCTGAACGAGTCCTTCCCGGGCCGCCGGCTCGTGCGCTGGGCGCTCATCGTGCCGTGGGCGGCCTCGCTCATCATGACCTCGAAGCTCTTCGTGTGGATCTACGACTACTACTTCGGCCTGCTCAACCGCGCGATGACCGCCGCCGGGCTGGCGCCCGTCGACTGGCTGGGGGACGACCGGACCGTGATGGGCGCGATGATCGCGGTGGGGGTGTTCGTCTCGCTGCCGTTCACCACCTACGTCCTGCTCGCGGGGCTCCAGACCATTCCGGGCGAGGTCTACGAGGCGGCCCGGGTCGACGGGGCGCGGGGCTGGCGCGCCTACCGGTGGGTCACCCTGCCCCTGCTCCGGCCGGCGCTGCTGGTGGCCGCGGTGCTGAACCTCATCTACGTCTTCAACTCGTTCCCGATCGTGTGGACGCTCAACGACCGGAACCCCGGCTTCGCCCACGACACCATGATCACCTTCATGTACAAGATCGCGTTCAAGAGCGCGCTGCGGGACGTGGGTCTGGCCGCCGCGCTCGGCGTGGTGAACGTGCTGCTGATCCTGGTGGCGGTGGTCGCCTACCTACGGGTCGCGCGGCCGCGGGAGGAGCCGGTCTGATCCGGAAGCTCGCGCTCAGCGGGGCGGGGCTGCTGCTGGCGGGGGTGCTGCTCGCGCCGTACGCGGTGATGCTGCTCACCGCGCTCAAGCCGGAGGCCGAGCTCCGCATCACCCCGCCGCGACTCCTGCCCGTCGAGTGGCGGCCACTGAACTTCTGGACCGTACTGCGCGACCCGGAGTTCCAGTCCTGGCTCACCGTCTCCCTGGTGGTCGCCCTGGTGTCCACGCTGCTGGTGCTGGTGGCCGCGGTGCCCGCCGCCTACCACACCGCCCGCCATCGCTTCCCGGGGCGCGGGGCCTTCCTGTTCCTGGTCCTGGTGACCCAGATGTTCGCGCCGACCGCGCTGGTGGTGGGGCTCTACCGCGAGTTCTTCGAGCTGGGCCTCATCAACACCTACACCGCGCTCATCGCGGTGAATGCGGCCTTCAACCTCGCCTTCGCGATCTGGATCCTGCGCGCCTTCTTCGCCTCCATCCCGCGCGAGATCGAGGAGGCGGCCGCGGTCGACGGCTGCGGGCCAGCGGGCGCCCTCTTCCGCATAATCCTGCCGGTCGCCCTCCCCGGCATCGTGACCGCCGGCATCTTCGCCTTCATCGCGGCCTGGAACGAATACATCATCGCCCTGACCCTGATGACCGACACCTCGATGCGCCCCTTGACCGTAGGCATCACCTCCTACGTCACCGCCTACGTCCAGCACTGGGACCTGCTCTTCGCCGCCTCGACAATCGCCATCGTCCCCGTGGTCGTGCTCTTTGCCTTGATCGAGCCTTATCTGGTCGGAGGCCTGACCGCGGGAAGCGTGAAATAGACGAGCCAGCGCCCCCTCACCCTGCCCTCTCCCCAGAGGGGAGAGGGTTGAAGCCGAAAGAGACCACGCGGGAGGCCGGACCCGGGCGAGGTGGCGGGGGGTGGGGCGGGTGACCCGTTCCCCGCCAACGAACGCCGGAGCCAAGCCATCCCGGATTGGGAACTACTCCTGCAAGAAGACGAGAAAGCGTGTCGTGGTCAGAGCCCCACCCCCCGCCACCTCGCCCGGGTCCGGCCGCGTCAGCCCTTGACGGCCCCCGCGGTGAGCCCGGCGACGTAGTACTTCACGAAGAAGGAGTAGATCAGGGCGACGGGGATGGAGCCCAGAAGCGCCCCGGCCATGAGCTGGCCCCAGTAGAAGGCGTCGCCGCGGATCAGCTCGCCCACCACGCCGATCGGCACGGTGCGCACGCTCGACTTGCTGAGGAAGAGCAGCGCGTAGAGGAACTCGTTCTGGGACAGCGTGAAGGCGAAGATGCCGGCGGACAGGAACCCGGGCAGGCAGAGAGGAAGAATGATCCTCGTCATGGCGCGCCAGCGGCTGGCGCCGTCGATCATGGCCTGCTCTTCCAGCTCCTTCGGCACCGTCTTGAAGTACCCCATCAGCAGCCAGGCGATGAAGGGCACCAGCAACGTCGGATAGGTCAGCATCACGGCGCTGAGCGTATTGCCCAGCTTCATCCGGCCGATGAGATCGGCCATCGGAACGAAGAGCAGGGTCTGGGGAATCAGGTACGTCACGGCGACCGCGATGGCCAGCAGCGGCGCGCCCCGAAACCGCATGCGCGCCAGCGGGTAGGCCAGCATGCTCCCGAGGAGCAGGGAGATGAAAGTCGCGACCGTGGCCACCAGCATGGTGTTGGCCACCCAGGTCAGGAAATTGGTCTCCTTCAGCAGGTCGATGTAGTGGACCAGCGACGGGTTCTGGATCCACATCGGATTGGCCTTCGGGTTGTACAGCTCGGCATTGGTCTTGAGCGAGGTGGCCGCCATCCACGTGAAGGGAAACAGCGCGATCACCACGAACACCAGCAACGGCAGCCAGAGCCCGAAGAGGCGCCTGCGCCAGGTCAGCTCGCCGACCACGGATCAGTCCTTGCGCACGTAGAGGGTGAGCAGCACCAGCAGGAGGCCCAGCACCGGCACCATGCTGAGCGCCACCGCGGACCCGAGTCCCATCTGGCCCGCGCCCATGCTCAGGCTGTAGGCGTAGGTCGCCATCAGGTGCGTGGAGTTGGCGGGGCCGCCGCCGGTGAGCACGTAGACGAGCTGGAAGTCGAAGAAGGTGATGACGATCGAGAAGGTGGTGACGATGAAGATCACGGGCAGGAGCGAAGGCAGCGTGACGTATCGGAAGCGGCCCCAGGTGCCCGCGCCGTCGATGGTCGCCGATTCGTGCAGGTCGACGGGGATGGTCTGCAGGCCCGCGAGGATCGAGATGCCGAAGAACGGCAGGCCGCGCCACGTGTTGACCATGATGATGGAGATCATGGCCATGGTCGGCGTGCCGAGCCAGGACGGCCCCGTCGTCGCCAGGCCGCTCACCACCAGCAGGCGGTTGAACAGGCCCATGCCGGGGTCGAGGATCCACTGCCACGCCACGGTGCTGAGCACGGTGGGCACGATGAACGGGAGCAGGAGCATGGCCCGGGTGACGGCCTTCATCCGGAAGCTCTGGTTCATCACGAGGGCCATGGCCAGCCCGCCGCCGGCCTTGAGCACGGTCGCCACCGCCGTGAACAGGAGGGTGTTCCGGACCGCCTGCCAGAAGATCGGGTCGTTCGAGAGGGTGACGAAATTGCCCAGGCCCACGAAGGTGGCGGGGCGCGCGACTTCTCGCTCGAAGAAGCTGAGATAGACCCCGTAGAAGAACGGATAGCCCAGGAAGGCCAGCAGGAACAGCACCGGCGGCGTGACCATGAGCCAGGAGAACACGGACTCCCGCTCCAGGAACGCGCGGATCCGGAACGGCCGGCGGGCGGGCGCCGCGAGGGCGCCCGCCCGAGAGGCCTCGAGAATCTTGCTCATCCCTACCCGTAGATGGTCTTGAGCTGCTTCACGGCCTCCGCGATGGCCGCCTTGACCGGCGTGCCCGTGCAGGCCTTGGTGAACATGTCGATCACGATCCAGCGGTTGACCACTTCCCCGTGCTGGCGGTTGGCGGGTGCCGGCCACGAGGTGAGCTTGCCGGTCTCGAGGGCCTTCTGGAACGGCTTCACGCGCGGCTCGATGTCCCACTCGGGCGCCTTGTCGAAGCCGTGGAGGTACGGAGCGAAGTACATGTCGCCCGAGGCGATCCACGGCCGGTACTGCTTCGGGTCCATCATCCACCGCAGGAAGTCCTTGGCCGCCTGCGGGTCCTTGCTGTGGGCGAACACGCCGTGCGTCACCGGCACGAGCGCGTGGTAGCGCTGGCCGTTGGGTCCCTTGGGGTTGAGGCCGTGCGCGATCACCTTGCCCATGTCCGGCAGGTCGCGCTTGGCCGAGACC
Organism: Candidatus Rokuibacteriota bacterium; assembly: GCA_040902305.1. Taxonomy (GTDB): domain Bacteria; phylum Methylomirabilota; class Methylomirabilia; order Rokubacteriales; family CSP1-6; genus CAMLFJ01. The sequence goes on along the minus strand of JBBDXN010000129.1, from coordinate 58,066 downwards.
ATGATGCTGTAGGCGTTGTTGGTGCACGAGATCTGGCTGGTGAGGAAGGCCTTGTTGTTGGCCGGGTCCAGCCAGCCGATGCAGTCCTCGATGCAGGCTTCCTTGTAGAGCCGCTTGACGTACTCCACCGCCTTCGCGGTCTCGCTGGAGTCGAGCGCCACCTTCTTGGCGGTCTTGTCCATGACCGTCACCCCGTAGGACCACAGCAGGGGGTAGAGCCAGGAGTAGTTGTCGGCGAAGCCGTGCCCCATGGACATGCCGAACGGATGGCCCTTGGCCTTGAGCTTGATCCCGGCCTCCAGGAACGCGTCCCACGTCTCGGGGAAGCTCTTGACGCCGGCCTCGTCGAACCAGTCCTTCCGGTAGACCATGACCTGGCCGATGTTCCCGTTGGGCACGGACTTCCACTTGCCCTTGTCCACGGACAGGAGCTTGATCTCGTCGTACCAGCCGCCCTGCTGCTTGCCCACCTCCTCGGCGATGTCGGAGACGTCCACGAGGGCGTCGCGATAGAGCCACTCCTGCTGCACCCAGGCCAGATCGGCGCCGGACTTGTTCTCGACCATCGAGACCAGCTGGGGCACCGCGCTGCCGCCCGCGGCCTGGATCTGGTACTCGATCTTGATGCCGGTGGCCTTCTCGTAGGCCGGTGCCATCACGTTCTGGAAATGCACGTCGAAGTTCTTCACGTAGGAGCTTTCGCGCGCGAACGTGATGGATACCGGCTTGGCCTGGGCATTGCGGGAAACCCAGGGGCCCGCGGCGACACCGGCGGCCCCGGCGGCGGCGAGCTTCAGAAAGCTACGACGGGTGGCCTTGGACTGTGTGGGCTGTGCCATGCGTTTCCCCCTGTATGTGGCGTGCATTGCCATGGGCTCCTGCCAGATCCGTGCCTCCGAGAGTACCAGCCGGCTCAGGCGTGTGCGGAACTTTAGGGCGGGCGCTCCGGCCCTGTCAAGGTGGGTGGTCGGCCCGAGGCGACTAGCCGAGAGGGGGGCGCGTCGGGGCGCGCACCACCTCCATGAGTGCGGTGAGTCCCCGGTGGAACGTCGGGGCGCCGCCGGGCACCACGCACGATTCGAGCACCTCGAAGAGCTCGGCCGGGGTGGCTCCGAACTGCATCGCCCGCCGCATGTGCGCCACGAGCCCCGACTGCTCGGCGCCACGGAAGCAGAGGAGCGCGATGGCCACGAACTCGCGCACCTTGGCGGAGACGTGCTGGCCCTCGCCCAGGCTCAGCTCGTACAGCCGGTTGTAGGCGGCGACGAACTCGGGGTCCTGCCGGGCCGCGAATTCCCACTCCGGGTACATGTAGCCCCGCGCCGCCTTCATCTTGGCGATGAGCGCTTCCGCCTGCTGCTCTCGGTTGTCGGGCATGGACTAGTCCTTCGGGAGCCCGAGCACGCGCTCGCCGATGATGTTGCGCTGGATCTCGCTGGTGCCGCCCGCGATCGTGTACTGCCGCGCGCTCAGCACGCGGTTGTACCAGCGCGGGCCGTCCGGGACCTGCTCGCTCGCGCGGTTCACGAGCGCGTGCGGGCCGAGCAGCTCACCCGCGAAGTCGGCGATGCGCACGCCCAGCTCGGAGCCGAACAGCTTGAGGATGGAGCCCTCGGGCCCGGGCGGCTCGCCGCGGAGCTGGCGGGTCAGGTTCCGCATGCGCGTGTAGCGCTGGCACTGGGCCTCGATCACGAGCTGGGCGAAGCGCTGGCGGATCACCGGATGCTCCCACGCGGGCCGGCCGTCGAGCGGCACCGTCATGGCGAGGGCCCGGAGCCGCGCGAGCTGCTCCTCGTGGCCGCGCCCGCCGCCGCCCTTGCGCTCGTACATGAGCGTGGTCATGGCCGGCTTCCAGCCCTCGTTCTGCCGGCCGATCAGGTTGGCCTTCGGCACCGCCACGTCCACGAAGAACACTTCATTGAAGTGCCGGTGGCCGTTGAGCAGCACCAGCGGGCGCACCGTGATGCCGGGCGTCTTCATGTCCACCAGGAGGTAACTGATCCCGCGGTGCTTGGGCGCGGTGGGATCGGTGCGCACGAGCAGGTAGATCCAGTCCGCGAACTGGGCGCCCGAGGTCCACACCTTCTGCCCGTTGACGATGAAGTGCTCGCCCCGGTCCTCGGCGCGGGTGCTGAGGCTCGCCAGGTCCGAGCCCGCGCCCGGCTCCGAGTAGCCCTGGCACCAGATGTCGTCGCCACCCAGGATGCGCGGGAGGTAGCGCTTCTTCTGCGCCTCGGTGCCCCACTCGATGATGGTCGGTCCGGCCATCCCGATGCCGGAGTAGCCGGGGAGCACCGGCGCGCGCGCCCGGAAGCACTCCTCGTCGTAGATGACCTGCTCCATCAAGGTGACCCCGCGGCCGCCGTACTCCTTGGGCCACGAGATCCCGACCCAGCCCGCGGCGTACATGCGGCGCTGCCAGTCGCGCCTTCGCTCGAACGTCTCCCGGTCCGGGGCCACGCGCTCGTCGGTCGGGTCCTCGATGCGCAGGTCGTCGGTGAGGTTGGCGGCGAGCCAGCCTCGGATCTCGGCGCGGAAGTGCTGCTGCTCGGGGGTGTAGGTGAAATCCATGGGACCTCTTCTAGCACCGGTGCGCCCTCGACTCAAGGCGTGTTACGATCGGCCGTACCTCGGCTCCGCATCTACTGGCCACGGAGGCGGCATTGGCTCACAAAGGCATGAAGTTCGGGATCTTCCTCGCGCCCTTCCACAAGGTCGGCGAGAACCCCACGCTCGCGATGAACCGCGACATGGAGCTGATCGAGTGGATGGACTACCTGGGCTATGACGAGGTGTGGATCGGCGAGCATCACTCCGCGGGCTGGGAGCTGATCGCCTCCCCCGAGGTCTTCATCGCCGCCGCGGCGGAGCGCACCCGCCACATCATGCTGGGCTCCGGGGTGACGAGCCTGCCCTACCATCACCCGTTGATGGTCGCCAACCGCTTCGTGCAGCTCGATCACATGACGCGGGGCCGCGCCATGCTCGGCATCGGGCCGGGCGCCCTCGTCTCCGACGCCTACATGATGGGCATCGAGCCGGTGACCCAGCGCCCGCGCATGGAGGAGTCCCTCGACGCGATCATGGAGCTGCTCCGGTGCGAGGCGCCGGTGACGCTCAAGACGGACTGGTTCGAGCTGCGCCAGGCGCGGCTGCATCTCGCGCCCTACACCGAGCCGCACTTCCCCATCGCGGTGGCCAGCACCATCACCCCGGCTGGGGTGATGGCGGCGGGCAAGCACGGCATCGGGGTGCTCTCGCTCGGGGCGGGGCTGCCCGGCGGGCCGGAGGCCCTCGCGAATCAGTGGAAGATCGCGGAGGAGACCGCGGCCAAGCACGGCAAGACCATGGACCGGCGGAACTGGCGGCTCGTGGTCAACGTGCACGTGTCCGATGACGACGAGCTGGCCCTCAAGGAAGTGAGCCGCGCCGAGCGCCACGAGACCGTCACCTACTTCGAGGACACGCTCGGCCGCCCGCCCGGCCGCGCCGACGACCCGCTGCGCGATGGCGTGAAGATGGGCACCACGCTGGTGGGCACCCCCGACACCGTCATCCGCGGTATCGAGCGGCTGCAGGGCCTGAGCGGCGGCGGCTTCGGCGGCGTGCTGTTCCGCGCCCACGAGTGGGCCAACCGCGAGCAGACCCTGCACAGCTACGAGCTGTTCGCGCGCTACGTCATGCCGCGCTTCCAGGGCTCGCTCGACACCATCCGCAACTCGAACGAGTGGGCGCGCAGCAACCGCAAGACCATCTTCAGCCCGAACGTGGAGGCGGTCCGCCGCGCCTACGTGGATGCGGGCCGGGAGGTACCCGCCGAGTATCGCAACCGCACCGCGGGTGCGCGGGACCTGGACGAGACGAAATCGTAACGGAGCCCTCTCCTACCGGGTAGTTCATACCCGACCATCGCGTCGGGCCGGCTCCCAGCCCCGGAAAGCGGGCGATGGCCCCCGTTCGAGACCGCGGCACGGATGTTGCTCTTTCTCCGAGGCAAAATCGCCTTGAAAGGAGCCGCCCATGCTGCGACCGGTCAAGAACGTCCTCAGTTACAAGATCCTCGCCACCGACGGAGAGATCGGCGGGGTCAGCGATCTGATCATCGACGACCAGGACATGAAGCTGCGCTACCTCGTCATCGACACCGGGAACTGGCTGCCCGGCAAGAAGGTCGTGCTCTCGACGGCCTGGATCAGCAGCGTGGCCCCCGAGCGGGAGACCGTGGTGGTGAACATCGAGAAGAAGCGCATCCAGGAGGCGCCCGAGTACAGGCCGGACGCGGATTTCAGTCGCGAGTACGAGACGCGGCTGCACGACTACTACCGGTTTCCGTACTACTGGCTGTAGCGCTCGAGACTACCAGGGCTTGGTTTCGCCGGGCTTGAGGATCCAGGCGCGGGTGGGATCGAGCCGCCGCCGCTCGATCTCGGCGCGCAACCGCGTGGGCGGCTCGTCGTAGGGCTCGCGGGCCAGCGCGAACGTGCCCCAGTGCACGCCCAGCAGATGGGTGGCGCGCAGGTCGATCGCGGCCTGCAGCGCTTCCTCGGGGGAGGTGTGCACGGGCTTGGCGATCTCGCGCGGCGTATAGGAGCCGATCGGTAGCGCGGCCAGGTCGAACGGCCCGAGCCGGTCGCCGGTCTCCTTGAAGTGGCGGTAGTAGCCGGTGTCGCCCCCGAAGTAGAAGCGCTTCGAGCCCAGCACCGCCCAGGACGCCCAGAGCCTTCGGCCCTGATCGATCGCGGTGCGCCCCCCGCCGTGCTGCGCGGGGGTACAGGCCACGGTCAGGCCCTTGACCGTGACCGATTCGCCCCAGTTCAGCTCCACCGCGTTGTTGATCCCGCGATCGGCGAGCCAGCCCTTGATGCCGAGCGGCACGACGAACAGCGGGTCGAATTTCTCCGCGAGGCGACGGACGGTGGGCTCGTCGAGATGATCGTAGTGGTCGTGGGAGATCAGGACGAAGTCGACGGGGGGCAGGTCGTCGAAGGCGATGCCGGGCGGGGTGTAGCGACGGACCCCCACGAAACCGCTGAACGGCCCGCTACGGTCGGCCCAGTTCGGATCGGTCAGGAACGTCACGCCGTCGAGCTGGACCAGCACGGTGGAGTGGCCGACCCAGGTCACGGTCGCGTCGGGTGATCCGTCGTGCAGCGCCCGGAGGTCGGGTGTCGCGCGGGGCAGCGCGGCGACCCGCCGCTCGGAGACCAGCCAGGTGGCGCCCACCACCAGCGAGTGCAGCCGCGCCCAGTATGACGCGCGCCGGTATTCCGGGTCCACGTTCCGGTAGGCACTACCCGCTCGCTCGGCCGGATTGAAGAAGCCGGGCGCGACGCGGGGGACCTGGGTCTGGGCGTCCGACCCGGCCGGTCCGAGGGTCGGGGGAAAGCTACCGGCGCCGGCCACGGTCAGGCCGACCGCGAGGAGGAGCGCGACCCGGCGGATCACCCTTTCAGTGTACCGCCCCCGTCAAGCGCACGGGGGCGATCAGATCTGACCGCGGATGGGCAGGGAAAGGATCTCGAGAATCCGGCTCTTGATCCCGCGGTTCTTCCACTGCTCGTACGTGACCTGGCGGGACTGCTCGAGATCATCCACGAACACGCGTTCGAGCCGCCGCGCGATGGCGCCGTCGTAGACGACGAGGTTCATCTCCTCGTTCAGCTCGAACGAACGGCGGTCGAGATTGGTACTGCCGACGGTGGTCCAGATGGAGTCGATCACCATGGTCTTGGAATGGAGCAGCGCCGCCTTGTACTCGTAGACCTGAATGCCCGCCTCGAGCAGACGGCCGAACTTGGAGCGGCTCGCCTCCCGGACGAGGTTGTGGTCGATCGCGCCGGGTAGGAGCAGTATCACCCGCACCCCCCGCTGCCGCGCCTGGATCAGCGTCTCGATCATCATGTCGTCGGGCACGAAATAGGGATTGGTGATGAAGATCGTGCGGCGCGCCGCGGCCATCGCGAGGAGGAACATGGTATACATCTCCACGCTGCCGCCCGCGGGCGAGCTGCGCACGATGTGCGACTCCACCTCGCCCTTGGCCTCGATCGGCCGCGGGAAGTAATCGGGGCCGCCGAGGGCGACGCCGGTCGCCTCGAGCCAGTTCTCCGCGAACGCGCCCTGGAGCTGGCCGGCCACCGGGCCTTCCACCCGCATGTCGGTATCGCGCCACTGGCCTTCCTGCCTGCCGTTGCCGCTCCACTTGCCGCTGGTCCCCGAGCCCCCGGTGATCCCGACCCGTCCGTCCACGACCAGGATGCGCCGGTGATTGCGGTGGTTGACGCGGTCGAACGTCCACGGACTGAGCGGGCGATACGACGCGACCTGGCAGCCGGCCTCGGTCAAGGTGTCGCGGTACTGGGCGGGCATCTGCAGTGAGCCGACGGCGTCGATCAGCACGTGCACCTTGACCCCCGCCCGGCAACGGTCCGCCAAGGCCTGGACGGTGTCGGCGGCGGGCGCGCCCTCCTCGAAGACGTATTGAGCGAAGGTGATGCTCTTGCGCGCGGAGCGGATGGCCTCGAGCTTGGCCGGGAAGATCTCGTCACCGTTCAGGAGGACGTCGACCTTGTTCCCGCCGAGCACCGCGCCGCTGGTGTACCCGACGAGGGTGGCGCGGAACGAGGGCTCGGTGATCCGGAGATCGGGCAGCTTGAGGTGGGGCTGGGCGTGGCCGCAGCCCGCCAGCACGATGATCAAGCAGCCGGCGATCCAATGGAGCGCTGGCCGCAACCACGCCGCACTCACAGCTTGCGGAGGACTTCGATCCGGTCTCCGGTGGCGGGATGGGTGCTGAAGAAACCGCCGCCGGCTCCGTCTCCGCCGGACGCGTTCATGAGCCAGGTGAGGGTGTCGATCATGACTTCCTTCGGGCGCCCGATCCGCTTGAGCAGCTCGACGCCGTGGCTATCGGCATCGTATTCCTCTTTGCGGCTGTAGCTACGCGAGATGAGCGCGCCCGCGATCGGGGCCACCCGGCCCGCGCCGGGGATGATCTGGTCGAGGATGACCGCCCCGATCCCGAGCCCGGTGCCGAGCGCCTGCGCCTTCGCGACGTGCCCCAGGTCCTCATGGGCCACCTCGTGGGCGAGCACGGCCAGCAACTGATCGTCGCTCGCCTTCTGCAGCAGCCCGGTGGTGACGAAGAACTCCCCGTTGCCCGCGTTGGCCGCGTTGATCTCGGGGTCGTCCATGATGCCGACCTTCACCTCGCCGGGCTGGCGCGGCTTGTCCATCACCTTCAGCAGCGGCAGCATCGCCTTCTTCAACCGCTCGACCTGAGCGGGATCGACCGTCTTCTGCGAGGTGGTGGGCGCTGGACGCGACGGGGCGTCGGTGCGGCCGGCCGGGGGCGGCGCCGAGGTGGTCCCGACGGCGCACCCGGTCAGCAGCGCCGCTGCGAGGAGCGCACCTCCGACGACCGCCCGCGCGGTCATCGACGGTCCCGGGTGATCCGGGCGGGCCGGACCGCGTCCTGCCCCGCCTGTAACGTCGAGGTCACCTGATCCTTGGCGGTGTCGAAGAGCTCCTCGGCGGTGGATTGCACCGCCTGCAGCGTATCGGCGGCGACCAGCCGGGCGGAGCGCCCCTGGGTATTGACCAGACGCCTCAGCTCTTCGCCCCACACCCATACCGCGATGCCGCCCACGATAGCTCCCAGTACGAATCGACTCAGCATGACGCGCTCCTTTCTGAGTTATCAGGCCGCCGCTTCGTGGATGGGCCATTCCATCCCGGCGCGACGACGGATCTCGTGTCCGCACGGTCCGAGCGCGATCACCAGCGCCTCACCGCGCTCGCGCCAATCTTCGACCTCGCGAAAGGTGTTGCACGTCCGACAGTACAGAGCCAGCATCCCGCTCATCGCGCGCCTCCCTTTCCGCCCGCTGCCTCCGTCTTGGCGCAGTCGGGGCACACCTCGAGTTCGGCATCGTAGGCGACGCCGTGTATCGGGCAACGGGTCACCGGGAGCGGGCTTGAGCGGCGGCCTCCCCGCAGCATGAGCCCCACTCCGAGGCCCGCCATGGCGAGGACCGCCGCCGCTACCCGTCCCGATGCCGCGCATGCGTTCATGTCAGAGCCGCCACCCGGCTGCGGTCCACGTCAACCGGCCCGGGATGTCCGCCGCCGGCGCGGGATGCGGGCTCCCGCCTGGCGAGCCTCGCTCAGCGCGATGGCGACGGCCTGCTTGCGCTTGCGAACCTTGCTCCCCGAGGACGAGCGGAGCTTGCCCCGCTTGTACTCGCCCATCACCTTCTTGACCTTCCGACGCCCCTTGCTGCGCGGCTTCGCCATCAGCGATCCGCGCCGCGGTCCCCGGCGAGCCGCTCGAGTAGCGTGCGCAGGTCGTCGGCGTGCTCCTCTTCCTTGGCCAGGATCTCCTCCAGCATCCGCCGGGTGGTCGGATCGTCGTCGCCCAGGTACCGCACCATTTCGTTGTACGACTCGATGGCGATCCGCTCCGCCACCAGGTCCTCCTTGATCATCTCGATCAGCCCCTCACCCGGCACGTACTCGGAGTGACTGCGGCCGAGCAGGCCGTCCGGGTTGAAATCCGGCTCGCCCCCGAGCTGGGTGATCCGCTGCGCGATCTGATCCGCGTGCGTCTGCTCCTCCGCGGCGTGCTCCGCGAACTCGTCGGCCACCGACTGGGCGTGGATCCCGGCGGCCATGTAATGGTGTCGCTTGTACCGCAGCACGCACACGAGCTCGGTCGCCAGGGCCTCGTTCAGCAGGCGGATGACGGTCTCCCGGTCCGCCTTGTATCCGGCCGTGATCGGTCCCTGCTCCATGTGCGCGCGGGCGCGGCGGCGGATCTCCTTGATGTCGCTCACGAACTCGCCGGTCATGTTTGCCTGCCCGCCCCGCGGTGTCATGGTGGCTACTTACCGGCCTGGCGGACCGTCAGCTCGTTCTTGACCGACTTCACCCCGGCGACGTTGCGGGCCATCTCGGAGGCCTTGGCCGACACGACGATGCTCGGGACCTCCCCGGTCAGGGTCACCACGCCGGAGTCGATACGCACGTCGACGCTCTTGAGCTGCGCGTCCTTCTTCAAGCGCGTCTCCACCGCCTTTTCGATGTCCTCGTCCTTGGCGTCCACCATCTTGCGGCTCCCCGGGGCCACCACCTGCAGGTCGTTCTTCACCGACTGCACGCCCTCGATGCCCTTGGCGATCTCGGTGGCCGCCGTCTTGGCCTCGGTGGAGTCGACCTTTCCGCGCAGGTGCACGACGCCGCCCTTCATGGTGTCGACGCTGACCTGGGTGCCCTTCACGCGCTCGTCCGCGAAGAGGGCGATCTTGGTCTTGGAGGTGATCCAGGAATCGCTGACCGAGGTCTTGGCGTCCTGGGTCATGGTCTTGGCCTTGTCCTTGGTCTCTTCCATCTTGCTCTGCGCGCCCGCGGTGAACGGCGCCGCCGCGAGGAGCGAGGTCAGGATCGTGGCTGCCATCATCGTCTTGCCGTGCCGCATGGTAGCTTCCTCCTTGAAACGTGGTTGAGGGTTTCGGTTCACTTCGGCGCCGGCCCGTCGTCGGTCGGCCGCGGCGAGTCGGCATCGGCCGGACGCGACCGGCCCTCCTCGTCGAGCTGCACCGGCCGGCCCGCGCCGGCGTCGCGGTCGCTGCGCTCCGCATCCCGCTCCACCGTGCCCTTGCGCGGGCTGCCCACGTCGCGATCCGGATCCTGCAGGTCCTTCCGTCCGATGCGCGGCTTCTCGCTCGTTTTCGACTTGCGCGTCATGGGTTATCCTCCCTTGGGTTCTGCTTGCTCGCAGGTGCGACGATCGAGGAGGGGAGCAAGCGATGTGCCACGCCGCAAGGGCGCGAAGAACAACGTCGATCGGGGCCGCGCTCGAATCGACGGCGGGAGGACCGGTAAAGAGTGCCGCGTAGTTTCTTCCGGCGCCGGGCGGGCCCCCTTCAATGGTGTGGAAGATGCAACGTACGCGCGGTCAGGAGGATACGAGAATGAGCCCGGCGACCCTGTCTCGGACGACACGCGGAGGCACGCGACGCAGTGGCCGCGTGCTGCCCGAAGGCATCACGGTGGGCCTGATCGGCGCCGCCATCGTGATGCTGTGGTTCTTCATCGTCGATCTGGCCGCGGGCGTGCCGCTGCGGACTCCCGCGCTGCTCGGGGCGGTGCTGTTCGACGGCGTGCAGGACACGACGGCGGTGACGCCCACCGCGCGCTTGGTGGCCGGCTATACCGCGGTGCACCTCGGCGGCTTCATGGTGTTCGGACTCGGCGTGGCCGGGCTCTTCGCGCTCGCCGAGCGCGAGCAGCGCGTGCTCGCGCTGATCTTCATGCTCGGCTGCTGCCTCGCAGTGGTGTTTCTCGCGATGGTCTACGCGCTCTCGCAGTGGCTGGGTCAGACGGTGACGCCGGGGATCTTCCTGGCCGGCCACATCCTGGCGGGCGTCGCGGTGGTCGCGTTACTCGGCTACTTCCACGGCCGTTTGCTTCGCAAGGTCCCCGAGGCCCTGGACGGGGAGTGAGGCAACAAGGAGCAAGGCAAGCCGAGAGCAAGGAGAGTCGGAGCCCCGGCGGTAGTCCGCCCGCACGGGTTGCCCGCGGACTGGGGGAGTGCGCATTTCTGGGCCCCCGCATCACAGAAAAAGCAGCCGCCGGCGGTAACAGCTACCGGGTAGCTCCGACCGATTGCCCGAGAACCGTTGCTGCGCGGGAACGGGCGCTACCCAGAAGTCCCCGGCAACCGGCTACGCGATCCAGACCGATTTGATGTTCACGAACTCGCGGATGCCGTACTCGGACAGCTCGCGGCCGTAGCCGGAGCGCTTGATCCCGCCGAAGGGCATGCGGGGATCGGACTTCACGACCCCGTTGACGAACACCGCTCCCGCCTCGATCTGCGCGGCCAGCCGCTCGGCGCGGCCGCGGTCGCGCGTCCAGAGCGCGGCGCCCAGGCCGTAGGGCGAGTCGTTGGCGAGGCGGATCGCGTCGCTCTCGTCCTTGGCGGTGATGACGGCGGCCACCGGCCCGAAGGTCTCCTCGTCGAAGGCGGGCATCCCCTTGTCGACCGCGGCCAGCAGGGTCGGCGGGTAGAAGGCGCCCTTGCCGGCCGGCACCTCGGCGCCCAGGACCCGCCGGGCTCCGCGCTTGATGGACTCCGTGACCTGCCGGTGGAGCTCATCGCGCAGGTCCACCCGGGCCTGCGGCCCGACCTGGGTCTCGCGGGCGGTCGGGTCGCCCATCCGGCGCCCCGCCAGCTCCGACTTGAAGCGCTCGAGGAAGCGCTCCGCGATGGGCTCGACCACGATGAAGCGCTTGGCCGCGATGCAGCTCTGGCCGCTGTTGATGAGCCGCGCCTCCGCGGCGGCGCGGGCCGCCGCGTCCACGTCGGCGTCGGCCAGCACGATGAACGGGTCGCTCCCACCCAGCTCCAGCACCGTTTTCTTGAGCGCGCGCCCCGCCTGCTGGGCGATGGCCATGCCCGCGTGCTCGCTGCCGGTCAGGGTGACCGCGACGATGCGCGGATCGGGGATCATCCCGGCCACGCCTTCCGAGCCGGTCAGCACCGAGCGGAAGAGTCCGTCGGGGAAGCCGGCGCGGCGGAAGACCTCCTCGATCTGGAGCGCGCAGCGCGGCACGTTGGAGGCGTGCTTGAGGACGCCCGCGTTGCCCGCCATGAGGGCCGGCGCCGCGAAGCGGAAGACCTGCCAGTAGGGGAAATTCCACGGCATCACGGCCAGCACCACGCCGAGCGGGTCGAAGCGGACGTAGCTGCGGGCGGCGTCGGTCTCCCGGGGCTGCTCGGCGAGGAAGGACTCGGCGTGCTCGGCGTAGTACTCGCACGTGCCCGCGCACTTCTCCACCTCGGCCTCCGCCTGGGTGATGGGCTTGCCCATCTCCCGGGTCATGGTGAGCGCGTGCTGGTCCTTGCTCGATCGGAGCTCCTTCGCGGCGGCCCGCATGAGCGCGGCGCGGTCGGCGAAGGAACGGGTGCGCCATTCGAGGAAGGCGGCGTGGGCCCGCCCCACCGCCTGCTCGATCTGCGCCTTCGAGGCCGCCTCGAGGGTCTCGAGAACCTCTCCGGTCGCCGGATTCACCGATTGGATGGCCATGGCGCGCTCCTTTCGTCCACCTCGCTCCTCCGGACCATCCTGGGCGCTCGGGCGACGCGCGGCAAGTGCTCCTCGACCGGCCGCGTCACCCCCGCGCGGCACGCCGCTTGCTGCACTCGCCGATCGTGCAGACCGTCTGGGGCCTGATCCGGCGCAGCGTGAGCAAGTGGAACGAGGACGACTGCCTGCAGCTCGGGGCGGCACTGGCCTACTACACGGTGTTCTCGCTGGCCCCGATCCTGGTGATCGTGATCGCGGTGGCCGGTGCGGTATTCGGCCAGGCCGCGGCCCAGGGTGAGATCGTCGGCCAGATCCGGGGCCTGGTCGGAGAAGAGGGCGCCACCGCCGTCCAGTCCATGATCCAGAGCGCGAGCCGGGAGGGCATCGGGCCGCGGGCCACCGTCATCGGGCTGCTCGTGCTGCTCTTCGGCTCCACGAGCGCGTTCAGCCAGCTCCAGACGGCGCTGAACAAGATCTGGGAGGTGCCCGCGCCCCCGCACTCGGGGGTCTGGGCCCTGCTCCGGGCGCGCGTCTGGTCGTTCGCCGCCGTCCTCGGCACCGGGTTCCTGCTGAGCGTCTCGCTGGTCCTGAGCGCGGTGGCGGCCGCCTTCGGCCGCCTCGGGGGCGGCTGGATGCCGTGGCTCGGCGGCATGCTCGAGGCCGCCGACTTCGTGGGCTCGATGATCGTGCACACCCTGCTCTTCGCCATGATCTTCAAGCTGCTGCCCGACGCGCCGATCCAGTGGCGCGACGTGTGGGTGGGCGCGGGCGTCACCGCGGGGCTCTTCTTCGTGGGCAAGCTGGTGATCGGCCTCTACCTCGGCCGCAGCGAGCTGGGCGCGGCCTACGGCGCCGCGGGCTGGGTGATCCTGGTCCTCGCCTGGGTCTACTACTCGGCCCAGCTCGTCCTCTTCGGCGCCGAGTTCACCCGCGCCTACGCCCTCTGGAGCAACCCCACCAACAAGAGCCCTCTCCCCTCAGGGGAGAGGGCAGGGTGAGGGGTGGTGAGGGTGAGGGGTGGTGAGGGTGAGGGGTGGCTGACTCCTACATCTCCACGATCCCGTCGCCCACCCGCTTGAGCCGCTCGAGCACGAGCGGGTCGTGGCCGGGCAGGACCAGGTCCTCGGAGGAGGCCAGCTCGCGGATCTTCGCGAAGGCCGCGTACATGCGCGGCAGATCCTGAAGCGTGTTGAAGGGGATGCGCTCCTCGAAGTTTCGGTAGTAGTGCGAGGCGTCGGAGGCGACCACCGCCTGCCCCCGCGCGTGCGCCACCGTGACGATCTGCATGCCCGCGGTGTGCCCGCCCACGTGGTGCACCGCGATGCCGGGCACGATCTCGCGGGAGCCGTCCACGAACGAGAGGCGCCGCTCGTAGTTGAGCCGCACCAGCGCGCAGACGTCGTCCACCTCGACCGAGTGGCGGAAGGCGGGCAGGGAGGCGTTGCGGCCCGTGTAGAAGGCCATCTCGGAGTCCTGCGCGTAGAACGTCGCATTCGGGAACAGCGCGTAGTTGCCCACGTGATCGTAGTGGAAGTGGCTCAGGATCACGTGCTTCACCGAGGCCGCGTCCACCGCGATCTCGGCCAGGCCCTTGCCCGGGCAGCGCAGGAACTGGCGGCCCCGCCGCGTGCCGACTTCCTCCGTGAAGCCGAGGTCCACCACCACCGTCTCGGTGCCGTTGGTGAGCGCCCACACGAAGTAGTCCATCGTCATGGGAGCCTTGTGGTAGTCGCCGTAGAACGCCTCCGAGGTGGTGCACTTGCGGTGGGCGTAGCGCACGGCGTAGATGCGGTAGGGCGCATTGGGCATGGTCAAGTCTCCTTTCCCGTGGCAGGATTCTACGCGTTTCGGAGTCTCACGGAAGCCCCCCACTCAAGGAGGAGTACGGATGACCTTACCCGCCGCGGTATCGGCCTCCCGCAACGAAGTCCGCACGGTCGCCCCCAGGCTCATCGAGCTGACCGAGACCCTCGTCTATCCCGACATCTGGGAGCGCCCCGGTCTCTCCAAGCGCGACCGGAGCCTCATCACCGTGGCGGCCCTGATGGCGATGTACCGGCCCGATCAGCTCAAAGGCCACACCGAGCGGGCGCTCGCCAACGGCGTCACCCGGGAGGAGATCGGCGAGCTGATCACCCATCTGGCGTTCTACGCGGGCTGGCCCAGCGCGATGTCCGCGGCCCGGATCGTGAAACAGGTCTTCGAGGAGGCCAAGGCATGAAGGTCGGGTTCATCGGGCTGGGCACCATGGGCGCCAGCATGGCGTCCAATCTCCAGGCGGGGGGCCACGAGCTGCAAGTGAGCGACGTGCGGCGCGAGGCGGCGGCGCCGCATCTGAAGGCCGGCGCGATCTGGAAGGGCACGCCCCGCCAGGTGGCGGAGGGCGCGGAGGTCGTCTTCACCTCGCTCCCCGGGCCGAAGGAGGTGGAACAGGTCGCCCTCGGCCCGGACGGGCTCATCCACGGGATGAAGGAGGGCGCGGCCTACTTCGATCTCAGCACGAACTCGCCCGCGCTGATGCGGCGGCTCTACCCCGCGTTCAAGGAGAAGGGCATCCACGTGCTCGACGCGCCGGTGAGCGGCGGGCCCAAGGGCGCCAAGTCGCGCAAGCTCGCGCTGTGGATCGGCGGCGACCGTGAGGTCTACGATCGCTTCAAGCCGGTGCTGGACGCCATCGGCGACCAGCCGTACTACGTGGGGCCGATCGGCGCGGGCTCGGTGGCCAAGCTCGTGCACAACTGCGCGGGTTACGCGGTGCAGACCGCGCTCGCCGAGGTCTTCACCATGGGGGTCAAGGGCGGGGTGGACGCGCTCACGCTCTGGAAGGCGGTGCGGCAGGGGGCGGGGGGGCGCCGGCGCACCTTCGACGGCCTCGCGGATCAGTTCCTGCCCGGCACCTTCGATCCGCCCGCGTTCAGCCTGCGCCTGAGCCACAAGGACGTCTCGCTGGCGGTGGCCCTCGGGCGCGAGCTCGGCGTGCCTATGAGAATGGCCAATCTGGCCCTCGAGGAGCTGACCGAAGCGATGAACCGCGGCTGGAGCGAGCGGGACTCCCGCGTGGCCATGCTGCTACAGGAAGAGCGCGCCGGCGTGAAGATCGCGGTGCCGGTGGAGCAGATCAAGGAGGTGCTGGACAAAGACGGCCGCTGACGTCTGTGGTCAGCTAGAGGCGTGTGCGACCGGGCGACGTTCGAGCGCCGGCTTGGCCGGCGCAATCCGCTCTGGGGGAGGCTCGGAGGGGGCCCCCCTCTTAGACCTCAGAAGGGGCCCCCTTCGATGACTACTTGCGGAAGAAGAGCGGCTCGATCTTGGAGAGATCCTTCGAGATCGCCATCGTGAGCAGGTCGGCGAAGCCCTGGAGGATGATGAGGGCGTTGAGGTCGGCGTCGTTCTTCACCACGCCCTTGATGCGCTCCAGGATGCCGTCGTTGACCTTCTGGATGTTCTCGTAGTGCGTCTCGAGGTGCTCGAGACCCAGATCGGGCTGCTCGCCGCGCTTGGCCACGAAGTACTGGCGGAGGAGATACATGGACACCGACCGCACGATGGTCTCCTCCGCCGTCGAGAACGGCAGGTGGAAGCGGGCCATCGGCTTGAGGAAGTCCATGTAGGGGCAGGAGCTCGTGGCCATGACGAGGCCGAAGATGCCGAAGATCCCGCGCTGGAGAGGGAGGTCCTTGATGTAGACCCGCTCCTCGGTGGTGACGGTCACGGTGGCCTCGGCGACCGAGGCCTTGTCCTTGAAGAATTCCACCAGGGCCGCCAGGTTGGTAGCCACCGGGCAGTAGGGGTGCTCGGCCGGCTCGAGCGGGCAGTGGCCGCACTGGTGGTTCTCGAGCCGGGCCCAGTCGGGCGGCCGCTCGGGTCCGGCCGGCTGGAAGGAGAGGCTCGCGCGGTCCAGCTCGACGGTATAGGACTTCGAGCCGCCGTCGGGGAACGCGAAGTCGTAGACGATCTTGATCGTGCTCACTGCTTACCCGCGAGGGTAGCGAGCCGAGGCCAGCCCCGTCAATCTATGAGTCAAGGGCGGCCGTCCGGGCGGGCTCCCGCGACCTGCGTGTTATCCTCGGCTCGTGGCGTCCGTTCCCGAGCCTCCGGGGGTCGGCCAGCCGGCGCCGCTGTTCAGCCTGACCTCGGTGCAGGGCGAGACGGTCGAGCTGTCCGCGTACCGGGGCCGGCGCAACGTCGTCGTCTGGTTCTCGCGAGGCTTCACCTGCCCCTTCTGTCGGGTCTACATGGACGGCATGCGCGAAGGCTACGACCGGCTGCGGGCCGCGGGCACCGAGATCATCCAGGTCGGCCCCAACCTGCTGCAGTCCGCCCGCATCTTCTTCGGTCATAGCCCGACCCCCTACCCCTTCGTCTGCGATCCCGACAAGCGGCTCTTCGCGGTCTACGGGCTCGGCGACCGTGGCGCGCTCGAGGCGACGCGCTCCGCGGTCGTGAGCTTCTCCTACGCTTTCACCCACGGCGATGGCGGGCCCCAGATCCGGGGCGCCTGGCTCGACGTCATGAACCGGAACTTCGTCCGCCGGCTGCACCACCACGCCATGACCGCCATGGAGCAGGGGATCTTCCTGGTCGACCGCGACGGGGTCATCCGCCATCGTGCCGTGGTCGGCCCGCTCGACCCGGTGCCGCGCGGTGGCGGGCTGGCCGAGCTGGTCCAGGCGCATTGCCCGGGGCCGCCCGCCGCAGATCCGAGCCGACCCGCGGGCCCGTAGTTCAGGGCATGACCCTTGAAATGCCCCCGGCAGTGGCGTATGAGTTGAGATGACCGATGCCAGCTTTCGACATCGACACCTACGTCGGGCGGTCGAGAGCGGTCGACCTGGCGGCCGTCGACTGGGCCGCGGTCCCGCGGCATCCGGTGTCCCCTGGGGCTCTCCGGGCCATGCGCTTCATGCAGGACATCGAGAGCCACACCATCATCTACCTGCGGTCCCTGCTCGCCACCCGTGCCATCGACGACCCGGACGTTGCCACCTTCCTGGCCTGCTGGGTCTACGAGGAGACCTTCCACGGCCTGGCCCTCCAGCGCTTCCTGGAAGCGGCCGGCTCGCCGGTGGGCGATCGGCCCTTGCCCCGCGGGCAGGAGCCGTGGTCCAAGCGGCTCGAGGCGGCGGCGACCGCGATGGTGTCGAAAGCCTGGCCCGACTTCTGCGCGGTGCACATGACCTGGGGCGCCATCAACGAGCTGACCACGCTCACCGGCTATCGGCGGCTGGCCGCGCTGACCGATCACCCGGTGCTCGCCGATCTGCTCGAGCGGATCGTGCTGGACGAGTCGCGGCACTTCTTCTTCTACTACCGCCAGGCCGAGCTGCGCCTGCAGCGCCGGGCCGTCGCCCGGGTCGCGCGCATCCTGGTGGACCGGTTCTGGGCTCCGGTGGGCAGCGGCGTGCAGCCCGATGGCGAGCTGCGCTTCCTCGGCACCTATCTGTTCGGGGGGCCCGAGGGCCGGGCGGCGGCCGGCAAGGTCGACGAGACGATCCGGCGCCTGCCCGGCTTCGAGACCGTGCAGCTCCTCGAGTCGTGGATGGACCGCCACGTGGGGAGCGCCGAGGGCGTTCCCGCACGTACAGGAGGACGCAATGGCCACGGCAAGCACTGAGCGGGCAACCGACCGGCGCGCGGGCGAGCGGCCCGGCGCATCACACTACCGGGCCTATACTCCGCGGCCCTTCACCCGCGCGGAGCGCGACTCGGTCACCGTGCTCTTCGGCGGCCTGCACTGGCGCGTCGAGCGAATCTTGCAAGCGGTGCTGGAGAGCGGCGGGCACAAGGCGCAGGTCCTGCCGGTGGCCACCCGGGACGACCTGCTCACCGGCCGCGAGGTAGCCGACATCGGCCAGTGCTGCCCGACCAGCTTCACCACCGGCAACCTGGTCAACTTCCTGAAGAAAGAGGCGAAAGCGACCAGCGCCGAGGACGTGAACAAGAAGTTCGTTTACCTCACCGCCGGCTCCTGCGGGGCCTGCCGCTTCGGGCAATACCACCAGAGCTACGAGCTGGCCCTGCGCAACTCCGGGCTCGGCGCCTTCCGCATGTTCCTCCTCGCTCAGGACCAGCTCGACCAGAAAGCGGAGATGGGCGACGGCCTCGACCTCAACCTGCCGGTCACGCTCGGCTGCCTCTGGGCCATCTTCTGCACCGATCTCGTCCAGGACCTCGAGTACCAGGTGCGGCCGTACGAGGTGGTGGCGGGCCAGACCGAGGCGGTGGTCAAGGAGTCGGTGGAGCTCCTGTACCAGGCCTTCCGCAACCGGCCGAAGCGCGGGCCCTGGCGATCGGTCCTGTGGTTTCTCACCACCGGTTACTTCACGAAGGCGATGCGGGAGATCCGGCGGAAGTTCGACGCGATCGAGGTGGATCGACTCCGCGTGAAGCCCACCGTGAAGATCACCGGCGAGTTCTACCTCCAGACCGTGGAGGGCGACCCCAACTACAATATCCACCGCTGGCTCGAGGCCGAGGGGGCCGAGGTCTATCCGGCCGGCATCACGGTGTGGATGGACTACCTGCTGCGCCTGGGGCTGCAGCGCTTCGAGGACTACTCGGGCATCGAGAAGGGTGCGCGGCTCAAGCTGGGCCTCGGGCGGACCGTGCAGGCGATCTACCGGGCCATCGTCGGCCGGCTGCGCCGCGCCATGGGCAACCTGCCCCGCGACATTCCGCACCAGCTCGAGCTGCGCCGCCTGGCCGCGCCCTACTTCCACAGCCGCCTCGACGGCGGCGAGGGCGACATGCTGGTCGGCAAGGCGATCTGGGCCCACCAGAAGAAGAAGGCCCACATGATCTGCGAGCTGTCGCCGTATTCCTGCATGCCCAACACCATGAGCATCGGGGCGATGGCCGGCGTGATCGGCAAGTACCCCGATCTGCTCTACGCCCCGCTCGAGATCAAGGGCGACGCCGAGGTGCACGCGCTCTCGCGCTGCCAGATGATCCTCACCGAGGCCAAGAAGCGGGCCCAGGGCGAGTTCGACGAGGCGCTCGCCCGGAGTGGCATGACGCTTCACCAGGTGCGCGCGTATCTGGCCGCGCATCCGAGGATGAAGCGCGCGACCTATAACGTTCCCCATATGGGTTGCGCCGGGCAGGCCGCGAATCTGGTGCTGCACGTGGCGCAGCGGGCGAAGTGATGAGGCTGATCGGGATGGATGTCGGCTCCACGACGGTGAAGGCGGTCGCCGTCGAGGATGGCCGCGTGGTGTGGCAGGACTACCAGCGCCACAACACGCGCCAGGCCGAGAAGGTGCTGGAGTTCCTGGGCCGGATGGAGGACGAGGCCCAGGTGGCCGCGGGCCGCGCCCGCGTCTTCTTCACCGGTTCCGGGGCCGGCCTGCTGGGACCGCTGGTCGGGGCCAAGATGATCCAGGAGGTGGTCGCGGTGGCCGCCTGCGTCGAGCAGCTTCACCCGGACGTGCGCTTCGTGTCGGAGATCGGCGGCGAGGACATGAAGACGATCTTCTTCACCGCGACCGGCACCGGCCGCTCCAAGCAGGTCTACATGCAGTCGGCGTGCAGCGGCGGCACCGGCACCTTCATCGAGAAGACCGCGCGGAAGCTCCAGGTGACGAGCGAACAGCTCGCCGCCATGCCCTACGCGGGCATGAGCCTGCACAAGGTCAGCAGCAAGTGCGGCATCTTCGCGGAAACGGACGCCAATAGTCTGGTGAAGACCGGCGTGCCGGTCGAGGAGATCATCGCGAGCTTGTTCGAGGCGGTGGTCTACCAGAACCTGGCCACCCTCACCAAGGGCAATACCCCGGCCCCCGAGGTCCTGTTGCTGGGCGGCCCGAACCTCTTCTTCAGGGGGCTCCAGGAAGCGTGGCGTCATCACCTGGGCAAGCTGTGGGAGCAGCGGAAGCTCGCCCTGCCCGAGGGTCGCGACCTGGCCTCCCTGATCACGGTGCCCGCGGAGGCGCTGTACTACGCCTGCCTCGGCTGCGTGGAGATCGGCGGGGGCGAGGCGGAGAGCGTGGCGGTCTACGAGGGCCGCGACCGGCTGCGCTGGTGGGTGGAAGAAGGCCAGCAGGAGGAGAAGGCCAAGGCGGGCGGGCGCGCGCTCGTCTCCGGCGCCGACGATCTGACCGCGTTCGTGGCCGAGTACGATCTCAAGCGCTCGACCGCGGCCCGCTCCGCCGCTCCGGTGGGCCCGGTGCTGGTCGGCTGCGACTTCGGCAGCACCACCGCCAAGGCGGTGGTGCTCTCGCCGGAGAAGGAGCTGCTGTTCACCTGCTACGCGCTCTCGAAGGGCAATCCGATCGAGGACGCCCAGTCGCTGTTCCGCCAGGTCCGGGAGGCCGGCTACACGGAAGTCGGCGGGCTCGCCCTGACCGGCTACGGCAAGGACCTCTTGAGGGACGTGGTCGGGGCCGACGTGGCGGTGGTGGAGACGGTGGCGCACGCCACCGGCACGCTGCACTTCCATCCCGACGCCGACGTGATCTGTGACGTCGGCGGCACCGACGTCAAGATCATGATCCTCCGCCAGGGCACGGTGGCCGACTTCCGGCTGAACTCGCAGTGCTCTTCCGGCAACGGCGCGTTCCTGCAGGGCGTGGCCGAGCGCTACTCGATCCCCCTCGAGGCGTATGCCGACCGGGCCTTCGCCGCGAAGGCCATGCCGACGCTCGCGATGGGCTGCGGGGTCTTTCTCCAGTCCGACATCGTCAACCAGCAGCGCAAGGGCTGGGCGGCCGAGGAGATCATGGCCGCGCTCGCCGCGGTGCTGCCCATCAACGTGTGGATCTACGCCGGTCAGCTGCAGAATCTCAGATCGGTCGGCCGCAAGTTCGTGCTCCAGGGCGGCACCCATCGCAACATGGCGGTGGTGAAGGCCCAGGTGGATTTCATCCGCGGCAAGGTGCCCGAGGCCGACATCGTGCTGCATCCCTACTCGGGCGAGGCGGGGGCCATCGGGGCCGCGCTCTGCGCGGCGGACTGGCGGGCGGTGCCGGGCGGGCGCGCGAGCCGCTTCCGCGGCTTCGAGGCGATCGCGGCGCTCACCTACACGAGCACCACCGCGCCCGCCACGGTCTGCAAGTGGTGCCCGATCAGCTGCACGCGCACCTTCATCGACGTGCAGCTCCCCGGCGCCAAGGGCCGGCCCTGGAGCAAGCTGCCGCTGGCCGCGGGCTGGGAGCGCGTGATCAGCGGCAACTCCTGCCCCAAGGGCCTGGTCGAGGACGTGAACGAGCTGCGCGAGGTGAAGTCGAAGCTCGAGGAGGTCAAGCGTGAGTACCCTAACGTTGCCGAGATGGTTCGGAAGGACGCGTTCCGCCGGTCCCGCGCCGACGCCCCCGCCGTCGCGGGCTGAGCTCCGGATCGGCATCCCGCGCGTCCTGAATCTCTGGTCCACCCACCAGTTCTGGGTGGGCTTCTTCGGCGAGCTCGGGGTGGATGCGCGCCGACTCGTCTTCTCCTCCGACACCTCGGAGGAGCAGGGGCGCCAGTTCGGCAAGGGGCGCGGCACCGTCGACTGCTGCTACCCGGTCAAGTGCATCGCGGGCCACTACGGCGAGCTGATCTTCGGCCAGCGCGAGAAGCTCGACATCCTCTTCTCGCCGATGATCTACAACCTGCCCTCGTTCCTGTCCGGCCACGTGGCGCGCACGCTCACCTGCCCGCGGGTCATGGCCGCGCCCGAGAACATCAAGGCCGGCTTCATGAAGGAGCGCGACGTCTTCGCGGAGCAGGGCATCCGCTACGCGGCGCCGTTCGTCTCGCTCGACGAGCCCCGGCTCGTGCCCAAGCAGCTCTGGGAGGGGCTCCGCGGCGTGATCCCCGGGCTCACCCCCGAGGAGACCGCGCGCGCGGTGCAGGCGGGCTATCGCGCCCTCACCGAGTTCAACGCGCGCCTGCGCCGGAAGGGCCGAGAGATACTCGAGTGGTGCGCGCGCGAGAACCGGGCCTGCCTGCTCGTCCTGGCCCGGCCGTATCACATGGACCCGGGCATCGGCCACGAGATCGAGGTGGATCTGCAGGCCTACGGCTACCCGGTGCTCTGGGCGCAATACTTCCCGGTCGACGACGACCTGATGGACTGGGCCTTCGGCGAGGACGTCCGGGCCGGACACATCCGGTCCCCATTCGACATTCGTGATGTCTGGCCGTCCTCCTACAGCAGCAACACCAACGAGATCCTCTGGGGCGCCAAGGCGGCCGCGCGCATGCCCTGGGTGGCCTGCGTGGTGCGCCTGGCCAGCTACGAGTGCGGGATGGACCAGCCGACCTACACCCCGGTGCAGCAGATCGTGGAGCGCTCCGGCACGCTGTTCTTCTCCTTCCAGGATCTGGACTCGACCAAGCCGGCCGGCTCGGTGAAGATCCGCGTCGAGACCATCGCCCACTACCTCGAGAAGTACGCCGGCGACATCATCGAGAAGAAGAAGGCGGCGATGGGGCCGGGCTGCCCGCTCTCGCCCCGGCCCCTCACCCTGCCCTCTCCCCAAGGGGAGAGGGAGGAGGGGCCGCCCGGTCTTTGACAGGGGTTTCGCCCCCGCCTACACTCGCCGGAACGATGGCCAGGCGCCGGCGGCTGTTCTGGAAGTACGTCATCTTCTTCTCCCTCCTCGTCACCGTCGCCCTGCTCGCCAGCGGCCTCATCGAGATCTACTTTTCCTACCAGGAGAGCAAGGTGGTGCTCTCGGCCCTCCAGCGGGAGAAGGCGCAGGCCGCGGCCGTCCGCATCGAGGGGTTCATCACCGAGATCGAACGCCAGATGGGCTGGGTGATCCAGCCCCGCGCCGCGGCGACGGCCCCGCTCGAGCAGCGGCGGGTCGACTTCTACCGGCTGCAGCGGCAGGTGCCCCCGATCACCGAGATCACCTACATCGACCCGGCCGGGCGGGAGCAGGTGCGAATCTCCCGCCTGGCCATGGAGGTGTTCGGCAGCAACATCGACCTGTCGGCCGACCCGCGCTTCACGGAGGCCCGCGCCAACCGGCTCTACCGCGGGCCGGTGTACTTCCGCAAGGAGTCCGAGCCCTACATGGCCATCGCCATCGCGGAGGGCAAGGCCGGGGGGGTCACCGCGGTGGAGGTGAACCTCAAGTTCATCTGGGATGTGGTGTCCCAGATCAGGGTGGGCAAGGCCGGCCAGGCCCTCGTGGTGGATGGGCAGGGGGCCCTGATCGCGCACCCCGATATCAGCCTGGTACTCCAGAAGACCGATCTCGGCCGCCTCGAGCACGTGAAGGCGGCGCTCACGTCCCCTCCCGCCCTCGGCGACGGGGCGGGTACCGCGACGGTCGCGCGCAACCTGAAGGGTGAGCGGGTCCTGACCGCCCACGTGGCGATCCCGTCGCTAGGCTGGACGGTGTTCGTCGAGCAGCCCCTCGAGGAGGCCTTCGCCCCCCTGGAGGCGTCGGTCCGCCGCACCGCCCTGCTCGAGATGGTCGGCATCGCCCTGTCGGTGATCGTCAGCCTGATCCTGGCCCGCACCATGGTGAAGCCGATCCGGGCGCTGCAGGCGGGGGCGGCCCGATTCGGCGAGGGCAACCTGACCGACCGCATCGTGGTGCGCACCGGCGACGAGCTGGAAGGGCTGGCCGAGCAGTTCAACAGCATGGCGGGCAAGCTCCAGGAGTCCTACGCGGGCCTCGAGCGCAAGGTCGACGAGCGCACCCACGAGCTGACCGAGTCGCTCGAGCAGCAGACCGCGACCGCCGAGATCCTCGGGGTCATCAGCAGCTCCCCGACCGATCTCCAGCCGGTGATGGCGGCGGTCGTGGAGGCCGCCGCGCGCCTCTGCGACGCCCAGAACGCCCAGATCTTTCAGATCGAGGGGTCGCAGATGCGGCTCGTGGCCCGGCACGGCCCGGTCAAGTCCAGCCTGGAAGCCGGCGAGGCAAGGCCATTGACGCGCGGCTCGGTATCGGGCCGGGTTGCCCTCGAGCGCCGGACCATCCGGATCGACGACCTGCGGATCGATCTTGAGGCCGAGTACCCGGACATCGCGCCGGCCATCCGGCGCCAGGGCATCGCGGCCACCGTGGGCGTGCCGCTCCTGCGCGAGGGCGTCGCGATCGGCGCGATCACCGCGTTCCGGACGGATGTACGGCCCTTCAGCGACCAGCAGGTCGCGCTGCTCGAGACCTTCGCGGACCAGGCGGTGATCGCGATCGAGAACGTGCGCCTGTTCCAGGAGCTGCAGGTGCGCAACCGCGCCCTGACCGAGACGCTGGAGCAGCAGACCGCCACCGCCGAGATCCTCAGCGCCATCAGCAGCTCTCCGACCGATCTCCAGCCGATTCTGGACACGGTGGCCCAGAACGCGGGGCGCGTCTGTGACGCGACTGACGCCCTGGTGCTCCAGGTGGATGGCGCGTTCCTGCAGCTCGTGGCGAACTACGGAGAGTACCGCGGGCGGCCGACCCGACTCGAGATCAGCCCGGACTGGGTGGGCGGGCGGGCAGTGCTGGAGCGGCGCACCATTCACGTGCCCGACCTGGCCGCCGAGCTCGCGGAGTACCCCCAGTCCCGCTCCCTGCAGGAGCGCGCCGGCAATCGCACCACGCTCGTGACCCCGATGCTGCGCGAGGGCACTCCGATCGGCGTCATCGTGATCCGCCGGCTGGAAGTCCGCCCCTTCACCGACAAGCAGATCGCGCTGTTGCAGACCTTCGCGGACCAGGCGGTAATCGCGATCGAGAACGTGCGCCTGTTCCAGGAGCTGCGGGCCCGGACGCACGATCTCTCGCAGTCGCTGGAGGAGACCGGCGCCCTCAGCGAGGTCATCCGGGCGGTGAGCTCCTCCCTCGATCTCCGCGAGATCCTCGACACGGTGGCGCGGCGCGCCATCGCGCTCTCCGGCGCGGACGGCTGCGGGATCTTCGAGCTCAGTCCGGAGCGCAAGACGTTCGACGTGGTGGTGAGCCAGGGGCTGAGCCGGGAGTTCGTGAGCGCGGTGCAGCACCTGTCGGTGGGGGTCGACCACGGGACGATCAGTCAGGCCACCGCCGCGGGTCAGCCGGTGCAGATCCCGGACGTGGAGGAGGCGCACGACTATCCCTTCCGCGCGCTCTTCCTCGAGGAGGGCCTCCGCGCCGTGCTCACGGTGCCGATGGGGGGCGGCGACATCGCCCGGGGTATCGTGGTCGTCCGTCGCCGGCCCGGGGACTTCGACGAGCGCATCGTGAGCCTCATGACCGCCCTGGCCAACCAGTCGAAGGTGGCCATCGCCAACGCGCATCTCTTCCGCGAGATCGAGGAGAAGAGCCAGCTGCTCGAGGTCGCCGACCGGCACAAGTCGGAGTTCCTCGCGAGCATGTCGCACGAGCTGCGCACCCCGTTGAACGCGATCATCGGCTTCTCGGAGGTGCTGCTCCAGCGCATGTTCGGGGAGCTGAACCCCAAGCAGGACGAGTATCTCCAGGACGTCCTGTCGTCCGGCCGGCACCTGCTCTCGCTCATCAACGACATCCTCGATCTCTCGAAGGTCGAGGCGGGCCGGATGGACCTGGAGCTGGCGCGTTTCCATTTGCCCCAGGCGATTCAGGATACGCTCATCCTCGTGCGCGAGCGCGCGGTCCGGCACGGCATCGACGTGACCTTCGAGGTGGACGGCCGGCTCGGCGAGTTCGTGGCCGACGAGCGGAAGGTCAAGCAGGTGATGCTGAATCTCCTGTCCAACGCGGTGAAGTTCACGCCGGAGGGCGGCCGCATCGAGGTGCGCGCGGTGCCCACCGACGGCGGCGTGGAGATCTCGGTGGCCGACACCGGCATCGGGATCGCGCCGGAGAACCAGGAGCTGATCTTCGAGGAGTTCCGGCAGGTGGGCGGCGACTACGCCCACAAGCGGGAGGGCACGGGACTCGGCCTGACCCTCGCCCGCAAGCTCGTGGAGCTGCACGGCGGCCGCCTCTGGGTCAAGAGCCAGGTCGGCCAGGGCTCCACGTTCACCTTCTCTGTTCCGGAGCGACCATGGCCGGCGAGCTGATCCTGATCGTCGAGGACAACGAGAAGAACCGGAAGCTGGAGCGCGACATCCTCCAGTTCCACGGGTACCGGACCGCGGAGGCCGACAACGCGGAGGACGGGATCGCGCTGGCGCAGGCGACGCCGCCCGCCCTGGTCCTGATGGACATCCAGCTCCCCCGCATGAACGGGATCGAGGCGCTCCAGGTGCTGCGATCCGACGCGCGGACGCGGGCCGTCCCGGTGATCGCGGTGACCGCGTCGGCCATGACCCAGGACCGGCAGAAGATCATGGCGGCGGGATTTGACGGCTATCAGGCCAAGCCGATCGACGTGACCCAGTTCGTGGCCGCGGTGCGCGAGATGCTGGATCGCCCGACGAAGGGCGGGAGCGCGCGGTGAACGAGCCGGCCCGCATCCTGGTGGTGGACGACACGCCGATGAACGTGAAGCTACTGGAAGGCGTGCTCACCGGCCACGGCTACGCGGTGATCACCGCGCCGTCCGGCGCGGTCGCCCTGGAGCGGGTGCGGGCCGAGCAACCGGATCTGGTGCTCCTGGACGTCGTGATGCCGGAGATGAGCGGGTACGAGGTATGCCGGCGGCTGCGGGCCGACGAGGCGACGCGGCTCCTGCCGGTCGTCATGGTCACCGCGCTCGACCCCGCCACCGAGCGGGTCAAGGGGATCGAGGTGGGCGCCGACGACTTCCTGAGCAAGCCGATCAACCAGCCCGAGCTGCTGGCCCGCGTGCGCTCGCTTCTGCGCATCCGTGCGCTGCACCGCGAGCTGGAGGAGCTGAACCGGACGCTCGAGCAGCGCGTGCGGGACCAGGTGGCCCAGCTCGAGCGGCTGGGGCGGCTGCGCCGCTTCTTCTCGCCCCAGCTCGCCGAGCTGATCGTGGCCGGCGACGCCGCGGACCCGCTCAAGAGCCACCGCCGGGAGGTCACGGTGGTCTTCCTCGATCTCCGTGGCTTCACCGCGTTCGCGGAGACCGCCGAGCCAGAAGAGGTCATGACGGTGCTGCGGGAGTACCACGCGGAGATGGGCCGCCTGATCCTCGCCGCGGAGGGCACGCTCGAGCGCTTCGCGGGCGACGGCATGATGATCTTCTTCAACGACCCGGTGGAGGTGCCCGACCCGGCGGCGCGGGCCGTCCGCATGGCCGGCGCGATGCGGGACCGCATCGCCGCGCTCACCGAGACGTGGCGCAGGCGCGGGTTCGACCTCGACTTCGGCGTCGGCATCGCCCAGGGCTACGCCACCATCGGCGCGGTCGGCTTCGAGGGCCGCTGGGATTACGGGGCCATCGGCACCGTGACCAATCTCGCCGCGCGGCTCTGCGGGGAGGCCAAGCCGGGGCAGATCCTGCTCTCCCAGCGGGTGGCGGGCGGAGTGGAAGGCCTCGCCGAGGTCGAGCCGGTCGGCGAGCTCATCCTGAAAGGCTTCCAGCGTCCGGTGAAGGCCTTCAACGTGGTGCGGCTCACCGCGCCCCCGTCATGAGGGTGTGCGTGGTGGGCGCCGGCGCGATCGGAACCTTCATCGGCCTCCAGCTCGCGCGCGGCGGCGCCCGCGTCAGCGCGCTGGCGCGCGGGGCGACCGCGGCCGCGCTGCGCGCCCACGGCTTCCGGCTCGAGCAGGGGGGCGCGGTGCTCACCGCGCCGGTGCGGGTGGTCGAGGAGACGGGCGGGCTGGGGCCGCAGGAGCTGGTCGTGCTCGCGGTGAAGGGCCCGTCGCTGCCGGACCTCGCGGAGAAGGTGCGGCCGCTGCTCGGGCCGGACACGGTGGTGCTCACCGCGATGAACGGCGTGCCGTGGTGGTTCTTCCACGGCCTCGGCGGGCCCCACGAGGGCACCGCGGTGCGGTCGGTCGATCCGGAGGGCCGGATCGCGGCCGCGATCCCGCTCGCCCACGTCGTCGGCTGCGTGGTGCACGCCACCTGCTCGGTGCGCGCGCCCGGCCTGGTGCGCCACGGCTTCGGCCGCGGCCTGATCGTCGGCGAGCCCGGTGGCGGCGCCTCGGGGCGGGTGAGCGCGCTGGCCGATCGGCTGACCGCGGCCGGCTTCGAGACGACGGTCAGCAAGCGCATCCAGGCCGACGTGTGGTACAAGCTGTGGGGCAACATGACCATGAACCCCATGTCGGCGCTGACCGGGGCCACCTGCGACCGCCTCCTCGACGATCCGCTGCTCGACCGCTTCACGCTCGCGATCATGGCGGAGGCGGCGGCCATCGGCGATCGCATCGGGTGTCCGATCCATCAGAGCGGGGAAGAGCGGAACGCGGTGACGCGCAAGCTGGGCGCCTTCAAGACCTCGATGCTGCAGGACGTGGAGGCGGGCAAGCCGCTCGAGATCGACGGCTTGCTCACCGCGGTGAGCGAGATCGGTGGCCGGGTCGGCGTGCCCACCCCCAGCACCGACGCGCTGCTCGGGCTCACCCGCGTCTTCGCGGCCGGGAGGGGGCTCTACTAGCCATGGCCACGCCCCGCGCGCCGTTCCGCGCCGATCACGTGGGCAGCCTGCTGCGCCCGCCCGCGCTCAAGGCCCTGCGGATCGAGAAGGACGCGGGCCGGGCGAGCGCGGCCGACCTCGCCACCGCCGAGGACGCGGCCATTCGCGAGGCGGTGCGACTTCAGGAAGAAACCGGGCTCCAGGGCGTCACCGACGGCGAGATGCGCCGGAAGTCCTGGCACATGGATTTCCTGACTCGCCTGGGCGGCCTCGCCAGCGAGGGCCGGCAGCTCCCGGTGACCTTCCACGGCCGCGCGGGCGACGTGAACTACACCCGGCCCGACCTGCGCGTCGCCTCGCGCGTCGGGCGCCCCGCGCCGATCTTCGTGGACGCGTTCCGCTTCCTCCGATCGGCCACCTCGCGCACCGCCAAGCTCACGATCCCGTCGCCCTGCATGCTCTACTCCCAGGTCGGGCGCGCCAACATCGACCGGGCGGTCTACCCGGATCTCGACGGCTTCGTGGAGGACACCGCCGCCGCCTACCGCGCGGAGATCGCCGATCTCTACGCGGCGGGCTGCCGGTATCTCCAGCTCGACGACGTGAGCCTGGCCTACCTCTGCGACGAGGACATGCGCGCGCAGGGCCGCGCCCGCGGCGAGGATCCCGACGAGGTGCTGGCCCTGTCGGTGAAGCTGATCCAGGCCACCCTGCGCGACCGGCCGAAGGACCTGGTGGTCTGCACGCATCTCTGCCGCGGTAACTTCCGCTCGAGCTGGCGCGCCCAGGGCGGCTACGAGAAGGTGGCGGAGGCCATCTTCAACCAGATGCCCTACGACGGCTTCTTCCTCGAGTTCGACGACGCGCGCTCCGGGGACTTCTCGCCCCTGCGCCACGCCCCGAAGCACCTCCGGGTGGTGCTGGGCCTCGTCACCACCAAGGTGGGGGCGCTCGAGGGGAAGGCCGACCTCAAGCGGCGTCTGGACGAAGCCTCGAAGTACCTCCCGCTCGACCAGCTATGCATCAGCCCGCAGTGCGGCTTCTCCTCGACGCTCGAGGGCAACGAGGTCGCGGTCGAGCACCAGAGGGCGAAGCTCGCGCTCTGCGTCGAGCTGGCCGAGGAAGTCTGGGGCGGTCTGTAGCTCATGAACCGGCGGGTCAGTCTTCCGCGGGGAGCAGGATACAGGCCTCGGCGGGCATCGTCACCGCGACCGGCTCGCCGGCCCGCGCGCGGGCCGGGGTGGGGCCGATGACCCGCAGGACCACGTCGCTGTCCTCTAGGCCGACCTGGTAGTCCACCGTGTCCCCGAGGTAGCTCGCCCGGATCACCGTGCCCGCGAGGACGTTCGCGTCCGGAGCCTCGGTCCGGGGGTCGGCGCGCGGGCCGAGCGTGATCAGGTGGGGCCGGATCGAGACCACCGCCGGCGCGCCGGGGATGAGGCCGTCGGCGGCCACCCGCACCCGGAGGCGGCCGCGCGCGACGCTGCCCGCGCCGTCCGCGACCGCGTCGATCAGGTTGGTCTTGCCGATGAACTCGGCCACGAAGCGCGTGCGCGGCTGCTCGAACAGCTCCTGCGGCGCGCCGATTTGGACGACGCGCCCGTTCCGCAGCACCGCGACCCGGTCCGAGATCACCATCGCCTCCGCCTGGTCGTGGGTGACGTAGAGCGTGGTGATGCCGAAGCGCTCGTGCAGGCGGCGAATCTCGAAGCGCATCTCCTCGCGGAGGCTCGCGTCGAGATTGCTCAGGGGCTCGTCGAGCAGCAGGATCTCCGGCTCCACCACCAGGGCCCGCGCCACCGCGACCCGCTGCTGCTGGCCCCCCGACAGCTCGCCGGGGTAGCGCGCGCCGTAGCCCGCGAGCTGCACCGCGCGGAGCATCTCGTCTACCCGATCATTGCGCTCGGCACGGGGCGTCCTGGCGAAGCGGAGCCCGTAGGCCACGTTCTGGGCCACCGTCATGTGCGGCCAGAGCGCGTAGCTCTGGAAGATCATCGCCATGCGCCGGCGCTCGGGCGGGATCACGGTGCTCGGAGAGGAGAGCACGCGCTCCCCGACGCGGATCTCGCCTCCGTCCGGGGCCATGAAGCCCGCGACCAGCCGCAGGGTGGTCGTCTTGCCGCAGCCGGAGGGGCCGAGCAGGGCGACCAGCTCGCCGGGCCGCACGGTGAGGTCGAGCCCGGCCACCGCGGCGACGTCGCCGAAGTGCTTGCGGAGGCCGGTGATGACGACCCCGGGCACGAGACTAGCCGGCCCCGCCGGACGGCCGCGCGCCCAGGACGTCACGGCCGAGCAGCGTCTGCATGAGGGCCACGATGGCGAAGGTCATCACGAGCATGAACACCCCGAGGACCGCGATGGCTCCGAACTGACCTTCCTCCTTCAGGTCGAAGATCACCACCGACATGACCTTGGTGTTCGGGGTGAACAGGATGATGGAGGCCGACAGCTCGCGGATGACCCCGATGAAGACGAAGCACCAGGTCGCGATGATCCCGCTCCGGGCAAGCGGCGCGGTGATCTCGCGCAGCACGCGCAGCCGGCCCGCCCCCAGGATGCGGCCCGCCTCCTCCAGCTCGGGATGGATGCCGCGCAGGGTGGCGTCGGCCTGCGAGTAGCCGACCGGCATCTCCTTGGTCAGATAGGCGATGAAGAGGATCCAGAGCGTGCCGTAGAGAAGAAAGGGCGGCCGGGTGTAGGCGACGAAGAGGGCCACCGCCAGTACCACCCCCGGGATGACCACCGGGGCCAGCGCGAGGAAGGCCAGGATCTGGTGGCCGGCGACCAGCCGCCGATTGGTGACGTAGGCGAGCAGGGTGGCGAGCCCGGTGCCCACGCAGGCGGTGAGCACGCCCAGCTCGAGGGTGTTGAAGATCGCGGCCTGGGTCGAGCCGTGCAGGAACGTGAACGACCAGTTCTCGAGCGTGAAGTTCTCGAAGGAGAGCGGCTGGGCCCAGGCGCGCGCGAACGCGGCCTTGAGCAGGATGCCGTAGGGCAGGAACACCGCGCAGGCGAGCACCGCCAGGCAGCCCGCGAGCGCCGGATAGCGCCACCCGCCGAGCCGGATGGGGCGCCGCTGCCCGCCCTTGCCGCCCACCGCGGCGTAGCCGCGCCGCCCGAGCAGCTTCTTCTGGGCCAGGAGCAGCAGGGCGGTGGCGAGCAGCAGCGGGATCGAGAAGGCGGCGGCCAGCTCGGGCCGGGGCGGGTACTGGAAGAGTGACCACATCTGGGTGGTCACGGTATGGAAGCCGGCGGGCAGGGCCAGGATGGCGGGCGAGCCGAAGAGGGCCAGGGCCTGCAGCACGGCCAGGATGAAGCCGCTCAGGATGGCGGGCAGCACCATCGGCAGCGTGATGGTCCGCGCCACCTGCAGGCGGCCCGCCCCCAGGATGGCGGCCGCGTCCTCGAGATCGGAGGCGATGAGGCCGAGGGTATTGGCGATCATGATGTAGACGTACGGGAACGTGTAGATCGCCACCACGAAGATCAGCCCCGGCATCGTGAAGATGTCGAGCAGCGGGCCTTCGGCGCCGGTGAGGCCGCGGTAGAGCTGGTTGAGATAGCCCGCGTTGGGGCCGGCGAGCATCACCCAGGCGAAGGCGCCCAGGAACGGCGGGGTCACGAACGACGCCATGATGAGGCTCTGGATGATCCGGCGCCCGGGCAGGTCGGTGCGGGCGGAGAGCCAGGCCAGGGGCGCGCCGATGGCGAGGGCGAGGGCGCCCGACCCCACGCCAAGCACTAGCGTGCTCGTTAGCGCCTTCTGCAGCGGCGGGTCCCCGAGCACGCGGGCGTAATGGGCGAGGGTGACGCCCTGCGGCCCGCTCACGCTGATGTAGACGAGCCAGCCGAGCGGGAGCAGGATCAGCACGATCAGCGTCGCCGCCGCGAGCAGCCAGACCGGCGCGGCGCGGTCGAGCCCGGCGAGACGGCTTGGCCTGAGCGATGCCGACGCCTCGGCCATGGCCGTCGCGCTAGGCTCCGAAGAACTCGACGAAGCGCGTCTTGATCTCCTCGTTCCGCTTCTCCAGCTCCTCCGGGTCGACCTGCAGGAGCTTGAGATCCTGGAGCTTCGGCCGGTCCGCCGGGTACTTCACCTCGGGATGTCCGGTGTAGAGGCCTTCGGTATCGGCCAGGACCTGCTGCACCTCGCGGGTGAAGATGAAGTCGGTGAAGAGCCGGGCCGCGTTGGGATGCGGCGCGAAGCTGGTGATCGCGCTCGGCGAGACGACCAGCGGCACGCCCTCCTTCGGGAAGACGATCTCGACCGGATTGCCCTTCTTCTTGGCCTGGTAGAAGTTGTAGTCACCGCCGTTGACCGCGACCGGCCGCTCGCCCGAGGCCACGATGCCGGCCGGGTCCACCGCGGACTGCACGAGCATCGGCTTGTTCTGGGCCAGGGCCTTGAAGTAGTCCCAGCCGTGCAGGTGGACGAGGGCCAGGACGTGGGTGGCGATCACCCCGCTGTAGCCGGGATGCGCGGTGACGAGCCGGCCGCGCCACTTCGGATCGAGCACGTCCTTCCAGGCGCGCGGCGCTTCCGCGGCGGTGACCTTCTGGGAGTTGTAGGCGATCACGTTGACGGTGGCGCGCAGCCCGTAGTGGAAGCCGTCGCGGTCCTTGAAGCCGGCCGCGAGGCGATCGCCCCCCGCCGGGGTGTAGCGCATCAGCAGCTTCTTCTCCTTCAAGAGCACGTAGTGGCCGGCGTCGGAGGTATGGACGACGTCCACGTTCCGGATATTGGCCTGCAGCTCCTGCATCATCCGCTGCAGGATCCGCTGCGAGCCGGTGCGATGCACCTCGACCTTCACGCCGGGATGGGCCGTCTCGAAGAGCTTGGCCACCTTCTCGGAGCTCGTCAGGGCGAGCGAGGTGTACCAGACGACCTTGCCCTCCTTGCGGGCGGCCTCGAGCCGGGGATCCTGCGCGTCGGCGGGGGCCGCGCCGACGATCAGGAGCGAGACCAGCAGGGCGAGCGTCGGTCGGCGGTGTCTCATGGTGGCTCCTCTAGGCGGTGAGGGCGTCCATCAAGGCGGTGACGCGGGGCTGGGCGGCCAGCGCGTCCACGAGGGCCATCACCCGCGCGGCCTGCGCCTCCGGGACGGCCTCCGCCGCGTTGGCGCGGAACCTGGCGGTCAGCTCCTCGCGGGTCATCGGGAAATCGGGGCCGCCGCGCGGGTGGTCCTGCCGCTCCTCGATCCGCCGCCCGTCGGTCAGGCGCACCGCCAAGCAGCTCCCGAGGGTGTCCGGCGCGAGGAGCCTCGCCTGCGCGACGACCGGGGACGGCACCGTGTCGAGCGAGACACCGGAGACGAACCGCGCGAAGCGCCGAGCGACCGAGGGAGACGAGGCGGAAGGCTGTGGCACGGCCGTCGGCCCTTTCTACTGAACGGGTCCCGCGATGTCAACGACGAAGTTCCGCCGCGCGGGGACGAGGCGGTGGCGGAGCCGGCGCGACGGCGCTATGATCCAGCCGCATGGACGAGACGGTGGCCGCGCGCGTGACCGGGGTGGCGCAGGTCTTCGACCTGCACGCGCTCAAGGCCTTCGCCTCCGACAAGCGCGTCCGCAAGATGCTCTTCAAGACCGACCAGCTCTGGTCGGAGATCGCCTGCTACGAGCCCGGCCAGTCCACCGTGATGCACACCCACCCGAAGGAGGAGGAGGCGATCTTCGTCCTGCAGGGGACCGCCCACATGAGCATCGACGGCGAGGAGGTGGTGGTGGAGGCGGGCTCGATCGTGAAGTTCCCCCGGAGCGTCATGCACGACGTCCGGAACCTGGGCCCGGAGCGGTGCGTGATCATGTTCCTCAAGGTCAATCCCAAGGTCCTGTCCGCCAAGACCGATGGGTAACGTCGAGCGCTGCGACAAGACGCTGCCCGTGAACGAGATGATCTTCTACGTCCGGCGTGACGCGGCGCTCCGCGCCCGCTGGCTCAGCGATCTCGAGGGGCTGGCGCGCGAGTTCGGCCTGAGCTGCGAGGAATACGAGGCGGTGCGCGACAAGGACGTGCGCCGCCTCAACGAGATGGGCGTGCATCAGTACTACATCCCCCAGATCCTGCGCCTGTTCTACGGGGCCTCCGCCAACAGCAATAGCCATCCCGCGCTGGAAGCCTATCGGCGGGCCTACCCGGACGAGGCCGCCGCGGCGGAGCGGCTCCTTCGGATCTCGGCGCGGCGGGAGGGCTGAGCCCGGTGGCGCGGACGGTGGCCGCGATGGCGATGACCCACTCGCCCGGGCTCACCGGCTGGTTCGACCGGGCCCCCGAGGATCAGCAAGTCGAGGCCCGGCGCGCCCTCGACGAGATGCGCGAGCGGCTCCAGGCCGCTCGGCCGGACGTGATCGTGCTCGTGAGCAACGATCACCTGCTGAACTGGCCGATCAACAACACCCCGGAGTACACGGTGGGCATCGGCCCCGAGCACGTGGGGCCCGCCGACTGGTACGACGAGTGGCTCGCGCTCGAGAAGTACCGGATTCCCGGCCATCCCGCGCTGGCCCGCTACCTCGTCAACGAGGGCGCGCGGCGTCGGCTCGCCTTCGCGTACCTGCGCGACATGCAGTTCGACGACGGGGTGTCGGTGCCGATGCATTATCTCAACTCGAAGGGCGAGATCCCGCTGGTGCCGGTGACCATGAACTGCACGGTGCCGCCCATCCCGACCCCCGCGCGCGCCTACGAGGTGGGGACGGTGCTCGGGGACATGCTGCGTGACTACCCCGGCGCCGAGCGGATCGCGGTGATCGCGACCGGCGGGCTCTCGCACGAGCCCGGAGGGCCGCGGTACTTCTGGGTGGACGAGGAGTTCGATCGGTGGTTCCTGGGCTTGCTGAAGCAGGGCGATCACGCGGCGCTGCTGCGCGAGTGCACGCTCGAGCGCATGGAGGCGGCGGGATCCGGCGGCACCGCGGAGCTGCTCGCCTGGATCCTCACGCTCGCGTTCACGAGCGGCCCCGCCGAGGTGCTCGCCTACATGCCCGCGGTCGCGTGGCGGTCGGGTACCGGCATGGTGGTCTGGCCGGACGTCAAGAATTGACACCCCAGCAAGCGTCCTCCTGCGGACGACCGGAGTGACACGTGAGAATCGCTGACCGCCGCCCGCCCGCTAAGTCCAAGCCCCGGCTTACCCGTCAGGCTGGCGCCGTTCTTGCTCCTTCTCGCCCCGGGGGAACGAGCGGAATGAGTCGCGTACAGCCACAGCCAGAAACGTCGGTCTTCCGCAAGCCGGCGGCCCCTCCGCCGCCCGAGCGTGTCGCGGGGCGGCGGGGCGCCGAGGCCCGCGGCGATCGGTCGCTCGCGATTCCCGCGTCCGTGGCCTCCTCGCTGTCGCGCACCGTGCGCGAGCAGCTCGCGTATCTCAGCCCCGACCAGCAGCGGGCCTTCCTCTGGCGCTACCGGGCCCAGGCGAAGTCGCCGCTCGTCGCGCTCATGTTCCTGCCGCTCGGCTGGCACTACCTGTATCTGCGCAAGCGCGGTCTCCAGGTGCTGTTCTGGCTCACCCTCGGCGGCCTCGCCGCCTGGTGGGTGCTGGACGTCTTCCGCATCCGCGGCCTCGTGCGCGACTACAACCGGCGCGTGGCCGCGCACGTGATGCGCGCCCTCTGGGGGTAGCCGGCCGGTCCCTCCGTCCCATGGATTCCCCCTTCACTCGGGTCGCGGGGTGCGATCTCTGTCGCGCCGCCCGCATCACCCCCTGGTTCCACGAAGACGACATCTGCTGGATCGCGGAGTGCGAGATCTGCGCGGTGCCCATGGTGGTCTGGCGCTACCACGGCACCGAGCCGCCCGCCGAGCACCTCACCCACATGCACGCGCGCCTGCGCGAGATCGCGACCCGGCAGCTCGGCGAGTGCTACATCGACGACCACATGCGGAACATCCCGGATCACTACCACGCCCACGGCCGCCCCAGGGGTGGCTTTTTCGGTCCCGGCGCCCGGCGCTAGGGGACTCGGAGACGAACATGGCAGAGAGCGAGCTGCATCGGAAGGGCAGTGAGATTCGCCGCAAGCTGCTGGGCGACACGTACGTCGAGCGGGTGAACGCGACGACCTACAAGGATCCGGTCATGCGCACGTTCATCGACGTGGCCACCGAGAACGTGTTCGGCGCGCTGTGGACGCGCCCGGGCCTCGATCTCAAGACGCGCACCCTGGTGTGCGTGGTCTCCGACGCGGCCACCGGGCGCGAGCCCGAGCTGCGCATCCACCTGCGCATGGCGCGGCGGCAGGGCTGGACCGAGACCGAGCTGATCGAGACCCTGATCCACATGTCGGGCTACGTGGGCGTGCCGATCATCCGCGAAGCTCTGATCGCCGCGCGCGACGTGTTCGCGGAGCTCCGGGCCGAGGGCTGACGCGTCAGGCGGAGCGGGCGCGGGGGGGGGGGGCGGCGGGCGGCTCGACCCAGGCCGGCAGCTCCACCCAGAACGTGCTGCCGGTGCCTTCCGTGCTCTCCACGCCGATGCGCCCCTCGTGGGCTTCCACGATGCTCCGGGTGATGGCCAGGCCGAGGCCGGTTCCCGCGATGCCCGCGGTGGCATCGCTCGTCACCCGGTAGAACTTGTCGAAGACGTGGGGCAGGTCCCGGGCGGGAATACCGATGCCATTGTCGGTGACCCGGAGCTTGATCGGCCCGTCGGCGGCCGGCGCCTCCAGCGTCACGAGCACGCGGCCACCCTCCCGCGTGTACTTCACCGCGTTGCCGATCAGGTTGACCAGCACCTGGGAGAGCCGCGCGCCCATCCCCCGGACCGTCGCCTCGCGCGGCGCCTCGACCGCGATGCCGATGCGCTTGCCTTCCGCCTGCGCGGCCAGCGCCCTCGCCGCCTCCGCGATCAGGGGGACGAGGTCGACGGGCCCGCCGGTACCTTCGAGGCCGGCCTCGATCTTCCCCAGGTCCAGGAGATCGGTCACGAGCTCGGTCATGTTCTTCGCGCTGCGCAGGATGCGCTCGCACCGCTCGCGGTAGGCCTGCTCGCCGCCCGGCGCGGGCATCGCCTTGAGGAGGAGCTCCGCGGTCATCGCGATCGCCATGATCGGGCTCTTTAGATCGTGCGAGACCGTGGCCACGAAGTCCGTCTTCATCTGTTCGAGATCCTTCAGCAGCGTGATATCGCGGAGGATCGCGGCGAGGCCGACCGCCTCGCCGTACTCGGTGGTCACGATGACGAGGCTGGCCTGGGCGGTCCGCCCGTCGGGCAGCGACAGCTCGGCGATGCCAGGCCGGCCGGCCGCGAGAAGCCGGCGGAGCGGCTCGTGCGGGACCGCCTCGCCGAACGGCCGGCCGGTCATGCCCTCCGGCGCCACGCCGAGCATGGCGCGCGTGGCGGGGTTGGCGAGGAGCACGATGCCGTCCTGGCCCACCATGACGACCGCGTCGGCGGTGCTCGTGAGCACGGCGGCGAGCGTGCCGCGCTCGTCGGCCAGGGCCTGATAGGCGCGACAGGTCTCGAGCCCGCCGGAGAGGCCGGCGGCCACGAGCGTGCCCACCTCGAGGTCGTCGAAGGTGTAGGGGGCGCCGCGGCGGGCGAAGAGCAGCGCGCCGAGGATCTGGGTGCCGCGCCGCACCGGCACCGTGAGCGCGGCCCGCAGGCCGGCCCGGACCAGCACGCCGTCGAGGTCGGGGGCCGCGTCGGGGATCGTGTCGAGCTCGCCCACCAGGTAGGCGCGCCCGGTGCTGATCGTCCGTCCCGGGAGGCCTTCGGCCTTGGTGAAGAGGCGACCGGCCACGCCCGGGAGCCCGGAGAGCGAATGCACGAGGTAGCCCCGCTGCTCGGCGTCTTCCAGGCAGACGGCCAGGTAGTCGTGCGGGACCACCGCCTGCGCTTGCTCCGCGAGCGTCTGGAAGAGATGGGTGGGCAGCGGCGAACCCGACAGCCCGATCAGCATCTCGCCGACCCGCCGCAGCCGGCCGGCGAGGGTCGGGGGTGACTCGTCGCCGTCCGACGCCATGCTGGCCTACCGGCCCTCCATGATCTCCCGCATCCGCCTGAAGGTCAGGATACGCCGCCGGTTCGCCTCCGGCATGTTCTCCAGATCGACCGGCTGGGTGACGGTGAGGCCGTAGGCCTCGTAGGTGGGGATGTCGGCCTCGGCCAGGCCCGCCGCCGCCCGCTTCCGCTCGAAGGCCGCCGCCACGTAGGGGGCCAGCTCTTCCGCCTTGCGGGCCGCGCGCGCGCCCTCGCGGGCCTTGAACTCCGGCATCACGGAGGCCGCGAACAGCTCGAGCGACTCGCAGATGTGCTCGTGGCGGTTCTTGCCGCCCTGCTGGATGAAGATGGTCTGATCGACCCCGTAGTCCTCGTAGGCCCGAAGGGCCGAGCCGAGCTCCTCGGGGGTGCCGATGCAGCCGGTGCCGCCGCCCAGCACTCCCAGGTCGAGCTCCGCGCGGACCGCCTCGTACTTGGCCCAGATGTCGGTGCGCCCCGGCCGGTGCGTGCCGAACACGTAGTGGTGGCCGAGCGCGAACTGGAAGAAGCGGAAGCCGTCGGTGCCGCGCCGGCGCGCCTCTTCCCCATCCGGGTGGCATGAAAAACCAGTGACCATTGCGATGTTGGGATTCACCGCATGCCCGATCGGCACGCACTCCCGCTTGAATGTTTCATAGTAGTCGTCCACCCAGTGCTTCGCTTCCGCCGGGTCGATGAACGCGAAGGTCAGCGCCCCCATGCCGAGCTGGGCCGCGAGGTGGATGGTCTCCCGGTTGGAGCACGCCACCCACAGCGGCGGGTGCGGCTTCTGCACGGGCTTCGGGACCACGTTACGGACCGGCATCGAGAAGTACTTGCCCTGGAAGCCCGGATAGGGATCGAGCGCCAGCATGTTGGCCACCTGCTCGGTGGTCTCGCGCCACATGGCTCGCCGCTCGGCGGGGGTGACCCCGAAGCCCTCCAGCTCGGCGCGCGAGGCCGACTCGCCGGTGCCCCACTCCACACGGCCGTTGGAGACGAGGTCGAGGGTGGCCAACCGCTCCGCGACGCGCGCCGGGTGGTTGTAGCCCGGGGGCATCAGCACGATGCCGTGCCCGAGGCGGATCTGGCGGGTGCGCTGCGAGGCGGCGGCCAGGAACACCTCGGGCGCGGATGAGTGCGAGTACTCCTCGAGGAAGTGGTGCTCGACCTCCCACGCGTAGTCGATGCCGAGCCGATCGGCCAGCTCGACCTGCGCGAGCGCGTCCTGGAAGAGGCGCTGCTCGCCGCCGGCCTCCCAGGGGCGGGGGAGCTGGTGCTCGTAGAAGACGCCGAATCGCATGCTCGCTCCTTTCGCGCCGGCGCGGCGGCGCCGGGGCGCCGCCATCGTAGCGCAGGAAGCGGAGCCGGGAGGTGAAGAACGCGGGAGGGCTACGGAGCCTGGCCGAGCGTCGTGGTGGGCGCCGGCGCCGGCGGCTCCTCCACCGCGGGAATCGGCGACCACGTGCGCGGGCCGGGTCGCGGCTCCATCTCGTGCAGCACCAGCAGGGAGGCGCGCTCCGCGGCCCGTGGGGCCGGTACCGGGAGCATGGTCGGACGCGCCGGGGTCGGGCGGGCAGGTGACGAGCTGACCGGGTGGACCTTCGGCTGCGGGCGCGCGGTCCGCGAGATCCAGCGCGGCACCGGAACCGGCTTGGCCAGCACCGCCTCCCCGCGCTTCTTGTCGCCCATCCGGCGCAGCACGCGCGCCACAAAGCGGCGCGTCTCCGGGAAGGGCGGGA
Organism: Candidatus Rokuibacteriota bacterium; assembly: GCA_040902305.1. Taxonomy (GTDB): domain Bacteria; phylum Methylomirabilota; class Methylomirabilia; order Rokubacteriales; family CSP1-6; genus CAMLFJ01. The sequence continues at coordinate 17,901 of JBBDXN010000129.1, read as the reverse complement.
TGCCGCGGTGGCGCACCACGTTCTGCTCGCCCGCGTTGTAGGCCGCGAGGGCGAGCGGCAGGTCGCCCTTGAAGGTGTCGAGCATGGCGCGCAGGTGGCTGGCTCCCGCGTCGATGTTCTCGTCGGGGTCGTGGGGATCGCGGACGCCGATGAGCGCGGCGGTCTGGGGCATCAGCTGCATCAGCCCCAGGGCGCCCTTGTGGGAGACCGCGGCGTGGTCGAAGTTCGACTCCACCGAGATCACCGCGCTGATGAGCTCCTCGGACAGCCGGTGCCGCTTCGCGGCCGCCTTGATGTGATCGGGAATCGCGGTGAGGTCGTACGCGGGCGTCTCCTCGATCTCGGGGGCCGTCTCGGTCAGCGCGGCGGTGTGTTCGATCACGTCCGACGGCATCCACGGGGTGCCCACCGCGACCAGCACGGCGAGCGCGAGCGCGGCACCCAACGACGGCAGCGGCGCGAGCCACCGCGCGCGCTCCCATTCGGGAAAGAGGGCGAGCTGGCGGCGATCGATGTCTCGATATCGGGTCCAGGGTTTGATCAGCATGGTGAGCATTCGCACACCTCCGGATGGCCGGGAGGTATGCGAGCCGGGTGCCAAGGAGGAAGGGTACCTTGGCCTGTGTTTCCAGCTATTTGAGCGGTGTCGTGGAGGTGTCGCGGCGCTCCGGGGCCACCTGTCAGGCGACCTCAGTCACCGGGCTGACAGTGCTAACTTTTCGTGATCTGCAAGATGCCCGGCAGACGGCCCAGGAAGTTGCCGGTCACGCCGCCGTCCACGACGAGATCGTGGCCGTTGACGTAGCGGGCGTCGGGCCCGAGCAGGAACGCGATCACGTCGGCCACGTCTTCCGGCGCGGCCACACGCCCGAGCGGCACGAGCGCGTCGCGCTCGGACGCGATGCGGGTGTCCTGGTACACCTTCTCGGTCATCCCGGTGCGCACCATGCCGGGCGAGAGGCTGTTGACCCGGATGCCGTCGCGCCCGAACTCCTGGGCGAGGACGGCGACGAGCATGATCAGCGCGGCCTTGCTCGGCCCGTAGGGGCCGAGGTTGGCGTGCGCGTTGGTGCCGGACATGGACGCCACCGCCACGATCGCGCCGCGCGAGGCGGCGAGCGCGTCGTGGGCCGCCTTGGCGAGCAGCCACGTCGCGCGCGTGTTCACCGCGAACATCCGGTCCCAGTCCTCGACCGCGTACTGCGCGAGCGGGCCCGGCCGGTTCACGCCCGCGTTGCTCACCACGCCGTCGAGGCCGCCGAAGCGCGCGATCGCCTCGCCGACCACGCGCGCCGGCGCATCCGCGGTGGCCATGTCGCCGGAGAGCGGCAGGATCGCCGCCCCGAGGCTGCCCAGCTCCTTCCCGAGCGAGTCGAGCGCCGGCGAGGGACCGAGATCGACCGCCGCGATCTGCGCCTTGCGCCCGGCGGCCTGGGCGTCGCGCGCCAGGCGCAGGCAGGTGGCCCGGCCGATCCCGCTCGCCGCTCCCGTCACGAGCGCGCGCACCGCCTCACGCTCCCGTGAACGTCTTGCCTTCGGTGGCGAGCCGGTCCAGCAGCGGCGCCGGCTTCCAGACCTCGCCCTGCGTCTTCTGCCACTCCTGCATCCGGTCGCGGACGGTCTTGAGCCCGATCTGGTCCGCCCAGAACATCGGGCCGCCCCGGTAGACCGGCCAGCCGTAGCCGTAGACCCAGATCACGTCGATGTCGCTCGCGCGGATCGCGATCTTCTCCTCGAGGATCTTGGCGCCCTCGTTGACCATCGGGTAGAGCAGGCGGGCCAGGATCTCCTCATCGGAGATCTTCCGCCGGGTGATGCCCATCTCGCTCGCCACCTCGACGATGATCTTCTCCACGTCGGGGTCGAGGATCGGGGTGCGGTCGCCCTTCTCGTAGCGGAAGTAGCCCGCGCCCGTCTTCTGGCCGAAGCGGCCCAGCTCGCAGATGCGATCCGCCACCGCCGACTTCACGCCCTTGCCCTTGCGGATGCGCCAGCCCACGTCGAGGCCGGCCAGGTCGCCCATCGCGAACGGGCCCATCGGGAAGCCGAAGTCGGTGAGGACCTTGTCCACTTCCTGGGGCAGGGCCCCCTCGAGGATCAGCTTCTCGGCCTCGCGGCCGCGCTGGTGCAGCATGCGGTTGCCCACGAAGCCGTAGCAGACGCCCACGCACACCGGCACCTTGGCGATCCGCCGGCCCACGCTCATCGCGGTGGCCACCACGTCCTTGGCCGACTTCTCGCCGCGCACCACCTCCAGCAGCCGCATCACGTTGGCGGGGCTGAAGAAGTGCATGCCGATCACGCTCTCCGGCCGCTTCGTGGCCGAGGCGATCTCGTCCACGTCCAGCGTGGAGGTGTTGGAGGCGAGCACCGCCCCCGGCTTGCAGATCTTGTCGATCTTCGCGAAGACCTCCTTCTTGATCGGCATCTCCTCGAAGACCGCCTCTACCACGATGTCGGCGTCCGCGATCTTGCCCCAGTCGGTGGTGCCGGAGATCAATCCCATGCGCTTCTCGACGTCCGGCATGGTCAGCCGGCCGCGCGAGGCGGTGGCCTCGTAGTTCTTCCGCACGACGCCGAGGCCGCGGTCGAGCGCGTCCTGGGCCACTTCCACTACCGTGACCGGGATGCCCGCGTTGGCGAAGTTCATCGCGATGCCGCCACCCATGGTGCCGGCCCCGAGGACCGCCGCCTTCTTGATCTCCCGGCTCGCGGTATCGCCCGGCACGTCGGGGATCTTGGCCGCCTCGCGCTCCGCGAAGAAGAAGTAGCGCTGGGCCTTGGACTCCGGCGAGGTCATCAGCTCCTGGAACAGCTCACGCTCGCGCTTCAGGCCCTGGTCGAACGGGAGATTCACGGCCGCTTCAATCGATTTGATGCAGTTCTCGGGCGCCCGGAAGCCGCGGGTCTGGCGCGCGACCGACTTGCGGAACTCCGCGAAGACCTCGGGCTTGCCGCGGACGGCCGCGATCTTGTCGTCGAGGTCGCGGATCTTCCTGAGCGGCCGCTTCTCCGCCACGACCTTCTCCGCGAAGGCCACGCCCGCCGCGGTCAGGTCGCCGTCCACGATCTCGTCGATGAGCCCGACCTTCAACGCCTCGTCGGCCCCGATCGGATCCCCGCTCACGATCATGGCGAGCGCCTTGGGCACCCCGACCACGCGCGGCAGGCGCTGGGTGCCGCCCGCGCCGGGCAGGAGGCCGAGCTTGACCTCCGGCAGGCCGAACCGCGCGGTTTTGACGCCGACGCGGTAGTGACAGGCCAGGGTCACCTCGAGTCCCCCGCCGAGCGCGGTGCCGTGGATCGCGGCCACCACCGGCTTGGGCGAGCCCTCGATCAGATCGAGCACCTCGAACAGCCCCGGCTCCTTCGGGGGCTTGCCGAACTCGGTGATGTCGGCGCCCGCAATAAACGTGCGCCCCGCGCACGTGATCACGATCGCCGCGACGCCCGCATCCGCGGCGGCCTGCTTCAATCCGTCGCGCAGACCCTGGCGCACGTGCTGGCTCAGCGCGTTCACGGGAGGATTGGTGACGGTGAGCACGGCCACACGGCCGCGGCGATCGAGATCAACGGACTGAGTGATGGCGGTCATGGTCTTCTCCTTCGACGGTGAGCGGTAAAGTGCCGCCATGATAAGCGCCTTGCCGGGTCTCGTGAAGGGGGTAAGAATTACAAGCCCGAGCGCCGCGCGCGCCCCCTCGTAAGTGCGCGACTTGCCTGCCTCGCCTGGCCCGGTGCCGGTTGGGGGGTGTTTCTTACAAGGTCGATCCTTCCGGACCCGGGATGTCGCCCCGCTGACGCGGGATCTCAAGGGCGAGTCACCATTGACGATTCGGGCCGGGAGCCATTCGGCATGCCGCATGCGTCCCAGTGACCGCAGGAGGACGAACGACCATGCTCAACCGATCGATCGTGGCTCTGCTCGTCGCCGCGCCGTTGATGACACTTCCCCTGAGCGTGACCGCTCAGTCGATGGACTTGAAGACCACGCCGCCTTCACGCGAGCGCGTGGCTCCGTCTGTTCCCGACCGGGACCTCCGTCCGCAGCGCCCGGCGCTGCCGGATCGTCCGAACTTCATCGGGCCGCTGTCGAAGGACACGAAGACGGGCCGCGCGGGAGTGGCGGGTGGGAGCGTCCCGAACTCGCCGGTGGGCTCGCGCGTGGGCGGGGATCACGACAATCCCGGCTGGCCGGGCGTGGGCTTCGCGATCGAGTGGGGCCGTCCGCAGCGCGCGAACTGAGCGCGCCCCCTCCGGGTGTTCCTAGCGGAGCTCGCGCGCGGTCTTCTCGACGAAGCGCTCGAGCCCGGAGGCGTCGAGCGATCGGGGCGGCATCAGGATGAGACGGTGGACCCCGAGGGCGACGAAGCGATCGGCGCTCGCGCGGTCCATCGCCTCGCCGCCCCGGGTCGGGCGCGGCGTGACGCTGATCTCGAGCGGGCCGAGCGCGGCCGGCCGCTCGTGGCGCGCGGCCGCCTGCCGCAGGCCTTCCAGGCAGCGCTGGGCCCCATTTTCGTCGAGGGCGAAGCCGTACCAGCCGTGCCCCTGCTCCACCGCCCGCCGGAACGCGGCCTCGGTGTGCCCACCCACCACGATCGGCGGCCCAGGGCGCTGGGCGGGCTGGGGATGCGCCTGCACGCCCTCGAAGCTCACGAAGCGGCCGCGATACGAGGGCCGCGCCTCGCTCCAGATCACCCGCAGCGCGGCGAGATATTCGTCGGTGACCGGGCCGCGGTGCTCGAACGGGATCCCGAGCGCGCGGAACTCGGGCTCGAGATAGCCCACCCCGACGCCGAAGATGAGCCGCCCGCCGGAGAGCACGTCGAGCGAGGCGAGCTGCTTGGCCAGGACCAGCGGGTTGCGCTGGGGCAGGATGATGATGCCGGTGCCGAGGCGGATACGCGTGGTGTGCGCGGCCAGGAAGGCGAGCGTCACCACCGGATCCATGATGCGCTCCTCGGGCGCTAGCGGCGACGGCGGCACGCGCGGGTCCGGCAGCACCACGTGCTCGCCGCCCCAGAGCGAGTCGAAGCCGGCCGCCTCCGCCGCCCGCGCCACGCGCGCCGCGCCGTCCGGGTAGGTGCACGGCCCGGTGGTCATCGAGAAGAGGCCCAGCTTCAATGCCATCACGCTTCCTCAGACGAGGAGCGCCCGCGCCCGCGCGCGCAGGGCGTCCGGCAGCGGCGCGGGCCGGCGGGCCTCCTGGTCGAAGTGGACGCCGGACTGCTCGAGGGTGGCCACGATCTCGTCCCCCGGCTCCCGCGTCATCACGTGGAGGAGCCGCAGTGAGGAGTTGCCCACGTGGCCCACCGCGGAGCGCACCCGCACCCCGTCGCCCGCGCGCAGGAGGCTCCCGAGCTCGAGCTGGAACTCGAAGGTGGAGAAGCCGCGGCGCTCCGCGCGCATGTAGGCCGGCGTCATGCCGAAGGCGGCGATGGCGTGGCCGTTGGCCGCCGAGAAGCGATGGATGTAGTGCGCGAGCGCAGCGCCCCCCGAGACGTCGATCTCCATCGGCTTGACGGTGTCACGCGCGCTGTCTCCGAAGCCCGCGAGGCCGTCCGGACGCGGCCGCCGCTCGCGGGCCGGCCCGTCCCAGTCCACCCGGCGCGCCTCCACGGCCCGTCGCGTCTCCGCGGTCAGGGGCCCGGCGAGGCGCACGCGCTGCTCCACCGTGGTGCAGAGGACGCCCGCGCCGGAGTCGAAGAGCTTGTGCCCGAGCACCAGCGCGTCGGGCTCGAGGGCGATGACGCCGCTCTCCACGTGCATGATGTCGCCCACCCGCAGCTCGCGCTGGTAGCGGACGAAGCAGTCGGCGGTGCGGGCGGCCGCGGCGGCCAGGCCGACCGCGCCCAGCAGCGCCGCGCCCGCGTCGGCGATGCGGGCGAAGTAGTACGCCACCGTCAGGTGGTCGTTGTGATCCACCTCCCAGCGGAAGACGGTGCCCCGGTAAGTCTCCAGCCAACCGCCCACGTCCGGCGCGGGCCTAGATGTACACCGACTTCATGGCGGGCCCCGGGTAGCGCTCGCCCGCGGCGGCGCCGGCGGGCACGGCGTCCTGGAGCGCGGCGACCTCGTCCGGGGTGAGCCGCACGTCCGCGGCGGCCACGTTCTCCTCGAGCCGGTCCTTCCGCTTGGTGCCCGGGATCGGCACGATGTCCCGGCCTCGCGCGAGCAGCCAGGCCAGCGCGAGCTGCCCCGGCGTGCAGCCCTTCTCCCGGGCCATGGCCTCCAGCGGCTTCACGAGATCGAGGTTCTTCTGGAGGTTCTCCTCCTGGAAGCGCGGGTGGTCGCGCCGCCGGTCGTCCGAGGGGATCTCCGCGGCGGAGCGGGTGCGGCCGGTCAGCAGGCTGCGGCCGAGCGGGGAGTAGGCCATGAAGGAGATGCCCAGCTCGCGCAGGGTCGGCAGCGTCTCCTCCGCCTCCACGCGGTAGAGCAGGGAGAACTCGGACTGCAGCGCGGTGATCGGGTGCACCGCGTGGGCGCGGCGCACGGTGGCGGGGGACGCCTCCGACAGCCCGAGGAAGCGCACCTTGCCCGTCTCCACCAGGCGCGACATCGCGCCCACCGTCTCCTCGATCGGCACGCTCGGGTCCACCCGGTGCTGGAGGTAGAGGTCGATGCTCTCCACCCCCAGGCGCTTCAGGCTCGCGTCGCAGGCCTGGGGCACGTATTCGGGCCGGCCGTTGACGCCCGCGGTGCCGTCCGGCTTGCGGAGGTTGCCGAACTTGGTGGCGAGCACCACCTGATCGCGCCGGCCCCGGAGGGCCCGGCCCAGCAGGTCCTCGTTCTGCCCCCAGCCGTACATGTCCGAGGAGTCGAGGAAGTTCACCCCGAGGTCGAGCGCGCGGTGGACGACCGCGATGGACTCCGCCTCGTCACCCTTGCCGTAGACGTTGGACATGGACATGCAGCCGAGTCCGACGGCGGAGACGGCCAGGGAGCTCTTGCCCAGTGTGCGTCGCTCCACGAGATCCTCCTCGAAACCGCAAAGTTGGTTAGGATACGGCGACCGATTCTATCCCAAGACCGAGGTGCTTGCGACCCGTGCCGCACGACGTGACCCTGCTCCGCGACATCGCCCTCGGCATCGTCTTCGCCGCGGTCCTGGGTCACGTGGCCCGCCTGCTCCGGCAGCCGCTGCTCCTGGGTTACATCGCGGGGGGCATCCTGCTCAGCCCGCAGATGGGCTTCGGCCTCGTCACCAACGCGGACAGCGTCGAGCTGATCGCCGAGATCGGCCTGATCCTCCTCCTCTTCATCATCGGGCTCGAGATCGACCTGCGAGAGCTGCGGCGCCTGGGCCGCTCCATGCTGGCCCTGGGCGTCGGCCAGTTCGTGATCAACTCCCTGCTCGGCCTCGCCTTCTTCGCGTGGCTCGGTCATCGGGTGGCGGAGGGGCGCTTCGATCTGGTCTACCTCGCCATCGTGATCTCGCTCAGCTCGACCCTGATCGTGGTCAAGCTGCTGCGCGAGAAGTTCGAGCTGAAGATCCTCTCGGGGCGGCTCACCCTGGGCGTCCTCGTGGTCCAGGACATCTGGGCCATCCTCTTCATGGCCGTCCAGCCGAGCCTGGCCGAGCCGGGGGTGCTCCGGATCGCCCAGTCCATCGCGGGAGGGGCGGTGCTGGTCGGGGTCGCCTTCCTGGCCAGCCGCTACGTCCTGGCCCCGCTGCTCGAGGCCTCCGCGCGGCGGCCCGAGCTGGTGCTGATCTCCTCGGTGGCGTGGTGTTTCGGCATCGCCGGCTTCGCGGACCAGCTCGGGCTCTCGCGCGAGATGGGCGCGCTGATCGCGGGGGTGAGCATCTCCGCCTTCCCCTACGGCTCCGACGTCATCTCGAAGGTCGCGGGGGTGCGCGACTTCTTCGTCACCCTCTTCTTCGTCTCGCTCGGTCTCAAGGTGCCGGTCCCGACCGGCGACGTGCTCGGCCAGGCGCTGCTCATCGTGGTCTTCGTGCTCGTCAGCCGCCTGATCGCGGTGGTGCCGACCGCGTACCTGCTGGGCGACGGCCTCTACGCCGGCACGGTCACCGCGCTCAACCTCGCCCAGATCAGCGAGTTCTCGCTCGTGATCCTGACCCTGGGGGCGGGCTACGGGCACGTCTCCGAGCGGGTGAGCGCGGTGGTGCTCACCGCGATGATCCTCACCTCGCTGCTGTCGCCCTACCTGATCACCTGGAACGATCGCATCGCCCGGTGGCTGGTGCAGCCCTTCGCGCGCGGGCCCGGGATCGGCGCCGGGGGCGCGCCGGCCGCCGCCCCCCGCCCCGCGCGCGAGATCGTGCTGCTGGGCCATTTCCGCATCGCGCAGGCGGTGCTGGATCTCGTGGAGGCCCACGCGCCGCAGCTCAAGCAACGGATCACCCTCGTGGACTACGCGGCCAACCGCGCCCACGGGGTGATGGCGCGCGGGTTCCGGTGGGAGTACGGCGACCTCGCCAATCCGGACGAGCTCGAGCACCTGGGCATCGAGGACGCGCGTGTCGTGGTCACCACCATCTCCGACACCTTCCTCAAGGGCATCAGTACACGCCGGCTGGTGGGCAATCTGCGGCGTCTCGCCCCCCGCGCGGTCATCGTGATGATCGGGGAAGAGAAGACCGACATGGAGGACCTGCTGCGCGCGGGCGCCGACCACGTCCTGATCCCCGGCGAGATCACCGGGGAGCGGATCCTGGATCTCCTCCGTCAGGATGACGAGCACGGCGCCGCGGGGTGACGGCGCCGCCGCCTCCGCCGCGCTTCGTCAGTCCGGGCGGCCGGGGCCGAGCGGGGGGCCACCCCAGCGATCGAGCATCGCGAACTCCGCGACCGGCTTGCGCTTGAGCCGGGTGACGGCCTTCACCGGCCGCCCGAGCGGCATCACCGCGGCGACCGCCACGTGGGATGGCAGGCCGAGCAGCGCCTGCAGCGCGGGCTCCTGGGCGGTGGCCAGGGTGGTGATGGTGCCGCCATAGCCCTCGTGGCGCGCAGCGAGCAGGATGTTCCACGCGAACGGATAGATGGACGCTCCGCTGATGACGCCGACGCGGTCGAGCTCCGAATCCATCGAGGCCACCACCTTGAGATCCACGCAGACCACCAGGACCACCGCGGCCTTGCGCACCGGCTCGATCAGGCGGGGCGGGGCCGGGGTGCGCTCGATGGTGGCGGCGTCCACCGAGGTGCGGTCGATGGTGTTCCACGGGCTCTCGCCGACCTGCACCTGGGCGGCGTAGCGCTTGGCCGCGGGGACGGTCGCGGCGGCCAGCCCCTCGCGCGTCTTCGCGTCGCGCACCACGATCACGCGCCAGCCCTGGCGGTTGCCCCCGCTCGGCGCGAAGCGGGCGCGGTCCAGGATCCGGAACAGCGTCTCGTCGGGCAGCGGATCGCCGGTGAACTCGCGCGCCGAGAACGTGGTTTGCATCACGTCGTAGAGCTCCATGGTCTCTCCTCCGGGGGGTGAATATACACCGCCAGGGGCGGTATAGTACGCGCCATGACCAAGCCCGCCCTCTCCCTCGACGGCATCCGTGTGATAGATCTCTCCCGCGTCATCGCCGGTCCCTGGTGCGGGGCGCTCCTCGGCGATCTCGGCGCCGACGTCATCAAGGTGGAGGACACCGGGCCCGGCGACGAGTCGCGCACCTGGCCGCCCCACAAGGACGGCGAGGCCGCCGCGTACCTGCTCTTCAACCGGAACAAGCGCGGCATCGCGCTCGATCTGAAGACGCCGGCGGCGGTGGAGGTGGTCAAGCGCCTGGTGAAGGACGCGGACGTGGTCATCGAGAACTTCCGCACCGGGACCATGGAGTCGTTCGGCCTCGGCTACGACGTGCTGTCCAAGATCAACCCGCGGCTGATCTACTGCTCGGTCTCGGCCTTCGGGCGCACCGGTCCCCGGAAGGACAGCCCGGGCTACGAGGCGCTGATGCAGGCCTTCAGCGGCATCATGTCGATCACCGGCGAGCCGGGCGGCCAGCCGGTGCGGGCGGGGGTGTCGTTCCTCGACCTCACCACCGGGATCCTCTGCGCCCTCGGCGTCTCCAACGCGATCATCCACCGCGAGAAGACCGGGCTCGGCCAGCGGGTGGACGGCTCGCTGCTCGAGACCGCGGTGAGCCTGCTCGCCTTCCACGCGGAGGGTTATCTGCTGACCGGGGCGATGCCGCGCCCACTCGGCTCGGGGCACCCGTCGCTCTCGCCCTATCGCAACTTCAAGTGCCGCGATGGGCAGTGGATCTTCATCGCGGCGGCCAACGACCGCTTCTGGCAGAAGCTCGCCAAGGCGCTCGGCTTGAGCGATCTGGCCGCGGATGCGCGCTTCGAGAAGAACCAGGGGCGCGTGGCCAACCGGGCCGAGCTCGAGGGCATGCTCGAGAAGACCATCGGAGCGCTCGACCGCGAGCCGCTGCTCAAGCGCCTCGAAGAGGCAGACGTGCCCGCCACGCCGGTGAACACGGTGGACCAGGTGATGAACGATCCGCAGACCGCCGAGCGCGGCATCGTGCAGCGGGTGACGCATCCCAAGCTGGGCGAGATCCCGGTGGTGGGCACGCCGCTCCACTTCTCGCGCATGTCCCCCGGCGTCCGCCGCCCCGCCCCCCTGCGCGGCGAGCACACCGACACCATCCTCGCCGACCTCGGCTACTCCCCCGACGAGATCCAATCCCTCCGCGCCAAGAAAGCCGCCATGTAGGGGTCAGGTCTTACATTCCGACATTCTTCTGGCCGCTCGGTGAGTCGGGCGTGGCGGAAATGTCGGAATGTAAGACCTGACCCCAGGCTAGCCGAACTTGCGGGATTCTTCGCGCTGGTAGGCGCGGAACGCGATCAGCAGGAAGAGGGCGGTGTAGCCGGCGAGCCACGCGATGCTCACGGACAGGCGCTCGGTATTGGCGCCGACCGCGCTCCAGCCGAGCTGGCCGTAGTGATACGCGGGCAGGTAGGGCGCGATATCGCGCACGAAGCCGGGGAGCTGGGAGAGCGGCATGAAGAGTCCCGAGGCGAACGACAGCGGGAGGTAGACCAGGTTCGCGACCGCGGGAGCCACGTTGGGACCGCAGAGATACCCGATGGCGAAGCCCAGCGCGATGAAGGGCACCGAGCCGGCGAGCAGCCGCGCGATCATGTCGAGCCACACCGTGAGATCCTGGCGCACCCCGCCCACCACGATGCCGTAGCCGATCAGGATCACCAGCGACAGCAGCGCGTAGGCCAGCGCATTCAGGACCTTGGCCAGGATCGCGATCAGGGGCGGTAGCGGGGTGGCGCGCATCAGCACGTCGACCTTCAGCCCGCGCTCGGTGGCCACCCCGATACCGAAGCCGAACACCATCACGCTGCCCACGCTGTAGGCCGCGAACGAGGCGAGCAGGTAGGCCCCGAGGCTCGTGCCGTTGGGCAGGGTCTGCCGCGCGAAGGGCAGCCCGAAGAAGGTGAAGAAGAGCACGGGCAGCGCCACGATGGTCAGGCTGAACGCGGGGATGCGCCACCGGATCCGTAGCTCGCTCCACGTCTGGGCGAGCAGCATGCGCCCGAGAGGCGCGACGCCCGGCGAAGCGGTCGCGCTCACGCCGCGCCCTCGCCGCGGCGGGTGAGGGCGAGGAACGCCTCCTCCAGATCGGCCCCGGTCACCTCCAGGTCGATCACGTCGGCCCCGCGCCGGAACAGCTCCCGGAGCACGGGCGCCGGCTCGTTGCTCAGGAGGCTGGCCCGCTCGGCCGAGAGGCTCAGCACGCTCGCGGGCAGGCCGTCGAAGTGCTCGCGCGCGAAGGGCCGGCCCGCGATCAGCGTGATCTTCTTGCCCGGCACGCGGGACTTCAGCTCCTGGGGGCTCGCGTCCGCGATCACGGCGCCGCGGTCGATCACGATGATGCGCCGGGCCAGCTCCTCGGCTTCGCGCAGGTAGTGGGTGGTGAACACGATGGTCTTGCCCGCGGCGGACAGGGCCTGCATGCTCGCCACGAAGGCGCGGCGCGCCTCCACGTCCATGCCCACGGTGGGCTCGTCGAGGAACAGGATGTCGGGATCGCCGCAGATCGCCAGCGCGAAGTAGAGCCGTTGCCGCTGCCCGCCCGAGAGCGTGCCCACGCGCGCGGCCGCCTGCTCGGTGAGCCCGGCCATTCCGATGGCCCGCTCCGCCGGGAGCGGGGCCGGGTAGTACGCGCGGAAGACGTCCACGATCTCGCGCACCGTCAGCACGCTGGTGGTGCCGGACTCCTGCAGCATCACCCCGCAGCGGCTGCGCGCGCGCCGGTCGGTCGGGGGCAGGCCGAAGAGGCGCACCTGGCCCGCGGTGGGCCGGCGCAGGCCCAGCATCAGGCTGATCGAGGTGGTCTTGCCCGCGCCGTTCGGGCCGAGCATCGCGACGACCTCGCCGCCGCGGATGGTGAGATCGACGCCCCGCAGCGCCTCGACCTCCCCGTAGCGCTTGCCCGCCCCGATCAGCGCGACGGGAGCCGAGGCGTCGGCGTCACCCCTTGAGTCCGTAGAGCCTCCGCGTGTTGTCGGAGAGGATCTTGCGCTTCTGGGCCTCGGTGATGTCGCCCCGGTCCCGGATCTCCTCGAGCGAGGCCGGATAGCTGTGGTCCCAGTGCGGGAAGTCGGAGGCGTAGACGATCTGGTTCTCGCCGATCAGCTTCACCGCCTGGGGCAGGAGCCACTCGTCCGCCTCGCAGGAGAAGAAGATGGACCCGCTCCGCACGTAGTCGCTCGGCTTCCGCCGGAGCGTCGGGGCTTCGGCCGCGCGCTTGGCGTACTCGTCGTCCATCCGCTCCGCCCAGTACGGCGCCCAGCCGCAACCCGCCTCCAGGTACGCGATCCGCAGCCGGGGGAAGCGCTCCGGAATGCCCTCGAAGATCATCGAGGTGATCTGCCGCATCTGCCCGAACGTGTGCGAGCAGGTGTGGGCCTGGATGAAGCGGGGGAAGAGCTCGAGGCCGCCGCCCCCCAGGTGGGAGCCGGAGGCGTGCACGCCCAGCATCACGTCGAGCCGGTCGGCCTCCTCGTAGATGGGGAGGAAGCGCGAATCGCCCAGCAGGTGACTGCCGTCGGCCGCCAGCATCGCGCCGACCAGCCCGAGCTCGGTCACCGCGCGGCGCAGCTCGCGCGCGGCCGCCTCGGGATCCTGCACCGGGAGCAGCGCCACCGCGTGCAGCCGCGGGCTCTTCTTGACGAACTCCTCGTGCAGGAACGTGTTGTAGGCGCGGCAGAGCGCCACTGCCCACTCGCGGTCCTTGAGGAAGGACAGGAACAGCCCGAGCGTCGGGTAGAGCACGGCCTGCTCCATGCCGCCCCGGTCGAGTGCGCCCAGCCAGGCGTCCGCGGTGCCCGCGGCGTCGCCCAGCGTGCCGAGGAGCCGCCGGTCCCAGCCGTCCCACGGGTAGAAGGAGAAGTTGAGCGGCCGCCGGTTGTACGGCGCGTCGAGGTACTTGGCCACCTGCTCGATGGACTCGGTGATGTGGCCGTCGGCGTCGAGGATGGGATAGGCGGACCGGCTCATGAGGTCCTCCAGCGCGGAATCGCTTCCGGGTTCACGCAGTGGGCGGGCGCCTCGGCGCGCCCCGCGGCCAGGATCTGGTCGAGCGCCAGCTTGAGATTCGCGCGGCGGCCCGCCTCGCTATGGCTCACGTTGTGGGGCGTGAGGATCAGCCGCTCAGGGTCCACGTCGCGCAGCGGGCTCGAGGCGGGCAGCGGCTCGCGGGTGAAGGCGTCGAGCGCCGCGCCCGCGATCCAGCCCTCGGTGAGCGCGCGGGCGATCGCTTCCTCGTCCGCGATCTCGCCGCGGGCGGTGTTGACCAGGATCGCGGTGGGCTTCATGGCCCGCAGGGCCTTCTCGCCGATCAGGTTGCGGGTCTCGTCGGTCAGCCCCGCGTGCAGCGATACCACGTCGCTCTCGGCCAGCAGCGTCGGCAGGTCCACCAGGGTGGCGCCCAGCGACCGCGCGCGCTCCGGGGAGACGTAGGGATCGGCGGCCAGCAGGCGCACGTCCCAGTTCACCAGCCGACGCGCCACCTGCGAGCCCACGCGGCCGAGGCCCACCAGGCCCACCGTCTTGCCGAAGAGGAACTCGCCGCGGTCTCCCCGCTGCGCCCACTCTCCCCGCCGCAGCTTGGCCTCGTTGTGCTTGACGCGCTTCTGCAGCATCAGGACCACCGCCACGGTGGCCTCCGCCACCGCGATGAAGTTCTCGGGCGTCGGGCTGTTGGCCACCAGGATGCCGAGGCGCGAGGCGGCCGGGACGTCGATCTTGTCGGTGCCGATGAACGGCACGATGACGAGCCGGAGGTTCGCGGCCGCTTCCATCACGTCGCTCGAGATCCAGTCGAGGTGCGAGGCGAGAATGACGTGGGCATCGCGCGCGGCCGCGCCCAGGTCGCCCGCGGCATACGCGGCGCGCCCGGGGTGATCGAGCGGCCGGCCGATCACGACCTCGTGGCCGGCCTCGCGGAGCGGGTCGAGCTCGCTCGCCGGTCCACTGGGGCCCGAGGCGAGGATCTTCACGGCTTCTTGCAGATCACGTTGAGGACGACCTGGCGCTTCTCTTCGTCGACGATGCGAAGGCCTCGCCGGAGGGCGTCGGCCAGCGCGGCCGGATCCTCGACCTTCTCGCCGTGGCCGCCCGAGGCCCGGCAGATCATCTCGTAGTCGGGTGCCGGCTCGAGCGCGGTGAGCGGCATCGAGTCGGTGCGCACCGCCCAGCCGTCGCGCGCGTAGGTCTGCACCGCGCGCTTCACCGCGTTCCAGGTGCGGTTGTTGAATACCACGAACAGCACCGGCAGGTCGTAGGCGCGCGAGACGAAGTGCGACGCGGTCGGGGAGCCGAAGATGTAGGCCCCGTCCCCCACGCAGCAGATCACGCGGTGATCGGGCGCGGCCAGCTTCGCGCCGAGCGCGGCGCCCATCCCCCAGCCGAGGCCGCCCGAGGGCGGCGCCGCGAAGTAGCTGCCCGGCCGGGTGAACGTGCACTGGGTGGCGTCGAGATCGTACTCGTTGACCACGATCGTGCGGTCGTCCACCAGCTCCCCGATCGCGCGGGAGAGCGAGAGCATGTCGATCGGCGCGTCGCCCTGGACCGCTCGGCTCTTGGCCTCCGCGGCTTCCCGCCGGCGGGCGCCCGCCGTCGTCCAGCGCTGCCGGCGCTCCGCCACCGCCCCCTTGTCCACGCGCCGCGCCGCCGCGTCCGCCAGCGCGGCCAGCGCCAGGCGCGGGGTACCCGCCAGCGCCAGGTCCGCGGGGAAGCCGCGCACCGGGTAGCGCGAGAAGAGCGGGTCCACGCCCAGGTGGACGATGCGCGTCTCGGGCTTCGGGCGGTTCATCTGCGGGAACCACGGCACGTCGGACTCGATGACCAGGATCGCGTCGGCGTCCGCCAGATACGGCGCGGCCTCGAAGCCGCCGTGAAGATCGTGATCCTGGGGGAAGTTCACGTAGGTGTGGAACTGGTCGAACACCGGCGCGCCGAGGGTCTCGGCGAGCCGTACCAGCACCGGCACCGCGGCCGGATCGCGGCCGAGCGCCTTGGTGATGATGATCGGGTTGCGCGCAGCGGCCAGGATGGCCGCGGCCTCGTCGATCGCGCCCGGATCCGGCAACGTCGCGGCGGGCACCACCGCGCGCGCGGGATCCGCGTACTCGATCGCGTCGTGCCGCTCGGCCAGGACCTCGCGGGGCAGCGTGAGGTAGACCGGCCCGCGCGGCTCCGCCTGGGCCAGGGTCAGCGCGCGGTCCACCACCGTCTCGAGCTGATCGAAGCGCTTGAGCTCGTAGTCCCACTTCACGAACTCGCGGAGCATCCCGGCCTGGTCGAAGGCCTCCTGCGCCCAGTGGATAGGGCGGTCGCGGCTGCCCGCGGCGCCCGCCTCGGTGACCGGGTTGCGTCCGGCCGAGAAGAGCATCGGAATGTTCGAGCGCGCCGCGTTGATCACGCCGCCCGCCGCGTTGCCCGCGCCCACGATGACGTGGACCATCACCGCCTGGGCGCGGCCCGAGACCATCGTGTAGCCGTGCGCCATTGCCACCGCCGGCACCTCGTGGGGCACCGTGATGGGGCGCGGGCTCGCCTGGCCCTGCGCACCGCGGCGGGCGTAGGCCTCGATGATCGGCGCAAAGTCGGTGCCCGCGTTGGCGAAGAAGTACTCGACCCCGCGGGCGGCCAGGAGCTCCAGGTAGGCGTCGGCGGTGGACTCGACGGTCGCTCGTTTCATCATGGTGCAGGGAGGGTAGCGCCGGGCCGAGGGGTGGTCAAGGACCATGCAGTTGCCGTAAAGTAGGCCCCCATGACGACCCAGCGCACGACTCAGACCGCGGCCCACGACCTGGTGATTCGCGGTGGACTCGTCGTCGACGGCACCGGCGCCCCCGCCCGGCGCGCCGATGTGGCGGTGCAGGACGGGCGGCTGAGCGAGATCGGCGCGGTGACCGGGCGAGGCGCGCGCGAGGTATCCGCCGCCGGCTTGGTCGTCGCGCCCGGCTTCATCGATCCGCACACCCACTACGACGCGCAGATCACGTGGGACAGCCTGGCCTCCTGCTCGTCCTGGCACGGGGTGACCACGGTGGTGATGGGCAACTGCGGCTTCACGCTCGCCCCGTGCCGCGCGGAGGACCGCCTGACCCTGATGCGCATGCTCACCTACGTGGAGGGCATGCCCCTCGAGGCGCTCACCCAGGGCATCCGCTGGGAGTGGGAGACCTTCGCCGAGTACCTGGACGGGATCGAGCGGATCGGTCCGTGGACGAACGTGGGCTGCTTCATCGGGCACTCCGCGATCCGCCAGTACGTGATGGGCGACGCAGCCTGGGAGCGCGAGGCCACCGCGGAGGAGATCGCGGGCATGGGCCGCCTCGTGACCGAGGCGATGGCGCTGGGCGCGGTGGGGCTCTCGTCCACCACCAACAAGAACCACGTGGGCGATCGCGGCCGGCCGGTGCCGAGCCGGCTCGCCCACGAGGACGAGCTGACGAGCCTGGTGCGGACGATGGGCGCCTCGGGCCGCGGCATCCTCGAGCTGACCATCGGTGGCACGCGGCCCGACCGCCTGGCCGAGATCGACCGCTTCGCGGAGCTGGCGCGGGCGGCCGCCCGGCCGGTGACGCTGGTCTCGCTCCGCCACAACCCGTCGCACCCGGTCGAGCACCGGGCGCTCCTCGCGCGCATCGAGGCGCTCGCGCGCGAGGGCGTCGAGATCTATCCCCAGGTGACGACCTCGCCGCTCACCTCGACCTTCGATCTCTCGGGCGCGTTCGTGTTCTTCCGCTTCCCGGTCTGGAAGCGCGTGCTCGACGCCCCGGTCTCGAGCTGGCGCGCGCTCTTCCGCGACGCGGGCTTCCGCGAGGAGTTCCGGGCCTCGGTCGGCCGCACCCCACTCTTCCAGGGTGACACCGCGCCGCTCCGTGTGCACGCGGTCGGGGCGGACGCCTTCAAGCCGTTCGTGGGCCAGGTCTTGACCGCGGTGGCGGCCCGGCGCGGCCAGGACGTGATCGACGCCTTCTTCGACCTGGCGCTCGAGGACGACCTGCAGACCCAGTTCACGGTGGCGGTGATGAACACCGACGCGGCCGCGGTGGCCGAGATCTTCACCCACCCGCGCTCGCTGATCGGCCTCTCCGACGCGGGCGCGCACCTGACCCTCTTCTGCGAGGCGGGCCAGACGAGCCGCCTGCTCGGCCACTGGGTGCGCGAGCGCGGCGCGCTCGCGCTGGAGGAGGGCGTGCGCCGCATCACCGCGATGCCCGCCTACCTCTTCGGCCTCCGCGACCGCGGACGGCTCCAGCCGGGGCTGGCCGCCGACATCACGGTCTTCGATCCCGACACCATCGCCGACCACGAGCCCGAGCTGGTGCACTACCTGCCGGGCGGCGGCCCGCGGCTCGTGCAGCGGGCCAGCGGCATCCAGTGGTCTTTCGTGAACGGCCAGGC
>JBBDXN010000128.1:42123-85332 GCA_040902305.1 Candidatus Rokuibacteriota bacterium | reverse complement strand
GGGCGGGGGCCTGGGGGGGGGGGGCGGGGGGGGGGGGGGGGGGCGGGGGGGTGGGCGGTGTGGGGGGGGGGGGGGCGGCCGCCGGCGCGGTCCTGGCGGCGCGGGCCGCCGCGGGCGCCCCTTTGGCCGCCGGCGCCCCTTCGGTGATGCGCGCCACCACCGTGCCCACGTGCACCACCGCGCCTGGCGGCTCGACGATCGAGAGCTGTCCCGAGGCTCCGGCGGGGATCTCCATCGTCGCCTTGTCGGTCTCGAGCTCGAGCACCGGCTCCTCGGCCTCCACCACGTCGCCGTCCTGCTTGAGCCAGCGGGCGATCGTGCCCTCCGTGACCGATTCGCCGAGCTGTGGGATCCGCACCTCGGCGGTCATGGCCGCGACTCCCGGGTCGCGTCGGCCGGCACCGCCGAAGGCTCCCCGGCGCGCGCCGGGCGCCCGGCCCGTGGCCGCTTCAGCGCCCGCTCCACGAGCGCCTGCTCTTCCGACTCGTGGATCTTGTAGCTGCCCGTGGCCGGGCTCGCGGCCTCGGCGCGGCCGATGTAGCGGAGCCGGCGCCCGTCCAGCCGCGCCTCGATCCGCTCCCGCGCGAAGCTCCACGCGCCCTGGTTGGCCGGCTCCTCCTGCACCCAGGCGAAGTCGGTGGCGCGCGAATAGGGGCGGAGCGCGTCGGTGAGCTCCGTGGCCGGGAAGGGGTAGAGCTGCTCGAGCCGGACGATCGCGATCCCGTCCCAGTCCCGCTCCTCCCGGCCCTGGTCGAGGCCGTAGAAGATCTTGCCGGAGCAGAGGAGCACGCGCCGGACCGCCTCGGGCTCCTGCGGGCGCGGATCGGCCAGCACGGGCTGGAAGGCGCCCGTCGCGAAGTCGTCCAGGCGCGAAACGGCCCGTCGGTGGCGGAGCAGGCTTTTCGGGCTCATCACGATCAGCGGCTTCCGGAAGCGCCGGTGCATCTGGCGCCGGAGCGCGTGGAAGAGCTGGGCCGGCGTCGAGCAGTTGACGACCTGCATGTTGCCCTCCGCGCAGAGCTGGAGGAACCGCTCGGGCCGCGCGCTGGAGTGCTCCGGCCCCTGGCCCTCGTAGCCGTGGGGGAGGAGCAGGACCAGCCCGCTCTGACGCTGCCACTTGGACTCGGCGCTGGCGAGGAACTGATCGATGACCACCTGGGCCCCGTTGAAGAAGTCGCCGAACTGGGCCTCCCAGATGACCAGCCGCCGCGGATCGGCGCTGGCCATGCCGTACTCGAACCCGACCACCCCGAATTCGCTCAGCGGACTGTTGACGACCTCGATCCGCGCCTGATCGGCGGCCAGGTGGTTGAGCGGTACG
Source organism: Candidatus Rokuibacteriota bacterium (assembly GCA_040902305.1). Lineage (GTDB taxonomy): Bacteria > Methylomirabilota > Methylomirabilia > Rokubacteriales > CSP1-6 > CAMLFJ01. The sequence goes on along the minus strand of JBBDXN010000128.1, from coordinate 84,011 downwards.
TGGGCCGCGCCGGTCTCGGCGTCGAACAGCATCGCGTGGCGATGGCTGAACGTGCCGCGGATCGTGTCCTGGCCACTGAGCCGCACCGGCATGCCTTCGAGCAGCAGGCTGCCGTACGCCAGGGTCTCCGCGCAGCCCCAGTCGATGCCCTCGCCCCGCTCGACCATCGCGTGGCGCGCCTCGAGGAGCGCCGGGATCCGCTTGTGGGGCGTGAACCCGGGCGGCGGGCGCCGGGCGGCGTCGGCGATCGCGCGGAGCCGCTCGGCCGGCACCGCGGTCGCCGCGCTCCAGTCCTCGCCGGCCCACGAGAGCCCTTTCCAGAGGCCGCCAAAGGCGAGCACCTTCTGCTGCGGCATGCGCTCGCGCGCCGCCGCGAGGGCCGCTCGGAGCGTGGCCTTGACGGCCTCCCGGGCCTGCTCGGCGCGCCCGGGCTCGACGATGCCCTGCGCGGTGAGCCGCTCACGGTAGATCTCCGCCACCGACGGGTGGCCGTCGATGGCGCGGTACATCACGGGCTGGGTGAAGGTCGGATCGTCCAGCTCGTTGTGGCCGTGCCGGCGATAGCAGACGAAGTCGATGAAGACATCCGTCTGGAACGCCTGGCGGAAGCCGACCGCGAGCCGCGCCGCCTGCACGGCCGCCTCGGGGTCGTCGCCATTGACGTGGAAGACCGGGGCCTGCACGACGCCGGCCGGGTCGGACGGGTAGCGGGTGAACCGGTAGTCCTCGGGCGAGGTGGTGAACCCGATCTGGTTGTTGATGATGACGTGGATCGTGCCGCCGGTGGCGAAGCCCGGCAGCCGCGACATCATCAGGGTCTCGTAGACCGAGCCCTGCCCCAGGAACGCGGCGTCGCCGTGCAGCAGCACCGGCATGACGTGCCGCCCCTGGTCGGCGCCGCGATGGCTCTGCTTGGCCCGGACGATGCCCTCCACCACCGCGTTGACCGCCTCGAGATGGCTCGGGTTGGAGGCCATCGAGAGGTGGATGGGCCGGCCGGCGCGGCTCACGTGATCGTGGGAGTAGCCCAGGTGATACTTGACGTCGCCGTCGCCCTGGGTCTCCCACGGCAGGAAGCTGCCCTCGAACTCGGCCAGGATCAGCTCGTAGGGCTTGCGGAGGATGTGCGCGAGGACGTTCAGCCGCCCGCGGTGAGGCATGCCCATCACGAGCTCCTCGGTCGCCTGCGCCGCCGCCTCCTCCACCACGGTGTCGAGCAGCGGGATCAGCGCCTCGCCGCCTTCCAGCGAGAAGCGCTTCTGGCCGACGTAGCTCGTGTGGAGGAACTGCTCGAAGGTCTCCGCCGCGATGACCCGATCGAGCAGGCTGCCCCGATCCTCCGGGCCGAGATCGGGGCGGTTGCGAGACGGCTCCATCCGCTCCTGGAGCCACTCCCGCTGCGCCTTGTCGCTGATCATCAAGTACTCGACGCCGAGCGTCCCGCCGTAGGTCTCACGGAGCGCGGCCGCGAGATCGCGCAGAGGCGCCGCCCCGAGGCTCCGGAAGGGCGCGCAGTCCACCACGCGATCCAGGTCCGCTTCCTCGAAGCCGAACTCGGTGAGCTCGAGGAGCGGGTGACGGCGGGGCGAGCGATCGAGCGGATCCACGTCGGCAATCAGGTGACCCAGCTCGCGGTAGGAGTGGACGAGGTCGGCCACCGGCGGCGAGGTCCTCCGGGTCGCCCTCGCGCCGGGGCCGCCCGCGAGCGCGAAGTCGTAGCCCGCGAAGACGAGCGCCCAGCTCTCGTCCACGGAGCGCGGATCCTCCCGGTACCGACGGTACAGGGCCTCGACGTATTCCGGATTGGCGCGCGCGATCGAGTCGAACGTGTCCATGGCCTGCGGGTTCGCTCGTATTGTAGCAGCGCCCTGACCCCGCGCAACGAGCGGCGTCCGCGCCCGCGGCGCACGCTTCGACTCGATCTATATGAGGGCGGCGATCTTTCTAATGGACCAACCCGAGGGCGCCGCGTAGGGTGGCACTGGAACGGCTCGACGAGAGCGTCCAGGAGGCCGGCGATGCGAAGAGTTGACCGTGCGCGCCCGTGGTGGCATCGACTGGTGACGGCGCTGGCGCCGGCCCCGCCGGACATCACGGAGCGGCTGGCGCGGCACCATGCGGCCGAGGTCCGGCTGGCGCACGGCCTCGCGCAGGAGGCCGAGTCCCTGGCCCGGTATCCGCATCCACGGGTCCGGGTCCTCGATGCGGCGGAGCATGCGCGCGGGAGGGCGCAGCGCATCCGGCGGGCGCTCGCAGAATTGGGGCACCCGGTGGCCGAGCCGACCACGAGGAGCGGCCGTATCGGGCCGACGACCTGGGATCGGCTGCGCGTCGACGTGTCGGAACTGGGAAGCATGAGCGACACGTATCTGGCGGACGCCCACGCGGTGGAGCGCGGGCATCCCGACATCGCGGGCCTGCTGCATGACCTCTACCGGGAATCCGCCGGAGACCGGCGGGATCTGATCTGGACTCTCGCCCAGCTCGTGGGGACCGCGGTCAACACGAGGTCTCTCGATGCGGCGGCCGCGTGAGGTCTCGAGGGCGTGCCTCGAGGGAAGGGGAGGTGGCCGAGCCATGGGATATCGAACGCTGGACCGGGTCATCGACGAACTGAAGGAGCGCGGATTCGTGGAGCGCTTCGACGTGAGAGGCGGCCAGCTTCGGGCCCTCGGAAGCGGACGCACGTTCGACGCCCGTGACCTCACGATACGGGAGTATCAGCGGTTCGAGGGTGTGTCGGATCCCGACGACGCGTCGATCGTCTACGCGATCGAGACGCGAAACGGAACGAAGGGCTTGCTGGTGGACGCCTTCGGGCCCTACGCGAACCCCGAGGTCGGTCGCCTTCTGGAGACGGTCGAGATCCACGGAGGAGCTCGGTGAACCAGAAGCGGTCGGGGAAACTCAACGTGCTGCTGGCAACGGACGGATCGCCGCAAGCGCATGCCGCTCTCGCGTTCGCCGCGGCCTTCCCGTGGCCGGAGACCTCACGGGCGCACGTGGTGCTGGCGCGCGGTCGCCTGCCGGCGCCCCGACGGGCCGACCCGTGGCCGGCCGGCACATGGCGGGCGCTCGATCAGGCCTTCGAGCGCGAGACGCGGCGGGCGAGCCGCGTCGTCCGGCGGCGCTGGCCCGACGTCACGGTGTCGGTGGCGAGCGCGCCTCCGATCGAAGCGATCCTCGCGGAGGCGCGGCATCGCCGCGCGGGGGTGATCGTGGTCGGGTCTCGAGGGCTTGGATCCGCGCGCCGGTGGGCGATCGGCAGCGTGTCCCGAGGTGTGGTTCGCCGGACGGGCGGCCCGGTGCTGGTGGTCAAGGGCCGGCGCCGTCGAGTCAAGCGGCTGGTCCTTGCGACGGACGGCTCCGCCAATGCAAGCCGGGCCCTGGGCTTCCTGCTCGCCCGGCTCGAGCCACCGGCCGGTGGGCGAGTCAAGGTGGTCCGGGTCCTGGAGCCGGTGCTCCCTCGCACGCGGGCTCTGTTGCCCGGTCCGGTGCGCCGAGCGGTGATGTCGTCGGCCGCGAGCCTCAATGCGGAGCGCGCCAGACAGGCGCGCCGCGAGGTGGCGGGAGCCGCGGTACTGCTGAAGCGGGCCGGCTGGCGCGCTCGTGGCGTCGTGCGGGAGGGAGTGCCGCTGGCCGAGCTGCTCCAGGAAGCTGCCGCCTCCCGGGCGGATCTGCTGGTCATCGGGGCCCGGGGCACGGGTGGCCTCGCGCGACTCCTGCTGGGCAGCGTGGCCGAGGGGATTCTCGATCGCGCACCGGTGCCGGTGCTCCTCGTGAAGTGAGCTGCCGACTGACGACTCGGTACCGTCTCCCCGGATCGGAGAGGGCTGAGGTAGAGTGGGGGCCATGACGACGGCCGCTCGCGCCGGCGCTGACGTGGGGCTGATCGGACTCGCCGTGATGGGCCAGAACCTCGCGCTCAACCTGGCCGATCACGGCTACCGCGTCGCGGTCTACAATCGGACGGCCGCGGTCATGGAGAAGTTCGTGGCCCGGCACGGGGATACGCCGGGCGGACTGGTGGGCGCCGGCGCACTGCCCGACTTCGTCGCCGCGCTCAAGAAGCCGCGCAAGATCCTCGTCCTCGTCAAGGCGGGGGCGCCGGTGGACGCGGTCGTCGAGCAGCTCCTCGGCGCGGGTGTCGAGCCCGACGACATCGTGGTGGACTGCGGCAACAGCCTCTGGACCGACACCATCCGCCGCGAGAAGCAGCACGCCGACCGCTGCCGTTTCTTCGGCTCCGGGGTGAGCGGCGGCGAGGTGGGCGCCCGTTTTGGACCCTCGCTCATGCCGGGCGGCCATCCGGGCTCGTGGGAGCACCTGCGCCCGATCTGGGAGGCCATCGCGGCTAAGGTGGATCCCCGGACCGGCCAGCCGCGGGAAGATTGGGCCCCCGGCAAACCCGTGACCGGCGGCGAGCCCTGCACCGCGTACCTGGGCCCCAACGGCGCCGGCCATTACGTGAAGATGGTCCACAACGGGATCGAGTACATCGACATGCAGCTCATCTCGGAGGCCTATCACCTCCTCACCGCGCTCGGCGGCCTGACCCCCGGACGGCTCTCCGAGATCTTCGTCGAATGGAACCAGAACGAGCTGGGCTCGTACCTGATCGAGATCACCGCCGACATCCTCAAGCAGCGCGACCCCGCCCGGCCGAGGCGCTTCTTCGTGGACGCGGTGCTCGACGCCGCCGGCCAGAAGGGCACCGGCAAGTGGACGAGCGTGAACGCGCTCGATCTAGGCATCCCCGCCAACGCCATCGCCGAGGCGGTGTTCGCGCGCTGTCTCTCCGCGTTGAAGGAGGAGCGCGTCGCCGCCGCCAAGGTGCTCAAGGGGCCGCCGGGGCGGTATCGCGGCTCCAAGCCCAAGCTCATCGAGGGGGTGCGCCGCGCGCTCTACTCCTCGAAGATCTGCGCATACGCCCAGGGCTTCCAGCTCATGGCGGCGGCCCAGAAGGAATATGAGTGGACGCTCGACTTCGGCACCATCGCCGCCATCTGGCGCGGCGGCTGCATCATTCGCGCGCGTTTCCTCCAGAAGATCACCGAGGCCTACCGCCGCGACCCGGGCCTCGTGAACCTGATGCTCGACCCCTACTTCAAGAAGGCCCTCGCCGCGGGCCAGGAACCCTGGCGCGAGGTCGTGACGCTCGCGGTGCGGCACGGCATCCCGGTACCCGCTTTCGGGAGCGCGCTGTCCTACTTCGACGGCTACCGATCGGCGCGCCTGCCCGCCAACCTCCTCCAGGCTCAGCGTGACTACTTCGGCGCCCACACCTACGAGCGCGTGGACGCGCCGCGCGGGAAGTTCTTCCACGTGGACTGGCCGGACCCGAAGCGCCCGCAGCGGCCCGTCTGACCCGCGAGCCTGTTCACAGGGTCTCCACCTTGATCAGGTTCGTCATTCCGGGGCGCCCCACCGGGACGCCGGCCGTGATGACCACGGTGTCCCCGCGTTGCGCGCGCCCGGCCGCCAGCGCGGCGCCGAGGGCTCCGTCGATCAGCTCGTCCGTCGTCGGCTGGCTCCGGTTCAGCAGCGGCATGACACCCCAGACGAGCGCGAGCCGGCGATAGGTCTCCGCGTGCGGCGTGGGCGCGAGGATCGGCGCCCGGGGCCGGAACTGGGCGACCCGCCGGGCGGTACCGCCCGACTGGGTGCAGGTGACGATCGCCGCGGCGTCGATGTCGGCGGCCATCGTGCAGGCGGCCCGCGCGACCGCGTCGGCCAGCGGGCCGCCGGTCTCGAATCGGCGGATCCAGGCGTCGAAGGGGAAGGTCGACTCGGCATCGGCGGCGATCGCCGCCATCATCGTCACCGCCTCGACGGGGAACCGGCCGATCGCGGTCTCCTCCGAGAGCATGACCGCGTCCGTGCCGTCGAGCACCGCATTCGCCACGTCCGTCGCCTCGGCCCGCGTCGGCCTCGGATGATCCTGCATCGAGCGCAGCATGTGGGTGGCGGTGATGACCGGCTTGCCCGCGCGATTCGCCTTCCCGATCAGCATCTTCTGCAGCCGCGGCACCGTCGCCAGCGGGATGGCCACGCCGAGATCGCCCCGGGCCACCATGACGCCGTCCACGCGGTCGATGATCTCGTCGATATTGGTCAGCGCGTCGGGGGTCTCGATCTTGGCGATCAGGGGGACGGTGCCGCCGTGATCCTGGATCATCCCCCGCGCTTCGAGGACATCCGCGGCCGTCCGGACGAATGACAGGGCCACGTAGTCGACGCCGTAGCGGAGGCCGAAGGCCAGGTCGTCGCGGTCCTTGCCCGTGAAGGTCGGCGCGGTGATCGAGCGGGCCGGGAGGTGGACGCCCTTGCGGGACGCCAGCGTGCCGCCCGTGATCACCCGGCAGCGGACGTCCTCCCCGGCGGTGCCGATGACTTCCAGCTCCAGATCGCCGTCGCTCAGGAGCACGGAGTCGCCGGGTTGGACGTCCTCGGTGAGACGCGGGTAGGCGACGGAGACTTCCTGCCGGGAGCCGAGGACCCGCCGCGTGGTCAAGGTGAACGGCGCGCCGGCTTCCAGCGTGACCGCTCCCGATGCCACCTCGCCGATCCGGATCTTCAGGCCGGCGAGATCCTGAAGGATGGCGATCGGCCGCCCCATGCGCTCGGCGATGCGGCGCACCGCCGTGATGACCTCGAGGTGCTCGCCCGGCGTGCCGTGAGAGAAGTTCAACCGCGCGACGTCCATTCCGGCCCGCATGAGCTGCTCCAGGGTCTCGGGAGACCGCGACGCGGGCCCGATGGTGCACACGATCTTCGTTCTCGGCATGGCGTGGTCGACCTCGGCGCTACCGAGCGGACCCGAGGGCGCCGCGGTCAGGCCGCGCGGCGGCCCGGAGCGCTGGCGCCGGCGACGGGCGCGGAACGGGCCCCATCCGGAAGACCCCGGAGCGCCAGGACGTGGGTGATGTCCTTGAGGGAGAGATACCCCACGAGCCGTGAGTCCTTGAGCACCGCCAGCCGGCCGACCTGGTTTCGCGACGCCTTGCCCAGCGCGTCGAAGACCGAATCATCCGGCCCGACGATCAGGTCGTCGGTCAAGGGACGCATGAGCTCGCTCACCCGCCGCTCTGTCCGTTGCTCGGCCGGCACCGCGTGCACCTGCTGCACGCTCGCGATCCCGCGCACCGTGCCGCCGTCGACGACCGGAAAGCTCGTGACGTGATGGGACCAGAAGGCGTCCGCGAGCTGCGCGACGGTCGCGTCCGGGGGCACCGTGACGACCTCGCGCGCCATGATGTCCCGCACCGGCAGGCGGGCCAGGGCTTCCCGGAGGGCCATCTGGGAATAGCTCGCGTCCGCGGCGCCGCGGAGGAACATGCCGATGAGGATGAACCAGAAGCCGCCGATGACCGAACCGCTGAGGATCTGCAAGAAGCCGAGCGCCATGAGAGCGAAGGCGAAGCCCACTCCGACTCGGCTGGCCATGTAGGTGGCTTGACCCAAGGTGCCCTTCCACTTCCAGAGGGCGGCTCGCAATATTCGCCCGCCGTCGAGTGGAAAGCCGGGCACGAGGTTGAAGATCCCGACCGCGAAATTCACCAGCACGAGGTAGGCGACCACCGCCTGCGCCCACGCCGGCTGCACGAGACCGCTGGCGTTGATCGCCCACAGCACCACCGCGATGGCGAAGCTCGTGATCGGCCCCACCACCGCGATCAGGAACTCGGCCCGCGGGCTCGGCGGCTCATCCTCGAGGTGCGAGACGCCGCCGAACACGTGCAGGGTGATCCCGCGGACGGAGAGCCCGTGCGCCAGCGCCACGAACGAGTGCGACAGCTCGTGCAGCAAGACGGAGACGAAGAGGAGGAACGCGGCCAGCAGCCCGTTGGCCCAGTGGGCGGCGGCCGGGAGGTCCGGCAGCGCGCGCGGGAAGTACCCGACCGCGAGGGTCCACGTGATGAGCCCGTAGATCACGAGCCAGCTCACGTGGACGTTGATCGGAATGCCGCGGATCGTGAGCACCCGCACCGTCCCACCCATGTTACGTTTCCTCCTCAGCCGGAAGGGTCTGCCCGGAGAAGCCTCGTGTCAAGCCGCTCTCGGGTAGACGAGCCGGCCTGAGCGCACCCGGAGAAAGGGGGTGCGCTTGTGGGGCCGGGCGGTCTTTCGGCTCTGGATATGGAGTACTCGCCACCGGTCCACCGTGAGCGCGTCCGCGATCAGCGACCGATGGCACCGCCACGGCAGGGCCTCGGCGCACATGATGGCGGTGGGGCGCCGGGTCGCGAGCTGCTCGAGGCGCGCGAGGCCGGCGGCGAAACCCTCGGTCTGCATGTAGTCGGCGTACCCGCGGAAGGAGGCGTTGCGCCAGCCGAGGTTGATGGAGTCGGCCCGCGCGTGGCGGAGCCCCCCCAGGGCCTTCAGGTGACGGTAGCCGATCTTGACCGCGTGGAGCGAGCGGGCCAGCGCGGGTCGGGTGAACTGTGGATTGTGACGCGACCGGGGAATGGTGCGGACATCCACCACCTGCTCCACTCCGTGAGCCCGGAGCAGCTCGACCAGCTCTCGCGCGGTGCGCGTGGAGTGCCCGATGGTGTAGAGCGTCCCCGCCGCCATCACGCAACTTCGGCGGCGGCCACCTGACGCTCGGTGAGCCGCATCATGAGCACCGGGATCTGGGCCTGCCGCAGCACCGCTTCCGCGACCGAGCCGAACAGGAGCCGGCCAAGCCCGCTCCGGCCGTGAGTCGTCATCGCGATGAGGTCGGCCCCGGTCTCCCGCGCCGCCGCCACGATCTCCGCCACCGGCTCCCCGTGCCGAGCGTCGGTCGTCACCCGCACCCCGCGGGCGCGCAGCTTGGCGGCTACCGGGGCGAGGTACTCGCGAGCCTCCTTCATCCGGGCCGCCACGTCGTCGACCGTGAAGTGGCGTGTCGCCTCGATGGCCTGCGGCCCGATCGGCCGCACGACGTGGACCAGCACCACCTCCAGGTCGAGCGGACTCGCGATCTGGAGGATGACGGGCAGGATTCCCTCCGCCAGGCGCGAGCCGTCGAGCGGCACCAGCACCCGCTTATACATTGGCCGGCTCCCGCTCCCGCGCGGTCGCCCGCCCGACGGGCGTCTCCACCGGCGTGCCCTCGACCCGGATCAGGAAGATCGGCGTCCGGGTGCCCCGCAGCACCGTCTCGGCGACCGACCCGACGATCAGGCGGCCGATACCGCTCCGGCCGTGGGTGCTCATCATGATCAGGTCCGGCTTCGCCAAACGGGCGGCCTCCAGGATGGCCGGAACCGCGGGGCCATACCAGACCGACGGCCTCACCTCCGGGACGCCATCCTCACGGAGCCGCGCGGCCACGGTCTCGAGGTAGTCCTCCGCCTCGTGGACCACCGAAACCTGGGCGTCGATGGGATCGACGCCGGGGAAGGTCGCTACCTCCGCCGCGCGGAGCAGGATCAGGGTCGCGTCGGGGTTGCCCCTGACGAGCTCCACCGCCTTCGGCAGCGCGGCCTCCGCGAAGCGCGACCCGTCGAGCGGGATCAGGATCTTGTCGAGTTTCATGGCGTCCTCCTCGGCTCCTTTCTAGCGCGCCTCCGCGCGCCGGACCATTAGATAGTTGAGTCGCCACGGTTAGAATGAATCTTCCTCGCGCGAGATTGCCTTCCCGTACCGCGGTGCTAGACTACGCGCCATCCACACCTCGGTTGCATGATCCGACAACAGTCGTGTTCTTCAAGGCGCTGGCGTTCGATTTCGACGGCACCCTGGCATCCGCCGACCGGATCGGCCCGGGGGTGCGGGAGGCCCTTGAGCGCGCCCGGGAGGCCGGGGTGCGGCTCATTCTCGTCACGGGACGCACCTTCTTCGAGCTGGGCCGCGTCTGTGACTGCCACGAGATCTTCGAGGCCGTCGTTGCCGAGAACGGCGCGGTGCTCTACTATCCCGGCTCGGCGATGATCCGCGATCAGGGCCCGCCTCCGCCCAACCGGCTTCTGGCCGAGCTGGATCGTCGCGGGATTCTCTATCAGGTCGGGCGGGTCATCGTCGGAGCCGCGCGGGGCGACGAAGGGCCGATCCGCGAGGCGCTCGCGGCGGCGGGCGTGAATCGGGATCTCGTGTACAACCGTGGCGCGCTCATGTTGCTGCCCGCGGGCGTATCCAAGGGCACGGGGGTCCAGAACGCCCTGCGCTTCCTCGGCTTGTCCTTCCATGATGTGCTGGCCTTCGGCGATGCCGAGAACGATCTGCCTTTCTTCGAGGTCTGCGGATGGCGGGCGTGCCCGGCCGATGCCATGCCGGTGGTGAAGGAGCGGGCCGACTGGGTCTTCCCGGGAGAGAACGGCGCGGCGGTGGCGGCGGCGGTCGTGGGCCCCGTCCTTCAGGGTCTCCTGCCGGTGCAATCCTCGGCCCGGCATCGAATCCCGCTCGGCTGGGCCGCCGAGACGTCCGAGCCGGTGGCGATCCCGGCCCGCGGCGTCAACGTCCTGGTTCACGGCGATCCGCTCTCGGGCAAGTCCTGGCTGGCCGGAGCGCTGGTCGAGCGCCTGGTGGCCGCCCGGTACGCGGTGTGCATCATCGATCCCGAGGGGGACTATCAGGTGCTCTCCCGGCTCGCCGCCGTCACCTGGGCCGCGGTCCACAGCGAGCAGGACATGGTGCGACTGCTCACCCGCCTCGAGCGGAACCTGGGCGCCTCGGTGATCGCCGACCTCTCGGCGCTCCCCCATGCGCGCAAGGTGGACGTGATCGAGGCCGGGCTCCGCGCCATCGGCGACCTGAGGCGGCGCCTGGGGCGGCCCCACTGGGTCCTGCTCGACGAGGCGCACTACTCGCTGCACCGCGAGGGGGTGGCCGAGGGGGCCCTGGGCATCGAAGACCGCGGCTTCTGTCTCGTCACCTACCTCCCGAGCTGGCTGCGCGAGTGCGTCGTCAAGGCGATGGACGTCTACCTCCTGTCGCGCGTCACCACGCCGGAGGAGCTGGCCTTCCTGAGCGTCTCGCTGCCCGGCATCGCGGCCAGCGGGGGCGACTGGCCGGCGGCCATGCTTCCCCAGCTGCCGCGCGGCAAGTTCGTCGTCGTCCAGCCGGACAGTAACGGCGTCCCGATGGCGCTCACGTTCGTCGCGGCGGCGCGCGAGACGATGCACGTTCGACACGTGAAGAAGTACGCCGATTCGCAGGTGCCTCCGGAGCGGCGCTTCTTCTTCCGCGACCACGACGGGCGCGTCGTCGCGGCGGCGGAGAGCCTGCACGGCTTCCGCCACGCGGTCACCGCCGTGCCCGGCGACGTGCTCGGGTACCATGCCGCCCGGGGCGATTTCTCCCGCTGGGTGCTGGACGTCTTCGCGGATCGCGAGCTGGCGCGTCAGCTGGAGAAGAGCGTGGCGCGGTGGCGCCGCGGCGAGATCCCGGATCTCGGCCGCGCCATCGACCGTCTGATCCTCAACCGATACGGCCCGAAGGGCTAGGCCGTGGGTGGCGCCACCGCGTACCTGATCCAGCACGGGTATGTCGTACTGTTCGCCTGGGTGGCCGCCGAGCAGCTCGCACTGCCGGTCCCGAGCGAGCCGATCCTCCTCGCGGCGGGGGTGCTGGCCGGCGCGGGATTGCTCCGGCTCCCGTCCGCCATCGCGGTGGGCGTAGCGGCGTCGCTGCTCAGCGACGTCGTCTGGTACGAGATCGGCCGAACCCGTGGGAGTCAGGTGACGCGCCTGCTGTGCCGAATCTCGCTCGAGCCGGACTCATGTGTGCGGCGGAGCCAGGACATGTTCGCCCGGTACGGCGGATGGTCGCTCCTGATCGCCAAGTTCGTGCCTGGGCTGAACACGGTGGCGCAGCCGCTCGCCGGCGTCCTTGGGATGCGGCGGTCCAAGTTTCTGCTCGTCGATACCCTGGGCGCGCTGCTGTGGATCGGGACGTACACGGGGCTGGGCTATCTCTTTAGCGACCAGGTCGAACGCGTCGCGGCCCACGGGCGATATCTGGGGTCCTGGCTCTTCGGCCTGGTGTTCGGAGGCCTCGCCCTCTACATTGCGGGCAAGTACTTCAGACGCCAGCGCTTCATCCGGGCCTTGCGGATCACGCGAATCACCCCGGCCGAGCTCAAGCTGAAGATCGACACCGGCCAGGCGCTGATGATCGTGGATCTCCGTCACTCGCTCGATTTCGGGGCCGACCCGGTGGTGATTCCGGGAGCCGTGCACATGAGCCCGGAGGAGCTCGAGCGGCACTCGCAGGAGATCCCAAGCGACCGAGACGTGATCCTCTACTGCACGTGACCCAACGAAGCCAGCAGCGCCCGGGCGGCGCTGCTTCTGCGGCGCCGCGGCGTCCAGCGCATCCGACCGCTCGCCGGGGGCCTTGACGCGTGGCGAGAGGCGGGCTTCCCAGTCGAGGCCGCGCCGGCAGCGCCGGCGTATTCGAAGAAGACATGAGCGGCCAGCCTTCCACCCCTTCCTGGGCGAGCCTCGAAGGGCTGCCAAACCCCCTCGGGGTGACGTGGATCGCCGAAGAGGAAGCCAGGACAACGAGACGAGCTGGCTGGACTGGAGTCGGCTCGATGCGCACCGGGCCGTCTTCCGCTTCGCCCGGCAGATGATCGGCTTCCGCAAGGCCCACCCCTCGCTCTGCCGGAGCCGCTTCTGGCGGGACGACATCCATGGTCAACGCGCACTGGGAGCCCCTCGAGTTCGTCGTGCAGGAGGGGCGCCCGAGCGAATGGCAGCGCGTGGTGGACACCACCCGAGAGACCCCGGACGACATCCGTGAGCCGGATCGGGGGGTGACCCTGACCGCGGCGCGTTACACCGTCGGGCCACGGTCGGTCGTGGTGCTCGTGCGGCCGCGGAGCTCATGACGCCGGCCGATCCGCGGCTCCTCACGCCCGCTCTGATACGACGGACGCTGACGTATCGCTGGGTGTGCCTCGGGCTGCTCTTCGTCAGCGGGCTGCTGGCCTTCTTCACCCGCCTGGCCCCGGCCGTGGCCATCCCCGATTTGCGGGCGGCGTTTGTCCTGAACGCGGCCGAGCTCGGGCTCCTCACCTCACTGTACCTATGGCCCTTTGCCCTGATGCAGCCCGTGGCGGGTGTCCTGACCGACCGCTTCGGCTCACGCCGAACGGTCACCGCCTTCCTGGTTGTCGCCGGGGCTGGGCAGGTGCTGTTCGCCTTTGCTCCAAGCTTTCTCGTGGCGCTCATCGGACGAGCCCTGACCGGCCTCGGAGCCTCGATCCTCTACGTCGGCGCCGCCAAGATCATGGCGCAGTGGTTCCGCAGCCGGGAGTTCGGAACCCTGACCGGGGCCTGGACGTCGGTCGCCAACCTGGGTGGGCTGAGCGCGGCCGCGCCACTCATGGCGCTGATCACGCTGGCGGGTTGGCGGCTCAGCCTGGGCGGGGTTGGAGTGGTCATGCTGGCGACGGCGCTCCTCATATACGTCTTCGTCCGCGACAGCCCCTCGGAGCGGGGGCTCCCCTCGCTCGCCGAGATCGATGATCTGCCTGAGCCTCCGGGAGCCAGCCAGTCGATGTCGCTGCGCCAGGGCGTTCTCGTGGTCCTTCGCGAGCGAAATACCTGGCTGCTCGGGAGCTATGCCTTCCTGCTCTTCGGCACGATGACGATGATGCAAGGGCTGTGGGCCGTGCCTTATCTCATGGATGCCTATGGGCAGACGCAGCAGCAAGCGGCCAACGCGCTGACCCTCTGGGCCCTGGGGCTCATCGTCGGGTGCACGCTGTGGGGCTACGTGGCCGACAGGATCGTGGGCTCTCGCAGGCGCGTGGTGCTCGCGGGCGCCGTCGTGTACGCCCTCCTCTGGGCGCTTCTCGCCATCCGCCCGGTGGGACTGCCGGACGGCGTGCTGTGGGTGGCGATGTTCTGGGGCGGCTTCTTCGCCTCGACCTGGATTCCCTCGTATGCGCAGCTCAAGGACTCGGTCCCACCCCAGGTTGTCGCCACCGCCATGGGGATCCTCAACCTCTTCTTCTGGCTCGGGGGCGCCGTCTATCAGCAGGTCAGCGGATTGATTCTGGCGGGGTTTCCCAAGGTGGACGGCCACACGCCCGCCGCCGGTTATCAGGCGGTGTTCTGGTTGTGCCTGGGTTCGGTGGGGCTCAGCATCATCCTCGTCGCCCTGAGCAAGGAGCACCGGCCCGCGCCGGCCGCGACTAGGTAGCCGCGGCTCGGCCGTGCTCGGCCTGCCAGCGGGCCGTCACGTCACGGACGACCGCGACGGCGCCGGCCACCTCTCCGCGCTCGTCCTTCAGGAGCGCGATCGAGAACTCGATGGAGATGCGCTGACCGTCCTTCCGCATCGCGGGCACCGCCAGCAAGCGCTGTCCGTAGCTGGTCACCCCGGTGGCCATGACCTGGCGGTAGCCGTCCCAGTGTCGGGCGCGGAAGCGCTCCGGGATGATCAGGTCCAGGCTCTGCCCCAGGGCTTCGGGGGCCGAGTACCCGAACATGGTCTCCGCCCCCCGGTTCCACAGGCGGATCGCTCCCTGCCGATCGGCGAAGATCACCGCTTCCGGCATCTCCTCCACGATCCGGCGAAACAGCCAGCCCGGTGAGATCGTCTCCATCACCCATTCTTTCTACCTGCCATTCGATCGTCGGTCCACTGGATCGATGCTTCGTGAAAATCTATCGTACATGAGCAGACTTTCTAATGGCCTAAGTGTCGGCCGGCGCGTACAAGAGAGATATGGCGAGCGAGGAGGTCTACCGTGATCAGTTTGGCTGAAGACGTCCGTGACATCGCTGGATGGCCGGCGATCGAGTGGGGGATGACCGAGGAGGAGGTGCGGGAGGCCCTCGCGGGTCGCGTGAGTCCGATCACGCCGATCGCGAGGTTCGCGAACTCGTACGCTCCGATCAAGGGACCGGTGACGATCGAGGGCTACCCGTTCGAGGTGGTCCCCCAGTTCTCGCACGCCACCGGTGAGCTGTGTCAGGTCCTGTTCCGGGCTGCCGATGCGGAGGCAGAGCGGATCGCGCGGATGAGTGACCTCCTGACCGCCTGCTACGGCAGTCCGGTCGAGGAGGAGACGAAGCGCACCTGGTGGGGCCCCGAGGCCGCGGTCGAGCTTGACACCGTCAAGCCGTCCTCTCTCGAGGAGCAGCTGTGGCTTCGCTGGTACCCCATCCAGGAGACGGAAGGAGGATGACCATGCCCCCGATCATCGGGATCGATCTCGGTACGACGAACAGTCTCATGGCGTACGTCGACTATCGCCGCGTGGAGGGTCTGTTCGGTCGGCCGGCACGCGGTGGCCTCGATCCGGACGAGGTGGTGGCGATGGGGGCGGCGGTCCAGGCGAGCATCCTGGAGGGCGAGTGCGCAGACGTGCTGGTCCTGGACGCCTGACCGATGAATGACAAGCCGGTCGAGCACTCCGACGCTCTCGTCCTGTTCGGCGCCACCGGCGACCTTGCGTACAAGAAGATCTTCCCGGCGCTCCAGGCGATGGTGAAGCGGGGCGATCTCGGCGTGCCCGTCATCGGCGTCGCCAAGTCGGGCTTCCGTCTCGAGGACCTGCGCGCCCGGGCCCGGGACAGCCTGGAGGCGTTCGGGGGTGGGGCCGATCCCTCCGCGTTCGCGAGGCTGTCGAGCCTGCTCCGCTACGTGGACGGCGACTATCGCGACCAGGCCACGTGGGCCGCGCTGCACGCGGCGCTGGGGCCGGCGGTGCGGCCGCTCCACTATCTCGCGATTCCCCCGAGCATGTTTCCGACCGTGATCGAGGGGCTCGGCCACTCCGGCTCGGCGCGCGGGGCGCGGGTGGTCGTCGAGAAGCCGTTCGGGCGCGACCTCACGTCGGCGCGATCGCTGAACCGCACCATCCACCGGGCATTCGACGAGTCATCCGTGTTCCGGATCGACCACTATCTCGGCAAGGAGGCGGTGCAGAATCTCCTGTACTTCCGCTTCGCCAATTCCTTCCTCGAGCCGATCTGGAACCGCAACTACGTCGACAGCGTGCAGATCACGATGGCGGAGGCCTTCGGGGTCGAGGGGCGGGGCCAATTCTACGATGAGGTCGGGGCGATTCGCGACGTTCTGCAAAACCACATGCTGCAGGTCGTGGGGATGCTTGCCATGGAGCCGCCGGTCGGGTGCGCCGGCGAGGCGCTACGGAGCGAGAAGGAAAAGGTCTTCCTCGGCACCCGCCCGCTCACGCCCGAGAGCCTGGTCCGCGGCCAGTTCCGGGGCTACCAGACCGAGGAGGGCGTCGCCCCGGACTCGCGGATCGAGACCTTCGCGGCGGTCCAGCTCCGGATCGACTCGTGGCGCTGGGAGGGGGTGCCGTTTTACATCCGGGTGGGCAAGCGCTTGCCGGTCACCGCGACCGAGGTGGTGGTCACGCTGCGGCGTCCGCCGCAGGTCCTCTTTCACGAGGCACCGTCGCCCAACCACATCCGGTTCCGGCTTGGGCCGGAGGTCGTGATCGCGATCGGAGCGCGGGGCAAGACGCCCGGCGAGGCGATGGTCGGCGAGGACATCGAGCTCTCCGTCCGCCATCAGGACCCCGAGGAGATGCAGCCCTACGAGCGCCTGATCGGCGACGCGATGACGGGCGATGCCACCCTGTTCGCCCGACAGGACAGCGTCGAGGCCGCCTGGGCCATCGTCGATCCCATTCTCGGCGACCCCGCGCCGGTCTACCCCTACGAGCCCGGCACCTGGGGTCCGGCCGAGGCCGATCGCATCATCGTGCGCCACGGAGGCTGGCGAGACCCGGAGCCCGGCCAGGAGCGCCCGCCGCGATGAGCGGCGGCCCCCGCCGAGCGGCTCCGGATCAGTCCCGCGCCGGTCGCGCGCGCGCGCGCCGAGACGGGGCCGGCGCGCTCTTGGCGAACAGCGTATGCCGTGCCGCCTCGCAGATCGCGACCGCGGCCGGATGTTTGAGCTTCCTCTCGACCGAGATCGCGTAGAAGGTCGAGAGCACGTTCGGCGCCCAGCCGATCCGCTGCACATTGTAGAGCCGCCCGAGATGCGTCTCGAGAACGAGCGGAGCCGAGAACACTCCGATGCCGGTCGCGCCGAACTCCCAGCGCAGCTCCGAGTCGTCGAACTCACCGACGACGCGCGGTCGGATGTCGAGGGCGTCGAACCACTGATCCAGGGTGCGCCGCACCTCGGTGCCCGGCGTGGGCAGCAGCATCGGCGCGTCGTGCAGCGATTTCGGGAACCCCGGCCGGTACTTTCGCACCAGCCGCGGGACGCCGAGGAACGAAAGCCCCGTCTCGCCGAGCAAGTGATTGTAAGCGCGCACCTTCACCGCGGGGCCGATCGGCGCGTCGGCCAGCACGACGTCGACACGCTGCACGGACAGCTCCGCGAGGAGCTGTTCCGAGCTGCCCTCGCGACAGGTGATCCGGACCGGGTCCGGGAGCTTCAGCGCGGGCTCGATGAGCCACCGCGCGATGGACTTCGGGATGACATCGTGTACGCCGATCACCACGTGCATCGGGCGACCCGTCGGCCGGCCGCGGGCGGTGTCGACGAGCTCACGCCCGAGGGCGAAGATCTCCTCCGCGTAGCGATAGACGACCTGGCCCATCTCGGTGGGGACGACGTGACGCCCCGAGCGTCGGAGCAGCTTCTCGCCGAGCTGCTCCTCGAGCCGCCGGATCTGGACGCTGATGGTCGGCGAGGCCAGCTTCAGCTCGGTGCTGGCGGCCGCCACGCTGCCGGTTCGCACGACCATCCAGTAGTAGAGCAGGTGGTGGTAGTTGAGCCACTCCATCGCGCGCCGATCTTACAGTAAAGCTAAGCATGCGGTGAAGCGTTTCTAATAGTCGAAGCGAGGGCCTGCGAGTAGAAGTGGAAGCGGGAAGAACGAAAAAGGAGAACACGATGAACAAGCGGAAGCGATCCCTCGCAGCTACCTCCGCCCTGGCCGTCTTCTTCGCGCTGGCTGCGCCCGCCTGCGCACAGCGTGCGGCCCACCTGATTGCTCAGGCGCCCGCGCCGGCAAAGGTCAACGAAACCGGGGCGGCGCTCAGAGACCTCTGGGTGGGCCACGTCTTCTGGGTCCGCAACGTGGTCGTCTCCACCTTCGCGGGGAACCAGCCCGCCGCCGCGGCGGCGGAGCAGGAAGTCGTCGCCAATGCCAAGCAGATTGCCGCCGCGATCGAGCCGTACTACGGTAAGGACGCTTCCGAGAAGCTGTTCGGGCTGCTCGCCGGGCACTACGGCGCGGTCAAGCAGTACCTCGAAGCGACCGTTGCGGGCAGCAAGGACAGGCAGGACGCGGCGTTCACGAGCCTGAGCGGCAACGCGTCCGAGATCTCCCGGTTTCTGAGCGGGGCCAACCCGAATCTGCCGTTCGACACGCTGAACGGCTTGCTGCTCGCCCACGGCGGCCATCACGTCCAGCAGATCCAGCACGTGCAGAGCAAGCAATACGCGGAGGAGGCGCAGACCTGGGAAGCGATGAAGCGGCACATGTACGTGATCGCGGATGCGCTCGCCGGAGCCATCGCGAAGCAGTTCCCGAAGCAGTTCAGCTAAGGGGATGCCATGAAGATCTTTCTCGATACCGCCAATGTGACCGAGCTGCGGGAAGGCGTGGCCATGGGCCTGGTGGACGGCTGCACGACCAACCCGTCGCTGATCGCGAAGGAGAAGCGGCCGTTCCGCCCGTTGCTCGAGGAGATCTGCTCCATCGTGCCGGGCGACGTGAGCCTCGAGGTGGTGGCGTCCGATTTCGAGGGCATGATCAAGGAAGGCAAGGAGCTCGCGCAGGTCGCGCCGAACGTGGTGGTCAAGTGCCCGCTGACCCGGGACGGGCTCAAGGCGGTCAAGCACCTCACCGGGGAGGGGATCCGGGTCAATCAGACCCTCTGCTTCTCGGCGCCTCAGGCGCTGCTCTCGGCCAAGGCGGGGGCGGTCTACATCAGCCCATTCCTCGGGCGGCTGGACGATATCGGGGCGGTCGGCATGGACCTGGTCCGGGACATCTGCGAGATCTACCGGAACTACGGGTTCAAGACGCAGGTGCTGGCGGCCTCGATCCGAAGTCCGCTCCACGTGCTGGACGCCGCGAAGGCGGGGGCGCACGTGGCGACGATGCCGTTCCCGGTGCTGGAGATGCTGATCAAGCACCCATTGACGGATATCGGGCTGAAGAAGTTCCTGGACGATTGGAACAAGTCCGGCGCCAAGATCTAACCACGGAGAATGTGCATGAGCGATCAACCTCAGACTCAGAACGGACCGGATCTCACCGGCGGCATCCCGGCGAATTCGCTCGCCGAGGGTGTTCCATTGCTGGGTCACGTCCAGGATGAGCCGGTCATCCTGGTGCGGCGGGGCGCGGAGGTCTTCGCGATCGGCGCGACCTGCAGCCACTACGGGGGCCCCCTCGCGGACGGGCTGGTCGTGGACGACACCGTCCGATGCCCCTGGCACCATGCCTGCTTCAGCCTCCGGACGGGCGAGGCGCTGGCCGCGCCGGCCTTGAGCCCGGTCGCCGGCTACGAGATCGACCAGCGCGCCGGCCAGGTGTTCGTCACCGGGAAACGGACGAAGCCGGGCAGCGTGCGGCGCGGGGCGCGGCCGGGGACGGCGGTGCCGCGGTCGGTCGCGATCGTGGGCGCCGGGGCCGCGGGGAACAGCGCGGCGGACGAGTTGCGCCACCTCGGGTTCGAGGGAGGCATCACGCTCATCGATCGCGACCAGGAGGCGCCCTATGACCGGCCGAACCTGTCCAAGGACTACCTGGCCGGAACCGTCCGGGAGGAGCAGCTTCCGCTGCACCCGAGCGCCTACTACGAGGAGCGACAGGTGGAGGTCGTGCGTGGCCGGCAGGTGACCGCGCTCGATCTCGACCGGAAGCGCCTCACCTTCGATGACGGAGCGACACGGGAGTTCGGCGCGATCGTGCTCGCCCCCGGCGCCGATCCGGTCCGGCTCGCGCTGCCCGGCGAGCCCGGCCCGCCCGTTCACTACCTGCGCGCCCTGGCCGACAGTCGCGCGATCATCAAGTCGGCGGAGGGGGCTCGCCGCGCGGTCGTCCTGGGCGCGAGCTTCATCGGGCTCGAAGTCGCCGCGTCGCTCCGCGCCCGCAAGATCGAGGTGCACGTGGTCGCGCCCGATCGGCGCCCGCTCGAGCGCGTGCTGGGTCCGGAGCTCGGCGACTTCATCCGCGGCCTCCACGAGCAGCACGGGGTCGTCTTCCACCTCGGCCGGAAGGCGAGCGGCCTCACGCGCGGCGGGGTGGAGCTCGAGGGAGGCGAGCGACTCGACGCGGACTTCATCGTCGCGGGCATCGGCGTCAGGCCCGCGACCGCGCTCGCCGAGCAGGCGGGCCTGCGGGTCGAGAAGGGGATCGTCGTGGACGCCTACCTGGAGACGGCCACCAAGGGGGTCTTCGCGGTCGGCGACGCCGCGCGCTGGCCGAACCCGCGCGGCGGCGGCCTCGTGCGTATCGAGCACTGGGTGCTGGCCCAGCGGCAGGGCCAGGCCGTCGCCCGCACCATCGCCGGCGAGCGCGCGCCCTTCACCGACGTGCCATTCTTCTGGAGCCAGCACTACGACATCGCCATCAACTACGTGGGCCACGCCGAGCGCTGGGAGACGATCGAGATCGACGGCAGCCTCGAGCAGCACGACGGGAGCGTGCGCTATCGGGCCGGGGGCCGGGTCCTGGCGGTGGCGAGCATCTTTCGCGACCGGGAGAGCCTCGAGGCCGAGCTGGCCATGGAGCACGAGATTGGAGACGTTCATGGGTGACGAGTGGAAGGCGAGACCGGACCGGCCGATCGAGGCTCTCCTCCTTCACCTGCGGCTCGGCGAGCAACTGGAGCGGCTCCGGCGGGAGCCCACGTGGCACGCGAGTGGCCGCAATGCGATCACCTTGGTCAAGGAGCCCACGCTTCGCGTGGTCCTGATGCTGCTCGGCAGAGGAACCAGGATCTCCGAGCATCAGGCCGCCGGGCCCCTGACCTTCCACGTCCTGAGTGGCTCGGTGACCTTTCGGGCCGGCGCCCGTGCGGAAGGGCTCGGACCCGGAGAGGTCATCGTGCTGGAGTCGGCCGTCGCGCACGAGGTGGAGGCCCTGGAGGAGAGCGCCTGCTTGCTCACCCTTGCCGGGACCTCCTAGCCCGACAGGACCCGGCCGCCTCACGCGTTGTTCGTTCGTGAATAGTTCGGGCTAGGATAGGGAGGGATGGCCATGCCGGGCGCGTTCAAGATCGGTGACCACGTGAGCTGGAACTCCGAGGCAGGGCGTGTGAGCGGGATCATCCGAAGGAAGATCAGCGCGCCCATCGAGTTCAAGGGCTACACCGTTCACGCCTCGAGGGAGGAGCCGCAGTACCTGATCGAGAGCGACCGGACCGACCACCTGGCCATGCACAAGGGGTCGGCGCTCCGCCGGCTACGGAGCCCCGCCGGGGCGCGCGCGACGCCTGCGCGCCGGGGCCGCCGGCGCGGCAAGGGCCCCTGATGAGGACCCTCTCGAGCGCCATCGAGCGACTAGCCAGCCGGGGCTTCACCGCGCACTTCGGCGTGGTGGGCGACCGGCTTCGAGCGTTCGACAGCGGGAAGACCTTCGGGGCCGAGGAGCTGATCATCCGAGAGTTCCAGCGGTTCGAAGGCGTCTCGGACCCCGACGACATGGCGATCGTGTACGCGATCGAGAGCACGGACGGGACCCGGGGATCGTTGGTGGACGCCTTCGGCGCCTACGCGAGCCCCACCGTGAGCGCCTTCCTGCACGACGTGCCGATCCGGCGGGTCGCGGAGCCCGGCGCGGCAGGCCCGGCATGAGCTATCAACCGATCGAGAACTACGGGGTCATCGGCGACCTCCACACGGTGGCGCTCGTCGGGGTGGACGGGTCGATCGACTTCATGTGCGCCCCCCGCTTCGACTCGCCGTCGGTCTTCGCCGCCCTGCTGGACGATGAGCGGGGCGGGCGCTTCCAGCTCGCCCCCCTCCTCGAGGGCGCGCGGCAGAAACAGCTCTACCTGCCCGACACGTGCGTTCTACTGACGCGCTTTCTCTCCGACGATGGCGTGGCCGAGGTATCGGACTTCATGCCGGTCGGCGACGATTGGCAGTCACACGACGTCGTCCGACGCGCGAAGACGGTCCGCGGCGAGGTCCGCTTCCGGATGGTGTGCCAGCCGCGCTTCGACTACGCGCGGGCGACCCACACCGCGGAGCAGACCGCCGACGGGGTCCGCTTCATCGCCGGGAGTGGCCCCGCGCTCGCGTTCCTCCTCCGCTCCTCGATCCCGGTGCGCATCGTGGACGGGGCGGCGGTGGCGGAGTTCACCCTTCGCGCCGACGAGTCGGCGTCCTTCGTCTTCGAGCTGGTGGAGCCGGGCGGGGAGTCGCCGTCCGGCGCCCCCGACTACGTCGCCCGGGCGTTCAAGGACACGGTCAACTTCTGGCGCGGCTGGGTGGGCCGCTCGACCTACCGGGGCCGGTGGCGGGAGATGGTGAACCGCTCCGCCCTGACGCTGAAGCTCCTCACCTCGCGGCCCTTCGGGTCGATCGTCGCCGCCCCCACCTTCGGCCTCCCGGAGTGGGTGGGAGGCGGGCGGAACTGGGACTACCGCCACACCTGGATCCGGGACGCGTCGTTCACGCTCTATGGCCTCATCCGGCTCGGGTTCACCGGCGAGGCCGGGGACTTCATGCGCTGGGTGGAGGACCGGTGCGAGGGGCTCGATCCCGACGGCGCGCTGCAGATCATGTACGGCATCGACGGCCGCAAGATCTTGACCGAGGAGAGCCTCCCTCACCTGGAGGGCTACAAGGGCTCCCGGCCGGTCCGCATCGGCAACCTGGCCCACACCCACCTCCAGCTCGACATCTACGGCGAGCTGATGGACTCGATCTACCTCTACGACAAGTACGGCGCGCCGATCTCCCACGACCTCTGGACCAACGTCGTCCGCTTCATCGACTGGGTCGGCCGGCACTGGCGGGAGCCGGACGAGAGCATCTGGGAGGTGCGGGGCGGACGCCAGGAGTTTCTCTACTCTCGCGTGCTCTGCTGGGCCGCCATCGACCGGGCCATCCGCCTCGCCCGCCGGCGCTCCTTCCCGGCTCCCCTCGCACGCTGGCACGAGGAGCGGGACGCGATCTACCAGGACATCTTCACGCACTTCTGGGACGCGGGCCGGAAGGTATTCGTGCAGGCCAAGGGGTCGACCGGGCTCGACGCGTCCTCCCTCCTCCTGCCGCTGGTCAAGTTCATCGCTCCCGCCGACCCGCGCTGGGTGTCCACCCTCCGCGCGATCGAGCGCGACCTGGTGAGCGACTCCCTCGTCTCCCGCTACCGCATCGGGGATCACTTCTCCGACGGGCTCGTGGGCGACGAGGGCACCTTCAACATGTGCTCGTTCTGGTACGTCGAGTGCCTGTCGCGGCTCGGCGATCTCCAGCAGGCGCGCTTCGTCTTCGAGAAGATGCTGGGTTACGCGAACCACCTCGGGCTCTACAGCGAGGAGCTCGGCCGCCGGGGCGAGCACCTCGGAAACTTCCCGCAGGCGTTTACCCACCTGGCGCTCATCAGTGCCGCCTATGACCTCGACCGGCGGCTCTCGACCGCCGGCCACTCGGCCTGAGGCCGAACGCCGACGCCCTTGACGCCTCCGGCCCCGGAGCCTACGCTCGACGCGCCTAGCTCGACGGAGGTCAAGGCCATGCCGAGCCAGATCGTCGCAGACCTGCGAATCACGACGGACGCCGCCTGGAGGAAGCTGAGCGCCCAGCTCCAGGGGATGGAGGGCCACATGGAGCGCTCGGACGGGCCGGGCGAGTGGACGACCCGCCAGGTGCTCTGCCACCTGCTCGGCGAGCCCGGCTGGAGGCCGGTTCCGGTTCTGGCCCGCTTCACCACCGCCGATCCCCCGGTGATCGAGATCAAGCCCGGCCAGACCCAGGTCACCCCCGAGCGTCAGATGATGAAGCTCCAGCAGTTCAAGAACGCGCTCGACCGGCATCGGCGGGAGACGTTCCAGTACCTGGAGACCCTGGGCGACGAGGATCTCGAGCGGAAGGCGCGCATCCCGCTCTTCGCGCAGCTCCTTGGCACCGACGAGGTCGCGATCCCGGCGTGGGTCGGCACCTTCTTCGTGGTGCACTGGGGCGACCACGCGGGGCAGCTCGCCAAGATCCGGACCGCGGTGGGCCTCCCGGAGGCGCTTCAGGGCTTGTAGAAGGGCCGGTCCCCTTTCACGGTCACGCGATGGCCGTGCCGGCGCTGCGGGAAGTAGTCCCACATCGCGTGATGCTGGACGCAGCGGTTGTCCCAGAACGCCACCGAGTCGACCCGCCAGCGAAACCGGCACTGGAGCTCCGGCGTCTCGATGTGCTCGTAGAGCATGCGCAGCACCGCGGCGCTCTCGTGGCGGCCGAGCTGGGGGATGCGCGTCGTGAAGGTGCGGTTCACGAAGAGCGCCTTGCGGCCGGAGACGGGATGGGTGCGGATCAGCGGATGCTCCGCCTCCGGGAAGGTCTTGCCCTCGTCCGTCGCGCCGTAGCGCCCGCGGTAGACGTGCTCGCCGCGGTGGATCGCGGTCATGCCCTCGAGCAGCCGCTTCATCGGCTCCGAGAGGGCCTCGTAGGCCGCGTACATGCTGGCGAAGAGGGTGTCGCCGCCGACCGGGGGCAGCTCGTGCATATAGAGGATGCTGCCCATGGGCGGCTCGGGGTCGCAGGAGACGTCGGAGTGCCAGTTCTCCCCGGCCACGTGCTTGGACGTCTCGTCGGCGTGGATCACCAGGATCTCGGGATGGCCCTCCACCAGGCCGGGGGCGGCGGGGTGAAGGGCCAGCTCGCCGAACCGGCGCCCGAAGGCCTTCTGCTGGTCGGGCGTGAGGCGCTGGTCGCGGAAGAAGATGACCTGGTTCTCGATGAGCGCGTCGTGGACCTGCTTGAACGTGGGCTCGTCGAGGTGCCGGGACAGGTCGACCCCGAGCACCTCGGCGCCGATATGAGGGGTGAGCTTCTCGATCGTCAGGTCCTGGCTTCGCATGGGCGGCTCCTCTCCATCACGGGCGTCTATCGACCGAGTAATTCTGGAAGCGGTGCCGCGGGCTCGCCGAGCGCCTCGGCCACCGCCGGATGCACGATGCGACCGCGCCAGATGTTGACGCCCTTGCCGAGCGGCCCATTGTGGTGGACCGCGGCGGCGAGGCCCCGGCCGGCCAGCTCGAGCACGTAGGGCAGCGTCGCGTTGGTGAGCGCGAACGTCGACGTCCGTGGCACCAGCGCCGGCATGTTCGCGACGCCGTAGTGGACGACGCCGGAGACCAGGTACGTCGGGTCCTGCAGCGTGGTCGGGCGGATCGTCGCCACGCTGCCGCCCTGGTCGACCGCCACGTCCACGATCACCGAGCCCTCCTTCATGGAGGCCACCATCTCCTTGGTGACCAGCACCGGGGCGCGGGCGCCCGCGACGAGCACCGCGCCGACCAGGAGATCGGCCCGCCGCAGGACCTGGCTGATGTTGAAGCTGTTGGACACCACCGTGATGACGCGGCCGTGGAAGAGATCGTCCACCGCGCGCAGGCGATCCAGGTTGATGTCGAGGATCGAGACGTCGGCGCCCAGGCCCAGCGCGATCCGGGCCGCGTTGATGCCCACGGTGCCCGCGCCCAGCACCGCGATATTGCCGGGGGGCACGCCGGGGACCCCGGCGAGCAGGATGCCGCGCCCGCCGCGCGCCTTGGTCAGGAAGAACGCGCCTTCCTGCACCGAGAGCCGCCCGGCCACCTCGCTCATCGGCGCCAGCAGGGGCAGGCCGCCGTCGGGACGCTGCACCGTCTCGTAGGCGATGGCGATGACGTCGGCGGCCTGGAGCGCCCGCGCCAGCTCGGGGACGGGGGCCAGGTGGAGATACGTGAAGAGGATCTGGCCCGCGCGCATCCGGCCGTACTCCTCCGGCAGCGGCTCCTTCACCTTCAGGATCAGCTCGGCCTGGCTCCAGACCTCGTCGGCCGCGCCGAGCGTCGCCCCCTCCCGCGTGTACTCCTCGTCGCGGATGCTGCTGCCGAGGCCGGCACTCCGCTCGACCACGACGCGATGCCCGTCCTCGACCAGGGCGCGGGCGCCCGGCGGCGTCAGCGCCACGCGCTGCTCGCCGGACTTGATCTCGCGGGGTACGCCGATGATCACGCCGCCGCCTCGGGCCTCACGGCAACGGGATCCGCGAGGGCATGCCGGTCTGCGCGGTGAGTCCGCCGTCGGCGACCAGCGCCGCGCCGGTCACGTAGGACGCCAGGTCGGAGGCGAGGAACATCACACAGGCCGCCATCTCCTCCGGCCGGCCCAGCCGACGCATCGGGATCATCGCGGTCGTGGTCTCCCCCGAACCCGGGAATGGCCAGCGAAACCGCCCCCGCCCTGGCGCGGTCGATGTCCGCGACCGCGACCCGCGCGCCGCGCGCGCCGAATCCCAGGGCGGTGGCCCGCCCGATCCCCGAACCCGCGCCCGAGATGAGCGCCACCTTGCCGTCGAATCGCATCGGTCCTCCGTGCGCCGGGTGCTGCCCCCGGCGAGCCCGATCCTGCCCCGTGCCCGTGGCCTGGTCAAGCCCGCCCGGTCGTGGCATCTTCTTTGCCCATTCGGGGGGAACCCGTACACTAGCCGACATGCTGCGCGATCCGATGGTCTGGCTCTTCGGGCTGGCGCTGGGGCTCGTCCTGGCCGGCGTGCTGGGCGTGGCGCTGTCGGTCCGGCGGGTCCGGCCGGGCAAGCCCCTGGAGGTGGCGGGCACGGTCATCGCCCTCGGGTCCGAGCCGGGCGTGGTGTCGGAGCTGCACGCGGAGGTGACGCGGCTCGAGGCGGACCGCGACGCGATCCGCGCCGAGCGGGACGAGCTGCGCACGGTCCTGAAGCGCCTCGCCGCCCTCCTGAACCGGCCCCGCCCGCAGCCTCCCGCGGACCGGACGGCGGGCCTCGTGACCTCGATCCCGGCGGGACGCAACGGCGAGCAGCGTGCCGGCGACGGAGGGGGCTAGGTCGATGCCGCTCCAGCGCTCGCGCAAGCACAAGATGATCGCCGGCGTCTGCGGCGGCCTCGCCGAGTGGCTCGGCTGGGATCCGACCTGGGTCCGCATCCTGTACGTCGTGGTCTCGTGCGTCTCGGTCGCCTTCCCCGGAATCCTCGCCTACGTCATCCTGTGGATCATCGTGCCGAAGGCGCCCGCGTAGGCTAGACTGCCCGCACGCCGCACCCGCACGTCCAACCACGCAAGGAGGCGCGACCACGATGCCCGGCACGGTCGGTTTCATCGGTCTCGGAGCCATGGGCGACCCGATGGCCCTGAACCTCGTCAAGCGCGGCTTCGCCCTGGTGGTGCACGACGTCGATGCCGCGAAGGCCGAGCGCTGGCGTTCCCGCGGCGCCACCGTGGCGGCCTCCGCCGCGGACGTGGCGGCCAAGGCCGATCGCACGATCTGCATGGTCGAGACCACCGCGCAGGCCGAGGCGGTGATCACGGGCGAGCGCGGTCTCATCCACACCGCGCGGGCCGGACACATCGTGGCCTGCATGAGCACGATCGATCCGTTCGCGGCGCGCCGGCTCGCCGAGCAACTGGCGACCCGCGGCATCGCGATGGTGGACGCCCCGGTGAGCGGGGGCACCGAGCGGGCCGCGTCGGGGGAGCTGTCCATCATCGTGGGGGGCGAGGCGGAGACCGTGGCGGCCTGTCGGGACCTGTTCGGGGCGATGGGGGCCAACGTCTTCCACATGGGCGCGCTCGGGCAGGGGCTCGCCATGAAGCTGGTCAACAACATGCTGATCCAGGTGAACACGGTGGCGGTCGCCGAGGCGCTCGTGCTCGGAGTCAAGGCCGGGCTCGACCCGCAGGCGATCTACGACGTGGTGCGGGTGAGCACCGGGAACAGCTTCGCGTTCGAGATGCGCGTGCCCCGGATCCTCAAGCGGGACTTCACACCGGGCGGCACCGTGGACATCTCGTTCAAGGATCAGGAGCTGGAGACCGCGTTCGCCAAGCAGCTCGGGGTCCCGGTGCTCCTGGCCAACGTGACCCAGCAGGTCTACCAGATGGCCCGGGCCGCCGGATTCAACAAGGAGGACGGCTCCGCGGTCGTGAAGATCTTCGAGCAGCTCGCCGGCGTGAAGGTCGGCGGGAAGGGATAGCGCGATGGCGACCTACGTGCTGGTTCACGGAGCCTACCAGGGCGGCTGGATCTGGAAACCGGTGGCCGAGCGCCTGCGCGCGGCGGGCCACGCAGTCTACGCGCCTACCCTCGACGGCTGCGCCGAGCGGGCGGATCAGGTCCGGTCCGGCATCACCGTCGGCAGCCACGCCCGGGAGATCGCCCAGCTCCTCCACTACGAGGACCTCCGCGACGTCGTGCTCGTCGGCACCAGCTCGGGCGGCATGGTGATCTGCAAGGCGGCGGAGGCCGCCGCGGACCGCATCGCGCGCCTGGCCTTCGTGGATGCCCTGGCGCTGCTGCCCGGCGAGAAGGTCGGCGACATCGTGAGCCGCCCCGCCGCCGAGGCCACCGCGCTGACCATCGTGCCCCGGCGCGCGGACGCCGAGGAGCGCATGTTCGCCGATCTCCCGCCCGACGTCCGCACCTGGGCGCTGGCGCGCTATACCCCCCATCCGATCGCGGCGCTCGAGGCGCCGATGGAGCCGACCACCTTCTGGGAAAGCAAGTGGTCCGCCGCGGTGATCCGCTGCCGGCGCGCCAAGAACCCGCCCGAGGCGCACCAGCGCCGCACCGCGGAGCGCCTGAAGGCGAGCTACGCGGAGATGGACACCGGGCACTATCCGATGCTCAGCCAGCCCGACGAGCTGGTGCGGCTGCTCGGTTGATGGCCAGATCCGCCGACCCGCAGATCACGATCGCGCCCAATCCCAACCGGGTGGTCGTCCGCCTGGGCGGGGCGATCATCGCCGACTCCACCCGCGCGCTCGTCATGCGGGCGCCGGGGACGCCGGATCAACAGTACATTCCCCGGGACGACGTGGACATGGCGCGCCTGATCCGCACCGAGCTGGTCACCCACTGCCCGTACAAGGGTGATGCGGCCTACTGGAGCATCCGGGGCGAGCGGGGGACCGTGGAGAACGCGGTGTGGAGCTACGAGGCGCCGTACGATGGCATGGCGCCCATCACGGGGCATCTGGCTTTCTACGCGGACCGCGTGGACGCGATCGAGGAGTGTAGTCTAGGGCAGGGGACACAGTAAGGGCACAATTCGTTTGACGTCCTCGCCCGGCGCCCCGCATCCTCTCTCCGCCAACGAGGGAGACGCGATGAAGGGATTCGACGGTCTGTGGAATGCCGCGGTCGACCGGATCCGGGGCGAACGGCTCGGCGACCTGCTCCGGGGCCTGGACTTTCCCTCCGCGCTCGCGGTGCTCGGCGCCGGGCAGGCGCCGGCCGCTCGCCCGGGGCCCGACCTGCTGGATCAAGTGTCCGGTCAGGTGGGCGGGGCCGACGGGGAGCGGCTGCGCGGCGCGCTCGAGCGGTTGTTCGTGGCGCGCAAGCCGCCGGAAGAGGCGGCGAGCGAAGATGTCCTGATCCGCGCGCTCCAGGTGGGCGGGGGCATCGCCCGGCCCGGCCTGCCCGTCACGCCCGAGGAGGCCGCGAAGCTGCTCGCGCTGCTCCGCAGCGGCGAGTTCTTCAGCGACGCAGCCGGCACCACCAGCGCGGTGGTCCAGCTCACCCACGAGGTGCCGCGGGCGCTGATCCGCGACATTCCGAGAACGCCGGGCCGCCTGGACGAGCTGGGTGAGGCCCTGGTGAGCGACGGGGTCGCGGCGTTCGGCCACGTCGGCGGGCTCGCGGCCGATCTCCTCGACGGCGCGCTCGACCGGCCGCCGAGCCCCCTGACCAATACGCTCCGCTGGCTCTACGGCAATGCGGCGGCCGCGGCGGTGGCCGAGACCGTGCGGCGGATCATCGCGCCGGACAATGAGACGGCCCGGCTCGCCATCCTCATCTACGCGCGCGCCCACGGCGTGCCGTTGACGCCGGAAGGCCTCGACGCGCTCCGCGACGGCCCGCTGGACTCGCGCGATCCCGACCTCGGGCCGGCGCTCGCCGCCGGGGTGCAAGCGCTGACCGCCCAGCGCGGAGGCGAGCAGGGCGTGATCGGATTGCTGCGGCGCCTGCGTCTCTGATCAGCGCTCCCGCAGCAGCCGCCCGAACCCCGCCACCGCGTCGTCCACGCCCGCCAGCCGCAGCGCCCGCCACAGACATGCCTGGTTGCTGCTGATGACCGGCTTGCCGAGCTCGCGCTCCAGCATCTCGATCGCCCCCACGGTCGGCAGCCCGGTCCCGCTGATCAGCACCGCCTGGGCGTCGGCCGCATCGGCCTGACGCGCGAGCTCGGCCGCGCGGGCCTCGGGCTCATCGTAGATGTCGACCACTCCCGCGAGGCGGTGGTAGCCGACGATCTGAAAGCCCGCCGCTTCCCAGTAGGCCTGGCCCTGGCGGCTGATCGATTCCGGATACGGCGTGCCGAGCGCGAGCCGGGTCACGCCCAGGTGCCGGAGCGCGGCCCGTATCGCGTGCGCGGCCGGGAGCGCGGGCGCGCGGCAGAGCGAGGCGATGCGGTCGACCAGCGGCTGCTCGTGGCCCCAGCCCAGCGCGTAGCTCGAGGCGGTGTGGGCCAGCACCACGAGCGCGGGGCGCACCTCGCCGAGCGCCTGGGCCGGGCCGTCGAGGCCGTCGCGATAGGCGCGCGTCCGCTCCTCCATGCCCGCCGCGCCGCCGGCCGGGCCGTCCGACGGAGGCGCCTGCAGGCGGGCGAAGTGCAGGCTGACGCCGGGCGGCGCCATCCGGTACAGCTCGGGCTCCACGGTGGGATTGCCGGGCGGGACCAGCACGCCGATGCGCGTCCTCATGGCCATGGGCGACTACGGCTTCGGGATCCGGAGGGTCTTGCTGATCATCAAGGTGCCGGACACGAGGAACAGCAGGCTGACCAGGTGCAGCTCGAATCCGGCGAGCCCGATCGGGTACAGGGTCCGCTGATGGAAGGCCAGTATCAGCAGTCCGAGCGGGACGATGCTGGTCGGGATCGGCGTGCCCTCGAAGTAGCGCACCTTGCCGGTCTCGGCCGAGAGCGCCTCGGCGGTGATGTTGTAGCGGGCCAGCCGGCTGAGGCCACAGCCCACGAAGTACATCAGGACGATCTGGTCGAGCGCGCTCTGCAAGCCCGCCGCGAAGGCGATGGCGGCCGGGGCCACGCCGAACGAGATCACGTCGGCCAGGGAGTCCAGCTCGCGGCCCATCGGGGAGGCGTCGTGCCGCCAGCGCGCGATGCGGCCGTCGAGCAGGTCGAACCCGCCGGCGAGGACGACCAGGAGGGCGGCCCCGTACATGCGCCAGCGCGCCTCGGTGCCGAGGAACCCCATGGCCTGGAACACGGCGGCGACGCCGCAGAAGCCGTTGGCGATGGTGAACAGATCCGCCAGGTGGAAGTTGCGGATCATCGAGAAGTGCTTGCCCGCCATCGCTGGGGTCGCTCCTACCGGGTCGTTGCTTCCCGGGGCCGGTCCGGCTCTGCGCTGCCCGCCGCCAGCTTAGCAATTTTTCGAGCGTTCACGGGTGGCACGTCTCTTGCCGGAGAACCGTACTGAGCCAATCACGATCCCGAGCACGATCCCAGTCACGATCAAGGAGGCCAGTCATGGGACTCGACCCGGTCTGCAAGATGGAAGTCAATCCGGCTTCGGCGGCGGCCCAGTCCGAGTACGAGGGTCAGACGTTCTACTTCTGCTCCCCGGAGTGCAAGCGGAAGTTCGACGCCGACCCGCTGCGGTATCTCGACGCGACGGACCAGGCCCAGGGCCGAGCGCACCGCGCCCAGGGTCGCTAGCTCAGACTATTCACGAATGCGGGTCCCGCGTCCGGCCCGCCCCCTCACCCCCTCCGGGGTGAGGGTAGCGCCCGTGTTCACGCCTAGTCCCGGCTAGCTCAGTTCTGGGAAGGGGTCGGCGGGCTCCCGGCGCTGCCGACCAGGCGGACGAAGTTCGCCACCAGCGCGGGGCTGTGGAAGGATCCCACGCGGCCGGTGAGCACGCTCACCGCGAACTCGCGCGAGCGCGCCTTCGCGTAGGGCCGCGTGGTGCAGATGGCGTCGTAGACGTCGGAGATCGAGGTCATCTGGCTCGCCAGCGTGGGCCGGCGCCCGACGCGCGGCACCGGGTAGTTCGGCTGGCCGTCGTAGCGCATGTGGTGCTCGTAGGCCACCAGGATCGCGAGGGGATGGCTGCCCTCGACGCCGCAGAGGTGGGTCGCGCCCTCCTGGGCGTGGCTCATCATGATCCGCCACTCCTCGCCTTCGAGCTTGCCCGGCTTGTTGAGCACGTCGAGCGGGATCTTGAGCTTGCCGATGTCGTGCAGGAACGCGGCGAGCCCGATCGCGTGCAGGCGCGCCCCCTCGATGCCGAACGAGCGCGCCTGGGCCAGGGTGAGCAGCGAGACGTTGACCGAGTGCACGAAGGTGTAGTCGTCGTGCGTCTTGAGCGGCGCCAGCGGCAGGATCTCCCGGGTGGCCCGCTGGAGCGCGTCCATGAGGCTCCACACGACCTGCTCGAGGCGGACGAGCCCGCCCTGGCGGTCGGTGCGAAACTCGGTGAAGGCCTCGCGAGCGCCGTCCACGCTCTGCGCGGTCAAGGCCTCGATCGCGGAATCCTGGCCCGGGCCCGCGCCGGGGCCGCCGCCGGCGCCGGTGCCCGGGCCGGGGCCTTCCTCGCCGATCACCGCGGCCTGCAGCTCGATGCGGCCCACCACGATGTACCGGGTGGACACCGGCACGCCGCCCAGCGCCATCGGGGTCAGGAAGCGCACGCACTCCTCGGCGTCGAGGCCGCGCTCCATCGTCAGCCGCTCCACGCCGCGCCGGGTGAGGGCGCGGATGAACTGCTGGTGGTAGAGGCTGCCGGTCCGCAGCGGCTGGTTCTCGACCACCAGATCCTGCCCGACCACCAGGAATGTGAGCGAGTCCTTCTGCCGCTCCTGGCACGCCGCGCTCACCGCCTCCAGGATGCGCTCGACGTGGCTCGCGAGCGCGGGATGCTCGGAGCCGTAGAGGGCGCGCATGTTGATGCCGGCGACGAGGCTGACCACCAGCCGGTCGACCGCGGAGAGCGCGCCCGGGAGCGCCGGCCCGGTCATGCCGACGTGCCCTGCGCGGCCGCGCTCGCTTTCGTGAGCCCGCGGCAGATGTCCCGGATGACCGCGTCCCGGGATGTCTGGCCGCGCGCCACCCAGGCGGCGCGGGCCGCCGCGTCGTAGGAGTGCAGGAAGCGGTAGGCGGCCCGGCGCTCCTCGATCGCCACGAGCGGGAACGGCCGCTCGCGAAAGAAGCGGCCGAGGCGTGGAAGCACCGTCGGGTCCGCCAGATCGGCCAGCGCTCGCAGCGCCTTGAGCCGCAGGGAGCGCCGGCGGCCGAGGACGTCCCAGCGGAGCAGGATCTCCACGAGCAGGTCGATGGCCTGCGTGATGCCGTGCTGGCCGATGAGCAGCACCGCCGCCTCGGCCAGTCGCGGATCGGGGTGGTGGATGGTCCGCGCGAGCAGGTCGCGCGGCACTTTGGAATCGAAGGTGAAGAGCGCCCGGATGGCTTCGAGGCGCACGCGCAGGTCGGAATGGTCCGCGCAGCGACGGATCTCGTGCATGGCCGAGCGATCCTGGACCCGGCGGAGCAGCAGCACCATGTTCCGCACCACGTACCACCGTGGATCCGCGAGCAGGCGTCGCGTCTCCGGCACGATGGCGGCGCCCAGGGAGGCGGCGAGCTCGATCAGCCGCAGACGTCGCGCCCGGTCGGGCTCGGCGGCGAGCGCCTCGATGAGGCCGTGGGCGGCGGCGGCGCCCAGGGCCAGGACCAGCGTCTGCACCTGGACGAAGGGCGGCCCGCCCGGCTGCCGGCTCGCGGCCACCAGGGCGGCCAGGGTCCGGGAGTCGGCGAGCGAGATCAGGAACTCGTCGAGGACCGCGCGCCGCTCCGCCTGGCTCGGATCCGCGGCCAGCTCGCGCGTGGCGCGAATGATCCCGATGGCCTGGGCGAAGCGGTTGAGCTGGAGCGCGCGGAGGAACATCTCGCGCAGCCGGCCCAGCACGAGCGGCTGGACGATGTCGGGCGAGATCGCGCTCATGTCCAGCAGCGTCGTGACCAGGCGCCGCTCGATCGCGTCGTCATTCTCGGTGTCGGGGCCGAAGGCGTCCGGGTCGGCGGCGACCTCCACCGCGATGGCGGCCAGATCCACCGTCGCCTTCTGCGCCAGCAGCGCCCGATGGTCCTCCGGGTTGTAGCGGTCCACGTCCTCCTCGCGGAAGAGCGCGGCCATCTCCGCGAAGTCGGCGGGCGGCTCGGGCAGCGCCGGCGCCGGCCCCATCTCCTCGTGCGCTTCGGCCAGGGCCTGCGCCATGCGGAGCGCGTGGCCCGAGAGCTGGCCCCGCTCCTCGGCCAGCCGGCGCAGCCCCCGCAGCACGTCGGCGGCCGGGAGCGAGGCGGCCAGGCTGGCCAGGTGCGCGCTCGACGCCTCGTCGGTGGCGAGGGTCCGCAATGCCGCCGCCAGCACCGGCTCGCGCACCTCGCCGGGCAGCGCGCGGAGGAGCTGGATGATCTGCGGGGCGAGCTTCTCCCGCTCGTCGCTGTCCGCGCTGGCCAGACGGGCACCCACCAGGCTGGCGAGCGTCTGCGCGCCGGCCTGGCCGAGCCGGCCACCCAATCCCGCGGGCCCGCCCGCCGCGCCGGCCGCGCCACCGGGTCCCTGGCCCAGACCCCTCCCGGCGCCGCCGCCACCCCAGCCCCGCCCGCTCGAGCCGCCGCCGCCGGGGCCGCCGGGGCCGGCCCCGCCGGGGCCCGCGCCGCCGGGGCCCCCGCTGCCGGGCCCGCCGGTGCCGGCACCGCTGCGGAACAGCGAGGCGATGGTCTCCGCCGAGTACCGATCGCGGGAGACCGACGGGCCGCCCCCGGGCGTGAGGGGATGATCGGCCAGCAGCGCCTGGAGCAGGCTGTCCCAGAGCGAGCCCTCCTCGGGCGCGGCGGGGGCGACGTCCGTCGTCGTCACGAGGCTGCTGTAGTCGATGGCGGAGATCACGATGTGGGTGATCCCGGCCGCCTGCAGGTCGTCGCCGATCAGCGCGCGGTCGCGGGCGGGGCCGGTGTCGCCCAGGAGGGCCAGGAAGCGCTCCAGCTCGGCGGGCTCCACGCCTTCCTCGATCCGCAGCAGGCCACCGTTCCGGCGGTACAGCGCGCGCGCGAACGCCCGCACGTGGGCGGCCTCGAGCTTCTTGCCGGCGCTGACGAGGCCGTCGTGCGCGATCCCGAGCACGAGGGGACTCGTGGCGGCCAGGGCCGCCCGGAGCCGGGCGTGAGCGGTGGCGAGCGCCGAGGATCGCGCCGGGTGGCCCGCGGGATAGGCGGCCAGATTCCGCCACGCCGTCACCAGCGAGGACACCACTTCGAGCAGTGTGGGCGGAGGACCCTGGGTTGGCACGTTTGGGATCGAGTCTAGCCGACCCGGCGGGCTTCCCCGGCAAACTTGAGCCGGCCTGCCGGGTCGCTTATGCTGCCCCCATCCGAGGTTGGAAGGGAGATCGACCGGCCATGAAAGTCAGCGCGTTCCACCTGATGCCCCACCGCGAGCTGCCCCCGGACTTCGAGCGGCGCTACCCGAGCGTCTGGGTGACCCCGCCCTGGGGGGAGCTGGCCGACGCCCGTCGCGTGGGCCAGTACTACAACTGGACGCTCGACGAGCTGCTGCACGCCGCGCGGGCCGGGTTCGACGGCGTGTGCACCAACGAGCATCATCAGAACGCCTACGGCTTCATGCCGAGCCCGAACCTGATGGGCAGCGTGCTGGCCAAGCAGACCAACGGCCTCGACGTGGCCATCGTCCAGATGGGCATGACGCTGCCGACCACCTCACCTCCGATCCGAGTGGCCGAGGAATACGGCATGCTCGACTGCATCAGCGGCGGGCGCCTCGTCGCCGGACTACCGCTCGGCAGCCCCATGGACGTCAATCTGGCCTACGGCATCACGCCGATGGAGCACCGCGAGCGGTATCGGGAAGCCTTCGAGCTCGTGCTCAAGGCGTGGCAGGCGAAGGAGATCTTCGCGTGGAACGGGAAGTACTTCCAGCTCGGCCAGGTGAATCTCTGGCCGCGCCCGGTGCAGGAGCCGCACCCGCCGGTGTGGGTGCCGGGCTCGGGCAGCATCAGCACCTTCGACTTCGCCACCGAGCACAACGTCTGTTACTGCTTCCTCTCCTATGCGGGCGCTCGCGCCGCCTCCACCATGATGGACGGCTACTGGGAGGTGGTGGACAAGAAGGGGCTCGAGCGCAATCCGTACCGCGCGGGCTTCCTGCAGCTCGTCGCGGTCTCGGAGACGGACGCGCAGGCCGAAGCCGACTACGCCAAGCACGTCGAGTACTTCTATCACAAGTGCCTGCACGTCCCCGCCCAGTGGTTCGCCCCGCCGGGCAACCAGGACTATCGCAGCCTTCTGGCCGCCAACCGCAATCCGGTCCGCCGCGCGGAAGATCCCAAGACGCTCCGCTACAAGGACTTCGTGGAGAAGGGCTACGTGATCGCGGGGAGCCCGGCCACCGTGAAGGAGCGCCTCATCGAGGAGGTGATCAAGCGCCTCCACGTCGGCAACCTGATGGTGCTGGTGCAGATCGGCTCGATGCCGCACGAGCTGACCCTCAAGAACATCGACCTCTTCGCGGGCGAGGTGCTGCCCTCGCTGCGCGAGATCTGGGACGACAAGGGCTGGGAGAATCACTGGTGGCCCAAGAGCCTGCGCGGCAGCCGCCAGCCCGCCGCCGCCGCGCGATGACCCCCCAAGCCAAACCCCCCGGAAGCAAACCCAAAACCCTCTCTCCGCAGGGGAGAGGGCAGGGGGCCGGAGGTGAAGGGCCCCGCACACTCACGGTCTGGAACGGGCGCGTGCCCCTCCGCGTGCACGTCGCCGGCGCGGGCCCCGCGATGGTCTTCTTCCACGGGCCGTGGGGACTCACGTGGGGACCGTTCCTCGACGCGCTCGCCCAGCAGTGCACGGTCTACGCGCCGGAGCACCCGGGGACGACGCCGGGCGCGCCGGACGCGATCCAGCACGTGGATCACCTGTGGGACCTGGTGCTCTGCTACGACGAGTTGCTCGAGCAGCTGAAGCTGCGGGAGGTCATGCTCGCGGGCCATTCCTTCGGCGCGATGATGGCCTGCGAGGTGGCGGCGCTCCAGCCGGCCCGCGTGAAGCGGCTGGCCCTCATCGATCCGATCGGGCTCTGGCGTGACGACGCGCCGGTGGTCAACTGGATGCTGCTGTCGCCCGCGGAGATGCCGGCTCACGTCTTCCACCAGCCCGCCGGCCCCGCCGCGAAGGCGATGTTCTCGGTGCCGGACGAGCCGGAGGCCGCCGCGCAGGCGCGGACCCGGCTGACCTGGGCCATGGGCGCGACCGGCAAGTTCATCTGGCCCATCCCGGACAAGGGGTTGAAGAAGCGTATCCATCGCATCGCCGCGCCGACCCTGCTGGTCTGGGGCGAGGCCGATCGGCTCGTGCCGCGCGCCTACGCCAGGGAGTTCGCGGACCGGCTCCAGGACACGCGGCTCGAGGTAGTGCCGGGCGCCGGCCACGCGCCGCATCTGGAGCAGCCGGAGGCCACCGCCCGCGCGGTCCAGGCGTTTCTCAAAGGTTGACCGTCCCGCCCCCGGACGGACGAGCCGGCGGCTTGCTTCGCCGGCGCGACTCGACTATTCTTGGCCCCCCGTGACCACCGGCAAGGAGGCCGCCATGAGCCGCAATACGCCCGTCGCCAGCAATAGCCTGACCGTTCGCGTCCGTCTCGCCAACAAGCCGGGCATGCTCGGCCGGATCACCTCCGCCATCGGCGAGGCCGGCGGCGATATCGGGGCGGTGGATGTGGTGGAGGCGGGTCAGAAGGAGATGACCCGGGACATCTCCTTCAAGGCCTCCGACGAGGCCCACGGCCAGGCCATCGTCGATCGCCTGCGGCAGGTGCCGGACATCACGGTGGTCAACGTGTCCGACCGGACCTTCCTCATGCATCTCGGCGGCAAGATCGAGGTCAACGGCCGGGTGGCGGTGAAGACCCGCGACGACCTCTCGATGGCGTACACCCCGGGGGTGGCGCGCGTCTGCATGGCGATCCACGACGACCCGGAGAAGGTCTACAACCTCACGATCAAGCAGCACACGGTGGCGGTGGTGACCGACGGCTCGGCGGTGCTGGGCCTGGGCGACATCGGCCCCGCGGCGGCGCTGCCCGTCATGGAAGGCAAGTGCCTCATCTTCAAGGCCTTCGCGGGGGTGGACGCGTTCCCGATCGCGCTCGCCACCAAGGACGTGGACGAGATCGTGCGCAC
This sequence comes from Candidatus Rokuibacteriota bacterium, assembly GCA_040902305.1. GTDB lineage: Bacteria > Methylomirabilota > Methylomirabilia > Rokubacteriales > CSP1-6 > CAMLFJ01. The sequence continues at coordinate 45,676 of JBBDXN010000128.1, read as the reverse complement.
CGTGAAGGCGATCTCGCCGATCTTCGGCGGCATCAACCTGGAGGACATCTCGGCGCCGCGCTGCTTCGAGATCGAGGAGCGGCTGCAGGCGGAGCTGGACATCCCGGTCTTCCACGACGACCAGCACGGCACCGCGGTGGTCACGCTCGCCGCCCTCCTCAACGCCCTCAAGGTCGTGAACAAGAAGTTGAACGACGTGAAGATCGTCTTCACCGGCGCGGGAGCCAGCGCGATCGCCACCGCGAAGCTGATGATGCTGGAGGGCGCGCGCAACATCATCGCCTGCGATCGGGCCGGCGCGCTCTATCGGGGCCGCACCGAGAACATGAACCCGATGAAGGCCTGGTTCGCGGAGCACACCAACGCCGACGGCATCCGCGGCACCGTGCGCGACGCCATGGTCGGCGCCGACGTCTTCATCGGCCTGAGCGGCCCGGGCGTCGTGAAGGTGGACGACCTGGGAGCCATGAGCCGCGAGGCGATCGTTTTCGCGATGGCCAACCCGACCCCGGAGATCATGCCGGAGGAGGCGGGCAAGTACGTGCGGGTGATGGCCACCGGCCGCTCCGACTACCCGAACCAGATCAACAACTCGTGCGGGTTCCCCGGGTTCTTCAAGGGGCTGTTCGACGTGCGGGCGCGCCGGGTCAACGACGAGATGAAGCTGGCCGCCGCCCACGCGCTCGCCAACATCGTGGCGGACAGCGAACTGTCCGAGGAGTACATCACGCCCTCGATGTTCGACTCGCGCGTGGTGCCCGCGGTGGCCTCCGCGGTGGCCGACGCGGCGGTGCGCACCGGGGTCGCCCGCCGCAAGCGAGGCTAGCCCCACGGTACTGGGGTCAGGTCTTACATTACGACATTTCGCTCGCCGGAGGGCGGCTCGGCTCCTCGACAGAAATGTCGTAATGTAAGACCTGACCCCGATCTAGATCTCGGGGCCGGCGTCGAAGCGTAGGCCCATCTTGGTCTTGAACACCTCGATCGCGTGCGGGTCCACCGCCTCGATCTGCCGGGCGATGGCGGGCGGCAGCCCGATGTCGTTGCGGTCGTTGATGCCGCCGGTGATGACGGTCAGCAGCACCGCGTCCGTGGTGCCCACGTTGCGGAAGCCCCGGTTCACCCCCGGCGGGCACGAGAAGGTGTCCCACTGGTTCAGCACGATCTTCTCGCCCCCGTCATCGTTGAGCGAGAACTCGAGCGTGCCCTCGAGCACCGTGAACGTCTCGAAGGTCTTGACGTGCGCGTGCAGGCACGGCCCCTGGCCCGGCGGCATGATCGAGATGAACATGGTGAGGCCGGCCGCGTTGTAGATCGGCGCGTCGTTGCCGAAGGCGGACTGGGTGCGCTCCAGCACCACCGGCATCAGCTTGCGGGCCAGGATGATGTCCTTGGCGGCCTGGCTCACCGTGGTGTCGTTCTTCATGAACTCCATCGGCTGGAGCTGCGCGAAGCGTCCGGTGCGCGCCGCGATCTCGTCGCGGGTCATCTGGACGGTTTCCATGGCGGTCCCTTTCTAGCGGAAGACGATGGTGCTGGGGCTGCCCACCCGGACGACCTGGCCGGTGGGCGTGAGCGTGCCGGACTGCCGGTCGACGCGGAAGGCCACGATGGTGTCGCTGTCCTGGTTGGCCGCGTAGAGCATCGCGCCCGCCGGGTCGAGGCCGATGAACCGCGGGGTCTTGCCCTCAGTCGACGCCCAGCCCACCGGCCTGAGCGCGCCGGTGCCCGGCTCCACGGAGAACACGACGACGCTGTCGTGGCCGCGGTTCGAAGCGTAGACGAAGCGGCCCGAGGGGGCGACCGCGATCTCGGAGGTGGTGTTGCGGCCGCTCCAGCCGGGCGGCAGCGTGGTGATGGTCTGGCGCGCGTCGAGGGCCCCCGTGTCGGCGTCGAAGCGGTACGTGGTCAGCGTGGAGTCGAGCTCGTTGAGGACGTAGGCGAACGGTCCGCTCGGGTGGAAGCCGGCGTGCCGTGGCCCCGCCCCCGGCCGGGTGACGATCGACGGCGGCGTGCCCGGAACCAGCCTGCCACCTCCGTCCACCCGGAAGACGAAGACCGCATCCAGGCCCTTGTCCGGCACGAGGCAGAAGCGCCCGCGCGGGTCGAAGGCCACGTCGTGAGGGTGCGCGCTGGTCTGCTCGGTCGGGTGCGGCCCCGTCTTGCCGGTGAGCGGGACCAGGTCGCGGAGCGGTCCGAGCGCGCCGTCCGGCTCGATCGGCAGCACCGCGACCGTGCCCGAGCTGTAGTTGGCGCAGACCAGGTAGCGGTCGGTCGCCTCGATGCCGAGCCGCACGCCGTTCTGGCCCTGGGTCGGCCGGCGGTTGAGGATGCGGAGCCGGCCGGTGGCGGGGTCGATCGCGTAGGCGATGGCCTCGTGCCCTTCGCCGTGCGCGGAGTAGAGCACCGGCCTCGCGCGATCGAGCGTCAGCCACGAGGGATTGACCAGGTCGCCCAGGCGCTGGACATGGGTCCACGCGCCCGAGGGCTGGTCGATGCGGTAGACGTTGATGCCGTCCCCCCGTCCGTTGCGGTCCTTCGAGGTGTAGCTGCCGATGTACGCGAGCATCGCGGGCCGATGCTGCTTCACCGGCCGCCGGGCTGTCAAGGGCCCCTTGGCTCGAATCCGCCAACGGGGGTACCATTCGACCTGGAACAGTATGGGCCGGGAGAACTGATGCGGTCCTGCGCTACCACCATCGCTTAGGCTGCGACATCTGAGCAGTGCGACCTACGACGAAGTTCGCCAAGCTCGGGAATGACCGGATCGGATACCAGGTCCTGGGGGAAGGCCCCATCGACCTGGTCTTCCTCACCGGCATATCGTCTCACATTGATCTTTGGTGGGAGGAGCCGCTGAACGAGTATTTCCTCCACCGCCTGGCATCGTTCACTCGTCTGATCCTCTTCGACCGGCGCGGGACCGGTGTCTCGGACCCGGGGCCGTTCGACCATCTTCCCGCATGGGAGGAGTGGGCCGACGACATGCGGGTCGTCTGCGATGCCGTCGGTTCCGAGCGCGCGGCCATCATGGCCTCGCTCGACGGCGGACCGATGGCCATGCTGTTCGCCGCGACCTATCCCGAGCGGACGACGGCCCTCGTGCTCGCTCACACCGCGGCGAAGTACGTGCGCGCCGAAGACTACCCCCACGGCTTGGCCCCCGAGGTGGCCGAGCGGCTTCTCCACATGGTCGAGGAGCTCTGGGGCACGGAAGCATTCGTGTCGATTGCCGCCCCGAGCCGCAGCCAGGACGAAGGCTTCCGGCAACGGTATGGGCGGTACTTGCGGGCGGCCGAGCGACCCCGTGAGGCGGCGGCCCAGCTTCGCAATCTCGGGCGGGTCCGTGCCCGATCGCATCCTCGCCACCGTGCTGTTCACCGATATCGTGAGCTCGACCGACCGGGCCGCCTCGATGGGCGACCGTCGGTGGAAGGCAATACTCGAGGCTCACGACGATATCACTCGAGACCAAGTCGCCCGGTTCCAGGGGCGGTTCATCGAGTCCACCGGAGACGGAGCCCTGGCCACGTTCGATCGGCCGGGGGGGGGG
>JBBDXN010000128.1:34178-42113 GCA_040902305.1 Candidatus Rokuibacteriota bacterium | reverse complement strand
GAGCGGCCGGGCCGCGCTATCCGCGCGGCCGGGGCGATCCAGGAATCGATCCGCGCTCTCGGGATCGACATCCGTGCCGGGTTGCACGCCGGAGAGATCGAGTTGCGCGAGGGGAGACATCGCGTTGGCGGGATCGCGGTCCACATCGCCGCCCGGGTGATGGCCATCGCGGCACCGGGAGAGGTTCTGGTTTCCAGCACCGTGAAGGACCTGGTGGCCGGCTCGGGGCTCGAGTTCAGCGACCGAGGGATGCACGACCTCAGGGGAGTGCCGGGCGGATGGCGGCTTTTCGCGGTGGAGGATACTCGGCCGAGGTCCGTCGTGAAGGATCGCCGCGTCAGGAGCAGCGGTGAGCGAGGGTCGGTAGCGCGACGCTCGGGTGTCCTCGGGGAGGTCCGCCGGGCGCAGTCCACGCGCCCCTTGACACGTCGGGCGGTCGGGCGTTACCTGTCTGGGCGAGGCAACCCGCGACGAATCCCCAGAGGAGGCCATCATGAAAGCTGCCGTGTTCCACGGGCCCCATCAGCCGCTCACGATCGAGAACGTCGACATCGACAAGCCCCTCGGCCGCGAGGTGCTGGTGCGCACGGTGGCCTCCGGGGTCTGCCACAGCGATCTCCACTTCGTGGACGGCTACTACCCGTTCCCCACGCCGGCGATCCTCGGCCACGAGGCGGCCGGCATCGTGGAGGCGGTCGGGCTCCAGGTGAGCGAGTTCAAGCCCGGCGATCACGTCATCGCCTGCCTGTCCGTCTTCTGCGGGCACTGCGACTACTGCCTCACCGGCAAGACCCACCTCTGCCAGACGCGGCCGGTGCGGGCCAAGACCGATCCGCCGAAGCTCTCGTGGAAGGGCCAGCCGGTCAACCAGTTCGCCAACCTCTCCGCTTACGCGGAGCAGATGCTGGTCCACGAGAACGCGCTCGTGAAGATCGACGACAGCATGCCGCTCGACCGCGCGGCCCTGATCGGCTGCGGGGTCACCACCGGGGTGGGGGCGGTGCTGAACACCGCGCGCATCGAGGCGGGCTCGACCGTCGCGGTCTTCGGGGCGGGGGGCGTCGGCCTGGCCGCGGTGCAGGGGGCGCGCATCGCGGGGGCGCGCATGATCATCGCGGTGGATACGGTCGAGTCCAAGCTCACCACCGCCAAGGAGCTCGGGGCGACGCACGGGGTGAACGCCAAGGCCGACGACCCGGTCAAGCAGATCCGGAACCTGACCAACGGCGGGGTCGACTACTCCTTCGAGTGCATCGGGCTCAAGATCGCGGCCGAGCAGTGCTTCGATTGCATCCGGCCCGGCGGCACCGCCACCGTGGTGGGCATGATCCCGGTGGGGCAGAAGATCGAGCTGGACGGCCCCATGTTCCTCCGCGAGAAGAAGATCCAGGGCTGCAGCATGGGCTCCAACCGCTTCAAGGTGGACATGCCGCGCTATATCGAGCTGTATCGCCAGGGGCGTCTGCGATTGGACGAGATGATCACCCGGCGTGGGAAGCTCGAGGACGTCAACGAGGCGTTCCGCGCGATGAAGGCGGGCGAGGTCTCCCGCACCGTGCTGATGCTCGCGTGAGCTAGCGTAGCGCGCGGGACGGGTCAGGCGCGAGGGGTGTCACTCGCCTCCCGCCGGCGACCCTGCAGCGACGCGATGACGACCGCGAGATGCGTCGGATCGACCGGCTTCACCACGTGCGTGTCGAATCCCGCCGCGAGTACCTTTCGACGATCCTCCGGCTGGCCGTATCCGCTCAGGGCAATCAGGCCCACCTCCTTGCCCCGGCTGGCCCGCAACCGACGCGCGACCTCGTAGCCATCCATCCCGGGCAGGCCCAGATCGAGGACCACGATGTCGGGACTGGTGGCGGCCGCCATCTCCAGGCCGCTCACCCCGTCTCGCGCGGCATAGACCTGATGGCCGCTCAGCGTGAGCAGCAGCTGGAGCATCTGCCGAGCGTCGTCGTTGTCCTCCACCAGAAGGATCCGACTGTGGCCGACTTCCGTCCCCCCGAGCTGGTCATCCGCTTCGGGGCGCGCCCCCGGAGCGGCCAGAGGGAAGCGGAGGGTGAAGCGGCTGCCCCGACCTTCCCCATCGCTCGCGGCGTCCACGCTTCCCCCGTGAAGCTCCACCAGCTGCCGGACCAGGGTCAGGCCGATCCCGAGACCTCCCTTGGCCCGGTCCGGGGTGCTCTCGTCCTGATAGAAGAGCTCGAAGGCGTGGCCGAGCACCTCCGGTGACATGCCGACGCCCGTATCCGTGATCTCGAACACGCCGAGATCGCCGTCGGGACGGACGCGAATCGCAATCCCTCCTCCGACCGGCGTGTACTTCAGGGCGTTCCCGATCAGGTTGGCCAGGATCTGGTCCACCCGGGCCGAGTCGCCGTGGATCCACGTGTCTTCGCTCTCCACGCTGACCACGTATCCATCGCTGCTGCCCGCGACCTCGAAGGTCTTCAGACAGCGCGCCGCGTTCTCCGCCAGGTTCACGCTCGAGCGAGTCAAGCTGATCTTGCCCGTGGTGACCCTGGTCGTGTCGACCAGATCCTCGACGAGCTGGCTCAGATTCTGTAGTTGACGCTTGATGATCTCCCGCGCCCGGTCCGCCGGATCGCCGCCCACCAGGTCCAGGACCCCGACCGCCGAGCTGATCGCGCCGAGCGGGTTCCGGAGCTCATGCGCCAGCATCGCGACGAACTGCTCCTTGCGTAGATCGCGCTCTTCGATCTCTCGGTACAGGAGGCAGTTGTCGAGGGCAATCGCGGCCCGTCCACACGTCTCTTCTACCAACACGATCGTAGCCGGATCATAGGCCTTGCTCGGATCCTCGGACGCGACCGCGAGGACTCCCAGCAGAGTGCCGCGCGCTAGGAGTGGACACGCCATCCCCCGCAACGACTCGTCCCCGTCGGTCCCGTGCGTCACGAAGTGCCGGCCGAGGGATCGGCTGGCGGCATCCATGGCGTCCGCCACCGTTCTGGCCAGAGCCCCGGCCGGACCGGCCCCGCCTCCGTGACTGGCGTGCACCGTCTCCTTCCCCGGCTCGCGCAGCCGCAGCACCGCGAAGTCGCCGAGGTCGGGCACCGCGAGCTCCAGAATCGTCTTCACCGTGGTTTCGAGATCGAGTGACCGGGCCATCCGCTTCCCGGCGTCGGCCAGGAATTCGGCTCGTCGGGTTGCCCGTTCCGCGGCCGCCCGCCCGGCCTGTTCCCGGGCAAGCGCGACCCGCTCTTCCGCCTGCCGCTTCAGCTCCTCCGCCATCCGGAACAGCTCGACGAAGACCCGGACCTTCGTTCGCAAGACGTCCGGCACCACCGGCGTCATGACGTAGTCGACCGCGCCCAGCGAGTATCCACGCAGCACGTGAGTCTCATCGCTCCCCGCGGTCATGAAGATGATCGGGACGTGCCGCAGGCGCGGTCGCTGGCGGATGAGCGCCGCCGTCTCGAACCCATCCATGTCGGGCATGTTCACGTCCAGGAGGATCACCGCGAACTCGCGCTCGAGGAGCTGCCGGAGCGCGTCCGCCCCCGACCCGACGCAGACCACGTTCTCCTCCAGCTCCGAGAGCAAGGCCTCCATCGCGATCAACTTCGCGGGCACATCATCGACCACCAGGATGTTGACCCGGCTCACCGGCGGGGACGGGGACGGCGCCATCTCCGGGCTACCGGAACAGCCAGTCCCGCAGCTTGGCGACCAGCTCCTCGGAGTCGACGGGCTTGGCGAGGTAGTCTGACGCCCCCGCTTCGATGCACTTCTCCCGGTCGCCCTTCATGGCCTTGGCGGTGACCGCGATGATGGGCAGGCTCTTGAACCGCCCCTCCTGCCTGATCACCCGCATGGTTTCGAATCCATCCATCTCGGGCATCATCACGTCCATGAGCACGACGTCGATGTCCCGATGCTTGTCGAGGAGCTGGATCGCGCCCCGACCGGTCTCGGCCGAGACGATACTCATCCCGTGGTGCTCGAGGATGCTCGTGAGCGCGAAGATGTTCCGGATATCGTCGTCCACCACGAGCACGCGTCGATCGGCGAGCGCGTGGGTACCGTGGTAGAGATGCTCGACGATCTGCCGTTGGCGCTCGGACATGCGCGCCACCGGTCGATGCAGGCGCAGCAGGCACTGGTCGACGAGCCGCTCCCGGGATCCCACCGGCACGACCGTCACGTCGGTCCCCGCCGACTTCAGCAGCGCCTCGACCTGTTCGCTCCACTCCGGCGGGCCATACGCGATGAGCGTGGTGCCGGCCGCGATCTCCCTCAGCCCATCGCCGAGCGCTTCCAGCTCACCCCGCTCCGCGCCACCGCTCAGCACCACGCAATCGACGGCCCGCGCGCGCAGGCACTCGGCCGCCGCGGGAAGGGTCGCCATCGGGAGCACCGCGATCTCGTCCGAGGCCAGCAGATCCGAGAGGGCGGCCCGCTCCCCCAGGTCCGGGTGGATCAGGAGCAATTCCTTCCGCGGTCGCTCGAGGCAGTCGCAAAGGCCCTCGATCGTCTCCCGCAAGACCTCCCTGGTTCGCACCGGCTTGCTCAGCACCGCCAGCGCGCCCAGGGCGCGCCCGCGGCCGAGATCCTCGCCGGTCGTGATCACCGTCACCGGCACGTGCCGCGTGCCCAGGTCCCGCTTGAGCTGCTGCAGCACGCGCCAGCCCTCCAGGTCCGGCAGCGAGATATCGAGGGTGATCGCGGAAGGCGGATACTGGCGCGCGAGGGGCATCGCGGTCGCGCCGAACCCCGTCACCACCGTCTTGAACCCCACCTCGCGCGCCACCTCGACCAGGAGGCGGGCGAACCCGGTGTCGTTCTCCACGATGAGCAGCGTCCGATCCCCCTCCTGGATCACGTCGCGATCGTCCCCGACCTCGTTCATCACCCCCCGCGGCATCTCGTTCTGGTCCGGCACCTGAACCGCCGGCCACCCCGCGCCTTCGCGCAGGGCCGGGATCACCGGCCGCACCGCGGCCGGCACCGCATAGGTCTGCGGCAGGTACAGCGTGAAGGTGCTGCCTTGCCCGACCGTGCTCACCAGGTGGATCTCGCCTCCGAGCAGCCGCGTGATCTCCCGGCTGATCGCGAGGCCGAGTCCGGTGCCCCCGTACTTCCGGCTGGTGCTGCCGTCGGCCTGCTGGAACGCCTCGAAGATGATCTGCTGCTTGTCGGCCGGGATCCCGATCCCGGAGTCGGTCACCGCGAACGCGAGCACGGCGGGGGCATCCCGGAGGCTGTCGGTCTCCCAGTACGCGTCGGGGCTCGCGCTCGTCACCTCAAGCGACACCGTCCCCCGCCGGGTGAACTTGAACGCGTTGGACAGCAGGTTCTTGATCACCTGCTGCAATCGCTTGGCATCCGTCGACATCGCCTTCGAAACGCCGGGATCCACTTGAACCGAGAACGCGAGCCCTTTCGATTCGGCGACGTGTCGGAAGGTGCGCTCGACGTAACTGCGCAGATCGGCCAGGCGGAGCTCGCTGACGTCCACCGCGACGGTGCCGGACTCGATCTTCGACAGATCGAGGATGTCGTTGATCAACATGAGGAGATCCGTGCCGGACGAGTGGATCGTCTTGGCGAACTCGGTCTGCTTGGCGGTCAGGTTCCCATCCCCGTTCCGGGACAACTGGTCGGACAGGATGAGCAGGCTGTTGAGCGGGGTGCGCAGCTCATGCGACATGTTCGCGAGGAACTCCGATTTGTACTTGGAGGTGAGGGCCAGCTGCTCTGCCTTCTCTTCGAGCGCCTGCCGGGCCTGCTCCACTTCCTGGTTCTTGCGCTCCACCTCGACGTTCTGGTGAGCGAGGAGCCGGGCCTTGTCCTGGAGCTCCTGGTTGGTGTTCTGCAGCTCCTCCTGTCGACTCTGCAGCTCACCCGCCAGCGACTGCGATTGGGTGAGGAGGTCTTCGGTCCGCATGTTGGCCTCGATCGTGTTGATCACGATCCCGATGCTCTCGGTCAGCTGGTCCAGCAGCGCGTGGTCGCTCGCGGTGAATGGCTCGAAGGAAGCCAGCTCCAGGACCGCTTTCACCTGGCCCTCGAAGAGGATCGGCAGCACGATGATGTTCACGGGTACCGCGTGCCCCAGACCGGAGGAGATCCGGATGTAGTCCGGCGGCACGTTGGCCAGGAGGATCTTCTGGCGCTCGAGCGCGCACTGGCCCACGAGGCCCTCGCCGAGACAGAACTGCCCCGCGACGTCCCCGGTGCCTTCGTGCGCGTAGCTGGCGAGCAGGACCAGCTTGGCGGGCTCCTCGGCGCCCTTGAGGACGTAGAACACCCCGTGCTGCGCCTGCACCACCGGGGCCAGCTCCGACAAGATGAGGCGCGCCACCGTGAGCAGATCCTTCTGGCCCTGAAGCATCCGGCTGAACTTGGCCAGGTTCGTCTTCAGCCAGTCCTGCTCACTGTTCTTTAACGTGGTGTCCTTGAGGTTCCGGATCATCTCGTTGATATTGTCCTTGAGCGCGGCGACTTCCCCTTGCGCCTCCACCTTGATCGATTGGGTGAGGTCTCCCTTGGTCACCGCGGTGGCGACCTCGGCGATCGCGCGAACCTGGGTCGTGAGGTTGGCCGCGAGCTGGTTCACGTTGTCGGTGAGGTCCTTCCAGGTTCCGGCCGCGCCCGGCACCCGGGCCTGACCGCCGAGCTCGCCATCCACCCCGACCTCCCGGGCCACCGTGGTGACCTGGTCCGCGAACGTCGCGAGCGTGTCGATCATGCTGTTGATCGTATCCGCGAGCTCCGCGATCTCCCCCTTGGCTTCGACGGTCAGCTTCAAGCCGAGGTCGCCATTCGCGACCGCGGTCACGACCTTCACGATGCCGCGCACCTGGCTCGTCAGGTTCGCGGCCATGAAGTTGACGTTCTCGGTGAGGCCACGCCACGTTCCCGAGACGCCCTGGACCTGCGCCTGCCCGCCCAGCTTGCCTTCGGTGCCCACCTCGCGGGCCACCCGCGTCACTTCCGCCGCGAAGGAGCTCAGCTGGTCCACCATGGTGTTGATCGTGTTCTTGAGCTCGAGGATCTCGCCCTTCACCTCGACGGTGATCTTCTTGGAGAGATCGCCGGCCGCCACCGCCTTGGTGACGTCGGCGATGTTGCGGACCTGGCTCGTGAGGTTGCTCGCCATGAAGTTGACGCTGTCGGTGAGATCCTTCCAGGTGCCCGCGACGCCCTTCACGTCCGCCTGTCCTCCCAGGCGCCCCTCGGTGCCCACCTCGCGGGCCACCCGCGTCACTTCCGCCGCGAACGAGCGCAGCTGATCGACCATGGTGTTGATCGTGTTCTTGAGCTCCAGGATCTCGCCGCGGACGTCGACGGTGATCTTGCGCGAGAGGTCGCCGTTGGCCACCGCGGTCGTGACGTCCGCGATGTTGCGGACCTGCCCGGTGAGGTTGCTCGCCATGAAGTTGACGCTGTCGGTGAGATCCTTCCAGGTGCCCGCGACGCCCTTGACCTCCGCTTGCCCCCCGAGCCGGCCCTCGGTGCCGACCTCGCGCGCCACCCGCGTCACCTCGGCCGCGAAGGAGCTGAGCTGATCCACCATGGTGTTCACCGTGTTCTTGAGCTCCAGGATCTCCCCCCGCACCGCCACCGTGATGTGCTTCGAGAGGTCACCCCGCGCCACCGCGGTCGTCACCTCGGCAATATTGCGGACCTGGCTGGTGAGGTTGCTCGCCATGAAGTTGACGCTGTCGGTGAGGTCCTTCCAGGTTCCGGCCACGTCGCCTACGTCCGCCTGGCCGCCGAGCTTGCCGTCGGTGCCGACCTCGCGCGCCATCCGCGTCACCTCGGACGCGAAGGAGCTAAGCTGGTCCACCATGGTGTTGATCGTGTTCTTGAGCTCGAGGATCTCGCCCTTGACCTCGACGGTGATCTGTTTGGACAGGTCGCCGGCGGCCACCGCCTTGGTGACGTCGGCGATGTTGCGGACCT
>JBBDXN010000128.1:0-34078 GCA_040902305.1 Candidatus Rokuibacteriota bacterium | reverse complement strand
CCTGGCTCGTGAGGTTGCTCGCCATGAAGTTGACGCTGTCGGTGAGATCCTTCCAGGTTCCGGCCACGTCGCCCACGTCCGCCTGGCCGCCGAGCTTGCCGTCGGTGCCGACCTCGCGCGCCACTCGCGTCACCTCGGCCGCGAAGGAGCTGAGCTGGTCCACCATGGTGTTGATCGTGTTCTTGAGCTCGAGGATCTCCCCCTTGACGTCGACGGTGATCTTCTTGGACAGGTCGCCGGCGGCCACCGCCTTGGTGACGTCGGCGATGTTGCGGACCTGGCTCGTGAGGTTGCTCGCCATGAAGTTGACGCTGTCGGTGAGATCCTTCCACGTGCCCGAGACGCCCTCGACCTTCGCCTGCCCTCCGAGCCGACCTTCGGTGCCGACCTCGCGGGCCACCCGCGTCACCTCCGAGCCGAACGAGCGCAGCTGATCCACCATCGTGTTGATCGTGTTCTTCAGCTCGAAGAATTCGCCCTTGACGTCGACCGTGATCTTCTTGGACAGGTCGCCGTTGGCGACCGCGGTCGTGACGTCCGCGATGTTTCGAACCTGGCCGGTCAGGTTGGCGGCCATCGAGTTGACGCTGTCGGTGAGATCCTTCCAGGTCCCGGCCACGCGCTTCACTCTGGCCTGCCCGCCCAGCTTGCCTTCCGTCCCGACCTCCCGAACCACGCGGGTCACCTCCGAGGCGAACGAGCCGAGCTGATCCACCATGCTGTTCACGATCGTGGCCGTGCGACGGAACTCTCCTTCCAGGCGGCCGCCATCCTTGTCCAGAAGCATCGCCTGCGAGAGGTCGCCCTTGGCCACCGCCCCGATCACGCGCGCCATCTCCTGCGTGGGAGAGACCAGATCATCGATCAGGGAGTTCATCGCGACGACGCAGTCCACCCAGCCGCCGGTCATTCCGGACGCGACCGCGCGGTGCGTGATCTTGCCTTGTTTTCCGACCACGCGGTTGAGCCGGGCGAGCTCGGAGGCGAGACGCTCGTTCATCTCCACGATGTCGTTGAACGTATCGGCGACCTTCCCGGCCATGCCGAGCCACCTTACGGGCAGGCGGGCCGAGAAGTCTCCCTGACGGAGGGCTCGGAGAGCCGTCAGCAGCGCGGTGGTGTCGAGCTCGTCGTTGGGGGGCGTTCGGACGGTTGTCATGCTCACGCTCCTCGATGGCAGGGGCAGGGCCGTGGTGGTCGGGCGCGATACCGGGAGAGACCGCTCATGAGGCTCATAGGGGGACGCGCGCCAAGCCAACGCGCTACAGGCACGACTCATGCCCGACTGCGCGTGGCCGTGGCGCTCGCCAAGCGATTGATTCCAGACGCTATGTGGCCAGAAACTGGGTGGGGATCAACGCGGCACGGAAGATTCTACCGGGTAGAACATACCGCGTAGCCACTTCCCGGTGCGTCGAAGGGAGACTGGTCGACACCCGCCCGGGAGCCCGTCAGCGGCGCCGAAGGTTCTTGTCCACGATGGCCGTGACGATCATGCCGTAGGCCACCACCCGCAACAGATACCGCGCCGGGTGAGCTTCGCTGGGGTCCTCGGTCAAGAGGAGGGCCGCCCGGGCCAGCGCCTCGATCCAGAACGCGGCGGCGAACATGACGTACAGCCGATCGCGGCTCTCCCGCCACATCCGCAGGAAGAAGAGGCCAGCGACGGCACTGGCCATGGCGGTCGCCCCGATGAGAAAGAGATTCATCGCCTCAGTCCATGTCCCAGATCAGCCCGTAGAGCAGCAGGGCAATCGACACGAGCGCGGTCAGGTTGCGCCAGACGAAGAGATCGACCTGCGGGACGACCATCAGGTCGATGATCAGGAGCACATTGCTGACGGTGAGCCCGGCGAAGCACAGCCCGCTCCAGAACAGCAAGGGCAGCCGGGTGCGGAGCCACGCCTGGAACAAGAGGACGGCACAGACCAACGCGGTCAGCGCGCAGAGGACGTACACGGCGGCCGCGATCACTCGTTCCCCCGAAGACGGAAGGCGTCGGAGAAGCCGCGGAGGCTCGCGCGAGGCTTACCGTGGATGAGGTTCGTCACCGGGACGAGGTACCGGGCATGGACGTCCGCCAGACGCCCGAGGGCGTCGGCCATCTCGGCGGTGGCAGGCCGCCAGAAGTACATCGGCTCGGCACCGCCACTCGTACCGCACAGGCCGCGCGTGCCGAGCTCCGAGAGAATCGGCGCCACCTGCCGCGGGTCCATGTAGAGCTCGGCGGCGAGCATGGCCACGGTGAAGCGGCGCTCGGCGCTTCTGCGCATGAGAAGCAAGGCCTCCAGCGCCGGCACTGAATCGATGTGCTCGATGATGAAGCGCCTGACGTCCTCCGGGATCGGCCCGGCCGATCCGGCTCCCATCAGGGCCCCGCGACATGCGTGGCGCTCCAATCCCGGTGCGTAGCGGCCCTGCTCATGACTGAACGCGATCGTCCGGTATCGGGTGCGTGATCAGGAAGCCTCCTCGCGCCGATGCTGCCACGGGGCTTGGCGGAGCGCAAATCGCCGCGGCCCATCTCGTGGCGAGCGCCCGAGCCGCGCCGGAGGCCAGGCGCGGGCGCCGATGGCACACGCATTGCTTCACGCATTGCTTGATGTGACGAGGTCTTCTGATGCTCGCCGATGTAGCTCACGAATAGCTCGGGGAGAACCCATGCGCGCGGTCGCCGTCTTTCCGGCGGAGAGAGAGGTGCGGCTCGTCGAGCAGGGGACGCCGCGGATCGAGGCCGACACCGAGGTGCTGCTGAGGATCCTGGACGTGGGCATCTGCGGCACGGACCGGGCGATCGCTCGCTTCGAGCACGGCACTCCGCCGGCCGGCTCGGATCACCTCGTCATCGGTCACGAGACCCTCGGCCGCGTGGTCGAGGTGGGCCGGTCGGTCACGAGGGTCGACCCCGGGGATCTTGTCGTCGCCACCGTCCGGCGGCCGTGCCCGCACGCGTGGTGCCGGGCGTGTCCCGCCGGGCGCCAGGACTTCTGCTTCACCGGAGACTTCATGGAGCGCGGCATCAAGGGCCGGCACGGCTTCATGACCGAGCTCGCGGTCGAGGACCAGCGATTCCTTCACCGGGTCCCCGCCGGGCTGCGCGACGTGGGAGTACTGCTCGAGCCGCTGACCATCGCCGAGAAGGCCCTGATCCAGGTGGGGGACGTCCAGCGCCGGATGCCGTGGACGGGCCGATCCGCTCCGGGCGGTAGTAGGCCGCGGGCGGTCGTGCTCGGGGCCGGGCCGGTGGGGCTACTCGGCGCGCTGGCGCTCCTCGTGCGGGGGTTCGACACCTGGGTCTATTCCCGCGAGCCTCCGGCCGGGCCGAAGGCCCGATGGGCCGAGTCGGTTGCCGCCCACTACGTCTCGTCAACGGTCACGCCACCGGACGCGCTCGCCGGGCACATCGGCAACATCGATCTGCTCTACGAAGCCACCGGTGCCGCGAGCGTGTCGTTCGAGGCGCTGAAGGCGCTGGGCGTCAACGGCGTCTTCGTGTTCACCGGCGTGCCCGGCCTCAAGGGGCCCATCGAGGTCGACGCCGGGGTCATCATGCGTAGCCTCGTGCTCGGCAATCAGCTCGTCTTCGGCACGGTGAACGCCGGCCCGGATGCTTTCCAGGCGGCCGTCGACGACCTGGCCATCTTCGACCAGCGGTGGCCGGCGTCGCTGCGCTCCCTCATCACCGGCCGCCACCTGCCGGAGAACTTCGAGTATCTCCTCCGCGGGCCCCGGTCGGGCATCAAGCAGGTGGTGGCGTTCCCGGAGACGCGGTGAAACCGTGGGTTCACAAGGAGCAGAGCCATGATCGATGCGAAGCGTGAGTTCGGCGTGGTGGGCCTCGGCCGGATAGGCGGGGGACTCGCCTTGCAGGCGCGTGAGAAGGGAATGAAGGTCGTGGGCTTCGATCCGGCGGGGCTCGGAGCCGAGCTGAAGCAAGCCGGCGTGGTGGAGGCGCGTCGCCTCGAGGACTTCAGGAAGGAGCTTTCCGCGCCCCGCGCGGTCTTTCTCTACATCCCGGCCGGTCCCGCGGTGGATGCGCTGCTCGATGACCTCGCCGGCCCGCTCGAGCCCGGTGACGTGATCGTGGACGGTGGCAACTCGTACTGGGGCGACTCGATTCGCCGCCACGAGAGGCTCAGGCCGAGATCCATCGAGCTCGTCGACCTCGGTACCAGCGGCGGTGTCGACGGCGCGCGTGACGGCGCCTGCTTCATGGCGGGCGGCGAGCGCAAGGCGGTCGAGCGGATCGAGCCGATGCTGCGGGAGCTGGCCGTGGAAGGAGGCTATGTGCACGCCGGGCCACCCGGCTCGGGCCACTTCGTGAAGCTCGTCCACAACGGCATCGAGTTCGGTATGCTGCAGGCGATCGGCGAGGGCGTGGACCTGCTCGAGCGATACCGTGACCGGCTCGATATTCCGTCGGTGCTCTCGTGCTGGCGGCACGGCTCGGTCATCCGCGGCTGGCTCGTCGACCTCATGCACGAGGCCTACGTGAAGGAGGGCGGCCTGCAGCGGATACCGTCTTTCGTGGCCGACACCGGGGAAGTGAACTGGCTGGTGGCTGATGCGCTGCGCATGGAGATCCCGATCCCCGTCATCTCCCAGGCGGTGATGCAGCTGTTCGCCTCCCGCGATGACCGGAAGAACTGGGCTCGGGCCGTCGCCATGATGCGTCACGGCTTCGGCGGCCACCCGTATGGTCCCAGCCCGCCCATCCGGGAAGAGCGCAAGCACGGCCAGGTGGGCGGCACGTACCGGGATGACGAGTAGGCACGTCGGCCCTCACGACGTCCTCGTGGCCCTGGGCGTCGAGCTCCGATCAGGAAGGCGGGGCGCCTGAGCCATGTCGAAGCTCATCGAGGACTACGGCCTTATCGGCAACATGATCTCCGCGGCCCTCGTCGGCCGCGACGGGTCGATCGACTGGCTCTGCCTGCCCCGCTTCGACTCCGCGGCTTGCCTCGCCGCGCTGCTCGGCGGCCCGGAGCACGGCCGCTGGCTGCTCGCGCCGGAAGACTCCAGCGCCCGGGTCAGCCGGCGCTATGTTCCCGGCACCGCGGTGCTCGAGACGCGCTTCGAGACGGAGACCGGAGCGGTCACCCTGTTCGACTTCATGCCGCTGACCGAGGACGAGGAGAAGGTCGACGTCGTGCGCATCGTACGCGGCGAGCGGGGCCAGGTCTCGATGGGGATGGAGCTCATCCTGCGCTTCAACTACGGCCAGGCCGTTCCCTGGGTGCGGCGACGCGACTACGGCCTCAGCGCCATCGCGGGGCCGGACGCGGTCGAGCTGCACACGACGGTGGCGCTCGAGAACCGGGACATGAAGACCCGCGCCCTCTTCGCGGTGCGGGAGGGCGAGAGCGCGGCCTTCACGCTCTCCTATCACCGGTCCTACAAGACGCCGCACTTCGTGCCGGATCGCTCGGAGAGCCTGGATCGCACGATCGGGTGGTGGCAGGAATGGTCGAACCGGTGTCGCTTCGATGCCAAGCACGAGCGATGGCGCGATGCGGTCGTCCGCTCGCTCATCACGCTGAAATTGCTGACGTTCGAGCCGACCGGCGGCATCGTGGCGGCGCCGACGACGTCGTTGCCCGAAGCGATCGGGGGCACCCGGAACTGGGACTATCGCTATTGCTGGCTGCGCGACTCCGCCCTGACGCTCTACGCGCTCTTGAATGCCGGCTACCGCGAGGCGGCGGAGGACTGGCGGCGCTGGCTCCTGCGCGCCGCGGCCGGCCATCCCGAGCAGCTCGGCATCATGTATGGAATCGCGGGCGAGCGCTGGCTGCCAGAGCACGACGTCCCATGGCTTCCCGGCTACGAGGGGAGCCGGCCGGTCCGAGTCGGCAATGAAGCAGCCGAACAGATCCAGCTCGACGTCTATGGCGAGCTGGTGGAGACGCTCCACGCCGCTCGCGAGGCGGAGCTCGCTCCGCTCCCCGAAGCGTGGCGGTTGCAGACGGCCCTGCTCGAGCACCTCCAGAAGATCTGGCGGAAGCCGGACCGCGGCATATGGGAGGTGCGGGGCGAGCCGCGGGCCTTCACCCATTCGCGCCTCATGTGCTGGGTCGCGTTCGACCGGGCGATGAAGTCCTCCGAGCATTTCGGCGTGAAGGGACCGGTCGATCGCTGGCAAGAGGTGCGCGACGAGATCCACGCCGATATCTGCGAGAACGGATTCGATCACGAGCGCAACAGCTTCGTGCAGCACTACGGCGGCCAGGCGCTCGACGCGAGCCTGCTCCTCATCCCGCAGGTCGGGTTCCTGCCGCCGGACGACCCGCGCGTGGTCGGCACGATCGAGGCGATCGAGCGGGAGCTCGTCCGCGACGGCTTCGTGCTGCGCTACGCGACGGACGAGGTCGATGACGGAATCGGCGGCGAGGAAGGCGCGTTCCTCGTCTGCAGCTTCTGGCTGGCCGACGCCTATGTGATGCTCGGCCGGCTCGACGACGCGGTGAAGCTCTTCGACCGGCTCCTCGGCCTGCGCAACGATCTCGGGCTGCTCGCGGAGGAATACGACCCCGTGCGCAAGCGGCTCGTGGGCAACTACCCGCAGGCCTTCTCGCATATCGGGCTCATCAACACGGCCTACAACCTGGTCGACGCGCGCGGCCCCGCGCAGCAGCGCTCCGAGCGGGTGGCGCCGACCGGGGACGGGAGGACACCGAAGGGCGAGGGGGCCTAGCCGGAGGTGCCCCGCCCGTGGGCCGGGCAGCGTTGCTGAAGGACACGAAACCATGACGACCGGATCGCCGCCGCCGCGGGCCGCGGAGTCGCCCTGGAAGCTCGGGGGGCTCGGCGTGAGGCAGCTCGCGGCGCGCGTCTGGACCGAGGCCTGGGAAGACGAGATCCTGGACCGCGCGGCCGCGCTCTCGTTTTACCTGCTGTTCGCGCTGTTCCCCACGCTCCTCTTCCTGACCGCGCTCCTCGCGCTGCTCCCGATCCCGGACCTGATGGACCAGCTCACCGGCTATGTCGCGCGCGTCCTGCCCGGCGAGGCGGCGTCGGTGACCCGGACCACCGTGGGGGAGATCGCCGGCGGCGCGCGCGGCGGCCTCCTCTCCGCGGGTGTCCTCTTGGCTCTCTGGGCGGGCTCGAGCGGGATGACCGCCGTCATCACGACGCTCAACATCGCGTTCGACGTCGAGGAGCCGCGCCCGTGGTGGAAGCGCCGACTCGTCGCCATCGCCTTGACCGCCGGGTTCGCGGTGTTCATCATGAGCGCGCTCGTGTTGATGGTCTTCGGCCCCAGGATCGGCGCCGCGGTGGCCGGATGGCTGGGGCTGGGGAGCGTGTTCACCATTGTGTGGAACGCGGGAAGCTTCCCGCTCGTCATCTTCTTCGTTCTCGTCGGCATCCAGCTCGTGTACTACCTCGCGCCGGGGGGCGATCAGCAGTGGAGCTGGCTGACGCCCGGCGCGGTGGTGGCCCTGATCCTCTGGCTGGCGGCCTCCTTCGGGCTGCGGGCGTACGTTGCCTACTTCGGCACCTACGACGTCACGTACGGGTCGATCGGCGGCGTCATCCTGCTGATGCTCTGGCTCTATCTCACCGCGGTCGCTATCCTTCTGGGCGCCGAAGTCAACGGCGAGATCGAGCACGCGGCCGCCCGCCGTGGTGCGACCACGCTGACATCCGGGCCTGAGCCCGGCTCCACGCCGGCAGCCGCATAGGTTTCCGCAGGACGGGACGGCTCGGGCGGTACGCGCGCACCCGGCCGGGAACCGTGGACCGGCAGACCGTTCCGTCTTCGGCGGCGCTGGCGCCTCCCCCGCCCGTTGAGGTCGGCGCGGCGCGTGTGGATCTGCGCCTCACCCGGCGCGAGGCGCAGACCCTCGACGTGGGCCTCCGCCCGGGAGGGACCTACCTACGCCAACGCGAGTAGCCCCAGCCCCCACCACCGAGTAGGAGTAACACCACAAGAATGATCAACAAAGTTTCCATGTGTTCTGTCACCTCCCCAATGGTTACCGTCCCCTGTGGTGGTCGCATGTTCCATGCCACGGTAATCATCCATAGAATCAACCGTCGCTCCTCGGTAGCCCTGCTCTCACCTCGCTGAAAGGCCTTCCTTACCGAGTAAACAGTACCGAGACGCTGCGGTCTTCGATCCACCGCGGGCATGCCCGCCGTGCTCAGCCATGGGTGCCCATGCCGACCGATCCGGCCTCGATGAAGATGCGCGTGATCTCGGGATATCGGTGACGAATGGACGCTTCCAAGCGTTTGACCGCCGCCTCCGCCCCCGCGGACGACAGCCCTTCGTGGAACTCGATATTGATCGTGAGCAGGACCGAGTGCGGGCCGAAGTGCATGGTCAAGAGATCGCTGACCGTCTCGACGTCAGGATCGAGCCCGGCCAGGGCGCGGATGCTCTCGAGGGCCGCTGGGTCGGCGCCCTCGCCGATCAGCAGGCTCTTGCTCTCGTAGGCGAGAAAGAAGGCCACCGCGGCCAGCACTGTCCCGATGGCGATGGAGGCGACCCCGTCGAACACGGGATTGTCGAGGTAGTGGGCCAGCCAGATTCCCACGAAGGCCACGACCAGGCCGGCCAGCGCGGCGGCGTCCTCGAACACCACGACGAAGTCCGTCGGATTCTTACTCGTACGGATGGCCTGCCAGGCGCTCCGATCGCCCTTCACGGCGAGGAAGTGCTTCACGGCGATCGCGAGGACGATCGTCTCGAAGACGGCGGCCAGCGCCAGCACCACGTAACTCCACGTCGGATCTTCCAGGGGTGCCGGGTGGGCGACGTGCAAGATCCCCTCGTAGATCGAGATGCCCCCGCCGACCCCGAAGATCAGAAACGCCACCACCAAGCTCCAGAAGTACAGCTCCTTGCCATACCCGAAGGGATGGGCCGCGTCGGCCGGCTTTCTGCTCAAGCGGAGTCCCAGCAGCAAGAGCCCGGCGTTGCCGGTGTCCACCACCGAATGGATGCCCTCGGAGAGCATGGCGGAGCTGCCCGTGAGGGCGGCGGTGGCGAACTTCATCACGGCAATGGCCAGATTGCCGACGAGCGCCGCGTAGATCGCAAGCTTGGATTCGGAGGCGGACGCCATGCGGGCCGCTATCGGCGTCGGCGCCGTGTTGACGGCATCGACACTGGCGAAGGCCCTCCACCCCGACGCTCGTCCCGAGATCCCCGAACTACGCGCAGCCGTGCCATAGGCTCCACCGACAGCAAGATACATGCCGGCGCCGCTTGTTGTCTGGTCTGTCTGGATGCGGACCTGAGCAACCGGACTCTGCTACACTACGGGCGCCATGGCGAACAATGCCCCCAAGAGCGCGCTCGAGCTGGCGATGGAGCGACTCCGGCAGAAGGACAAGGAGTCGAACACCGGCGAGCGGCCGCTCACCGACGAGCAGAAGGCGGCCATCGCCGAGGTCCGCCAGATGTACCAGGCCAAGACCGCGGAGCGCGAGATCCTGCACCAGGCCGCGCTGCGGAAGGCGGCCAGTCACGAGGAGATCGAGCAGCTCAACGAGGCGTTGCGCCGCGACACCGAGCGGATGGCGGGCGAGCGGGATCGCAAGATCGCCGCGATCCGGGAAGGGGGGTGAGCCGGATGGCCAAGGGCCGGAGCATGCAGAAGGAGAAGAAGAAGCCGAAGAAGGAGAAGAAGTAGCGTCGCGTGCCCCGTTCGCTTCTTCTGAGCTGCGAGGGGGTGGGTAAGGCGCACGGCACCCGGTCCCTCTTCGACGAGCTGTCGTTCGGGCTCTTCGAAGGGGACCAGGTGGGGCTCGTGGGCCCGAACGGCGCCGGCAAGTCCACCCTCCTCCGGATCCTCGCCGGAATCGAGCCGCCCGACCGCGGCCGTCGCTCGCTCCGCACCGGCGTCCGCGTCGGCTACGTCCCGCAGGATCCGGTCTTCCCGCGGCACGGTACCGTCGAGGACGTCCTGATCGCCGGGCTGGCCACGGTGGATGAGGTCGAGCGGCCGGGCCGCGTCGCCCAGACGCTGGGCCGGGCCGGCTTCCCGGACGGCGGGGCCGACGTCGCCGCGCTCTCCGGAGGCTGGCAGAAGCGGCTGGCGATCGCGGGCGAGCTGGCCGGCGAGCCGGACATCCTGCTGATGGACGAGCCCACGAACCATCTGGACGTCGACGGCATCCTCTGGCTGGAGGGCCTCCTCGCGGAGCGGGCGCGGGCCTGCCTCGTGGTCAGCCACGACCGCTACTTCCTGGAGCACGTGGCCACCCGCATGCTCGAGGTAAACCGGATCTATCCAGCGGGCCTCTTCGAGACCGACGGCCGCTACAGCGAGTTCCTCGCCCGGCGCGACGAGTTCTTGAAGGGGCAGGCCGCCTACGAGGACTCGCTCGCCAATACCGTCCGTCGTGAGATCGAGTGGCTGCGCCGCGGGGCCAAGGCCCGCTCCACCAAGGCGAAGGGCCGCATCAAGGAAGCCGGCCGGCTGATCGAGGAGCTGCGCGACAGCCGCGCGCGCGGGGCCACCCGCACCACCGAGATCGACTTTTCCACCTCCAGCCGGCGCTCGCGCAAGCTGCTCGTGGCACGCGGCCTCTCCAAGTCCCTCGGCGGCCGGCCGCTCATCCGGAGCCTCGACCTCACGATCACGCTCGGGACCCGCATCGGGCTCATGGGCCCGAACGGCAGCGGCAAGACCACCTTGCTGAACATCCTCGCCGGCGCGCTCGCGCCGGACGCGGGCGTGATCGAACGGGCCGAGGGCCTGCGCATCGCGCGGTTCGAGCAGCAGCGGCCGGGGCTCGATCCGGAGCAGTCGCTGCGGCGCGCCCTGGCGCCCGAGGGCGACAGCGTGATCTGGGAGGGCCGGACCCTGCACGTGGCGGCGTGGGCCAAGCGCTTCCTGTTCCCGCCCGAGCACCTGGAGGTGCCGGTCGGGCGCCTCTCGGGCGGCGAGCAGGCCCGCATCCACATCGCGCGCCTGATGCGGGAGCCCGCCGACCTCCTGGTCCTCGACGAGCCGACCAACGACCTCGACATCCCCACGCTCGACGTGCTCGAGGAGAGCCTGACCTCGTTCGAGGGCGGCCTGGTGCTGGTGACCCACGACCGGTTCATGCTGGATCGGGTCGCGACGGTGATCGTCGCGCTGGACGGGCAGGGAGGGGCCGAGACATTCGCGGACTATGCGCAGTGGGAGCGTGCGCGAACCACGGCTCCTCGCGCCTCGGCCCCTCACCCTTCGGCCCCTCACCCTGCCCTCTCCCAAGAGGGGAGAGGGGGGAAGGGGGAGCGGGTGAAGGGGCTGGGGTATCGGGAGCAACGGGAGCTCGGGGGCATGGAGGCGGCGATCGGGGAGGCGGAGGCTCTGGTGGAGACGTGCCGGCGGGCGGCCGAGGACCCGCACATCGCGTCGGATCCGGCGGCGCTGCAGGCGCGCTACGCGGATCTCGACGCGGCCCGCGCCCGGGTCGACCGGCTGTACGCCCGCTGGGCGGAGCTCGAAGCCAAAGGAGAGACGTGATGAGCGAGACACAGGCGGTGCCCAGCGTGAAGGTCGACAATGCGCGAGTGCGGGTGACCGAGTGGCGCTTCGCGCCCGGCGCGCGGACGGGCCACCACCGCCACGAGTACGCCTACGTGGTGGTGCCGCTCACCACCGGATCACTCGCGGCCACGAGCGCGGCCGGCGAGACGACCAACGCGCTGCGGGCGGGCGAGCCCTACTATCGCGACGCGGGGGTCGAGCATGACGTGCGCAACGCGAACCCCTTCGAGTTCGGATTCATCGAAATCGAGCTGAAGGACCGGTGAGGGTCGGGTCGTGCTAATCTGGTAGGGCCTTCCTCTGGGCCCCCGATGGTGGCGCGGCAGGCGCCGAGGCTCACCGGCATCTGGCTTGTCTCGATCTCGTCTACCGGCGTGACCCCCACGTCTCGAAGGGAACCCCATGCAGAAGCCACTGGGAGTCTTCTCGCTCATGGCTGTCGCGGTGACCGGCTTCGGCGCCCACCTCGTGCACCTGTGCACCACGGCCCGGGACCGTCTTCTCGCTCGCCGGAGCGGGAAGACCCGCGTCGGAAAGAAGTGAGCGGCCACTCGTGCCGACCCAGCCTACCGTCTATACCCTCGGCGATTTCGTCCGCCGCGTGATCGACAGCCTCCTGCGCGGGGAATTTCGGGGCGCGTCGCTCTGCGCGCGCTGCCTCGTCAAGGTGACGAAAGACAACCTCGACAAGAGCTACGCGAAGCCCGAGATCGCGCAGGTGATGGACGACATCTTCGCCGCCCCGGGATCCTTCGTGCTCGCCCCGCTATCCCTGTGCGCTCTGTGCGCGAGAAAGAAGGTCTCGTGCCTCGGCGTGCCGCTCCAGCCCTGACCGGGCGGGTCTAGCGCGAGACCCCGTGGCGGGCGCGGGTTAGCCACTGGAGGTCGAGGTCGCCGTCGGTCCAGCCGTGGGTTCGCAGGTGCGCGATCCAGGCCTTCACGGTCGCCGCCGAGATCTCGGTTTCACTCGGATCGACCTCGATGCGGCCGGGACACTGGGCAGGCTTGCTGGGCGCGAGCGGCTTCGTCGGAAGGACGGCATCCATGGTGAGCTCCCTGGCTTCGTGAGAGGAAGACCGGCTACTCGGCGATCATCCGCTGGTTGATCTCGGCGGCGAAGAGCGCGACCGTCAACGGGCAAGGCGGCTCGTTCGCGTCGACGTACCGGCAGTCCTTCTCGCTGCATCGGACGAAGAGCTTCCCCTGGCCGCCGAGGGAACTGTTCCGTCGCAACGTCACGGACACCGCCTCGGAGACCACGCCGCAGTGGAAGGATTTCGACGGCATGCGACGCACGCGGACTCCTTTGCGAGAGACGTCGGCTGCGAGACGGCGAGAGCGTGAGCTGCGGGCGAGGTCGAGGGCGCTGGCAGGGTCGCGAGGACCTGCCAGTATCTTCAGCGAAGACAGCCGCAGTATACATGATCCGGCCTGCTCGCACCGGGCCGATCTCCGCGCGGCGCGGCGACGAGCGCGCCGGTGACTAGCGGGTGGCCGAGGCGGGACGCGCCGGAGTCAGGTTCTCGAGCAGCCGGCCGAAGCCGGTGATCGGGCGGGTGACGCCGAGGGCGCGGAGCGCGGTCCAGATCGTGGATTGGTTGGAGCTGACCGCGGGCTTGCCGGTGCGCGCCTCGATGGCCGCGATGGCCTCGACCGAGCGCCACGCGGTGCACGAGCAGAGCAGGGCATCGGCTTCGGGCCGGCAGACGCGTGCGGCGAATTCCACCACCGCTTCCGGATCCTGATCGTTGATGCCCTGGTTGCCGGAGGCGGCGGCGCGCGGCTCGCCCTCGACGTTCAGCACCTCGAAGCCCTGGGCCTCGAGGTACGCGCGCAGCCGCTGGTTGTTCCAGTCCGGATACGGGGTGGCCACCGAGAGCCGCCGGGCCCCGAAGAAGCGCAGCGCCTCCACCACCGAGGGGCTGGTGGCGACCGCGGGGACCCGGGCTTCGCGGCGGATCAGCTCGAGCATCTGGGTGTCCCAGCCCGGGCCCTTGAAGAAGCTGCCGGTGGTGCAGCCGTAGACCACCACGTCCACGTTGGCGGTGGCCAGGTAGCGGGCCCCGCTCTCGATCTCCGCGTTCATGCGGTTGAAGGCCTCGTCGCCGCCGCCCTCGTTGGTCATCCACAGCCGCTGGCCGTGGACGGTGACGTCGCGCGGGACGGTCAGCTGGAAGTCGGCCTCGCACGTGGTGTTCGTGGAGGGCACCATCACCCCGATACGCTTGCGCAGGCTCATGGCACGCAGAACCCCTGCGCCTCGACCTCGAGGGGCACGTTGAACGAGAGCATACACTACACCGGTTGCGCGGGCGGCGCGGCTCGAATCGATTTCATGTGTTCCGCCCAAGCGGGCAACATGTCAGATCATCCGGAGCTGTCGCGCCATCTCCAGGCGCTGCTCCGCCAGCCGATTCGCGGCCAGCCACGTTGGAATCCGCTCGCGCCTGGAGATGTCGATCAGCTCCGCCATGCGCTCGCGGATCCGTGAAACGCTCCGCCATGCCCGCTCGCGGTTGAAGCCGCCCTTCTGCGCGATCCGATCGGTATCGAGGATGGTCCCGCCCGCGTTCGCGATGTAGTCCGGCGCGTACAGGATGCCGCGCTCGTGGAGGAGGTCGCCGTGGCGCTCCTCGGCGAGCTGATTGTTGGCGCTGCCGCACACGATCTTGCAGTTCAGCTCGGGGAGCGTGCGGTCGTTGATGACGGCGCCGAGGGCGTAGGGGCCGTAGATGTCGCACGGGTGCGCGTGAATCCCGGCGGGGTCGACGGCGGTCACGCCGAGCGCGCGCTTGGCGCGCTCGACCTTGGCGGCGTCGATGTCGGCCACGATCACCCTGGCGCCCTCTTTCACGAGGCCCTCGACGGCCGGCCAGCCGACGGCGCCGAGGCCCTGGACGGTGATCGTGCGGCCCTGCAGACTGTCCGAGCCCCACACCTCGTGCGCGCACGCCTTCATGGCCTGCTGCACCCCGAAGGCGGTGGCGGGGCCGATGTTGCCGGCGCCGCCGCAATGCTCCGGCAGCGTGATGACGTGCTCGGTCTCCTGGTAGAGAAGCTCCATGTCGTCGAGCGTGGTCCCCACGTCCTCGCCGGTCTTGTACTCGCCGTGGAGCGACTGGATGAAGCGCCCCATGGCGCGAATGAGGGCCTCGGTCTTCTGCGTCTTCGGGTCGCCGATGATCACGGCCTTGCCGCCGCCGAGGTTGACGCCGGCCGCCGCGTACTTGTAGGTCATGCCGCGGCCGAGGCGCAGGGCGTCCATGATCGCCTCCTCCTCCGTGGCGTACGGCCACATGCGCAGGCCGCCGCAGGCGGGCCCGAGGGCGGTGGAGTGGACGGCGATGACGGCCTTGAGGCCGACGTCGGCGCTGTGACACAGCACGACCTTGCGGAAATCGTACCTGGCGAGGTAGTCGAAGATCATGCGGCGGTCCAGCCGCCTTCGACCATGAGCAGATGGCCCGTGACGTAGGACGACGCGTCGGAGGCGAGAAACACGACGGGGCCCACCAGCTCCTCGGCGCGGCCGCGGCGGCCCATCGGGGTGCGGGCGCGGATGTGGCGCTCCTTCTCCTCGTTGTGGATGTTCTCGGCGCCCTGCATGACGTTCTCGAAGTAGCCCGGCGCGAAGGCGTTCACGCGCACGCCCTCGCGCGCCCATTCCACCGCGAGCGTGCGCGTGAGCTGGTTCACGCCGCCCTTGGCCGAGCCGTAGGGGACGAGCCAGGGGATGCCGATCGAGCCCGCCATCGAGGAGTTCATGACGATGCTGCCGCGCTTCCGACGCAGCATCTCGCGGCCGGCCGCCTGCGCGCAGAGGAAGTAGCCCTTGAGGTTGATGTCGACGATCTCGTCCCACTCGGCCTCGGTGTAGTCGATGGCGGGCTTGATGTTGTCGATGCCCGCGTTGTTCACGAGGACGTCGACGCGGCCCCAGGTCTCCATCGTCTTTGCCACCATGCGCTCGACATCCGCTTTCCGGGACGTGTCGATCTGCATGGCGAGGGCCTTGCGGCCGAGGCCGGTGATCTCCGCCGCCACCTTCTCCACCTGGGGCAGCGTGCGGCTCACGGCCACGATGTCGGCCCCGTGCTGGGCGAGGCCGAGCGCGATCGTCTTGCCGAGGCCGCGCCCGGCGCCCGTGACGATGGCGACCTTACCCGTGAGATCGAAGAGTGCGGTCATGGCGGTCTCCTTTCAGGACGATCGTGGCGTCTTACCCCGAAGCCGAGGCGGGCGCCACGCGTGGGCGCGTGCGGCCGCCCAGCTTGCGGACGTACACGGTCATCACGATCAGCCCCAGGCCGATCGCGATCTGGCGCAGGGCGGCCAGCCGGGGCGCGTCGATCATCGGTAAGACCTCCTTCGCGAACCGCGTGCCCTCCAGGACCCCCACGAGGATGGCGGTGCCCCAGAGGGCGCCGCGCATGGAGCCCGGGCCGCCGATGATCATCGCCATCCACGTATAGAACGTGATCTCGGGCGTGAACTGGTCGGGCACGACGTAGGTGACGTAGTGCGCCCACAGGCTGCCGGCGACGGCGGCGAGGCCGGCGCCCCAGCCGAGCGCGGTGAGGCGGAAGGCGAGCACGTTCTTGCCGAGGGCCATGGCCGCCTGGTCGTCGTCGCGGACGGCGCGCAGCGTGCGCCCGAGCGGGCTGCGCACCAGGATCTCGCTCAGCCCGAACGCGATCAGCACCGCGAGGAGGACGAGCGCAAGGTACGCGACGTGGTCGGGCACCCCGGGCAGGTTGCGCCACGGCCGCGGGATGCCGGGGATGCCGAGCGGGCCGCGGGTCAGCTCGCGCGCGTTCAGCAGGAGCAGGCGGAGCAGCTCGGAGAAGCCGAGCGTCACGATGGCGAAGTAGTCCTCGCGAAGCCGCAGCGTGGCGGTGCCGACGAGCAGGCTCGCCGCCACCGCGAGCACTACGCCGGCGGCCATCGCCACGCCGAAGTGGACACCGGCCAGCGTGAGGAGCGCGGAGGTGTACGCGCCGAGGGCGTAGAAGGCGACGTGGCCGAAGTTCACGAGGCCGGTGACGCCGTAGTGCAAGGTGAGGCCCAGCGTGAGCAGGGCCTGGATGCCGATGATCGTTGCCAGCGCCACGAGGTACTCGGTCACGCCGCGCTCCACAGCCCCCGCGGGCGGAACATGAGGCAGAGCGCCATCGCGCAGAACGCGATCGCTTCCTTGTAGGCCGAGGGGATGATGAGGGTCGACCACTCGCCGGTCAGGCCGATCACGAGCGCGCCCGCCATCGCGCCGTAGGGATTGCCGATGCCGCCGAGGATGGCGGCGGAGAAGATCGGGATGACGAGGTCCCAGCCCATGTTCGGCTGGATGACCAGGTTGAGCCCGAAGAGGATGCCGCCGGTGGCGGCGAGGCCGATGGCGATGGCCCACATGGCCAGGCGCGCCCGCGCCACGTCGGCGCCGGCGATCTCGCACAGCACCGGGTTGTCGGCGATGGCGCGCAGGATGCGGCCCAGCTTCGTGCGCGACAGCAGCAGGTGCACGGCGAGCACGAGCACGGCCGCCACCACCAGCGTGATGATCTGGTACACGGTGAGCCGCACCGGCCCCCACACGTACGGCCGCTGCAGCTCCACCGCGAACTGGAGCAGGGGGCTGCCGAAGATGAAGAGCACGACGTGGCGAAGAATGAACGACACGCCGATGGAGATGATGAGGAGCTGCACGGTGCCCGTCACCGGCAGCTTGTCGTAGGCCAGGCGCGCCACGGGCACGCCCACCAGGAGCGCGGCGCCGACGCCCAGCAGCGCGGCCCAGCCGAAGGGCACGCCGCCAAGGGCGTTGAAGGCGTAGGTCGTATACGCGCCGAGCATCATGAAGTCCGGATGCGCGACGTTGGCGAAGCGGGCGATGCCGAAGGTGAGCGAAAGGCCCACCGCCCCCAGCGCGAGCAGGCTCGCGACGAGAAGCCCGGTGACGGTCAGGTGGACGAACTCGGCGATCAGGTCGTCTTCAACTCGCCGAACTTGATCACGCGATCGAGCGCCCACTTGCCGCCCTTGACGCGGTAGACGCCGAAATCGGTCTGCACGTCGCCGTTGTCGTCGAAGTCGCCCGCGCTGGAGGCGCCCTCGTAGTTCACCTTCTCGCCCGCCTTGACCGCCGCGGAGGCATCCGCCCAGCTCCCGACGACCTTGCCGGGAGGGTTCGAGATCTTGCGGATGTTGGCCTTGATGGAGTCGCCGGCCGTGTTGCCGTTACCCGCCAGCACCGAGAGGGCCACCACCATTAGATGGTCGTACGCCATCGACGCGAAGAAGTCCGCCTCCTGGTTGTGGGCCGCGCGGTAGAGCTTGTCCGCGTTCTTGTAGGCGGACGATTGTAGATTCGGCGCGCCCTCGACGACCACGATGCCCTCGGCCGCCCGGGCGCCGATAGCCTGGATGAACTTCTGGTCGAGCGCGAAGCCGGGGCCCATCCACGTGCCGCCGAGGCCGAGCTGGAACCACTCCTTGAAGACCTGGATGCCGTCCGGGGTGTACCCGCCGAACAGGACCACGTCGGGCTTGCCCGCGAGCGCCTGCTGGATCTCCGAGCGGTAGCTCGACTGGTTCGGGTTGTAGATGACCTTGCCGGTGACGGTGCCGCCCACCTTGGCGAAGCGGTCCGGGAAGCTGTCGCCGAGGCCGATCCCGTACGGGTTGTTCAGGATGAGCAGCGCCGCCGTCTTGAAGCCGAGCTTCTGCGCGGTCGTCGCGTACACGGTGCTGATGACCGCCTGCGAGTACGCGGTGCGATAGAGGAAGTCGTCGTCCTTGAAGGTCGAGATGACGGGGGAGCTCGACACGCAGAAGTGCGGGATGCGCGCCTGCACCGCGATGGGCGCCACCGCCAGCGTGACCGCGCTCGACCAGGTGCCGAGAATGGCGTGCACGCGGTTGACGTCCACGAGCTTGCGCGCGCCGCGCACGCCGGCGTCGGGGTTGGTCTGCGCGTCCTCGGTGAAGAGCTGGATCTGCTTGCCGGCGACGCCGCCCGCCTTGTTGATCTCGTCCGCGACGAGCGCGTACATGCGCGCCATGGTGGTGCCATACACGGTGCCGCCGCCGGTGAGGGGCGTGAGGACGCCGATGCGAAGCGCCTCCGGTTGGGCGTGCGCGCGGCCGCCCACCAGCGCGGCGGTGCCGCCGGCGAGCCCGGTGGCGAGGAACTGCCGTCGATTCAGCTTCATCGTCGACCTCCTGGGAGTTTTCAGGGCGCATCTTGCCACAGCTATCCGCCGAGGTAAAGCCGTCCCACCTCCGGATTCTCGAGGAGCGCGGGGCCGGCCCCTTCCAGCCGCACCTGGCCGCCCGCGAGGACGTAGCCGCGGTGCGAGCGGCGCAGCGCCTCGCGCGCGCTCTGCTCGACGAGCAGGATGGCCACGCCGCCGCGGTTGATCGACTCGATCTTCTCGAACACGCTGTCGACGAGGAGGGGCGACAGCCCGGCCGACGGCTCGTCGAGCAGCAGCAGCGTGGGGTCGAGCATGAGCGCCCGGCACATCGCCACCATCTGGCGCTCGCCGCCCGACAGCCCGCCCGCCTTCAGGCGGCGCTTGGGCCGCAGGGTGGGAAAGAGGGCCAGCACGTCCTCGAGCCGCGCGCGAATGTCATCGGTGCGAACGACCGCGCCCATCTCGAGGTTCTCGTCGACGGTGAGCGAGGGGAAGACGTTGTCGACCTGGGGCACGTACGACAGCCCCCGGCGGACGAGCAGGCTCGGGGTCAGGCCGGTGATGTCGTCGCCGTTGAGCCGGATCGAGCCCCGGCGGGGGCGCAGCAGGCCGAACACGGTCTTCATGAGCGTGGACTTGCCGGCGCCGTTGGGCCCGATGAGCGTCACGATCTCGCCGGGCCGGATCTCGATCGACACGTCGTGCAGGATCTCCATCTGCTCGTAGCCGGCGCTGACGCCCTGCACGCTGAGCAGGCTCACGGCGCGTGCGCGTGGCGCGCGCCCAGGTACGCCGCGAGCACGCGCGGGTCGCGGCGCACGGTATCGGGCGGCCCTTCCGCGAGCGGCCGCCCCTCGCTCATGACGATCACCGGATCGCAGACGGCCATCACCAGGTCCATGTCGTGCTCGATCAGCAGGATGGTGATGCCGCGCTCGGATGCCAAGCGCTGGATGTAGCGCGTCAGCTCCTTCATCTGTGTCGGGTTCACGCCGGCCCCGGGCTCGTCGAGCATGAGCATCGCGGGGTCGGCCATCAGCACGCGCCCGAGCTCGAGCAGCTTCTTCTGGCCGCCGGACAGCGTCCACGCCGGCTCGTCCTCCAGGCGGGCCAGGCCCACGTGCTCCAGCACGAGCCCGGCCTTCTCACGCAGCCGCGCCTCCTCACGCCGGATGCGTCCCGGCCGAAGCCAGGGCGTCCACATCCGCTCGCCGGCCTGGTCGGGCGGCACCACGAGCAGGTTCTCGAGCACGGTGAGGTCCTTGAACTCGCGCGGGATCTGGAACGTGCGGCAGATGCCCCGCCGGAAGACCCGGTGTGGCGGCAAGCCGGTGATGTCGTCGCCGCGGAAGCTCACGCGCCCGCGGTCGGGACGGTGGAAGCCGGTGAGCAGGTTGAAGAGGGTGGTCTTGCCGGCGCCGTTCGGCCCGATCAGGCCCGTGATGGTGCCCTCGCGCACCTGCAGTGAGCACCGATCGACGGCGCGCACGCCGCCGAACGACTTCGAGAGGTCATCCACCACGAGGAACGCGGCCATGGGCGGGAGCGCCCCTACGCCTGATGGGCCGGGCTCTCCGATTGTGCCGGGGTTGCGGATTCGGCGCGCGAGCTACCATCGTCTGCCGCGTTCTGCAGCCCAGGAATGGCACAGAAGCCCTGGGCCTGCACCCGGAGCGCGACGTTCGCCTTGCTGCGGAAGTTCTCGAGCGCCACCGCGGCGGTGAGCTCGACGATCTGCGACTCGTCGAAGCAGCCCTTGAGGCGCGCGAACAGCTCGTCGCTCACCCGCTGGCCGGTGATGGTCATGGCTTCCGCGTACTCCAGCGCCACGCGCTCGGCGTCCGAGAAGCGCCCGCTCTCGCGCCACGTCGGGATCTCGCGCACCTTGTCCTCGTCCGCCCCCGCTTGCATCCCCCGGGATGCATTGATGTCTATTCAGAACGGACAGCCGTTGATCAGGGCGACGCGGAGATAAATCAAGGGAAGAAGGGCGGCGGGCAGGAGCCCGGACTTCTCGATCGAGGCCCCGAGCTGCTTGGCCGCCTTCATGATGGGCGGGCAGTGCGCGAAGACCTTGGTCGGGTTCAGGAGCCCGCCGAAGATCTCGCGCTCCCTGGCGAACACGTCCTTCAGGATCGGGTCGCCGCCGTCGTCCTCGATCTCGCGCACTCTGACCATGGAGTGAAGGGAGTATACAATAGGGGGCCGCGGAGGGCGCGATGGGCGAGGTTCGGCATCGGATGGTGGAGACCAACGGCATCCGCATGCACGTGGCCGAGCAGGGCGAGGGGCCGCTGGTGCTCCTCTGCCACGGCTTCCCGGAGTCCTGGTACTCCTGGCGCCACCAGCTCCGGGCCCTCGCGGACGCCGGGTTCCACGCGGTGGCGCCGGACATGCGGGGCTATGGCCAGACCGAGCAGCCCGCCCAGATCGATCGGTACACGCTCCTGCACCTAGTGGGCGATATGGTGGGCCTCGTCGACGCCATCGGCGCCGAATCCGCGGTGATCGCCGGCCACGACTGGGGGGCGCCGGTGGCCTGGCACGCCGCCCTCTTGCGTCCGGATCGCTTTCGCGCGGTGGTCGGGCTGAGCGTGCCCTTCCGGCCGCGCGGGTCGGCCCGGCCGTCCACCCAGATGCCGCAGACCGCGGACGCGGTGTTCTATCAGCTCTACTTCCAGGCGGAAGGGGTGGCCGAGGCGGAGCTCGGCCGCGACGTCCGCGGCAGCATCCGTCGCCTGCTGTACTCGGGGTCCGGAGACGGGGCGGGCCGCGGAAGCATCGGGCACCCGGTCACCATCGGCATGGTGCCGAGGGGCGGCGGGCTGCTCGATCACACCGCGGATCCGACCACCCTGCCGTCCTGGCTCACCGAGGCCGACGTCGAGTTCTACGCGGGCGAGTTCGCCCGGGTGGGCTTTCGCGGCGGGCTCCACTGGTACCGGAATATCGACCGTAACTGGGAGCTGCTGGCCCCGTACGCCGGCGCGCGGGTGACGGTGCCCGCGCTTTACGTGGCGGGCGAGCAGGACCTCGTGGTCGCCTTCCGCGGCATGGACCAGCTCCTGCCGAATCTGGCGAAGTTCATCCCCAACCTCCGGAAGACGATCATGCTCCCGGGCTGCGGGCACTGGACGCAGCAGGAGCGGCCGCGGGAAGTCAACGCCGCGATGATCGCTTTTCTGACGACCCTGTAAGCAAAGGAGACCCTCATGGGCCACACCATCGAGCAGCTCGCGGCCAGGACCCACGACATCCTCGCAGCGGACCCCGGCCCCGGCGGGCGCACGCAGGTGTGCGCGCTCGTGCAGGAGGTGCTGACGGACGAGGCGTTCGTCGCGAAGCACCTGGGCGACGACGTCCCGGAGCGCAAGATCCTCTTCGAGGATCCGCAGCTCGGCTTCTGCATCCTGGCCCACGTCTACCGGGACGCCCGCGAGAGCAAGCCGCACGATCACGGACCGTCCTGGGCCATCTACGGGCAGGCGCGCGGCGAGACCCTGATGAACGACTGGGTGCTCGTCGAGCCCGCCGGCCCGGACAAGCCGGGGAAGGTGCGGCACGTGCGGAGCTACAGCTTGAAGCCGGGCATGGCCCACGTCTACAACGAGGGCGATCTGCACTCCCCGCGCCGCGACGGGCCGACGCGGCTGATCCGCGTCGAGGGCACCAACATGGACAAGGTCAAGCGGCTGTCCTACGAGAAGGTCTGAGGGAACAGGAGGCCCGACCGATGAAAGACAATCTCCGCTTCGTCGACTCCGACATGCACATCATGGAGCCCCCCGATCTCTTCGAGCGGTACCTGGATCCGAAGTTCCGCGAGCGGGTGATCCTGCCCATCGGGGCCGACGGCCGGCCCAAGCGCGGCACCATCGTCATCGACGGGCTGCCCACGACGATGGACGCCGAGCTGCAGCAGTACCGCAAGCGCAGCCGCGGCGGGGCCGCGAGCGCGCACAGCACCCAGCCGCTCTCCGGCTCGCGCCTGCAGGGGACGAACCGGCTCGACTTCGCGATCGAGCGCGACTACGACCCCGAGGCGCAGGTGATGGGGATGGCGATCGAGGGCGTCGACATCGCGGTCCTCTACCCGACGAGCGGGCTCAGCCTGCTCGCCCGCGACAACATGGATCCGCAGCTCTCGCTCGCCCTCTGCCAGGCCTACAACAACTGGATCCACGAGTTCTGCCGGCACAGCCCCGAGCGGCTCAAGTTCGTGGCGATGCTGCCGGTCCACGACGTGCACCTGGCCGGCCGGGAGCTCGTCCGGTGCGTGCGCGAGCTGGGCGCGGTCGGCTCCTTCATCCGGCCGAACCTGGTCAACGGCCACTACTGGCACTCGAACTACTGGGACCCGCTCTACAGCCTGCACGAGGAGCTCGACGTCACGTGGGGTTTCCACGAGGGCACCGGCGCCTGGAACTCGCACATGAACGTGCTCTACGGGGAGAACCGCTTCTACCGCCACGTGGCCAGCCACTGGATCGAGATGCAGCAGGCGCTGATCGCCATGCTCATCGGCGGGGTGTTCGAGTTCCACCCCAAGCTGCGCGTCGGTTTCCTCGAGGCGCAGAACTCGTGGGCGCCCGGGATCCTGTCGCGGATCGAGTGGGACTACCCCCAGTACCGCGACACCCACGCGCCCTACCTCACCCTGACCCCGAAGGAATACTTCCGGCGCAACTGCTGGGCTGCGGTGGAAGGCAGCGAGCCGGAGATCGAGGCGACCGCCGGCCTGATCGGCGCCGACCGGATGTGCGTGTCGACCGATTACCCGCACTTCGACTCGAACTTCCCCAACGTGTCGGAGAACGTCCTCAAGAGCTGCTCGCGCGAGACCGCCGCCCAGATCCTGATGGGCGGAGCGCACCTCTACGGGTTCAGCGAGGCGGACTTCGCGAAGGCCGACGCGGCGGCCGGCGCGCGCGCGGGTGCGAACGGGGGGCCGGACGCGAGCCCCGCGAAGCGGCGAGGGGTGACGGTCGGCGGCTAGCCCGGACTATGCGTGAACACGAGGGCCAGGGTGAGGGGGCGGGCCGGACGCGGGACGCGCATTCGTGAATAGCGCGGGCTAGGCGCCGCGGGTCAAGGGCCGGTCGCGACTCGCCCGTTCGCGGGCGCCATCGCGGGCGCCACCTGCTCCGCGAACAGGCGCATCGAGCGCAGGGCGAGGCTCGTGTCCAGGCCCGGCAGCGCCATCAGCAGCAGCACGTGCTGGTAGCCGGTGGCGTCGAGATACTTCTGCAGGCCCTCGCGGACCTCGCCCGGGGTGCCGATCAGGGCCCAGCCGTCGTCGAGGTACTCCCGGAAGGTGCGGAGCCGCAGCAGGGAGCGGTTGAACGAGCCGGGCACGGTGCCGCCGGTGGAGTCGGAGCGGAGGACCGACATCTTGCGCTGGTAGCCCATGAACGGAGCCTCGATGGCGCGCAGCGCCTCGGCGTGATCGGGCGCGACGTGCACCACCCGCATCCCCCACGCCTGGCCCTCGAGCGCGGCCACGTCGGCCTCCGACCGCCCGGCCGCGAGCGAGAGCTCGCGGTAGAGGCGATGCCGGCGCTGCAGCTCCTCGATCGGCACGAAGAACGACGAGAGCGTGGGGAGGCTCAGGCGCGCGGCCGAGAGCACGCTGTCCTCGCTGTTGGCCGCGATGAACAGCGGCGGATGCGGCCGCTGCACCGGGCGCGGGCGGACGTGCAGCCGCTCCGCCGAGTGGAAGCGCCCCGCGAAGTCGAACGGCTCCCCGCTCCAGGACTTCTGGATGAGCGCGATGCCCTCCTCGACGCGCGCGCGGCTGTCGTCGCGATCGGACTGGAAGGTCTGGTAGTCCTGCAGCGTGCCGCCGCGGCCGATGCCGACGTCGAGCCGGCCGCCGCTCACCACGTCCAGCACCGCGAGCTGCTCGGCCAGGTCCACCGGATGGTGGAGCGGCAGCAGGCTCACGCCCATGCCGAGCCGCAGCGCGCGGGTGCGCGCGGCCAGGAACGCGGCGAGCACCGGCGGGACCGGGCAGAGGCCGTAGTCGTTGAAGTGGTGCTCGGCGATCCACACCGAAGCATAGCCGAGCGCCTCGGCGGCCAGCATCTGCTCGAGGCCCGAGTCGTAGACCGCCCGCTCGCTCCACTGCTCGTCGCGCTGCATGAGGAAGAACAGCCCGAAGTCCATCGCGGTGGTGATCGCTCCCTATCCGCGGCGGGCGCGGCTCGAAGACGCGGTCATGCTGAAGATCCTCCGAGCCCGGTCAGCAGGGTGGCGATCGTGCGCATGTCGCGAGCGCCGCGTCAGCCGTCGACGGTCTTGCGGATGCTGCCGAGATGGTCGGTGATGTGCTTGATCAGGATGCCCTCGATGACCTGCTGCGTGGTCAGGGGCGGCATGCCGGTGAGGACGGTCCCGCTCCGGTCGAGCTCGGCGTCCGAGAGCGCCCGCACCACCGCGGCGGCCGCCGCGCCGTTCTTCTCGTGGAGCGCCAGCGTCTCCGCCTTGGTGCAACCCGCGTGCTCCCGCGCATGCGTCGCGTTCAGCTCGTCGAGCGTGGCCATGGTAAAGTTTGGAATCGACTGGCCGGAGGCGATGGTCTTCACGATGCCCGAGATACCCGCGTGCCCGGCCGCGACGTGATGCGCGGTGACCCCAACGGACCATTTCTCGGCGGCGGTGACCTTCTTCCAGTCGGCGTCGGTGAGCGTTCCGAGGGCTCCGGTCATCTCCGCGGCCCCGGCTTCGAACTGTTTGGCCAGCGACTCGGCTCGTGCGCCCATGGCGTACCTCCTAGAAAGAGAGTGATCGAATGAAAAATGTCGAGATGACGGTAGCCGGAAACATCCTCACGATCAAGGTGGACCTGTCGAAGGAGTTCGGGCCGTCCGCGTCCGGCAAGACCACCATCATCGCCTCGACCGAGGGGAACATCACGATCCCGGAGCGGGAGGAGAAGGTGGGGCTGAACGTCTACCGGAAGAAGTAAGCGCGCGTCGGAGCGCGCCGCGCAGGCGGCCCGGCGTCACGCGCCCGAGGGTGACCCGATCGGCCCCGACGAAGACGGCCAGCGACGCCATCGCGTCCGCCAGCTCCACCACCACCGAGTCGCCATCCACCTGTCCCCACCCGGCCGCGGGCGGGCGGGCCCGCGCCACCCACGGCTCGAAGTGCACGTGGCGGACTTCCAAGTAGCGCGCGTCGCGATGGGCCTTGGCGTCCAGCCGGCCGATGAGGTGGCCGTGGTGGAGGATGGGCAGGGTGTAGTAGCCGTGCACGCGCTTCGGCCCCGGGGTGTAGACCTCGATCCGGTAATCGAAGCCGAAGAGCCGCGACACGCGGTCGCGGTGCCAGAGCAGCGAGTCGAAGGGCGCGAGCAGGGTGGTGCCGTCCGAGACCGTCCGCCGCCGGCCCGCGCGGCGGAGCGCGGGCAGGTCGCGCGTCAGGACGAGCCAGCGTGAGGGAAGGCCCTCCAGCGCGATCTCGGTCACCAGACCCTCGGCCACCATCGCGCGCAGGGCCGCGCGCCGCGCGGCCCGGGGCAGGCGCGGGTAGGTGAGATAGCGGCTCAGATCGAGCTCGGTGGCCGCGCCCATGGCGTGGAGCGAGCGCTCCACGTGCCAGCGCAGGAACTGCTCGGATGAGACCGCGGGGGCATCGGGCGCCGCGGCCGCCACGCGCTCCATGAGATCGAAGCGCTTCTGGAAGTGCCGGCGCGAGTGGACGGTGAGGACGCCGGTCATCCAGAGATAGTGGATCGCGTGCTGGACCGGCCGCCAGTCCCACCAGCCCGCGCGCCCCCGCCGCGGGCGCCGCGCTTCCATCTCGGCGTGGCCCATCGGGCCGTTGGCGCGGACCGCGTCGGTGACGAAGGCCAGCAGCTTGGCATTGCGCCGCAGCCAGTTGGACCAGCCGGTATGCCGCAGCCGGTAGTCGAGCATCGCGCGCTTCCACCACGGCAGCATCGAGGCGGGCACCAGACAGGCCGCGTGGGCCCAGTACTCGAGGAAGAGCCGGCGGCGATAGACCAGCCGGTCCAGCCGCGCCCGGTCGTAGGGGCCGAAGCGGCTCCAGACCGTGAGGTAGTGGGCGCGCTCGAGCACGTTGATCGAGTCCATCTGCAGCCCGCCCACGTCCTCGACGAAGCGCGTCAAGCGCGCCGGGCTCAAGCGGCGGGCGCGCGGCCGCCGGAGGTGCTGCCGCTCGAGGAACAGGGCGGTGACCGCCCGGAGCGGGAAGACGGGGTGCGTCATGGCCCCTGGAGGGTACCAGCCTCCGCGGGCCGCTCGAGGTGTAAGATGGTGGGCCAGGAGGACGGGCCATGAAGAGGTGGACGGCGGGGGTCCTCATGCTTCTCGTGCTGCTGCCGCTCGCGCTCGCGCCGAGCGATGCCTGGGCCGGAGGCCGTCGCCATTTCCGCGGCGGCTACGGATTCTGGGGACCGGGCCTCTTCGTCGGCGGCCTCGCGCTGGGTGCGGCGATCACCGCGCCGTACCGGTATCCCTACCCGCGCTACTACTATGGGCCGGACTACTACTACGCGCCGCCGCCCACCGTGATCTACCGGGAAGCGCCGCCCACCTCCGCGGCGCCGGCACCCGTCCAGCGCGAGGTGGTGTACGCCCACGGCAAGCACGTGCTCTACGGCGACGGCGTGACGCAGGCCTGGCAGTGGGTGTGGGTCCCCAACGCTCCGGCGGCCCCGCCGCCGCCGCCCCCGACCCAGTAACCGCCGCCCCCTACCGCCCCCACTCCGCGGCCCGCATGCGGCTCTCCGGCAAGGTCGCGCTCGTCACCGGCGCGCAGCAGGGCATCGGCCGCGCAATCGCGGTCGCGCTGGGACGCGAGGGCGCCCACGTCTGCGTGAACTTCCTGGACGACCGGGCGGCGGCGGAGCGGGTGGCCGGCGAGGTGCGCGGCCTCGGCCGGCAGGGGATGGTCGTCCAGGGCGACGTCGCTCGGAGCGAGGACGTGGCGGCCGTCGTCGCGGCGGCGACCCGCGAGCTGGGCCCGCCCGACATCCTGGTCAACAACGCGGGCGTCTTCCCGCGCGCCCAGTTCCTCGATCTGGCGGAGCGCGAGTGGGATCACGTGCTGGGTGTGAACCTCAAGGGCGGGTTCCTCTGTGCCCAGGCCGTCGCCCGCGCGATGGTCGCGGCGGGCAAGCCGGGCGCCATCATCAATATCTCGTCGTCCGCGATCCGCGGCGACGCGCGGGGCGTCCACTACTCGGCCAGCAAGGCGGGCGTGCTCGGCATGACCCGCGCGATGGCGCTGGCCCTGGCGCCGCACCGCATCCGGGTCAACGCGATCGCGCCCGGCCTGACCGACACCCAGCAGCCGCGCTACGGCAACACGGAGGAGCAGATCGCCGCGCGCGCGCTCGAGATCCCGCTGGGGCGTCTCGCCCAGCCCGAGGAGATCGCGCGGGTCGCCGTTTTCCTCGCCTCCGACGACGCGGCCTTCATCACCGGTGAGCTGATCCACGCCAACGGCGGGGCCTATCTGGCGTAGGGCTTCGGTCTCCGGCCGCGTAGCGCTTCCCGCTCCAGCCGCGTAGCCTCCGGCCTCAGCCCCGCGCCAGCGCGGCCTTCACGCGCTCGGCCCGGAACGGCACCATCGTGACCACCGCCTGGCCGACCACCGCGCGGGTGGGCGCGATGCACGAGCGCGTCGCCCGGCCGTCCACCAGAACGGTGCACGCGCCGCACTGGGCGAGGCCGCAGCCGAACTTCGTGCCGGTCAGCCCGAGATCGTTCCGCAGCGTGTAGAGCAGCGGCACGTCCGGATCGTCCGTCTCGACCTCGCGGGTGGCGCCGTTCACTCTGAGCCGCAGCCTGGCCATGGGGGTCTCCTTGGACCGGGATGCTACCATGCCGGTCCATCACGACGGCGGCGGCGGCGACCGAGAAGGGCCGCCGCGGCGCGGCGTCGTGCGCTAGAATCCCCGGGCGGAGGAGCACGACATGTCCCAGTCGCGCGGAGCCGGAGCGGGCCTGACCCGCCGGGCATTCCTCGGCGGCGCCGCGCTGGCCCTGGCGGGCTGCGCGGGGATCCGCGGCCGGCGCCTGGAGGACCTCGACTCGCGGGTGACCGGCGTCCTCGACCGCGCGATCTCGGTGGACCTGCACAGCCACGCCGCGGGCGCCGGGTTCTCGCGGGCTCCGAAGTTCGACCTGGCGGATCGCATGCGACGGGGCCGCATGGCGGCGGTGTGCCTCTGCCACTCCGCCGAGGGACCCGTCATTCGCCGGCCGCCGACCGGCCGGATCCGCCAGTACCGGGATCCCGGGCCCAGCGAGCTCTACGAGTTCACGCGGCAGCGGCTCGCCTTCATGGACTCCATGGCGACCGCCCACGGCATGACCCGGGTGCTGACCCCGGCCGATCTCGACACAGCGAAGGCGGCGGGGCGGCCCGCGTTCATCGGCACGATCGAGGGCTGTCACTTCATGGAAGGCCGCCTCGACCGGATCGAGGAGGTGTATCGTCGGGGCGTCCGGCAGCTCCAGATCGTGCACTACATGCCGAGCGAGCTCGGTGACCAGCAGACCGAGGACGGGCGGTGGAGGGGGCTCAGCGCGCTGGGCGCGGACGCGGTCCGGGAGTGCAACCGGCGGGGCATCGTGGTGGACGTGGCGCACGGCACGTTCGAGCTGGTGAAGCAGGTGGCCCGGCTCAGCACGGCGCCGTTCGTGCTCTCGCACACCTCGCTCGCCCCCGGGCCTCTCCGGCCTACTCGCGGCTGATCTCCGCGGAGCACGCGCGGCTGCTGGCCGAGGCCGGCGGGGTGATCGGGGTGTGGCCCGCCGCCTTCGCGTTCGTGGACGCGCGCGACTGGGTGGCCGGGATCGCGCGGCTGGTGGACGTGGCCGGCATCGACCACGTGGGGATCGGGACCGACATGGAGGGCGGGATCCGCGAGGTGTGGGACGACTACGCCGACCTGCCCGCGATCGTGGACCTGCTCTTGAAGCGGGGATTCAGCGCGGCGGAGACCGACAAGCTGATCGGCGGCAACTACGTGCGCGTCTTCCGCCGGGTGGCGGCGGCGCGGAAGGAGGCGGCATGAGTGAGCTCCAGGTGGTTCGACTCGACGAGACCGAGCGGGTGAGCTTCGGCCCGCTGTCCCACTACCAGCCCATCGTGGGCGACGACGCCGGCAGCACGCCGGTGCGCACCGGCATCCAGACCGCGCAGCCCGGCTACGCGGCCCCCGTGCACTCGCATCCCTACATCGAGATCCTCCACATCCTGGACGGCGTGGCCGAGGCGTGGATCGACGGCAAGCCCGAGTCCGTGGTCGTGCTCCGGAAGGGCGATACGATCGCGGTGCCGCCGGAGACGCCGCACGGCTTCCGGGTGGTCGGCGAGCAGGTGCTGCGCCTGCTCGGCACCCACGTCTCCCCGACCCGCATCGTCAACTACCGGGACGGGGTCGCGAGCGACGCGCGCGGCTATCGCGCCGAGGTGAGCTGAGACCATGCGACTAGGGATCGGGGTGGCCACCGTCAACCCGGACGGCTCACCGCTCACCGGGGACGTGCTGGTGGGGAGCGCGCGGCTGGCCGAGCAGCTCGGGTTCGACAGCGTGTGGTTCTTCGACGCGCTGAGCCGGGGCTTCATCCTCCCCGATCCGCTGATCGGCGTCTCGATCGCGGCGGCGGTGACCACCCGCGTGGAGGTGGGGACCTGCGTGCTGCAGGTGCCGCTGCGCAATCCGGTCGAGCTGGCCCATCGCATCCTCACCGCGCACCTGGTGTCTCGGGGACGGCTCCTGCTCGGCGTGGGCGCCGGGTCCACCAAGGCGGATTTCGACGCGCTCGGGCTCGACTATGCCGGGCGGCTGCAGGCCTTCGAAGAGGCGCTGCCGGTGATGCGCCGGCTGTGGCGCGGCGAGACGGTGGGCGCCGCCAGCCTCACCCCGTGGCCGGCCGCGCAGGGCGGCCCCGCGGTGCTGATCGGGAGCTGGGGCGGCCAGCGCTGGATCCCGCGCGCCGCCCAGGAGTTCGACGGCTGGATCGCCTCGGCGGGCCGGACCAATCTCAACACGCTCACCGAGGGGATCCGGCGCTACCGCGCCGCGGGCGGCAAGCGGGCGATCGCCACGAACATCGCGGTCGACCTCTCGGCAACGACCTCCGCGTGTCCCGACGACGGCCCGTTCCACCTGCGCTGCGCCCCCGACGTGGCCGCGCAGCGCCTCCAGCAGCTGCGGGACCTCGGTTTCGACGACGCGGTCCTGGTGCTCCGGAATGGGTCTCAAGCGAACCTGGCCGCGACGCGCGCGCTCGTGAAGTAGCCGGCATGACCCGGACGGCCGAGGTGGTGGTGATCGGCGGTGGCGTGAACGGCGCGAGCATCGCCCACGCGCTGGCCGCGAAGGGCGTCAAGGTCGTGCTGGTGGAGAAGGGCGCGCTCGCGAGTGGCGCCTCCGGCCGGTCGAGCGCGCTCGTGCGCATGCACTACACCAACGAATGGGACGCGCGCCTGGCCTGGGCCAGCTTCCCGGTGTTCCGGCACTGGGCCGAGCTGATGGGCGGGCCCCCGGTGTTCACCCATACCGGCTTCGTCAACGTGGTGGCCCCGCCGTATGCCGGGCATCTCCGGCAGAACGTCGAGATGCTCCGGCGCATCGGCGTCAACACGACCGCGATCACCCCGGCCGAGCTCCGGGAGCTGCAGCCCTTCGCCCACGTGGACGACGTCGGCGCCGCCGCCTACGAGCCCGAGAGCGGCTACGCCAATCCGGCCGAGACGGTGGAAGGCTTCCGCCGCCGCGCGGTGGAGCTGGGCGCGCAGGTGCTGCCGTGGACCGCGGTGACGCGGATCGTCCGGCGCGAGAGCCGGGTGCTGGGCGTCGAGACCTCGGCCGGGCGCATCGACGCAGGCAGCGTGGTGGTGGCCGCCGGGGCCTGGTCGCGGCGGCTCTGCGAGGAGATCGGGCTCGCGGTGCCCGCGCGGCCCAAGGCCATCGACACGGTGGCGGTGAGCCGGCCCTCGGAGCTGCGCGATCCCCACATGGTCTTCATCGACAACGTGCAGGGCAACTACTTCCGGCCGGAGAGCGGCGGCCTCACCCTGGTCGGCGTGCCGTGCCAGGAGTGGGACATCGATCCGGACACGCTCGGCACCGGGTTGCCGCCGCAGGCCGCCGGGCTCGGAGCCCAGCTCCTGACCCATCGCATCCCGGCGATGGAGCGCGCGACCCTGTCCCGCGGCTACCGGGCCTTCGACGCGTACAGCCCGGATCGTCACGCGATCCTGGGCGGCGTCGACGGCATCGACGGGCTCTACCTCGCCACCGCCTTCAGCGGCTCCGGCTTCAAGATCGCCCCCGCGGTCGGCACCTGCATGGCGGAGCTGATCACCGACGGGCGGGCCAAGACCGTGGACATCGAGGTCTTCGGCCTGCGCCGCTTCGCCCAGGGCAAATCAGTGGAAGGGCCCTATCCCTACGCGCTGCGACCGGACCACGTCGAACGGGGTCAGGTCTTACATTCCGACATTTCGCCCGCCGGCTGAGCGCCAGACGCGCTCGGGCGGGTGGCCCCTCACCCTGCCCTCTCCCCTCAGGGGAGAGGGAGATTGGGGTCAGGTCTTACATTCCGACATTTCGTGGGCGGCGCGGATCGCGCTCCAGACGCGCTCGGGCGTCACCGGCATCTCGAGGTGCTCCACGCCCAGCTCGGCGAGCGCGTCCACGACCGCGTTCACCACCGCGCCCAGGGCCGGGGTCGTGCCGCCCTCGCCGCCGCCCCGGAGGCCCAGCGGGTTCGACGTGGACGGCACCTCGCTGATCTCGGTGGTGAACGACGGCACCATGTCGGCGCGGGGCATCGCGTAGTCCATGAACGTGTCGGACTGGAGCTGGCCGGTCGCCGCATCGTACCGGCAGTGCTCCCAGAGGGCCTGGCCCAGCCCCTGGACGATGCCGCCGTGCGTCTGCCCATCCACGATCAGCGGGTTGATGGCGCGGCCGACGTCGTCCACCGACGTGTAGCGGACGATCTCGACCTCTCCGGTCTCCGGGTCCACCTCGACCTCGCAGACCGCGCAGCCGTACGGGAACGACGGGGT
Organism: Candidatus Rokuibacteriota bacterium; assembly: GCA_040902305.1. GTDB lineage: Bacteria > Methylomirabilota > Methylomirabilia > Rokubacteriales > CSP1-6 > CAMLFJ01. The sequence continues at coordinate 1,335 of JBBDXN010000128.1, read as the reverse complement.
GCTCACGGTCTCGTCGCATTCGCCGTCTAGCGGGCCGCGTAGCCGGTCGGGCGCGTCGTCGCGGAGGGCGGCGGCCGCGACCTCGAAGAGATCGATCGAACGGTCGGTGCCCCGCACCGTGAAGCGCCCGCCCGAGAATTCCAGATCCGCGGCCGCCGACTCGAGCCGCCACGCCGCGATGCGCGCGCCCTTCTCCACGATCTGGTCGGCGGCCTTCGCCATCACCACCCCGCCCAGGCGCATGGAGCGCCCGGAATGCGAGCCGCCCCCGACCGCCACCCGATCGGTGTCGCCGCTGATCAGGCGCACCTGGGCGAGCGCTACGCCCAGCCACTCGACCACGAGCTGGGCGAAGCTCGTCTCGTGGCCCTGGCCGGCCGCGAGCGTGCCGATCACCACGTCGATACGGCCCTCCGGCCGCACCGTGATGTGCGCCCGCTCGCGCGGAGCGCCGGTGGCGATCTCGATGTAGTTGGCGAGGCCGATGCCGCGGTGGTGGCCGCGCCCGCGCGCTTCCCGGCGCCGCGCCTCGAAGCCGGCCCAGTCGGCGAGGGCCACCGCGCGGTCCTGCACCGCCACGTAGTGGCCACTGTCGTAGACGATGCCGAACGGGTTCGTGTACGGCATGGCCCCGGCCGGCACCAGGTTACGACGCCGCAGCTCCACGCGGTCGAACCCGTGGCGCCGGGCCGCCAGGTCGATCAGCCGCTCCATGACGAACATCACCTGCGGGCGGCCCGCGCTGCGGTACGCGGAGAGCGGCGAGGTGTTGCTGAGCACCGCGCGCCCGCGCACCGCGGCGGCGGGCACCCGGTAGACCGTGGTGGCCAGCTCGCGCCCCTTGTTGAGCGGCACGAAGGTGACGGTGTGGGCGCCCACATTGCTCGTGTTGACGCCCCGGAGCCCGAGGAAGCGCCCATCCGCGTCGAGAGCCAGCTCCATCCGGGAGACGAGATCGCGCGCCTGGTAGTCGGTGAGGAAGGCTTCGCGCCGCTCGCAGGTCCACTTCACCGGCCGGCCCACCCGCCTGGCCGCCCAGGCGACCAGCGCGAACTCGGGATAGAAGCTGTTCCGGGTGCCGAAGTTGCCGCCCACGTCCTCGGCCACCACGCGCACCGACGCCTCCGGCACGCCCAGGACTGCCGCGAGATCGCCCTTGTGCCGGACCACGCCGCCCGAGCCGGCGTAGAGCGTGTAGCGCCCGGTGGCCGCGTCGTGGACGCCGAGGGCGGCGCGTGGCTCCATGGGCACCCCGGTGATGCGGGGCACCCACGTGTCGAGCCGCACCGTGTGGGCGGCCGCCGCGAAGGCGGCGTCGGCGGCGCGCGCGTCGCC
>JBBDXN010000127.1:0-16795 GCA_040902305.1 Candidatus Rokuibacteriota bacterium | reverse complement strand
CGGGGCGCCCACCGCGGTGGCCGCCCCGGTGCGTAGCGCGGTGATCTCCATGGAATCCATGAGGGCCAGCGGCCGGCCGGTCTCACCGTCGGACAGCGCGACGACGCCCTGGATGGTCGGCAGCCCCCGGCGCGGCCCGTTCTCGGGGAAGTTGGCGTTGACCTTGACCGCGACGTAGAGGCGAGAGAGGCGCAGGCCGGCCGCCTTGACGTGAAAGCCTCCGTCCGGCACGTGGAGCCCGAGCACGCCGGGCCCGAGCGCCCGACCCTCGCCCTGCTGCGCGAACGCCTCCTCGACCGCCGCGATGCACTCGTCGAGCGTCAGCAGGGCCGCCACGTCCCGGCGGGTCAGGAGCAGGGTCATCGCGTCTCCACGTGGCGGATGGTCGCGTAGAGCATCAGGTCGTAGACGATCTTGAGCCCGCCGCCCAGGAAGAACGGCGCGGCGAGCGAGACGCTCGCCATCACCCAGCCGGTGAGGACGGGGCTGACCGACTGCGCGAGCGTGCGGCTCATGTTGGTGAGGCTGGCCGCGCCCTCGCGCTCGTGGTCCTGCACCGCCAGCATGAGAAAGCTCTGCCGCGTGGGGACGTCCATCTGGGAGAGCAGGTGACGGCCCAGCAGCAGGGCCACCGCCAGCCACGCGCTCGGCGCCAGCGCGATGCCGATCAGCAGCACGTTCGAGATGAGGTGGGAGAACACCATGGTGTTGACGAGGCCCAGGCGGGGCGCGAGTCGCGCGGCGAGGAGCAGGGAGAGGCCGGAGAGGATCTGGGCGCCGAAGAAGATCCAGCCCAGCGCGGTCAGGTCCATCGCGAAGCGCGTGTAGAGCCAGTAGGCGATGAGGCTCTGGAGCACGAAGCCGCCGGCCAGCGAGTCCAGCGCGAAGAGGACGGCCAGGCGGTGGATGAGCCGCCGCGACGGCATCGCGACGGCCCGGCGGGCGGCCAGCGGCCGCGGCGAATCGGGACGCATCAGCGCATAGGCGGTCATCTGGACGAGCCCGCCGACCAGGAACACGGAGAAGAGGAGGGGCGGCGAGGCGCCCGCGTAGCCCACCGCCGCGGCGCCGAGGGCGGAGGCGGCGTAGCCGGCCAGGGTGTAGAAGCTGAGGGCCGTGGTCAGGCGCTCCCGGGCCGTGGCGCGCGTGACCGCGACCTGCTCGAGGGTCAGGAAGGGGCCGGTCTCACCGGTGCCCACGGCCAGGTTGCCGACCATGGCCGCAGCCACGATCAGCCAGGGCTGCTCGGTGGCCAGGAAGACCAGGGCGGAGACCACGATGAGCCCGGCCTGGCCGAGCAGGGCCACCCGCGCCCCGTATCGCTCGGCGGGGCGCCGGATGGCGAAGGTCATGGCCGCGCTCGCGAGCAGGGTGAGCGTCACCGCCAGGCCGATCTGGCGCGCGTCCATGCCCCGCTCGGCCAGGTAGACCGGAAAGAGGATGCCGAGGAAGCCGTAGCAGAACGTGCGCGCCGCCTTGGCCACGAAGACGAGGCGCCCGTCGGGGCTCACGCGCGGCCGGTCCGGCAGTAGGCGTAGAGCGCGTCGTAGACCGGAAACTGCAGCGCCATGTTCTCGACGTCGTCCCGCGCGATCTCGCGGAAGCCGCTCGCCACCGCGTACAGGCCCCACGCTTCCCGGGCGATGGCGCGGGCGTCGGTGTCGGCCCCGCGGACGATCTCGGCGAGGGCCCGAAGGGCCGGGTCGGTCAGCCGGTACTTCTCGAGGAACGCGTCGAAGGAGCAGCGGTCGCCGTGATGGCCCAGCTCGACGCCGGGCACGTCGAAGGGCAGGGCGGCCTCCCGGCGGGCGGTCTCCGTCACCTCGTCATCGGGCACGAACAGGAACTCGGCCGCCGGATCGATGAAGCGCTGGATGAGCCAGGGGCAGGCGATGCGGTCCACGCGCGCCTTGCGCCGCGTCACCCACTTCATGGGCGTGGCCTCGCGGCGGCGTACTCGTCGAGCAGGCGCTCCAGATGGCGCCGGATCGCCGCGCGCGCGACCGGCAGGTTCTCGCTCACCGCGGGCACATCGTCCCAGCGCTCCACCGGTACGGACGAAGGCATTGCGCTGCCCAGCTCGCAGCCGAACGTCACGACGCGCGCGGCGGCCGCCGTGTCGTCCCGGGTGACCCGGCGCGGGAGCTTCCGGCTCAGGTCGAGCCCGTCCGCACGTAGCGCGGCCATGACCGCCGGGGCGACCTCGGGGTCCGGCTCGGTGCCGGCGAAATCGGCGGTGAGCTCGAGGCCGCGCTCGGCGGCCAGGCGCTGGAAGTCGGCCGCCGCGAGCACGCTCTTGGCCGCGCCGTGCAGACAGACGAAGAGAACGGACCGTGACGTGTTCATAGGGCTCCTCGTATCCAGAAGATCAGCAGGCCGGTGACGCCCGCCGCCGCGATCAGGATCGGCTCCGGCACCTTCAGGCGCCAGAGCAGGCCGAACGCGGCCAGCCCGATCAGGGCGGTGGGCAAGTCGAAGATGGCGCGGCGGCCGAGGACCACGCAGGCGCCTGCGATGGCCCCCGCCGCCGCGGCGGTCACGCCGTTGACGAAGGCCTTCACCTGCGGGTTCTCGCCGAAGCGGTCGAACCAGCGGTAGGGAATCACCACGAAGAGATAGGTGGGCAGGAACACGCCGACGGCGGCCGCCGTCCCGCCCGCGAGCCCGGCCACGAGATAGCCGATGAAGGCTACCGTGATCACGACCGGCCCCGGCGTCAGCATGGCCACCGCGACCGCGTCGAGGAACTGCTGGTCGGTGAGCCACCGGTACTCCTGCACGACGCCGCCGTAGAGGAAGGGCACGATCGCGAGCCCGCTGCCGAAGACGAAGGCGCCCGCCTTCGTGAAGAACCAGAGGATCTGGGCGAGCACGCCGGGCGTCGCGGTGGCGGTCAGGCCGGTCAGCAGGAGCAGGGGCCAGGCCACCGCGGAGAGGGTCTTGCTCGAGCCGGCCCGAGCCAGCAGACGGCGGGGCGGGGCCTGCACGAGCAGCACCACGAGGCCACACAGGATGAACAGGCTGGCAATCTCGGTCTCGGTCCAGACGGTGACGAGGGCCATGAGCCCGGCGACGGCCCAGAGCAACCGATTGCCCCCCAGCGACAGGCGCATGAGCTTCCAGGCCGAGCGCACGATGATGCCGATTACCGCCGCGCCCACCCCGTAGAACGCCGCCTGCATCCACCCGAGCCCGCCGTAGGCGACGTAGACCGCCCCCAGCGCCAGGGTCATCAGGAAGGAGGGCAGGATGAACGCGAGCCCGATCAGGGTGGCGCCGGCCACGCGCCCGTGGACGTAGCCCAGGCACATGGCGAGCTGGGCGGCGAGAGGCCCGGGGGCGAGCTGGGAGAGCGTCAGGCCCTTGAAGTAGTCCGCCGTCGAGAACCATTGCCGGCGCTCCACGAGGTCGCGCTGCATGTAGCCGATGAGCGCCACCGGCCCGCCGAAGCCGAGGCTGCCCAGGTAGAGAAAGTAGCGAACCAGTCCCCAGGTGGTGCGCGGCTCCGTCATGCGCGCTCTCCGACCGTGGCGTAGAGCCCGTCGAACAGGGTCATGCCCTGCGCCAGCGCTTCGTGGTCATCCTTGATCGCGCTCAGCAGGCCCCGCAGCACGAGATCGATCCCGCGGGCCTCCTCCCGCGCATATTTCTGGTCCTTGATATCCGCCTCGTGGACGATCTCGGCGAGGACGGCCAGCTTGCGGTCGCGGAGCCCGGTGCGCCGGAGCAGGGTCTCGAACGTGCAGTCCTCGCCCTGGTGCCCGAAGTCCACGCCGGCCATGTCGAACGGGATCGCGTCGCCGGGAATCTGATCGGGAGCCGCGAAGACGAACTCCGCCTCCGGGTCCACGAACCGCTTGATGAGCCACGCGGAGGCGATGCGGTCCACGTGGGGGCGGGGCCGGGTGACCCAGCGGCGCCCCTTGAGCGCGGCGAGATCGAGGGGAGGGGCCGCCCCGGGCGGCCGGGCCCGTCCGGATGCGGTGCGCTGCTCGACGGCCTCGCGCGCGCGCGCGACGTCCGCGCGCCCGGGCGCGTCGAAGAAGTCGATCTCGCCGATCCGGCTCGTCTCGCGCGCGAGCCGGGCCAGCTCCTCGGTGAGCCGCGGGCGCCGGCCCTTGAGCAGCTTGCGGTAGCGCTCGGCGAGCACCGCGTAGTCCTGGTTGCGCGCCGCCTGGAAGAGGCGCACGACGTCGGGATGCTGCATGTTCTCGATCCGGTCCACCCGGAGCAGGGTGGCCTCGCCCCCGTCGCGCTGGATCTCCTGGGCGAGCCACTGGAACTGCTCGTAGCGGTCCGGGGAATCGGGCAGCAGGTAGGCCGAGCTCTTCAGCGGCACGGCGCCGAGCCCCCGGAGCCTCCGCCAGGCGCGCACGCGCAGGCTCGAGGGCCGGGGAGGAAGGCTCAGCAACAGGAGCAACCATCCCTGCAACATATGTTGCAACCATAAGCCCGGTGTTGCAATCCGTCAAGGAGTAAAAACGCTGGAGACGTTGACAGGTTAGCTCTTCACATGTTTAGTATATGAGTCCATGGGAGGTGGCTGGGGATGAACAGTCTGGAGAGGCTACTGCAGGACGAGCTGAATCGTCTCGTTGACCGCATCGCCGCGCGTGCGGGGGAGGACACCGCGGCCGCCCTCAAGTCTGATCTGAAGGGCCGCATCGAGCGCTGCGAGGACCGCCTGACGGCGCTGCGGGCCGCGCTGCTGGACGGCTACCTCGAGTGGACGCGCGCGCTCGAGGAGTGCGAGGACCTCTGGGCGGTGGCCGGGCTCCGGAAGGACGCCGCGGAGGCTCCCGCGCGGATCAGCCGAAAAGCCGCTTGAGCCACCCCGGCCCGCCCGGGTCGGCCAGGCGCTGCTCCGCGTACCGGAGCTGGTAGCGCTCGAAGCGCTGCCAGTAGTCGGGGAGCCGGCGGGCCAGCCACACCTGGCCGGCGAACAGGCGGGCCGGCTCGTCGCCCGCGGCGGCCTCGACCTGCTCGAAGCGCGGGCGCAGCTCGGCCGGCAGCTCGGCGAGGTAGGCGTTGCGCAGCCACCCGAGCAGCGCGCGGGTGGTGGCTTCGAACTCGGCGCGGTCGGCGGTGCTCGTGCTCTCGGGCGCCGGCCGGCCGGTCGCCACGCGCAGATCCACCATGAGCTTGAGCGCGGCCATCTCCACGGCTTCCTCGATGCGCTCGCGGAGCTGGGCCTGGATACGCTCGATCAGCCCGCGCGCGTCGCCGTGCTGGTGAGGAAACGCGCCCCGGACCGGCCACTCGCTCATGGCGCGGCGAACAGGCGCTCGAGCCCGGCGGGCAGCGACTCCGGCTCGAGGTGAAGGTCGGCGAAGAAGCGCGCGGGATCGGTGACGCTCTCCTCCTCCAGCATGATGATCTGGTCGCGCGAGAGCGGATAGAACGGCAGCCAGTCGAGCGCGCGGGTCATCGCCCGAACCGGCGCGAGCGGCACGTGGAGCTTCCGCACGCGCGGGCGGCCGACCGCGCGGCCGATCTCGTCGAGCAGATCCACGAAGGCGTACGGGGTCGGGCCGGCCACGTCGTACGTCTCGCGGACGCTCGCGGGCGTGCGCAGCGCGCGCGCGAAGCCCTCGGCGACCTGCTCGACCGGAATCGGCTGGAGCCGGTAGCGCCCGTCGCCCAGCACCGGCATGACGGGCAGCCGCTTCACCGCGCGCCCCAGCACCGACATGAAGGCATCGCCGCGGCCGAAGATGATGGACGGGCGGAAGATGGTCCAATCGAGATTGCTCGCGCGGACCGCCTCCTCCGCCTCCCACTTCGTCTGGTGATACCGCGCGCGGGCGCCGGGGCGCGTGCCGAGCGCGCTCATCTGGACGTAGCGCTTGATGCCGGCCGCCCGCGCGAGCGCGAGCATGTTGCGGGTGGCCTGGGTGTGCAGCCGCTCGAAGGTGACCCCGCGCCCGCGCTGCTCGCGGATGATGCCGACGAGATGAACGAGCGCGGTGCAGCCTTCCACGCTGGGCGCGAGCCCGTCCGGGCTCATCACGTCGCCGGGTACGCGGTCGATGGATTCGAAGCCCTTGAGATCGTGCTCGGACCCGGGCCGGACGAGGCAGCGGACGAGAAATCCGCGCGCAAGAAGTGCGCGGACAACCGCTTTACCCACGAAGCCGGTGCCACCGGTGAGGAACACGCGCTGCGCCACGGGCGAATCGTAGCACGGGCCTCCGCGATTTTCGCGCGGCGGCCCGCGCGCGAGCCCGTATCATGGGCCCATGCGGTTTCGCCTGGCCGTGTCCGCGCTGACGCTGCTGGTCGCCGCCTTCGCTCCCGCCTCCGCCCAGACCGTCACCTGGCACCAGGCGGCGGACGAGGCGATCCGGGATGCGGTCGCGGCGTCGGAAGTTCCCGGCGCGGTGCTGCTCGTGGGCCAGGCGGATCAAGTGCTGCATCGGAAAGTCCTCGGCTGGCGCGCCACCGTCCCGAAGCCGGAGCTGATGACCGCCGACACCATCTTCGACATCGCATCACTCACCAAGGTGATCGCCACCACGCCGTCCGTCCTGCGGCTGTGGGAGATGGGCAAGCTGGACCTGGACGCGCCTCTCGGCCGGTACCTCAAGGAGTTCGACACCGCCGCGTTCCACGATGTGACGATCGGGCGGCTCCTCACGCACTCGGCGGGGATGAACGACTTGCCCTCGCGCGACGCGATGGCCAAGGGCTTCCCGGAGGCGGCGCGGCTGCAGGCGAAGGCGGGCCTCGCGGTGTCGCCCGGCAGCACGTTCCTGTACAGCGACACCGGGTTCATCCTGCTCGCCGAGCTGGTTCGCCGCGTCAGCGGCCAGCCGCTCGATACCTTCGCCCGGAAGCAGTTCTACGCGCCGCTCGGCATGCGCGACACCGCCTTCGCGCCGCCGAAGACGTGGCGCAAGCGCATCGCGCCCACCGAGGTGGTGAACAGCCGGGGCCCGCTGCGGGGCGAGGTGCACGACGGTAACGGGCGGCTGCTGGACGGGGTCGCGGGGCACGCGGGCTTGTTCTCGACCGCGAGCGACCTCAGCCGATTCTGCCGCATGCTCCTCGCGGGCGGCCAGCTCGGCGGCAAGCGCTACCTCAAGGAGGCCACCGTCCGGGCGATGTTCGCGCCGCACGTGATCGGCGAGTCCACGCGCGGCCTCGGCTGGGACATCTCCTCGCCCTACTCGCGCACCCTCGGCGCCTACTTCCCCATGGGCTCGGTGGGCCACACCGGTTACACCGGCCCCGCGATCTGGATGGATCCGGCGACCCAGGTGTACATGATCCTGCTCACGAACCGGGTGCATCCCTACGGCAAGGGCGACGTGGCCGAGCTGCGGCGGCGCATCAGCGCCGCGGTCGGCACGCGGTTCGGAGCGCGGGAGGGCGCGCCGGTCGAGACCGTCGCGTCCCAGACCGAGACGACCGGCCCGGCGGCGGATGCGGTGCCCCTGTTGCCCGAGGGATCCACCCTGACCGGGCTCGACCGGCTCGTGGCCGAGGACTTTGCCCCGCTGGCCGGGCGGACGGTGGGCCTCATCACCAACCAGACCGGCATCGACTCGCAGGGCCGCCGCGCGGTGGACCTGCTGGCCGCGGCGCCGCAGGTGAAGCTGCGCGCGCTCTTCTCGCCGGAGCACGGGATCACCGGGCTGGTGGACGCCAACGTACCCCACACCCGCGACGCGGCCACCGGGCTGGCGATCTGGAGCCTCTACGGTCCGGGGCGCCGCCCGTCGACCGAGCAGCTCAGCGGCATCGACACCCTGGTCTTCGATATCCAGGACGTCGGGGTGCGCTACTACACCTACCTCACCACGCTGGTGTACGCGCTGGAGGAGGGGGGGCGTCGCGGGATCCAGGTCATGGTGCTGGACCGGCCGAACCCCATCACGGGCCGCGTGGTCGAAGGGCCGCTGATGGATCCCGACATGCGCTCCTTTACGGCGCCCCACACCATCCCGGTGCGCACCGGCATGACCATGGGGGAGTTCGCCCAGATGGTGGTGGCGGAGCGGAAGCTGCCGGTCAAGCTCACGGTGATCCCGCTGGAGAACTGGCAGCGCTCGCAGTGGTTCGACGAGACCGGCCTCGCGTGGGTGAACCCGTCGCCCAATATCCGCAGCCAGACGCAGGCGCTCCTCTACTCGGGCGTCGGCCTGCTGGAGGCGACCAACCTCTCGGTCGGGCGCGGCACCGAGATGCCCTTCGAGGTGATCGGCGCGCCCTGGATCACGGATCCCCAGGTGCTGGCCGATGCGCTGAACGCGCGCAGCCTGGCCGGGGTGCAGTTCCACCCCGTCTTCTTCACGCCCACCTCGAGCGTCCACGCGGGGCGGCAGGTCGGCGGCGTGCGGCTCGAGGTGACGGACCGCGACGCGCTCCGCGCGGTGCCGGTGGGGCTCGCGCTGGGCCGCGAGCTGATGGAGCGCTATCCGGGCGATTACCGGCCGGCGGCCATCCAGAACCTGCTGGTGAACCGGTCCACGATGTGGTCCCTGCTGCGAGGCGACCCCTTCGCGCGCATCCTCGCGTGGGCCGACTACGCGCGCAACGCCTTCCTGCAGCGCCGCGCCTCGTACCTGATCTACCGGTAGGCGCTCCGTCGAGCGGCTAGCGCCGCTCGATCACGCGGGCGGTCTTCACCGCGCCCAGCTTGCCGCTGCTGCCGCTCATCACCGTGATGGTGCCGGCGTCGCCGTCGCTCACGTAGCGCTCGCTCGGGTTCCGGTCGAAGTAGGTGAGCCAGTAGTCCAGGTCGCGCTGCACCGCCTGGATCCGGGGCAGGCGGTGGGAGTTGAAGACCTTGGCGTGCGGGGAAGGAGCCGCGCCGCCCGCCACCATGAGGATGGCGTCGTGCTTGTACGCCATGCCCTTGGCCTCGCCCGACAGGGCCCACCCGATCTCTTTCGGATAGCTCCCGAGGGGCAGCGCGAGGGTGCGGAAGCGATAGCCCGGCACGTGGCGCTGCACCCATTCCTGGGCGCCCGCGAGCTGCTCGCGGACGACCGACTCGGAGTAGCGGCCGAGCTCAGCGTGCCAGAGCGAGTGGTTGCCGATCTCGTAGCCCTGGCTGACCAGGTACTGCAGCTTGCGGGTGGCCAGGTCGGGCTGGTTGAAGAGCCGGTTGGGCGGATTGGCGCCCGGCAGCACGTAGAACGTGGCGGCGCGGCCGAAGCCGGGATGCTCGCGGGCGAAGGCCTCCAGGATGGCGAGACCGCACTCCGGGTCCATGACCCAGTCGTTCCCGCGCTGGACATAGCGGAACTGGCCAGGCGAGGAATCGTCGAAGGTCAGGATGACGGGGGTGAATCCGGCGGGCAGCGTGATCTTGCCGTCGAGATAGTCGTTCATGGCCACGAGGCGGTAGCCACCCTCCCATAGTCGCTGGAGGTCGCGCCGGAAGTTGTCCGGGGTGCGGGTCCAGCGGCCCTCGGGAAGGTCGATCTTGTGGTACTCGAGGATCATCACGCGGCCCAGCTCGTTGGCCCCACGAGGGGGCGCCTGGGCGCCCGCGAGCACCGCGACACCCAGGGTGATGGCGAGCAGGACGGCCGAGAGGGCGGCGCGCACGACTACTGGGCGGACCGGCTGAGGGCGGAGTTCTTGGGACGGAGGGCGGCGCTCGTGTAGTTGTTCCTCGGGTTCCAGAGCATCCAGCCGGAGCCGCCGCCGTCGTCGGAGCCGCGGATCTGCGCGCGCACCTCGACGGGGCCGAAGATGCGCTTGTCGAAGGCGTAGTCCTTGAAATCCTGCAGCCACGGCCGCACCTGCGCCGCCGGGTTCTGCGAGCGCTGGCGGGTCAGCCGGACGCTCTCCTTGACGATCTCGTAGGGGTTGAGCATCGGGTTCCGGACGCCCGGGATGCCCAGGTGATAGCCCGACGGATACACCATCGGGCAGAGGTAGTCGAGGCTCACCGACAGCTCCTCGATCCGCTGCCCGATGTCGGTGTCGTTGGTGTTGAAGGCGGTGTAGCCGAAGATGTCGGCGGCCAGGAAGGCGCCGGTCGGCCCCAGCTCCCGCCGGGCCTTGGCCAGGAAGGCGGCGATGGCGGGCAGCCGCGTGGCCGACGAGTTGGGCTGCGAATAGCGCGCGGCCGACAGCTTGCCGTCGGTCGGGAAGCGCACGTAGTCGAACTGGATCTCGTCGAAGCCCTTCAGGGCCGCTTCCTTCGACACCGCGATGATGTAGTCCCAGTTCTCCTCGCGGAACGGGTCAAGCCAGGCCAGGTTCTCGCGGTCGATCCAGGGCTTGCCGGTGCGCGTGTCGATGACGGCCAGGTCGGGCCGGGCATTGGCGCGCACGTTGTCCTTGAAGGCCACGATGCGGGCGATGGTGTAGATGCCCTGCGCCTTCCACGCTGCGAGCTGCTCGTCGAAGTCCTTGATGATGACCGGGCCCTGGGCGCCCGACTCGAGCGCGGCCGGAACCGCGGTGCGGTAGGGGATCAGGCCGCGATCGCCCTTGATGTCGATGACGACCGCGTTGAGCTCGGTGCGCTCCACCAGGTCGAGCACGCGGCCGCGGATGCCCCGATCGGCCACGCCGTAGTAGGTGAGATACGCGGCGCGGATCGGATGCGGCGCGAGCTTGACGGTGACCTCCGCGGCCTCTCCGCCGGTGAGTTTCTTGCGCGCGTAGCCCGGCGCCTTCACCCAGACCGTGGCCCCCGGCTCGACCGGCGCGGTGGTGAAGCGGCCCTCGGCATCGGTCACGATCTCGGTCGGGCCCGCCCAGACGGAGGCGCCCCGTAGCGCCGAGCCGGTGGCCGCATCCAGCACGCGGCCCGCGAGCGGGCGCGCGTCGCCGCGGCGCGCCGCCGGCGCGGGGGTCGGCGCCTGAGGCGCGGGCGCCGGCGGCGCCACCGTCCCGGGCGCGGCCGTCTCGCCGGCCGGTGTCTCCGGCGACGGGTAGCCGTGCTTGCCCGCGTCCCACGTCAACGCGGCGGCGAAGCGGGTCGTCGGGAGCAGGGCCGAGGGGAACAGGATCGCGCTTTCGACGAGCGCGGCCAGCAGCGTCAGGACGAACAGCGAGGTCCACGAGAGCGGCCGGGGCAGCGGGCTATGGTTCATTCGTTGGTCTCAGTCATTCCGGTAAGGGGTTCATGCGACCCAGGGAAAAGTGAAGGCGCACGCGAGTTGAGAGCAACCCGCTTGCCATCTCCCCGTTCCGGCAAGTGACTGAAATCGCGGTCCCCCCCGCCCGCCTTGCGTCGGCGGGTGTCGGCTGGCTGACAAAGTCCGCCAGGTGACAACGTGGAATCGTCACAAGCGCGGAGGCCGTGAGTACAATGCGGCGCATGACCGATCCGATCCGTTTCGCCTGCGAGACCGCCCGCCCCCGAACCCTCAAGGCGGGCGGCCTGACCCTGAGCGCTCTCGAGTGGGGCGAGCCCGGCCGCCCGGCCCTCTGCTTCCTCCACGGCGGCTCGGCCCACGCCCACTGGTTCGACGGCGTCGTGCCCGCCTTCGCCGACCGTTACCACGTGCTCGCGCTCGATCAGCGGGGCCACGGGGCCAGCGAGTGGGCGCCGGAGCCGGCGTACGCCACCGAGGACTTCGCGGGCGACCTGATCGGGGTGATGGACGCGATGGGATGGCCGCGGATGACCGTGATCGGCCATTCCATGGGCGGCCACAACGCCATGGGCTTCGCGGCCTGGTATCCGGATCGCACCGAGCGCGTGGTGGTGGTGGACAGCCGGCCGTCCATCCCGGCCGAGCGGCTCCAGAACATGCACCGCCGGGGCGACCGCGGCCCCATGCGCCACGAGACGCTCGACTCCGCGGTCAAGAGCTTCCGCCTGCTGCCGCGCGAGACGGTGGCCGATCCGCGATTGCTCGAGCACCTGGCCCGGCAGGGCATCACCGAGCGGGCCGGCCGCTTCCTCTACCGCTTCGACCCCGCCTGCAACGGCCGGCGGCGCCCCACCGACGGCTGGGCGCTGCTCGAGCGCATCACCGCGCCGACCCTGCTGGTGCGCGGCGAGCACTCGCCGATCCTTCCGCGCGAGATGGCCGCGGACATGCTCGCGCGCCTGCCGCGGGCCCGGCTGGTGGAGATTCCCGGCACGTATCATCACCTGGTGCTCGATGCGCCGCTGCCGTTCGCGCGGGTGCTGGGGGCGTTTCTGGAGGAGGCCGCGTCCGCCTGAGCGCGCGGGACGGGGACTGTATCAGATCCGCTCCAGGCGGACCGCGCAGACCTTGTATTCGGGAATCTTGGTGGAGGGGTCGTAGGCGGAGTTGGTCAGGAAGTTGGCCGCCGAGTCGCCGAGCTTCACGAAGGGGACGAAGATCGCGCCCGGCCGCACCGCCTCCGTCACGCGGGTGTAGCCGGTCAGCTCGCCCCGACGGGAGACCACCCGCAGCGCCGCGCCGTCGCCCACCCCCAGCCGGCGGGCGTCGCTCGGATGCACGGCGATCTCGAGACGGGGCGCCAGCTCCAGCAGGCCCTGCACCCGGCGGGTCATCGTGCCGCCGTGCCAGTGATAGAGCAGGCGGCCGGTGTTCAGCACGAAGGGGTAGTCCGGATCCGGTAGCTCCGCGGCGGTGGCGGTCTGCGCCACCGGCACGAAGCGTCCCTTGCCGCGCGGGAATGATTCGCCGTAGAGGTAACGCGTGCCCGGGTGCTCGGGGCTCGGGCACGGCCACTGCAGCCCCCCGTCCTCCAGCCGGCCATAGGACATGCCGCGCACGTTGGGCCAGAGGCCGGCCATCTCGTCGAAGATCTCGGACGGGTGCCGGTAGTCGAAGCCGGTGACGCGCAGCCCGAGACGCCGCGCGGTGCGCTTGGCCAGCTCGCAGGCGATCCACCAGTCGGGGCGCGCCTGGCCGGGCGGGTCGATGGCCTGGCGGATGCGCTGCACGCGCCGCTCGGAGTTGGTGAAGGTCCCGTCCTTCTCGGCGAAGGCGGCGGCGGGCAGGAAGACGTGGGCCTGCTCGGCGGTCTCGTGCATGAACAGGTCCTGCACCACGAGGAAGTCGAGCTGCTGGATGGCCTTCTCGGCGTGGTGGAGATCGGGCTCGGAGAGCAGCGGGTTCTCGCCGACCACGTACATCGCGCGGACGCGCCCGTCGAGGCACCCCTCGACCATCTCGGTGACGACCAGGCCCGGCTCGGCCGGCGGCCGGATGCCCCACGCCCGCTCGAAGCGGTCGAGGTCGCCCGCGCCGTAGCCGGCATAGCCCGGCAGGTTGGTCGGGATGCAGCCCGCGTCGCCGCACCCCTGCACGTTGTTCTGGCCGCGCAGCGGCGAGATCCCGGAGCCGGGGAAGCCCATCTGCCCGGCGGCCAGGGAGAGATTGAGGACCGCGTGGGCATTGGCGGTCCCGTTGATGTGCTGGGTGATCCCCATGCCCCAGATCAGGCACGAGCCCGAGAACGGTGGGCGCGCGTACCAGCGGGCGGCCTGCGCGATGTCCTCGCGCGCCACCCCGGTGATCCGCTCCGCGTACTCCAGCGAGTAGGGCTCGAGCGCCCGCACCCAGTCGTCGAAGCCCTCGGTGCGCGCGCGGATGAAGCGCAGGTCCGCGAGCCCCTCGTCCAGGATGACGCGGGCCATCGCGTTGAAGAGGGCCACGTCGGTGCCGGGCAGCTGGCGGATCCAGAGATCGGCCTGGTCGCAGAGCTCCACGCGCTTGGGGTTCACCACGATGAGGCGCGCCCCGCGCGCCACCGCGCGCCGGAAGCGGATCGCGATCACCGGGTGATTGGCGGAGGCGTCCGCGCCCACCACCATCAGGCAGCCCGCCTCCTCGTAGTCCTGGTACGAGTTCGAGGTGGCGCCCGAGCCCATCGAGACCAGCATGGCCTCCACCGAGGGTGAGTGGCAGAGGCGCGTGCAGTGGTCCACGTTGTTGGTGCCCATCACCACGCGGGTGAGCTTCTGGATGACGAAGCCGTCCTCGTTGGTCGCCTTGGCCGAGGCGAGCGCCCCGAAGTGGCCGCGGTTGCGGGCCAGGCCGTCGGCGGCTGCGTCGAGGGCCTCGTCCCACGTCGCCTCCTCCCAGCGGCCGTTGCGCTTGATCAGCGGCGTCGTGATTCGGTCGGGGGAGTGCACGAAGCCGGTGGCGAAGCGGCCCTTCACGCAGAGCGTGCCGCCGCTCGAGACATTGGCGGGCACGTCGTCGGCCATGGTGGAGAGCCGCCCGTCGGTGCGCACCCGGAGCGTGATGCCGCAGCCCACGCCGCAGTAGGGGCACGTGGTCTCGACTTCCCGGACAATGGGGGAGGGCTCCTCCTTCGGACGGAGGGCACCCGTGGGGCAGGTGGCCACGCACTGCCCGCACGAGGTGCAGATGGACGCCGCCATCGCGCCGTCGCCGAAGACGCCGACGCGCGTGGCGTGCCCGCGCCCGGCCAGCGAGATGGCCCCGATGTGCTGGACGTCGCCGCAGGCCACCGTGCAGCGGCCGCAGAGGATGCACGCCTCCCGGTCGAGCACGAAGAAGGACTTGGAGGCGTCGGTCTCGAAGCGGTGGTGCGCCGCGTCGCTCGGCCGCGGCAGCTCGTGACGGGCCGCGGCGGCGCCGAGTTGCCCGAAGCCGGCGCGCGCCGGCGACGGGGTCAGCATCGAGAGCGTGAGGTCGAGCACCGCCTTCCGGACGCGCACCGCGTCGGGGTGGACCGTGCTCACGATCATCCCGTCCCGCGCGGGCAGGTGGCAGGCCGCCGGCACTCCGCGCTGCCCTTCCACGTGGACGAGACACGTGCGGCAGGCTCCCAGCGGCGCGCGGTCGGGGTCCTTGCAGAGCTGGGGCAGTGGAATGCCGAGGCGATTCACGGCATCCAGCACCGTGGCGCCCGCGGGCACCTCTACGGCAGACTCGTCGACGGTGACGTGTACGGTCGTGGCGTTCATCGGGGACCCATCAGTCCCGAAGGCGTGCCTATTCTACATGCGGCCCTGTTGTGGCGCCCCCCGGGTTTGTTACTCTACCGGGCGATCATGGGTGTCTACGCCGAACTGCGGGGCTTCGTCCTGACGCATCGCGAGTGCGGGGTGTTGCGGGGTGCCACCAAGGCTCTCGACGAGAAGGGCTTCCGCCTGGCCGTCATCTGCCCGTGCGGGGCCCGGTTCGCCCGGTCGGTCCATGTGGAGGACCCGGAGGCGGAGCGGCTGCGCGAGGCGTTGGCCGCTTTCCAGGACTGAGGCGCCGGCCTACTCCCGGATCCAGGATTCGGCGAGGGGAACTTCCACCGGCTGAACACTGCGCGCCTCGGGCGCCGCGGCGGCCTCGATCCCGGAGGACGGCGCCAGCCGGCGCAAGGCCTCGATCTCGGCGCGCCGGTAGAGGCGCTGGCGCTTGATGCCTTGCCGGTAGCTTTTCAGCATGCCGCGGCTCACGTAGGCGTAGAGGGTCTCCCGCTTCACCTCAAGCAGCCCCGCCGCCTCGTCGCCCGTCACGTACTCCTCACCATCGATCACGACCATGGCCCCATGCTAGCAGCCCGCCGCCCACCCGGCTCGGTCTTGTCTGGTCTCGTCTAGTCTAATCAAGCTAAATCAACTATAATCAATCAGGGAGGGCAATGCCATGACGACGGCCTACAAGGACGGGCTCGAGGACATCATCGCGGCGCGGTCGGCGATCTGCCGGGTGGACGGCGAGGCCGGGCGGCTCTACTACCGCGGCTACGAGATCGCGGATCTGGTCTCGGCCGCCTCCTTCGAGGACACCACGCGGCTGCTCTGGTTCGGCGAGCTGCCGTCGGCGGCGGAGCGCGCGGAGTTCGGAGCGCGGCTCGCCGAGACCCGGCCGCTGCCGCCCGCGGTGCTCGAGCTGCTGCGCCGCCTGCCGCGGGAGTGCCATCCGCTGGACGCGCTGCGCACCGCGGTGTCGCTGGCCGCCGCGTCTGATCCGGACGTGCGCTCCGACGAGCCCGACGCCAACCTGCGCAAGGCCCATCGCCTGATGAACCTGGTGCCGGCCACCGTCGCGGCCTGGCAGCGCCTCCGCACCGGCCGCGAGCCGGTGGCGGCGCGCACGGACGGCTCTCACGCCGCGAACTTCCTCTACATGCTCGACGGCCGGGAGCCGTCCCCGGACGTCGCGCGCGTGCTGGACGTGATCCTCACGCTGCACGCCGACCACGAGTTCAACGCCTCTACCTTCGCGGCGCGCGTGGCGGTCGCTACCGTGGCCGACCTGCACGCCGCGGTGGTCGCGGCCATCTCGACGCTGAAGGGCCCGCGCCACGGCGGCGCCAACGAGGACGTGCTGGCCATGCTGATCGAGATCGGCGAGCCTTCGCTCGCGGAGGCGTTCGTGGAGGCGCGCATGCGCGCGCGCGCGTCGCTCTCCAAGCGGGACCGCGCCAATCCCCGGACGCGCATGCCCGGCTTCGGCCATCGCGTCTACAAGGTCGACGACGCGCGGGCGCGGGTGCTGCGAGGGATGGCCAAATCCATGGCCGAGGCCACCGGGCGGGGCAAGCTCTTCGAGGTGGCCGAGCGGCTCTACGACGCGATGAAGGCGCGGACCAGCCTGCCGGTCAACGTGGATTTCTTCTCGGCGGTGGTCTACGACGCCCTCGGCATCCCGGCCGACTTCTGCACGTCCATCTTCGCGGTCGGCCGCGTGGCCGGCTGGTGCGCGCACACCATGGAGCAGTACGCCGACAACCGCCTGATCCGCCCGCGCGCGGACTACGTGGGCCTGCCCGCGCGCGCCCTTCCGTAGACGCCCCCCTCACCCTGCCCCTTGAAACCCTCTCCCCTCAGGGGAGAGGGCAGGGTGAGGGGCCGAGAGGGTGAGGGGCCGAGAGGGTGAGGGGCCGAGAGGGTGAGGGGCCGAGAGGGTGA
>JBBDXN010000126.1:0-16867 GCA_040902305.1 Candidatus Rokuibacteriota bacterium | reverse complement strand
TCGTGTGGGCGTTCGCCGGAGACCGGCTGATGCTTTATAACACAGTCGTACTAGGCGACCGTCCATGAACGTCGCACTCACGCTGCTTCGACGGTTGCGGCAGCTCACGTTGCGAGAAGCCGTCAAGTCGCTTGTGCCCCACAAGTTCGATGTCTACCTGTACGAAGGGACCCCGGGCACGCTGGATGCGACGCCTCCCGTGAGCCCGCGCCTGGAGAGCACCACGATCGAGCGGTATAGCGCGCAGCGCTTGTCGGGCGTGCCGTATATCGACGCGAAGCTGAAGGGTACCTGCGAAGCCTACGCGGTCTGGATAGACGGGGAAGTCGCACATCGCTGCTTCTGTTCCTGGGAGATCAGCCACCCCCGGCAGTTCGGGTTCGATGCCAGCGCACCCGTACTGTTCGACGGCTGGACGAGACCCGAGCATCGCGGCAAGCGCCTCCACCCCCTGGTCCGCCGCCATGTCATGGAGGACACCCTGCGGCGCGGCGTGGCCAAGCGCGTCTACAGCGAAATCACGCCGTCGAACATCGCATCGCTGAAAGGCAACCAACGCAGTGGTTCTCGATGCGTGGCGCGCTTGCAGGGGATCAAGTTTGCCGGACTCATCTTCCGTCGCCAGGTCCTCCCGCCCCACCCTTCGGACGGACCGGATGGCGTTTCCCCCGGGGCACACTGATCCAAATACCAAGACGCGGGGCCAACCACCCCGCGTCTTGGCCTGCCTTCGGAAGTGGTGGACGATACTGGACTTGAACCAGTGACCCCCGGCATGTGAGGCCGGTGCTCTGCCAACTGAGCTAATCGTCCGCGCAAGGGATATTAACCGTTCGCATGACGCGTTTCAAGGCGATCCCCCTGCGGGTGCCCAGGAATGTGCCCAGCCTGAGCGCGGCATCCCGGCCACTCAGGGCACCAACGTCGAGCCGCACCAGAGCGCCAGCCCAAGCGGCGTCATGGGCACGGGCGCGAAACCCAGCGTGGCGAGGATGAAGACGACAACGGCGGCGACGCGAAGGATCAAGCTAGGGCCTCTCATGGTTGAAGCCCAGCCATGACGCTCCGGGCGTGATCTTGTCGGCGCCGCGGCGTGCCCTGCGCTGCCGGACTAGGTATCCCGGGCGACTTATCGAGCATGGCGAAGCCACTGTTGGGAAGGCATCTACTCAGCGCAAAGATGGCGCGGCCGCCAAGTTCCAGCGGGACCACGGAATTGCCGGTGGCACGATGTCTGCGGTACCGATCGCGGAGGCCGCGGCGGACATGGCGGACATGGTGGCTCGGGTGGCACGATCGGCTCGACGGGCGCTGGCGCGGTTAGCGGCGCGTCGGCTCCGTCGGCGGGTGGCTCGTCTCCGGCGGATAGGTCGTACACGAGCGTAGCGAGCCAGGACGGCAGCTTCACCGACGGCGGGATCGTCGAGCACCGGGCTCAGCGCTCTGCGCAGGCGGGTCGCGTGGAACCGATCGGGCGGGCCGAGAGCCTCGTGGAGCTCACGCCACTTGCAAGCGGCTGCGTCCGATCTTCTCCCGGAGCTGATCCGGACTGTCGCGGCAGAACAAGAAGTTCCACTCTCCGGAGGTATATCTGCGATCTTCGGCCTCCATCGCCTCAAGCGTGAGCCCGTTGATGTAGTAGCACCGAAAGCCGAACGTCCGAATCAGGTGGTCGACCAGACCCCGGTGCCGCGCGGGTCCCAGGATCTCGAGGATCAGATACGGCATGGATCCCAGCGCGGTACGGGCTCCCTCGACAAACGCCCATTCGGCATTCTCGACATCGACCTTGACGAGGTAGTCGTCGCGCAGACCGGCCCGCTCGGCGAACGCATCAAACGTGACCACCTCCACCGCGATCGACCGCACTGGGTGGCCGGCATCCTCCCGCATGAGACTCGACATGCTGGAGTTGTTGAGATCGCGAAAGAATGGGGCCGGGCCACCGGTAGCGCCAATGGCCTGGTTGAAGCCATAGGCGTGGCGGCCCCTGGTGCGGGCCAGGTTCTCCTGGATAATTCGGTAGAGCTCGGGATCGGGCTCGAAGTAGTAGACCACGAGCGGATGCGTGGCATGAGCCTGGATGAAATGCGTGTAGTACCCGATGTGCGCGCCGATGTCCACGAAGGTGTGGCAGTGGCGGCACAGTTGCTGCGCCAGGAGGAGCGGGCCCCGCTCGCCTCGGTACAGGCTCGGTGTCCCGAAGAGGTCCAACGGCCGCGCAAGAGTGCTCGGCAACTCGACATCCGTCGCGTCGGAGATCCCGAGATTGGTGCGGACTGGGAAGGGCGGCCGGGTCCGGAACCTGAAAAGCAAGGCCGAGAAGGTGCGCAGGGCCAGAGGGTACTTGAAGAATCGGTTCTTGAGCGAGCAAGGCATGGATGCGGCCATGAAGACCAGGCGCTTCTTGAACGGCATCCCCGAGATCACTGTTCGAGCAAGCGTTTTTGCCAGCCGCCGGAGCATGGTCACGCCGTTGCTCTAGACTTCATGAATGTCCCTCGCGCCGCCAGCACTCGAAGACGACCGCCTGGAGGGCCGACAGCGCGACGAGCACGATGTCGTCGAGCAGGTAGACCGACACGAAGTAGCCCGTGAATCCGCGAACCGCCAGGATCACGCCGAGGCCCAATGCGAGATTGGCGCCGAGAAACAACACGCACAAGCCGATCACCTCGAGCGCGCGCAGGACGCCGGAGCCGAGCCGCCGCGCCGGCAGGCCCAGCACCCGGGCGCCCACGGCGACCGCGGCCGCCGACGTGCCGCCGGCCAGGAGGAGCAGGAAGGCCTGATCCATCGCCCTCTACAGGAAGCCGGCGAGGCGGTAGTAGACGCGCGCCGCCGACTCCATCGCGAGCTGCCGCATGAGGTTCAGGCGGTCCTCGGGACCGCCGCCCAGCCGGAGCTCGCCCGCCGCGGGGTCGGTGACGACCAGGAAGCCGAGGCGCTCGAACACCTGCACCGCGCGGGACATGCCCGGCCCGTCCACCACGAGCATGATCTTCCGGATCCCGCGCGCGTCGAGCAGCGCGCGCATCCGGAGGGCTTCCTCCCTCGTGGTGCGCGCGGTCGAGCTGGTCAGGATCGCCGCTACCGGCAGGCCGCAGTCACGGGCCAGGGCGGCTCTCGCCCTCGCTTCGTCGCGGCCGCCTTCCTTCGCCGATCCCGAGAAGACCACGAGAGGGGCGACGCCCTTCCGGTAGAGCAGGATCCCGTCCACCGCTCCGCGCATCGACCTCTCGGTGAGGGCACCCTGCGCGGTCACCCCGCCCCCGCCCAGGACCACGATCGCCTCGACCGCGTCCGCCCGCCGGGGCGGGGCCATCCAGAAGCTCCAGAAATTGACCGCCGGAGTGAACGCCGCGGCCAGGAAGGCCGCCGCCGCGATGCCACCGGTGATCCGCAGAAGCCGCCGCTTGTCTCTCACCGCCGAGAAGGCTACAGGGGTGCCTGTGCGGCGTCAACTCGCGGGGGTATAATCGCCCGCCATGCCTGACGAGGCGAGCCACGTGCTGCAGTGGGTTCGAGAGGGCGAGCGGCTCTTCGGTCAAACCCTGCAGGCCTTGCACCGCGGCCGGGAGGTCGAGCTGAAGGTCGAGGCGCTCGCGGACGAGAACCGGCGCCTGCAGGAAGATCTGGGGGCGCTCCGCGAGGAGGTGCGGCGGCTCAGGACGGAGCGGGTCGAGGCGGCGGAGAGCCTGAAGGCCATCGCCGAGCACGTCACCCGGCTCGCCACGGTGGCGCTGCAGCGTCTCGCCAAGCCGATCTCCTAGCTGGCGATCGGGGCCGGCCCAGTCCCCACCGAGCGGCTGAAGCGCACCGTCATGTAGCCCAGCGCGTACGAGTTCCCCCGGGGCTGGCGGCGCTCCGTGCGCCGCCGGTCGTGCAGGGCCCGCCGGTGCGTCTCGCGCCTCTCCCCGTTGCGCCTCTCCATGATGATCTTGACCCCCTGCACGCCCAGGAAGGCCCGTTCCAGGTAGTCGTACAGCGCGGCCTCGCCCGGCTTGATGACGAAGAGGTAGGTGACGTCGGGGAACGACTGGGAGGGCAGCGCGGACAGGATGCCCTGAAGATGTCGACGGCAGACCCCGTGCGTTTCGCTGTCGTCGTCGAGCGGCTCGCGCTCGCCGAGGAAAGCCGGTCCTCCTTCCCGCTGACACCAGGCGCAGAAGGCTCTCAAGGTTCCGCCGATCATAGCATGATCGGTATTTTCCTCGGCCGCGTTGCCTCCCACTGGAACCCGGGTGTAGAGTCGAAATCACGCGCATCGCATCCTCCCCCGCGCGTAACGGAGGTGATGATGACTCGCATCGTGAAACTCGCCGCCACGGTGGGGGCGCTCGCCGCGTCCACGGCTTTCGCGCAGACTCCCGCGCCGACCCCCGGCGCGGTCGAGAACGGGGCTAAAGTGAGCCTGGAGTACACGCTCAAGGACGAAGGGGGCCAGGTGCTGGACACCAACAAGGGAGGCCGCCCGCTGGTCTTCGTTCAGGGCCAGCGACAGATCATCGCGGGACTGGAGCGAGAGCTCGTCGGCATGCGTACCGGCGAGGAGAAGAAAGTCGTCGTCGAGCCGAAGGACGGCTACGGCGACGTCGTTCCCAACGCCCAGACCGAGGTGCCGAAGGACGCCATCCCCAAGGAAGGCCTGAAGGTCGGCACGGCCCTCACCGCGCGCAGCGGGTCGGGTGAGGCGAGGCCGGTCGTCGTGAAGGAGATCAAGGAGCAGACCGTCGTCCTCGATCTCAATCATCCCCTCGCGGGCAAGACGCTCTTCTTCGACGTGAAGGTCCTGGACGTGGAGGTCCCCAGGACGCCCGCCAAGCCCTCGCAGTAGCGCGGCCGCGAGGGGTCAGGTCTTACATTACGACATTTCGAGCGCGACCATGAAGTCGCGCGAGAAGGCCCCGGTGTAGACCTCTTCGACCGGCCCCTGCAGGCGGATGGACCAGTCGGGCCGCACGTCGACGGAGAGCTCGCCCCCCGGCATGCGTACCGTCACCAGCCCGTGATCGCAGAGCCCGTTCTTGACCGCCGCGCAGGCCACCGCGCTGGAGGACGACCCGGACGCCAGAGTCCAGCCGGCCCCGCGCTCCCAGATCAGGATGTCCACCATCGAGCGGGAGACGACCCGCGCCCACTGCACGTTGATGCGATTGGGGAAGGCCGGGTGGTGCTCGACCTGCGGTCCGAGCCGACGCACCAGCGCCTCGTCGAGGCGGTCCGTGAAGATCACGCAGTGCGGATTGCCCACCGAGGCCGCGGTGATCAGCAGGGTCTCGCCGCCCACCTGCAGCGGCACCTTCACGACCTCACGCTCCGGCCCATTCATGGGAATCTCGGGAGCCACGAAGGTGCAGCGCCCCATCTCGACCGTCACCACGTTCACCCGGCCGTCCTTCACGTGGCAGCGGCACTCCACGCGCCCGCCCTTGGTGTCCACCGTGAAGGTGTCGCGCTTGGCATGGCCGTGATCGTGGAGGTACTTGGCGAAGATGCGCAGGCCATTGCCCGACTTCTCGGCCTCGCTCCCGTCCGGATTCAGGATCCGCAGGCCGAAGTCGGCGCCGGCCCAGGCCGGCACGAGCAGCAGGATGCCGTCCGAGCCCACCCCCCAGTTGCGGTCGCAGATGCGCGTCACCTGCCCCGGCGTGAGGGCCGACGGCAGGTCGGCGCCGCTGATGACGATGTAGTCGTTGCCGAGGCCGTGGCCCTTCGCGAAGGGGATCATGCGCGGCATCATACCCTCCGCGACCGGCCCAACCAATCGCGCAGGCGCTCGGGTACCCCGCGCACGTCGGAGGGCAGCCGATGACGCCACTTCCGGGCGAAGCGCGCGAGCGCCGCCCGTCGCTGCGCCGCATCCTCCGGCGCCGCCACCGGCGCGTGCTCGGCGGTGCGCGTCCCCCCACCCCGGTGCACGAACGGGGCGCTCACCACGGCGCAGCGCAAGCCCAGCTCCCGCACCGCGAAGGACAGGTCGCGATCGTAGCCGTGGAAGAACCCGTAGTCCTCGTCGAAGCCTCCCACCGCTTCCAGCACGTCGCGCGCCAGGAAGAGGCAGACCCCATCCACCGCCGCCACCTCGATGCGCGGGGCGCGCAGCGTCGGCGCGCTCTCGAGGCAGTGCACGATGGTGCGGCCCACGTACCGCCCGTCGCGCCGCAGGCGGCGCACCCCGTAGAGCCCGGCCAGGCCGATGCCGGCCGGTGAGCGCACCGCCCCCTGCAGGCGCTCCAGCCAGCGGGGATCGCGCATCTCGGTGTCGTTGTGCAGGAAGCAGAGCAGCTCGCCGGTGGCCAGCTCCGCGCCCTGGTTGAGCGCCTGGATGAGCCCGACGTTGTCGTCGTTGCGACGGTACCGCAGCGGGAGCATCCGGGCGAGCCGGTCGAGGTACTCCACCGTGTCGTCGGACGAGGCGTTGTCCACCACGCAGAGCTCGAACGGGGTCTCGGAGCGCTGGAGGCTGTCGATGCAGGCGCGCGTGAGCGCGAGCTGGTTGTGGACCACCAGCACCACGCTGGCCGTCACCGCCGACACCCGAGGGCCGGGGCCCGGCCCCGCGGCCGCTTACCGCTCGGCGAGCGGGACGTACTTCAGATCGAGCGCGCCCGTGTAGTCGGAACGGGGCCGGATCAGGCGGTTGTTGCCGTGCTGCTCGAGCACGTGCGCGGCCCAGCCCGCGATCCGGCTCATGGCGAAGATCGGCGTGAACTGGTCGGTCGAGATCCCCATGGCCGCGTAGGCCGCCCCCGAGTAGAGATCCACGTTGGGGAAGATGTGCTTCTCGCTCCCGACCACCCGCACGACGGTGTCCAGGATCTGCACCTTGCTGGTGTCGCCCACCTGCTGCCCCAGCTCGAGGGCCAGGCGCTTCAAGTGCTTCGCCCGTGGATCCTCCACGCGGTAGACGCGATGGCCGAAGCCCATGATCCGCGCCTTGTCGGTGAGAGCCTTCCGGATCCACGCGTCCGCCCTGGCCGGATCCTTGATCTTCTCGACCATCAGCATCACCTGCTCGTTGGCGCCGCCGTGCAGCGGTCCCTTGAGCGCGCCGATTCCCGACACCACGCCCGAATGCAGATCGGACAGCGTGGCGGCGGTGACGCGGGCCGCGAAGGTCGAGGCGTTGAACTCGTGGTCGGCGTGGAGGATCAGCGCGGTGTCGAAGGTCTTGGCCGCCAGCGGGGTGGGCTTCTTGCCGCTCATCATGTAGAGGAAGTTGCCCGCGAGGTTGAGCCTCGGGCTCGGAGCCAGCGGTGCCTTGCCGCGACGGATGCGCTCCCACGCCGCCACCAGCGTCGGGAGCTGCGCGGTCAGGCGCAGGGACTTTCGGAGCGTCGCCTCCCGGCTATTGTCGGCCGCGTCGGGATCGAAGGCGGACAGCGCCGAGACCCCGGTCCGCAGCACCTCCATCGGAGTCGTCTTCCGCGGGAGCAGCCTGAGCATCGCGAGCAGCTTCGGCGGGAGCTTCCGGCTCGCGGAGGACGCGAGCGCCTTCAGGTGCGCATCCAGCTCCTTGCGCGACGGCAGCCGCCCCTGCCACAGGAGGAAGGTCACCTCCTCGAAGGTGGAGTGCGCCACCAGGTCGTCCACGTCGTAGCCGCGGTAGATGAGCCGGCCCTTGTGGCCGTCGATGAAGCAGATCTCCGACGGAGAGACGACGACGTCCTCGAGACCAGCCTTCAGGGGATTGACCGCGGCGTCCGTCATGGGTCTCGGGTCTCCTTGGGCGGCGGATGGAAACGACTCCTTCTACCACACGCCCCCGGTGACTTCAAGGCGGCCCGCCCGTACACTCGGCCTCGTGCGCGAGCTCCGTCCGCCCGTCGTCGACTTCTACGATCGCCACCCCATCAACGAAGCGCAGGTCCTGGAGTCCGCCCGCGCTCGGAGCGCCCGCCCCGGGGGGCCGCTGCATCCGGAAGACCTGTGGACGTGGGATCAGGACCACTACGGCGGCCTGCAGGCGGTCGAGACCCTGGCCCGGCGCGCCGCCGTCGCGCCCGGCATGGCGGTGCTGGACGTCTGCGCTGGCCTCGGCGGCCCGGCGCGCTTCCTCGCGCACCGCTTCGGCGTCCGCGTCACCGGCGTGGATCTCACCCAGTCGCGCTGCGCCGCGGGGGCCCGGCTCACCGCGCTCGTACGCCTGAGCCCGCTGGTCCGCCTCGTGCGGGCGGACGCGCAGGTCCTCCCGTTCCGGGCCCGCGCCTTCGACGCCGCGATGAGCCAGGAAGGCCTGCTGCACGTGCCCGACAAGGCGGCGGTGCTCGCGGAGTGCGCCCGCGTGCTCAAGCCGGGGGCCCGGCTCGCCTTCAGCGACTGGATCGCGCGCCCGCGCCTCGAGGACAACGAGCGCCGGCAGCTCCGCGACTGGATGGCCGCGGTCAGCCTGCAGGGCATCGAAGGGTATCGCGAGCTGCTCGCCCGCGCCGACTTCAGCGGGGTGGAGACGGAAGACCTCTCCCCGGAGTGGATCGGCATCCTGCGCGAGCGCCTGCGCATGTACCGCGGATTGCGGGCGCAGACCGTGGCCCGCTTCGGCCAGGCGCGCTACGACGAGTACAACCAGCTCTACGCGTTCTTCGTGGGGCTCGTGGAGGCGGGCAAGCTCGGCGGGGCGCGGTTCAGCGCAACAGCCGATCGAGGGTCTTCCTGAGATCCTTCGGCTCCTTGATCCGGACGTCGGTGGGCACGATCGTCAGGGCCCCCGGCCCGCCCGCCACCCGAGCCTTCACTCGGTTGCCGCCCTGGGTCACCAGGACGTCCATGGCGGTCCGGCCGTCCACCAGGCCGTAGGTGCCCGCGCCGGTGAGCCGCAGGTCGCGCGCCTGGTAGACCAGGTCCGCGGTGCGCGCGACGCCGTTGGTGATCGTGTAGGTCGCGGTGATCGAGTCGAAGTTGAGTGGTGACCTCGGACCGGGCCGGCTCCCCCGCCGCCCGCTGTCCAGCACGTTCGACACGAGGTCGGTCAGCGCGAGCGCCTGGCTCAGCGCGTCCAGCAGATCGGGGCCGATCACGCGCCCGGCCCCGATCTGTAGCCGCCCCGACCCGTTCAGGGTCGCCAGCGCCTCGGGCAGGCGCAGGGTGGCCTCCCCGGTCAGCTCCAGCGGCCCGGTCACCGCGTTGCGCTGGCAGAGATAGTCCACCAGCACCGGCTCGAGCTGCATGCCCTTGACCGTGATGTCCCGAAGCGTCGCCACGCGCGGGGGCCCCAGCGCCACGGTCAGCCGGAACGTCACGGTCCCCTTGGCCACCTTGCCCTGCACCATCTGGCTCTCGAGCCGGGACGGTGCGTACAGCAGCGGCACCCGGACGTCCTCGACCATGAGCGACCGCCGCTTCGGCTCGGGGCAGCGCGGCTGCTCCTCGGAGAGCGTGAGCCGATCGAAGCCGAGGGCCCCGGTGGCGGTCAGACGCGCGGCGGTGCCCGAGACCTGCACCCGGCCCTCGAGGGGGCCCGACACGGTCGGCGACGGCACGAAGGCGGCGGCGGCCAGCCCCACGTCCCGGACCTCGACGTCCACCGTCGCCTTGAGCTGCGCGTCGCCGAAGGCGCGCCCGGGCCCGATGCCCACGGTGCCGTCCGCGATGGTCAGCTTGACGTTGCCGGGCTGACCCTGAGCGCCGCCGGTGATGCGGAGGGCTTCCCCGGCGGCGGCCTGGGTCACCGTGACGTTGATCGCGTCCAGGCTGAGCTCGGCGCCTTTCCCACCCACTTGCCGCCCATCCACCTTCCGGTAATCCACCGCGCCATCGACGATGCGCACCCGCGAGAGCAGCACCCCGCCGGCCGCGGCCGCCCCGGGCCGGCCCGAGCCGACGCGGGGCGCTCCGCCCGGCGCCGGAGTGCCACCGCCGAGGGTCGCCACGTTGAGTCGCCCGGCGGCGTCCTCGATGAGGTGGATGCGCGGCTCCTTCAGCGTGAGGTCGGCCAGCTCCACGCGTCCCTGGAGCAGCGGCCGGATCCGGATCCGCATCCGCCCTTCGCTGACCGTGACGAAGGGCCCCGGCCCGAAGCTCGGGTCCTCGGCGACTTGCAGGCCGCGCAGCTTCACGGTCGGCAGCGGCAGGGCGGAGACGGACAGCCCGCTGAACTTCACGGGTCGGCCCAGGGCATTGGAGGCAGCCTGGGAGACATACGCCTGGATGGCGGGGGTGTCGAGCAGGAGCGGCACGGCCAGGAGCGCGCCCACCACGAGCGCCACCAGCACCCCCAGCCCGATCAGCAGCCACTTCAGCATTGCCGGGCCAGGGCGGTGCGGCCCCCGCACCGGCGGGCCGCCCGCTCCAGGTTCCGCGGATTGTTCATGGAAGCAGCAGGATCTTCCCCGTGGTCTTGCGGCCCTCGAGCTGGCGATGGGCCTCGGCGGCCTGCTCCAGGGGGAACTGATGCTCCACCCGCAGCTTGACCTTGCCGTCGCCGATCCATCCGAGCAGCTCGTTGGAACGCTGCATCAGCTCCTCGCGGGTGGCGATGTGGTGGTTGAGGCTCGGGCGAGTGACGAAGAGCGAGCCCCCGGCGTTCAGTCGCTGGAGGTCGAGCGGCGGCACCGGCCCGCTGGCCGCGCCGAAGAGGGCCATGAGGCCGCGCGGCCGCAGGCAGTTGAGCCCCTTGTCGAACGTGCTCGCGCCGACGCCGTCGTAGACCACGTCCACCCCCCGCCCGCCCGTGATGCGCTTGACCTCGGGCTCGAAGTCTTGCTTGGTGTAGAGGATCACGTGGTCCGCGCCCGCCGCCTTGGCCAGGGCCGCCTTCTCCTCGGTGGACACGGTGCCGATCACGGTCGCGCCGCGCATCTTGGCCATCTGGCAGAGCAGCAGCCCCATGCCCCCCGCGGCGGCCTGCACCAGGGCGGTCTGGCCCTTCTGCAGCGGCCAGGTGGAGGTGACCAGGTAGTGGGCGGTGAGCCCCTGGAGCATGGCGGCGGCGCCATCCTTGAACGTGAGCTTGTCGGGCAGCGCGACCAGGCGGTCCGACGGCACCACGTTCATCTGGGCGTAGGAGCCGATCACCCCGGTCCACGCCACCCGGTCGCCCACCTTCACGTCGGCGACACCGGGCCCCACCGCGGTCACCGTCCCCGCCCCTTCCATCCCCGGGGTGAGCGGCAGCGGCGCCTTGTAGGCCCCGGTGCGAAAGTACACATCGATGTAGTTGACGCCGCAGGCCTCGAGCTTGACCTGGGCCTGGCCGGCCGCCGGCGCGGCGGCCGCCGCCTCCTCCAGCTTCATGCTCTCGGGGCCGCCCGGAGCGTGGATTCGGATCGCCTTCATGGCTCGGTCCTCCTCAGACCTTCAGCAGGGTGCGAAGCTCGGTCACGACGTCCTGGCGCTCCATGAATCGCGCCATCTCGTTCATCAGCTCGTCGAAGAACACGAACACGGGAATCGTGCGGAACATCCCGCGCTTGAGGTACTGGTCCATCACGTCCGGGTTCTCGTCGCGGAGGAACACGCGCATCTCCACCCCGGGGGCGTCCGCCACCAGCTTCGCGAGGCCCGGGAAGCCCACCAGGGCGTCCCCGCACCAGTCCTCGGTGATCACCAGCACCTTGAGCTTGCGGTCGAGGGCGCGGATCGCCTCCCGGTCCTCGGGGCGGATCTCGATCTCGGCCATTCGCTTGACGAACCGCTCCCGGTTGGCCCCCATCTGCGCCAGGTACTCCGGAAACGTCATGCCCTGCGCGAACCGCTCCGCGGTGACCATCGGGGGTGCCCTTCCGGCCCTAGCGCATGGCCGAGAGATCGACCGTGAACTGCGCCACCGTCTTCTCGTCCGCGTCCCGCACCAGAAGCGTCACGGTGCCCCGGGGATCCACCCGCTCCGCGGGAAACACGTAGAGACAGCGGGCGGTGTATTGCCCGTCGTCGCCGCGGAGCGCGGTCCGCTCGTTCTGGGTGAAGGAGGCCTTGATCTCCTCCTCGCGCGACGCGAGCGTCGGGGTATAGAAGCGCGCGAAGTCCGCCCGCCCGCCGCGGAGCGTCGCCCAGAGCACGAGCTTGCCCTGCTGTTCCTTCAACAGCGATTCGACCTCGCGAGGTTTCAGCGCCTTGTCCTGGAAGGCGGAGTTGCGTGCGGCCAGGGCCAGCCGGTGGAACGGCGTCATGACGGTCACGAGCCGGCCCGCGTCGCCGTTCACTCGCCACTCCCCGGCCCAGTCCTCCGTGGTCACGCTGCGCCGCCCGGCCCGCACCGCGTCGTCGCGCTCCCGCGGCGTGAGGGTGAACAACGCGGCGTCGAGCGGCGCGCTGCAGGCCATTACCAGGCCGGCCGCCAGCATCGAGCACCACCACCGGCATGAGCGAGGCCGCCTCATGTGCGCGGATTGTAGCACAGCGGTTGCAGGCCTCCCGGGCGGGGCGTATCGTGAGCGCATGCGTTGGCTTGGGCTCGCGCTGCTGGCGGTGCTGGGCGCCGGCTGCGCGACCACTGCGTTTCCGGACGAAGTGATGCGGAGCGTGAACACGCGCATCACCGCGGAGGAGCTGCGGCGCGACCCGGCCGCCTACAAGGGCGCGCGGGTGATCCTGGGCGGCGACATCCTCGCCTCCCAGACCCGCCCGGGCGAGACCGAGATCGAGCTGCTGACCCGGCGGCTACGCGACGACGACTCCCCGGAGCGGAGCGACCGCTCCCCCGGCCGGGTGCTCCTGCGCTCCCCCGAGTTCCTCGACCCGGCGGTCTACGCCGCCGGCCGGCGGATCACGGTGATCGGCGAGGTCACCGGGGTGGAAGAACGGAAGATCGGCGAGGTGCCCTATTCCTACCCGCTGGTCGCGGTAGAGCGCATCCGCCTCTGGCCGAAGGACGTCGTGATCAGCCCCGCGTATTCCCCCTATCCCTGGGGGTACTGGCCATATGGCCCGTACTATGGCCCGTACTACGGCCCGTTCTACGATCCCTTCTACGTCGGCCCGCGCGGGCGCTACCATCCGGGCTGGTGGTGGTGAGCGGGGCTACTTGCCCACCATGACCGACGAGAACGTCGCCGGGTCGAGGTACTTCGCGGCGACCCGCTGAAGATCGGCCGCGGTGACGCGGGCGATGCGCTCCCGGTAGCGATCGGGATAGTCGAGACCGAGCCCGTTGTCCTCCACCGCGCTCAGGAAGCGCGCGAGCTTCCCCGAGGTGTCGAGCCGCAGCGGGAAGCTGCCGATCAGATACGACTTGGCGAGGTCCAGCTCCCGCGGGGCCACCGGCTCCCGGCCGAGCCGCGCCATCTCCTCCCGGACCAGCCGCACCGCCTCCGCCACGCTGTCGGTCCGGGTCTGCAGCGACACCAGGTACGAGGCGCCGTGGCGCGCGGGCAGCAGCGCGCTGTACACCGAGTACGCCAGTCCCTTCTCCTCCCGCACCCGGGTATACAGGCGCGAGGCGGAGCCGCCCCCCAGCACATAGGTCGCGACCGCGAGCGGAAAGTAGTCCGGATCGACCTGTCTGATCGCGGGCCGCCCGAGCAGCACCGTCGTCTGGGTCAGGTCCCGGGTGATCTTGCGCTCCTCCACGGGGGCGGTCGGCGCCGGCTTCGGGACCAGGCCGACGGGTTCCCCCGCCGCGCTCCAGCCGGCCAGCCGCTGCATCAGCTCGCCACGGATTTCCCTCGCGGTGATGTCGCCCACCGCCACGATGCTCGCGCCGTCCGGCCGGTAGTGGCGTCTCCAGAACGCCACCACCTGCTCCCGCGTGAGCTTGCCCACCGATTCGATGCTGCCGGCCGGGGGCCGGGCGTAGGGATGGCCCGGGAAGATCAAGCGGTTCAGCTCGCGGGCGGCCACCGTCTCCGGGCTCTGCTCGGAGCGGCGCAGCGCGGCCTGGACGTCCGTCACCTTCCGCGCCAGCTCCTCGTCGGGGAACGTCGGCTGCAGCAGCACCTCGGCCAGCAGGTCGAGCCCGAGGGCCAGGTCCTTCT
Source organism: Candidatus Rokuibacteriota bacterium (assembly GCA_040902305.1). Classification (GTDB taxonomy): domain Bacteria; phylum Methylomirabilota; class Methylomirabilia; order Rokubacteriales; family CSP1-6; genus CAMLFJ01. Next base: position 2,954 of record JBBDXN010000126.1, on the reverse strand, counting down.
TGAGCACGGCCAGGGTGACGGTGGCGCCGTCGCTGCCCGCGCCCGCCCCGAGGCTGCCCCCCACGAACTCGATGGCGCGGTCCAGCTCGGGACCGGAGCGTCGCGCGGTGCCCCGCGTGAGCAGCTCGGCGGTGAGGCTGGCGACGCCCGCCGAGTCGGCCCCGTCGTGCACCGCTCCGCCGGGCACCGACACGCGCACCACCACGATGGGAATCGCGGGCCGCTCGGCCACCAGCAGCACCGCCCCGTTGGGCAGGATCTCGCGCCGAGCCAGGGGACCGGCGGCGGACGCGGGCGCGGCGACCAGGAGCAGCAGCACGGCCAGGATCACTCGCATGCGCGCCTCGTTCATCAGTCGAGCTGTTTGCGGAACCGGAGCACCGCCAGGGAGAACACGACCGTGCTGGAGATCACCAGCGGCACCAGCGACGGCCACCGGTACTCGAAGCCGACGCCCTTCAGGATGATACCGCGCACGATCCGGAGGAAATAGGTCAGCGGAAAGAGCAGCCCCGAGAGATACCTCTCGGCCCCTCACCCTTCGGCCCCTCACCCTTCGGCCCCTCACCCTTCGGCCCCTCACCCAGCCCTCTCCCCAGAGGGGAGAGGGTGTCGGGCGGGCGGGGGTTGGGCGGCGTGCCCCCTCTCCCCTCTGGGGAGAGGGCTGGGGTGAGGGGCTCGCCGGTCTGCAGGGCGCGGAGCTGCTCGCGCAGCCGGGTCTTGCGCTGCTTGTCCACGAGACGAAGAGAGCCCCTGGGGCTCACCGGGCGGCCGGGGCGGCCGGCTCGGCGGGCACCAGGATCGAGACGTTCTTCCGGTCGATCGGGAAGTAGGTTCGCGCGACCCGTTGCAGGTCGGCGGGGGTGACCGCGCGGAGCCTCGGCAGGTAGTCGTCCAGGAGCCGCCAGGAGCCGAGCATCTCGAAGCGCCCCAGCACCGACGCCCGGGAGAATACCGAGTCCTGCTGCCAGACGAACGAGGCCTCGATCTGATTCCGGGCGCGGGTCAGCTCCTCGTCCGGGATCGGCTCCTGCTTGAGCCGCTCGATCTCGGCCAGGAGCGCCTCCTCCACCGCCTCCGGGGCCTGTCCCGGCAGGGGCGTGGCGTAGAACCAGAAGAGCGACGGGTCCAGCGAGAGATACGAGTAGTCGCCGCCCGCGCCCAGCGCCAGGCGCTTCTCGTAGACCAGCCGCCGATACAATCGAGAGGATCGCCCGGAGGACAGCAGCGTCGAGAGCAGCTCCAGCGCGGGCGCGTCGGCCGCGGTGTGGTTCGGGACGTGCCATGCGATGTTGACGATGGGGAGCTGCGCGCCCTCCTTCCGCACCAGCAGCCGCCGCTCGTCGATCTGGGCGGGCTCGATCGCGGTCACCGGCGCCGGATCCGGCCCGCGCGGGATCCCTCCGAAGTGCCGCCGCGCGAGGGCGAGGGCGGCGGGCGGGCGCACGTCTCCCGCGATGACCAGGACCGCGTTGTTCGGGCGGTAGTAGGCGTCGTAGAAGGCGAGCAGCTCGGCCCGGTTGATCCGCGCGATGTCCGACATCCACCCGATGATGGGCCAGCGGTACGGATGGGCCTTGAAGGCCAGCGAGTTCATCTCCTCGTAGACGAGCCCGTCCGGATCGTCCTCCGACCGCATCCGCCGCTCTTCCATCACCACGTTCCGCTCGGAGTCGATCTCGCCGGCGTCGAGCAGGAGATGCCGCATCCGGTCCGCCTCGAGCCGCAGGACCAGGTCGAGCCGGTCGGCCGCGATGTTCGTGTAGTACCCGGTCAGGTCCTGCGTGGTGAAGGCATTGTCGCGCCCGCCGTTCTGCTCGATCAGGCGCGCCAGCTCGCCGCGGCCGTGCGCCCGCGTGCCCTTGAACATCATGTGCTCGAGGAAGTGGGCGAGCCCGGTCGCCCCGGGCCGCTCGTTGCGCGATCCCACCCGGTAGAACACCTGCACCGCCACGATCGGGTTCCGGGAGTCGTCCTGCACGAGCACGCGGAGGCCGTTGTCCAGCGTGGCCTCCGTGACCGCGAGCTTCGAGGCGGCGGGCGCCGGCGTCTGGGCCTCCGCCGGGGCGACCATGAGAGCGAGCCAGAGGACGCCGGCAAGGACCGCGCGGGGTCGGGACATGGTCAGGATTATCCCTTGCGCCCTAGGGGGTGGCAAGCGACCGGCGGCGGGCCTCGACGAACATCGCGGTCAGCATCGGCCGCGTCAGCTTCCCGGTGAAGGTGTTCTGCTGGCTCGGGTGAAAGCACCCCAGCAGTATCGTCCCGCCATCCGGCATCGACGCGACCGCTCCGTGGCCGAAGCGCGGAAGCGGCCGCGGCACCGCGAGCCCCGCCTCCCGCCGAGTCCGCAGATAGGCGTCCCAGCCGATCTTGCCGAGGGCGACGACGACGCGGACCTGGCGCAGCAGCCGCAGCTCCTGCAACAAGAAGGGGCGGCAGCGCTCCATCTCGACGGGTGTCGGCTTGTTGGCGGGGGGCGCGCAGCGCGCGGTGGCCGTGATGTAGGCGCCCTCGAGCCTCAGGCCGTCGCCCGGGTCCGTCGAGGTGGCCTGATTGGCGAAGCCGGCCTCGTGCAGCGCGCGGAAGAGCCAGTCACCGCTGCGGTCGCCGGTGAACATCCGTCCGGTGCGATTGCCGCCGTGGGCCGCGGGCGCGAGCCCCACCAGGAGCACGCGGGCCTCCGGATCGCCGAAGCCCGGCAGCGGGCGCGCCCAGTAACGCTGCCCCCGGTACCGCCGGGGCGGCGTGACCGCCACCGCCTCGCGATGGCGCACCAGGCGCGGGCAGAGCCGGCACCGGGTGATCCGGCGCGCGAGGGCCGCGAGTGAGGCAGAACTTGCACATGCATTCGCGGTGGGAAACACGCGGTGGGTGGACGTGGGCGGCCACGGCGAGCCCGGCCCCTGGCGCCGCCGCCTAGCGCTACTAGTGGTCTGACCGGCAACGTTCGC
>JBBDXN010000125.1:61037-85555 GCA_040902305.1 Candidatus Rokuibacteriota bacterium | reverse complement strand
CTATGCGTCCATTAACCACCGCCTCACCGCCTAACTTATTTTCGGATTGGGGTTAGGTGACACGAGGAGGGAGGCCTGAATCCCCTCTAAGGCAGGCGTCGGTCTCTCATATAGCAAATGACCACGTCATCGATGGTCTTCACTACCTGGCTCAGCCGAGATGTCTTGTGCAGTAGCTCCTCAGCTTTCCCTTGGCGTTGACTCTCCGGAATATCGATCAGCAACGTCGCCCACAAGAGATCAGGTACGAATCTGTAGTGAGTCGTGCCCACAATCTCGCCCGCTTCCATGAGGCTCTCTTGGTCTAGGTCGAGGCCATTCAACATCGTCTGAAATGGCTTGTCATCCAGGTGCCCACCGAGCGCGTCGCGAAGATACTTGAGGAAGTCTTTGTGAGCCGCGTTGAGTTCTTCGCTGACGTGTTTGAAAGCCGTCCGAATCGCTTCCGGCTCCCGAGCCATGGCGTCTGTGAATGATGCCTGAAAGCTCAGACGGGTCAGGATCTTCTTAATCTCTTCTAGAGTTCGCAAAGAGTTGCGCCAGAAGTATGTCCGGCGGACCCTGAGTCATTGTCATCGAGTCTGTCGATCCGATCATTCGTGATTCCGTACAGTTCTAGGAGTAAGTCCTCACGCAGAACGCACAACATGGCCACCATTGTTGCGACAGGGTCTTGAGGCGGGAACCATTTCCGAAGTCTGATCGGTCGGATTTGGATTCTCGTCATTTCGGCCCGGAGAAGTGAAGAGATAGGTCTAGGCGGTGATCGCCCCAGCCTTTTCGACTACAACATGCACCTGACCCTCAACAATGTCAGGTAGGCTTGCCGAGCTTATCTGATAGTCGATAGCCAAGGAGTGAGCTGTGTCAAACCCATCGAATATCAGATATAGCGAGTCTAAGGGTTCGCGGCGCTTTTGTATGAGTTTGCCAATTGAGTAGTCAATCGTGAAGCTGTTCGTGCGTCGGATCGTCGGGCCGCTTACATTTCCAGGTAGATCGAAGTCCGGGATGTTGGCTCCTAATCGAGTTAGGCCTGACAGATTCGCTCTGAACATGTCGTGCATCATTTGAGTGTTTGCGCGTGGCCAAGCTGGCGGAGCGGGTTTCTTGAGTTCCGCTGGCTCTTTGCCTACCACCTCGACTCCGTCGGGTACATGAAGTATGAGCAGGATGTCTTCTGCCGGTGCCGTGCCATCGTTTACTGCGAACAATTGCAGTTCAACTGTTAAGCGGCGTCGATTTTCGACGTCGGGCCATTTCGTCCAGTAGTCACCCATCGCTTCGAGGAATGATTCTCGTTCCGTGTGGTAGCGGTTGACCTCGTCTGGTGGCGGCGTCTCACCGATGACGGCTAAGGATATCAAACGAAGATCGTGCAGGGACGGTGGCTCCGGTGGCCGGTACGGAGGGCACACGGTGGTCCCGGCTTCACCGACCCGGGCAGCGATATCCTCTTGCGTTAGGGCGGCAGGCGAAGGTAGTTCGATTTGGACGTGTTGTCCCCAATCCTGGAACGCCACACGAAGCTCGGGGAGCCGGCTCTTGTATGACCGTAGCTCCTGCTCAAGTTTCTGAGCCTTTATCTGTAGCGGATCAGGCTCATCAACAAGACTGTATTCAGTGGGCAGGCTGAGGATTTCGATATTGTGGTGTCTCGCTTTCAGTTTGAGTCCCAAGTCGTCCGCCGTGAGAGCAACGCGCATGTGTGGATTCTTGCTAATGAAGGCAACAACTGAACCGATTAGGCGGTCGTCGTTGATTTCACGATCTAGGCCGAGAGCTAGTAGATCGCCGGGAGATTCCCGGTGCTCAGCGCGAAGGGTGGCGCCCTCCCTTAGGGCTCCGCCCCTTTCCAGTACATCGGAGATCTGGGAGATCCTGTCGCGGGCGCGGTCCCGACGTCTCTTTTGCGGATCTCTCTTGTGCTTGTCCATCTCGTTGATAACGACCGGAGCGAGAATAATCTCGACGCGGTCGGTACCAAGCAAAGAGAGCCAGTCGATTTGATCGAGCCACTGGTAGTGCAGAAGGGTTTGGGTATCCACGAATACAATCATAGGCGATGCCATAGAGCCGATCCTACCATGCGGGGTAGGGCGCGACCGTTAGGCTGGCAGGAGTCGAGTTATCGCCCCGCCACATTCGCAGGTCATCCACACAAACTTACCGCCAACGGCACTCTCTCTCCAGCTCGCCACACCGACGACGATGCTCCTGTAGGAAGGCGTCGAGCGCTGCGAGCAGTTCGGGCATGACTCGAGGATAAGCGAAAGGCCTGTCAGGCTCGCAATGTCCTGAACGGGATTCGCTGTCCTTACAGGAGTCAGAAAGCTTGACCGATTCCGCGCGCGCGTGATTCACTCGGCAACGTTCGATTCCAGAGTATGGACAGGGGGATACACGTCTATGAACCTATTGAGCTGCATAGGGGACCTAGCGTCGATTCTCACCTTCCTCGGTGCTGTGCTCGCGTACATCTGGTACCGGAAGGACGCCTGCAAAAAGTCAAAGCGTTTAGAAATGTACCTTCGTGATGAAAAGCGAAAGGGAGACGACAAGGGACAGCGCTCGTTCTTGAACATCGTCCGGTATGTAGGGCTGACCGAAGCTGAGATCATACAAGCAAGTTTTCGGAATCCACACATCGCGCGGCGGCTCGGCACGGACCCTGGGACCGGACTGGCGAATGTTCTGCTGTTTGAGTACGAGGAAGGCACGGTGCGTAAGTGATGTCGCGGTGATGGGAGAGCGAAGAGCTCGTCTGCTATAGTTTGGACCGTCTACAGCGGTCCGTCCTAGCATCGGCCTCCGTCGCGTAGCACCGCTCAGGTTTGGTGCGGCTGTAAAACTCACCGCCGGGGACATGGTAGATGCAATATTCGTCGGGGTCAGTAGGCGTGAAGTTCCCCTTTATGGGGTGCGACACAGGGCAACTCATGCCACCTGCAGGTGGGACGCCTGGGGGGCCAGTCGGAATCGGGGCCGCGCCTATGAGACCTGCCAAGAGAATGGCCCCAACGGTGAGCGTGATCCTCACTGAGAACAGATTAACGCCAGTGCTGGCCAGGACGACAAGACTTCGTGTCCTTACTGCGTAACCGAATGTCTTTGGAGGTCGCCGGTGTGTCAGCGACTATGTGTTCGTGCGCGACATGATCCTTCTGATTGGGGAGGTCTCAACGTGGCGAATCGCGACGTAAGGATCGCGGTGGTTGCGGCGGTAGCGGGGATTCTCGGAACGGTCGTCGGAGCGGTCGGTGGAGCTATCACAAACGGATTCATGACTGCACACGTGCAGCAGGAAGAGCGAAGGATGAAGAGCACTCTCGAGTCATTCAGGTTTGACCAGATGGACAGGCCTGTAGAGTTTCTTCAGATTAAGCAGTTTCTCGATGCCTTGCGCGATCTCTCGGTGATCGGCGGGCCATCCATTGTCAAGATGGCTCAGTTAGCGCGACGGTATCCGAACTGCTGGAACAGCCTCGCCGATGAATGTGAGGAGTTTTACATCCAGAGTATTCAGGTGATGCGAGAAGAGTTAAAGGCGGGGAGGGTAGAGCCAGACGACATCAAGATGCTATTGCATGGCAAGTTTTCGACTGCAGGAAAGGCAGCCAAGCAAGTGCAGGGAGGAGCGCGGTAGTAAGAGAGATGCTAGGTGGCGGCCGGCAACTGACGGGTAGAAGGCGGAGTAACTGTGCAGACGAGTGAAATCGCACGTGCGATACTCGCCTGGATGACCGTGACTGCTCGTAGAGCGGTCGGCCTGATGTTCCTGCTCTTGAGTCTCTTCCTGTCAGGAAAACGTGTACCGCAGGTACGCCATCGTGTCCGATAGCGATTTGAGGGACGCGGCGCTCCGAATTTCCGCGCGAGGCATACTCTTGGGCATACCGGCCAGTTCTAGCGAACCCGCAAGGGGTTAAGTGGTAGATTTCTTAGGCACGCGCCTGTAGCTCAGCTGGATAGAGCATCGGCCTTCTAAGCCGAGGGTCGGGGGTTCGAATCCCTCCAGGCGCGCCAACTTTCTCAGGCACTTCGAGATCCTGCCGCGTCTCGTCGGTGCCCGCGTAAGCTCCCCCACCCGGTAGACCATTCGAAGGTAGACTTTCCGGGGCCAAGGAGATGCCCATGCGAAAGTCACGGTTCACCGAGAGCCAGATCGTCGGCATCCTGAAAACAGGGAGAGGCGGGGGTTGTTGTCACTCGTTCCGCTCCGATCCCGGCGAGTGGAAGGGCGAACCTCAAAGGCAAGGAGACCGAGGCGATGAGCGTTGCGGTCTGTGGAGCCGAACTGAAGGCGACGAGGACGGCATGCTCCGCCGAGTCCGCTACGCCGACTCAGCGCATGGTCGCGTATCGCCGACCCGGCCGCTTCAGCGGACCCGCTTGGCCTTCGGCTGAGCCGCGACGTTAGCGGGACAAGGACCAGCAAATCGATGGTATCGGCACACGAAGCACTCGAACGCCTCCGAGAGGGGAACCGTCGGTTCGCATCGGGCATGCGGAGCCGCGACACGCTCCTGAGTCATTCGCGGCGAGCCGAGCTGGCAACGGAGCAACAGCCCTTCGCGATCATCCTTGGTTGTTCAGATTCGCGGGTGCCGGCGGAGATCGTGTTCGACCAAGGGCTCGGCGATCTTTTTGTCATCCGGGTTGCCGGGAACATCGTGGCCCCCTCTCAGGTTGGCAGCGTCGAGTTCGCGGCGGCGCGGTTCGGCACCCGGCTGGTCGTGGTTTTGGGGCATTCCCAGTGCGGGGCTGTTCGGGCTACCGTGGAAGAACTTCAGCAGCCGACGGAAACCCAATCGCGTAACCTGCGTTCGATCGTTGACCGTGTCCGGCCTTCCGTCGAGGGGTTGCTGAGAACCGAACTACGGCACGACTTGGACGTGCTCGTGCGGCAGGCCGTTCGGGCCAACGTCGGCGTTTCGGTGAACCACCTACGACACGGCTCCGAGATTCTGGAGCAACTGATCCAAAACGAGAGCCTCCGCGTGGTAGGCGCCGAGTATTCACTGGAAACCGGAGTGGTCGAGTTCTTGGATGGCGTGGAGGCCGGCTCCTAGGAGACGGCGCCCTCAAGCAGCTCGCCGGTGTCGCGGTTGAGGGAACCCCTGTGAGTTGCTCTTCCACGGTTCAACGCGGCTGAGGCCGTCGGTGTTGGCGCGACGGGTGGCGTAGCTGTCTCGGCACGGCGGCTTCGAGGTTCTCGAGCCTTCGTGTCCGGCTGTTGCTCCTCGTGCTGCTGGCGCTCCTGCCGGCCGCCGGGCTAGCGCGCGAATCATGTTGAGGATCGGAGCCCGTGTCGCCGGGTGCTTCCTATGCATTTCCCCGAATCCAAGCTGTACGGCACTGCCCTCGTTGACTCGAACTCTACTCGGACCGAATCAGGCGTCCCTATTTGTCTTGATCTGGAAGCCAAAGCCAGATCGACGCCCTGGAAGGCCACGGATCACAATGGATACCAAGAAATCATTCGTCCGGACCGGGCGATGCGGGCGGGGCTGAAAATCCCAGGTGCGTTTGCCGGCCGTTTCGGCGTCGAGCTGATGCCCAACCTGAAGGTCTTTGGTTTCACGACAGCGTCCATCATCAGCCGCGTGTCATGAGTGATTGGGCACCGCGTGCGGACTCTCAGGTCGGAAAATCGGTGCCAAGTCGGTGCCCCAACTGGGAATGCCTTCCCCGAGAAACTGCGCGGCGACTCTGGACAGCTGAGGCGGAAAGGACGCGGGCGAGATCGAAGCGGTGAGCTTGATGAAGACGAGCTTCTGGGCCGGAAAACGGGCGGTCAGTACCGCATCATCGGGCTCAAAGAACAACAGCGACAGAGCCGTCTGCGCAGGCTCACCCGCGCTCAACGGCTGAGTGGTTGCCGCCAGCTTCCAAGGGATCTCGAGAGGTGGTAAGGAGGTGTCCTCGTCGGCCATCACGCGTCTCCCTGGACCGTTGACTTGCAAAGTATAGAGGGTTCTTGCCGTCGCGCGCCAACTCACCTTCTCGCCCGATTTTGCGCGCCGGTAACCGCATCCGGCGCGACCCCGTGAAGCGAGCTAGCCGCCCGCCTTCGGGCCCGGCGTGCCCGCAGAGGCGGGCGTGGAGGCCGGCGCCGCCGCGTGGCCGTTGTCGCTCACCTCGCAGGCCGCGGCGTCCCCGGTGCGGTGGATCGACAGGTCCGTGATGGTCGGGTGCTCGCCGCAGAGGGGGCACTTGGGATCGCGGCGCAGCTTGACCTCGCGGAAGCGCATGCCGAGCGCGTCGTACGTGAGCAAGCGCCCGATCAGAGGCTCGCCGATGCCGAGCAGCACCTTGATGGCCTCGGTGGCCTGTACCACGCCGATGATGCCTGGGAGCACGCCCAGGACGCCGGCCTCGCTTCAGCTGGGGACGAGGCCGGGGGGCGGGGGCGTCGGGTAAAGACAGCGGTAGCAGGGGCCCTGGTTCGGGGCGAGCACGGTGGCCATGCCCTCGAACTGGAAGATCGAGCCGTGCACGTTGGTCTTGTCCGCGAGGTAGCAGGCGTCGTTCATGAGGTAGCGGGTGTCGAAGTTGTCGGAGCCGTCGATCACCAGGTCGTAGTCCTTGATGGTGTCCATCACGTTGTCGACGGTGATGCGCGTCGGCAGCGGGACGACGTTGACGTCCGGGTTCAGCGCCCGGATCATCTCGGTGCCCGACTCGACCTTGGGCCGCCCCACGTTCGCGGTGGTGTGGAGGATCTGCCGCTGCAGGTTCGACACGTCCACCACGTCGCCGTCCATCAGGCCGAGCGTGCCCACGCCCGCCGCGGCCAGGTACAGCGCGGTCGGGGAGCCGAGGCCGCCCGCGCCGATCAGCAGCACCTTCGACCGCAGCAGCTTCCGCTGGCCCTTCTCGCCCACCTGGCTCAGCAGGAAGTGCCGGCTGTAGCGCTGGATCTGCTCGGCGTTCATCGGGCGGTCCTTGGCCACCGGGAGGCCGGACTGCGCCCACTTCTGGAAGCCGCCCTGCAGGTTCGTGACGTTCTGGTAGCCGAGGTCCTTGAGGACCTTCGCGGCGAGCATGGAGCGGAGGCCGCTCTGGCAATAGAGCACGATGGGCGTGGCCGGATCCGCGGCCGCGCCGCCGATGCGGAACTCGAGGAAGCCGCGGCTGATATTGGTCGCGGGCTCGATGAAGCCGTCGCGGTACTCGTCGGGATCGCGGACGTCGATCACCACGAGCGGCTCGCCGGCATCGATCCGCTTCTTCACCTCGGCCGGCCCTTGTTCGGGCACCACCTGCCGGGCCTCGGCCAACATCTCCTTCAACGTCTTCATTGCCCGCTCCTTGAAGAAAACCTACTGCAATTTCGCCGGGTTCATATTACCACCAATTCCGGTCGGAACTAACAGCAGACCCGGCCGGCGCTGTCGAAGACAAAGCAAGACTGCTATAATCAGCCGCCAAATGAAAGGGTTAATCCTCTCCGGCGGGCGCGGTACGCGCCTGCGTCCGATCACCTTCACGTCGGCGAAGCAGCTCGTCCCGGTGGCCAACAAGCCCATCCTCTTCTATGGGATCGAGGCGCTGGCCGCTTCCGGGATCACCGAGATCGGCATCGTGGTGGGCGACACCAAGAAGGAGATCCGCGACGCGGTCGGCGACGGCAGCCGCTTCGGCGTGGCGGTCACCTATATCGAGCAGGAGGCGCCGCTCGGGCTGGCCCACGCGGTGCTGGTCTCGGAGCCGTTCCTCGGTACCGATCCCTTTTGCATGTACCTGGGCGACAACCTGATCCGGGAGCGCCTGGCGCCCCTCGTCACCCGCTTCCGCGACGAGAAGCCCAACTGCCAGATCCTGCTCGCCTCCGTGCCGGACCCGACCCAGTTCGGGGTCGCGGTGCTCAAGGACGGCCAGGTCGTGCGCCTCGTCGAGAAGCCCAAGCAGCCCCCGTCCAACCTCGGGCTGGTCGGCGTCTACATGTTCGACGCCACCGTGTTCCGGGCGGTCAAGGCCATCAAGCCGTCCGCGCGCGGCGAGCTCGAGATCACCGACGCCATCCAGTGGCTGATCGATCAGGGGTTTCTGGTGCGGCCCCACGTCATCGAGGGTTGGTGGAAGGACACCGGCAAGCTCGAGGATATGCTCGAGGCGAACCGGATCATCCTGGATACCCTGCTGCCGCGCACCGACGGCACCGTGGAGGACAGCGAGATCGTCGGGCGCGTGGTCATCGAGGCGGGGGCGCGCGTGATCAAGAGCACGGTGCGGGGGCCCGCCATCATCGGCCGCGACGCGATCATCGAGAGCGCGTACGTGGGGCCGTTCACCTCGATCGGTGATCGCGTGGTGATCCGGGCCAGTGAAGTCGAGCACTCCATCCTGCTGGAGGGCGCGAGCGTGACCGACGTGGGGGGGCGCATCGAGTCGAGCCTCATCGGGCGCAACGTGTCCATCTATCGGACCGCGGCCAAGCCGCGCTCCTTCAACTTCATGCTGGGCGATCGCAGCGAGGTGGGGCTGATCTGATGGCGACCGGCGACCCGATCGAGCTGAGCGACGCGGCCAAGCGGGCCTTCGCGCTCCAGAGCTATGCGCCCGCGCCCGAGATCGAGGGGGTCGAGCTGGTGGACCTCAAGCGGTTCACCGACGACGGCGGCTCCTTCATGGAGCTGGCGCGGCTGCAGCGGGGCGTGCCGGCGGCCCTGCCCGGGTTCGAGTGTCGCCAGGTGAACTACAGCGAGATGGACCCCGGCGTGATCAAGGCGTTCCACCTCCATCGGCGCCAGACCGACGTGTGGTTCGTGCCGCCGAGCGACAAGATGCTCGTGGTGCTGCTCGACGTCCGGGCGCAGGCCAGGAGTCGCGGGGCCCAGCGCCGGATCGTGCTGGGCGACGGCCAGTCGCGCCTGCTGCGGATCCCGCCCGGGGTCGCCCACGGCGTGAAGAATCTCGCGGCGTCCCGCGGGCGCATCATCTACCTCGTGGACGCCCAGTTCTCGCCCGATCCCGATCAGACCGAAGAGGGGCGGCTGCCCTGGGATTTCGCCGGGGCCGACATCTGGGACGTCTCGCGGGGATGATCGCCCCTCACCTTCGAGCCCCTCACCTTCGGGCCCCTCACCCTGCCCTCTCCCCTGAGGGGAGAGGGGGAGCGCGATGAAGATCCTGGTTACCGGTGGTGCCGGCTTCATCGGCTCCAATTTCGTCCGCCACGTGCTGGCGACTCATCCCGGCGACTCGGTCGTCAACCTCGACAAGCTCACCTACGCCGGGAACCTGGATAATCTCCGGGACGTGGAGACGAGCCCGCGGTACCGGTTCGTGAACGGCGACATCTGCGACGGGCCGGTGGTCCGGGACGCGATGCGCGGGGTCGACGCGGTCGTTCACTTCGCGGCCGAGACCCACGTGGACCGGTCGAACCTGGGGGCCGACGATTTCCTCCGCACCAACGTGACCGGGACCTTCACCCTGCTGGAGGCGGCGCGGGAGCTCCGGGTCGGCCGATTCCTCGCGGTGAGCACCGACGAGGTGTACGGCAGCATCGCGCAGGGCGCGGCCCGCGAGGGCGACGTGCTCAACCCCTCGAATCCATACTCGGCGTCGAAGGCGGCCGCGGATCTCCTCGCCCGCGCCTACTGGACCACGCATCGGCTGCCCGTGCTCATCACCCGGAGCAGCAACAACTTCGGGCCCTACCAGTACCCGGAGAAGGTCATCCCGCTGTTCGTCACCAACGCGCTCGAGGACAAGCCCCTGCCGCTCTACGGCGACGGCAAGAACGTGCGCGACTGGCTCTACGTGCTCGACAACTGCGCGGCCATCGATCTCGTCCTGCGCAAGGGCGCCGACGGGGAGATCTACAATGTCGGCGGCGCCGCCGAGGTGCAGAACGTCACGCTCACCCGCCGCATCCTGGGCTTGCTCGGCAAGCCGGAGAGCCTGATCACCCCGGTGGCCGACCGGCCCGGCCACGACCGGCGCTACGCGCTCGACTCCGGCAAGGTCCACACGCTCGGCTGGACGCCCGCCGCGAGCTTCGACGCCGCGCTGGCCGCCACCGTGGAGTGGTACCGGACGCACGAGGCGTGGTGGAAGCCCATCAAGTCGGGAGCCTTCCGCCAGTACTATCAGGCGCAGTACCCCGCGAGGTGACCGCATGCCGCGCGCATTGATCCGCTGGGCCGCGGTCGCCCTGCTGGGCCTCGGGCTGCCCGCGCCGGCCGCGCCGGCGCCGCGGGACGCCGACCGCCGCCTCGATCCGCGCCAGGTCTCCCCGCTGCCGTCGCAGATCCGCCGCGTCGAGCCCGCGGTGGTGGGGATCCGCGTGGAGGTCCCGCGCGATCGCCCGTCCGCGGCCACCCTCGGCGTCGAGCGCTGGGGCAGCGGGGTCATCTTCGACGCGGATCAGGGCTACGTGCTGACCGTGAGCTACGTGCTGCTCGACGCCGCGCGCATCGAGATCTCGCTCCGCGACGGGCGCAAGGTGCCGGCCCGGCTGACCGGGCTCGACCTCGAGGTCGGGGTGGGCGTGGCCCGGATCGAGGGCCGCGGGCCGTGGCCGGCCGCGAGCCTGGGCGACTCGACCGCGGTGGCGGCCGGGGAGGCCACCGGCACGGTGGGCGTGTCCAGAGAGGGCGACCTCGTGGCGACCCCGAGCCGCGTCGAGGCGGTGCGCCCGTTCGCCGCCGCCTGGGAGTACATGCTCGACCGGGCCTTCATCGTGACCCCCTACAACGCCGCCTTCGGGGGCGCCGCCCTCGTCGACGCGGCGGGCCGCGTGATCGGGGTCACCTCGCTGCGCCTGGGCGACGCGCCCCACGTGAACCTCGCCATCCCCGTCGAGCAGTTCCTGGCCGGCAAGGATGAGCTGCTGGCGCAGGGCCGCGTCACGAGCCGAGCGCCGAGGCCCTGGCTCGGCCTCTATACGGAATCGGTGGCCGGCGGGGTGGCGGTGGCCGGCCTCTCGCCCTCGAGCCCGGCGCGGGCGGCAGGCCTGCGCGCGGGCGACGTCATCGTCCAGCTCAACGGGCATCCGGTGCCGAGTCGCGAGGCGTTCTATCGCGAGCTCTGGCGGTCGCCGATGGATCAGGACGTGCGGGTGACGGTGCGCCGGGCCGGCGCGCTGGAGGCGATCACGGTCCGGCCGATGGACCGCTACCGTTTCTATCGCACCTCCGACAAGTAGGTTAGGCTCTAACCATGAAGGGCGTCGACACCTATCAGGGCCGCGGTCTCATCGCGGACCCCATCCACCAATACATCCTCTACACGCGGCCCGACGGCGCGCCCGGCGAGGCCACCGAACAGGACTTGATGGACTCGGCCTGGATGCAGCGCCTGCGCCGGGTGCCGCAGCTGCAGTCCGCGCGGTGGGTGTTCCCGGCCGCCGAGCACAGCCGCTTCCAGCACTCGCTCGGGGCGATGCACCTGGCCGGGCGCTTCGCCCTGCAGCTGCACGCCTCGCTCAGGGCCGAATTCCCCGACGCCCCGTCCGCCCCGCTCTTCGAGGAGCTGCTCCGGGTGGCAGGGCTGCTCCACGACGTGGGGCACGGTCCCTTCGGCCACTTCTTCGACGACAATTTCTTGGCCGACTTCGACCTCACCCACGAGAAAGTGGGGCAACGCATCATCAGAGAAGAGCTGGGTGAGCTGATCCGCGGGCTCCAGCGCAGCCCCTCGGGCCTCTTCGAGAACGGCGAGCGCATCGACCCGGAGTGGGTCTGCTACCTGATGGGCAAGAGCTACACCTCGCCCACCGCCGAGCACCCGCGCTGGCTGGCGCACCTCAAGCCGCTGCTCTCCGGCATCTACACCGCCGACAACATGGACTACGTGCTGCGCGACTCCTACATGTGCGGGGTCGCGGTGGGGCCGATCGACATCGAGCGCATCATGTACTACTCCTTCTTCAGCGAGAAGGGGCTGACGCTCGATCGCGGCGGCATCCAGGCCTTCATCATGTTCCTGAACGCGCGGTTCTACCTCTACACCAACGTCTACTATCACCGGACCACCCGGGGCATCGACCTGCACCTGAAGGACATCTTCCGCGACACCATGAAGCTGGTGTTCCCCTACGACCTCAACAAGGAGCTTCAGCCGTATCTGAACATGACGGAGTGGACGCTCCTCGAGGAGGTCGCCCGCTGGGAGCACGCCGAGGACGGAGAGCGCCGGGACCTCGGCCGGGAGTGGCGGCAGATCCTCGACCGCCGGCTCAAGTGGCGGATGTCCCACGAGGTGGTCCTCGATCTCTTCGAGCCGCGGCGTGGGCAGAGCTTCATGAAGGCGGAGGAGGTCGAGCAGCGGGTGAAGGATCACCTCCCGCCGGGGCTCCGCAACTTCCCGTTCAAGATCGACATGGCCCAGCAGGATCCCCGCCCCCTGAACCCGATCGGCATGAAGGACCGGCAGATCTACGTGTACGACGCGGCGGATCGCAGCGTCTCCGCCGAGCCGCTCAAGGAGCTGCTCAAGTACCTGCCGGGCAAGGTCGCCCAGTGCCGGATCTTCGCGATGAGCCACGAGCACGATCAGCAGCTCGCCCGCGCGCTGAACGAGGCGCTCGGCGAGGACCGCCCCGCCCACCCCACCAACCTCTAGCCCCCGGATCGAGCAAGGACAGGCGTATGGAAAAGTTTCGCGGCGTGGACTACTACGGCTTCGACGAGCTCCTGAGCGAGGAGCAGCGGATGATGCGCGACGCGGTCCGCGACTGGGTCGAGGCGAAGTTCCTGCCCATCGTGAGCCAGCACCATCGCGACGGCACCTTCCCGGTGGAGATCGCCCGGGATCTCGGCGAGATGGGCGTGTTCGGCGCGACGCTCAAGGGCTACGGCTGCGCCGGCCTCGACAACGTGGCCTACGGGCTCATCATGCAGGAGCTGGAGCGGGGCGACTCGGGGCTGCGCTCCTTCGCCTCCGTGCAGAGCGGCCTCGTCATGTACCCGATCTACCGCTATGGCTCCGATGCCCAGAAGGAGCGGTGGCTCCCGCGCCTGCAGTCCGGCGCCGCGCTCGGCTGCTTCGGGCTCACCGAGCCGGATCACGGCTCCGACCCGGGCGGGATGAAGACGCGCGCGCTCCGGAAGGGCAACGAGTACGTGCTCAACGGCACCAAGCTCTGGATCACCAACGGCTCGGTGGCCGACGTGGCGGTGGTGTGGGCCAAGGGCGACGACGGCGAGATCGGCGGCTACCTGGTCGAGAAGGGCACGCCCGGTTACAGCGCGCTGGACATCCACGGGAAGTTCTCGATGCGGGCGTCCATCACCTCCGAGCTCGCGTTCGCGGACTGCCGCATCCCCCTCGAGAACAAGCTGCCCGGGGTGAAGGGGCTGAAGGGGCCGCTCTCCTGCCTCTCCCAGGCGCGCTACGGCATCGCGTGGGGGGCCATCGGCGCGGCGATGGGCTGCTACGACTGGTCGCTGCAGTACGCCCAGCAGCGCATCCAGTTCAACAAGCCGATCGGCTCGTTCCAGCTCGTGCAGCAGAAGCTGGTGTGGATGATCACCGAGATCACCAAGGCCCAGCTCCTCTGCCTTCGTCTGGGCCAGCTGAAGGACGCGGGCCGGGTGCGGCCGCAGCAGATCTCGATGGCCAAGATGAACAACGTGCAGATGGCGCTCGATGGCGCCCGCCTGGCGCGCGACATCCTGGGCGCGGCCGGCATCGTGGACGAGCATCCGATCATCCGGCACATGATGAACCTTGAAACCGTCAACACCTACGAAGGCACGCACGACATCCACACCCTGATCGTGGGCCGGGACATCACCGGCCTCGACGCCTTCGGGATCTGAGCCCCTCACCTGATCTGAGCCCCTCACCCTTCTGAGCCCCTCACCCTTGCCCTCTCCCCAGAGGGGAGAGGATGGCTACGCGGACTCCCTCTCCCCTCTGGGGAGAGGGTGGGGGTGAGGGGCTCGGGGGGTGAGGGGCTCGGGAGGTGAGGGGCTCGGGGGGTGAGGGGCTCGGGTGGTGTAGCATAAGGGCCCTATGACTCCCGATCCCTCGGCCGTCGCCCTGCCCGCGCCGGCCGGCGTGCTGGCTCCGGCCGCGCGCGTCAAGCCGGACATGCGATTGCTCGGCTTCCTGGCCCTGGGCCACATGGTCATCGACATCAACCAGGGCTCGTTCCCGGTGATCCTGCCGTTCCTGAAGGACGCGCTCAATCTCTCCTATGCGGCCACCGGCATGATCGTGCTGGCCGCGAACGTCACCTCGTCGCTGATCCAGCCGCTCTTCGGCTACCTGGCGGACAAGACGGCGCGGCGCTGGCTGCTCCCGCTCTCGGTCCTGCTTTCCGCGGTGGGCCTGGGCTTCATCGGCCTGGCCCCGTCCTACGGGGCGGTGCTCGCGCTGGTGGTCATCACCGGCCTCGGCGTCGCCGCCTATCATCCCGAAGGCTACCGGACCGCTACCGCGGTGGCGGGCGATCGCAAGGCGACCGGGGTCTCGATCTTCTCCACCGGCGGCAATATCGGCATCGCGCTGGGCCCGCCGCTCCTGACCCTGCTGCTCACCGCTTACGGGCTGCCCGGGAGCCTCGGCATGCTGGTGCCGGGATTGCTGGTGGCCGCGCTCCTCACCGCGGTGCTGCCGCGGCTCTCCGCGCCGGCGCCCGCGGTGGCGCGGGCGCGCGCCAGCGCGGCGGGCGCCCAGACCATGGTGGGCGCGATGGCCCTGCTCATCCTGGTGGTGGCGATCCGCTCGTGGACGCAGCTCGGCTTCACGACCTTCATGCCGTTCTACTGGAAGGACGTGCTCCACGGCGATCCGCGGCTGGTCGGCACGCTCCTCGCGGTGTTCCTGGGCGCTGGCGTCGTCGGGACGCTCGTGGCCGGCCCCATCGCGGATCGGGTCGGCGTGCGGCGGTACGTGGTCAGCGTGTTCCTCCTCGCCGCCCCGCTCGCGGCGGGCTTCCTGTTCGTGACCGGCGGCCCGCTGGTGTTCGTCCTGCTGGCCCTGCTCGGGTTCGTGCTGGTCTCCACCTTCACGGTGTCGGTGGTGCTGGGCCAGGCCTACCTGCCGAAGCACCCCGGCATGGCCTCCGGGCTCATCGTGGGCTTTGCGATCGGCGCGGGCGGCCTCGGCGCGAGCGTGCTCGGCTGGGTGGCCGACCACTGGGGGCTCACCGCGGCCCTCGGCATCTCCGCCGCGATGCCGCTGGCCGGTTTCCTGGCCGCCCTGTTCCTCCCGGATCCCCAGACCGGTGACGTCGGATAAGTTCCAGGACGGCGAGCAGGTCCTGCTGATCGATCAGCGCGGCCGGCGTCATCTCTTGCTGCTGCGCAAGGGCGACACCTACCACTCCGACCGCGGCTGGGTGACCCACGAGGCGATCATCGGCCATCCCGACGGCTCGTGGGTGCGCACCTCCAAGGGCACGCGCTATCTCGCGCTGCGGCCGACGCTCGCCGAATACGTGCTGGACATGCCGCGCGGCGCCCAGGTGATCTACCCGAAGGACCTCGCGATGGTCATGTTCTGGGCCGACATCTTTCCGGGGGCCCGCGTGCTCGAGGCGGGCATGGGCTCGGGCGCGCTCACCCTGGCGCTGCTGCGCGCGGTGGGACCGGAGGGCCGCGTGGTGAGTTACGAGCAGCGGGAGGATTTCTGCCGCCGCGCCCTCGCCAATATTCAGATCCGCATGGGGGAAGTCGACAACCTGATCGTGCGCCTCCGCCCGGTGGAGGACGGGCTCCCCGAAGAGGAGCCGGTGGATCGCGCGGTCTTCGACCTGCCCGAGCCATGGCGGCTGGTGGATCCGGTGGCGAACGTGCTGCGACCGGGCGGCATCTTCCTGTCCTACGTGCCGACCATCATTCAGTCGCATCAGCTCACCGAGACGCTCCGGCGCCATCGCGGCTACGCGCTGGTCGAGACGTTCGAGACGCTGCTGCGGCCGTGGAACATCGACGGCACCTCGGTACGGCCATTCCATCGAATGGTCGCCCACACCGGGTTCCTGACCGTGGCCCGGCGGGTGGTGCCGGAAGAAGGCGCGGCCGTTCCGCGGGTGGCGGATCCGGAGAGCGACTGACTCGTGCTCGACCGCTGGTTCGAGCTGAGCCGGCGGGGCGCGACGGTCGGGGGCGAGTTCCGCGGCGGCCTCACCACCTTCATGGTGATGGCCTACATCATCTTCGTGAATCCGGGGATCCTGTCCTTCGCGGGGATCCCGCCGCTCCAGGGTCAGGGCCCGTCGTTCGCGGCCACCCAGGCCGCCACCTGTCTCGTCGCGGGGGCGATGACCATCGCGATGGGCCTCGCCACCAACTACCCCCTGGCCGTCGCGTCGGGCATGGGGCTCAACGCGGTCGTCGCGTTCCAGCTCGTGGCGGGCCTCAAGCTGCCGTGGACCGCCGCGATGGGGGTGGTGGTGCTGGAGGGGCTGGTGATCACGGTGCTGGTGCTCACCGGGTTCCGCGAAGCGATCATGAACGCGATCCCGGTGGCGCTCAAGCGCGCGATCGGCGTCGGCATCGGGCTCTTCATCCTGTTCATCGGCCTCGTCGCGGCGGGCATCGTGAAGCCGGGCCCGCCCGGCGTGCCGCTCGCGCTGGGCGAGCTGACGTCGGCCCCGGTGGCGGTGGCCCTCGGTGGACTCCTGCTGACGCTCTGGCTGACCGCCCGACGATTCAGCGGGGCGCTGCTCGTCGGCATCCTGGTGAGCACCGGGGTGGCCATCGTGGTCAACGCGGCCACCGGGGGGCGCGCCTTCCCGCTGCCGGGCCAGGCGGTGTGGCCCGCGGCCCTGGTGGCCCTGCCCGACTTCTCGATCCTGGGCGCCGGCTTCGATTTCTCGGTCTTTGTCCGCCTCGGCCTGCTGACCGCGCTGGTCACGATCTTCTCGCTGATGCTCTCCGACTTCTTCGACACCATGGGCACCGTGATCGGCCTCGGCGGCGAGGCGGGCTGGCTCACTCGCGAGGGCCGGCTGCCGCGGCTCAATCGCGTGCTCCTCGTGGATTCGCTGGCCGCGGTGGCGGGCGGCGCGGCGGGGGCTTCCTCGGCCACGACGTACATCGAGTCGGCGGCGGGCGTGTCGGCGGGAGCGCGCACCGGACTCGCCTCGGTGGTGACCGGCGCCTGCTTCCTCCTCGCCCTCTTCTTCGCCCCGCTCGCCGGCGTGGTCCCGGCCCAGGCCACCGCCCCGGCCCTGATCGTGGTCGGCTACCTGATGAGCCGCGTGGTGCGCGAGATCCCCTTCGGCGATTTCGAGGAAGGCTTCCCGGCCCTCCTGACCCTGACCCTGATGGCGTTCACCTATTCGATCACCAACGGCATCGGAGCCGGTTTCGTCAGCTACTGCTTCATCAAGCTCGTCCGCGGCCGCGCGCGCGAGGTGGCCCCCATGATGTACGTGGCCGCGCTCGCCTTCGTCGTCTACTTCACCCTGCCGCTGATCCAGCGCCTGCTCCAGGGCTGAGGCGGGCCGGCGCGCCCACCGGGCTGTGGTAGGCTAAGGCCTCGACTGTGTTCACCGAGCGTTCGTTCTAGGAGGTCGCGGCAGTGATCAGCCTCATGCGCGAATACGCCAGGAGCTTGAAGATCGTGCTCCTGATCGTCATCGTGGTCTTCATCCTGACCTCGGGCGTGCTGTTCTACTTCGGCACCGGCCCGTTCGAGGGCGGCGGCCGCAACTCGGTGGCGGTGGTCAACGGCGAGGAGATCCCGATCGAGCGCTTCCGGCGCGCCCAGTCCAATATCATGGCGGCCTACGAGCGCATGTCCCGCCAGCGGCTCACCCCGGAGGTCGCGGAGCGGCTCGGGCTCTCCCAGCAGGTGGTGAGCGAGCTGGTGACCGAGACGGTCGTGATCCAGGGCGCGGCCCAGCAAGGCGTGCGGGTGAGCGACGAGGAGCTGCGCTCCACCATCCAGCAGATCCGCGAGTTCCAGGAGAACGGCCGCTTCTCCCGCGACGAGTATCTCAAGGTGCTGCGTCAGATGCGGCTCGATCCGGGCGAGTTCGAGAACGAGATCCGCCGCCAGCTCGTCCGCCGCAAGATGGAGACGCTCATCAAGCAGGGCGTCAAGGTCTCCGACGAGGAGATCCGGCAGGCCTACACCCAGCGCCACGAGCGGGTGCGGGCCACGTGGGCCTACGCCGACGTGAAGCCGGCCATGGCCTCCGTGGAGGTGGCGGACGCCGACCTCGAGCCCTACGTGAAGGCGCACCAGCCGCAGTTCAGCCGGCCGGAGCGGCGCAAGCTACAGTACGTGGTCGTGAACCCGGCGAAGCTCGCGGCCCCGGTGACGGACGCGGAGGTGGAGGCCTACTACAAGGAGCACGCCGCCGAGTTCGAGGAGCCGAAGCGCTTGCAGGTTGCCCACGTGCTCGTGCGGGTGCCGCCGGTGGGCGGCAGCGACGCGGAGAACGCGGCGAAGGCGAAGATCGAGGACGTCATCAAGCGCGCGCAGGGCGGCGAGGACTTCGCCAAGCTCGCCCGCGAGCTCTCCGAGGACAAGGCGAGCGCGGTCCAGGGGGGAGACCTGGGCTTCGTGGGGCCCGGCGAGCTGGTGGCCCCCTTCGAGCAAGCCGCCTTCGCGCTCAAGAAGGGCGAGGTCTCGGCGCCGGTGCGTACCGCGTTCGGCTACCACGCGATCCGCGTGCTCGACGTGAAGGAGGGCGGCACCACGCCGCTCAAGGAGGTCGCGCCCAAGATCAAGGAGACGCTCGGCGCCCAGAAGCGCGAGCAGGCCGCCCAGACCAGGGCCGAGGAAGTGCGGGCCGCGCTGCTCTCGGCCAAGGAATTTCCGGCCGAGGCCAAGCGCCTCGGGCTCGATCCGCAGGAGGCGACGTTCGCGCGCGGCGACGCCCTGGGTGAGGCGGGCCGCGATCCACAGCTCGACGAGACCCTCTTCGGGCTGGCGGTGGGCGGCGTCTCGACCCCGATCAAGACCGCGGGCGGGGTCGCGGTCGTCAAGGTGGTCGAGCACACCCCGGCCGGCGTGCCCCCGCTGGCCGAGATCCGGGACCGGGTGGTGGAAGCCATCAAGCGCGAGCGTGCGGAGCAGCAGGTGACCGACAAGGCCAAGGCCCTGATCAGCACGCTGGGCAAGGGCGGCGACTTCGCGGCGGCGGCCAGGGCCGACGGCTTCACCACCGGCAGCATCCCGCTGTTCTCGCGCGCCGACCCGCCGAAGGAGCGCGGCAGCCTGCCCGGCGGGGTGCTCACCGCCGCCCTGCAGACGCCCGCCGGCCAGCTCGCGGAGCCGGTGCGCGCCGACGGCGGCGTCTACGTGGTCAAGACGCTGGAGCGGGCGGCCGCCGCCGCCGACGGCCTCGAGCGCGACCGCGCGGAGCTGGAGAAGCAGGTGCTGGAGCAGAAGCGTGCCCTCACGTGGGACAACTGGATCCGGGAGCGGCTCGCGAGCTCGAAGGTCGAAGTCGGAGGCCAGCCCGCCCCCCTCACCCGCTGATCAGCAGGGGTTCGCGATGGACAAGACCGCGCTCATCATCATCGACGCCCAGCAGGAGTACTTCGCGCCGATCGGCAAGGTGGTCCTGCCCGACGGCCCCAAGGCGGTGGCGCGCATCGCGGAGACGCTGCGCTGGGCGCGCGCGCGCCGGATGCCGGTGTTCCACATCGTCCACGAGAGCCGGCGGCCCGGCGCGACCACCTTCGTTCCGGGCAGCCCGGCCCTCGCCATTCACGACGCGGTGACGCCCGCGGCGGGTGAGCCGGTCATCACCAAGCACCTGCCGGGCTCCTTCACCGATACCCCGCTCGAGTCGGAGCTACGGAGCCTCGGCATCGAGCGGGTGATCGTCTCGGGCTTCATGACCCAGATGTGCTGCGACACGACCACCCGCGAGGCGGCCCATCGCGGCTTCCGGGTGACGCTGCTCTCCGACGCCACCGCGGCCATGGACGTCAAGGGGCCCGACGGCGCGGTCATTCCCCACGATCAGGTCCATCGCACGCACCTGGGGAGCCTCAACGGCTTCCTGGCCAACGTGAAGCGGACTGCCGAGGTGATCGGGGCATGAGCATCCAGCGCACCCCGATGACGCGCGCGGGTTACGACCGGCTGCGGGAGGAAGTGGACCGGCTCAAGAAAGAGCGCCCCGGCATCGTCCGGGCCATCGCGGAGGCGCGCGCCCACGGGGACCTGAGCGAGAACGCGGAGTACCACGCGGCCCGCGAGCGGCAGGGCTTTGTCGAGGCGCGCATCACCGATCTGGAGAGCAAGGTCGGCACCGCCGAGGTGATCGATCCGCCGACCTCGGGGGCCCGCGTCACCTTCGGCTCGACCGTCCGGCTGGAGGACGAGGACGGCAAGGAGGCGATCTATCAGATCGTGGGATCGGACGAGGCGGACCCGAAGCGCGGGCTGATCTCGATCATGTCCCCGCTCGCCCGCACGCTCATCAGCAAGAAGGTCGGCGACACCGTGACCGCCCAGCTCCCGGCGGGCACGAAGACGTTCGAGATCTTGGCCGCGAACTTTCGTTTAGAGCCCTAGTTGCGCAAGGCCTCGCGAAGCTCGCGCGTCAGCGCCTCGACCGTCCCCCGCGTCCCGCCCTGCAGCTTGTTCTTCCACTCGCCCTCGGTCTCGAAGCGGCGGTCCTTGAGGCGGTCGCCCCAGGGCTTCACCGCCTCGCGGATGGCGTGGATGTCGAAGGCGTCGCGCTTGAGCTCGCGCGCCCGGGCCATCACGTCGGGGGCCACCCGGATGAAGGCGCGCAGGGCCGCGCCGGTCTTGATCGAGTACTTGCGTCCCGCCCACGCGGTGGGGAAGACGCCCGCCACCGCCTTCACGTAGTTCAGGAAGAAGCGCTTGGCGTGATGCCGCACCTCGTTCATGCGGGCGACGCCGCCAATCTTCTCCACCGCATCCAGGAAGTCCACGATCTCCTCGGCGAGCGGGGCCTGCGAGACGCGCCCGCGGCCGGTGCCGAGCATCTTGATGTCGCCCGCGAGCGGCGAGGTCTCGTCCTCGTTGAGTGAGCGGATCACGTCGTGGGCCAGGGCCTGGTTGGGATCCGGGTAGAGCTTGCGCCCGGCCAGGCTGACGATGTGCGAGGGGTTGAGCCGGGTGTGCTTGGCGTTGATCGTGACGAACAGCTCGACGATCTGCCGCGCGTCGAGCCGGTCGAAGAGCACCGCGGGCACCTCGATGCCCAGGTTCTCGCCCGCCTGGGTCAGCGCGTGCAGGGCGAGCAGGCGGTGCTGGCCGTCCAGCACGCGGAGCACGCCGTGCTCCTCCGGGATCTGCAGGAGCCCCAGGTCGTGCTGGCTCGCCATCGGGGTGAAGGTGAAGCGTTTCTCGGAGGTGATGATGACCGCGCCGGGGATGGCGGGCAGGGTCCCCGCGTCCTTGCAGTCGCGGTAGTAGCTGACCAGCTCGTCGATCTTCCGCCGGATCACCGGCCGCTGGTAGGCGGTCTCGCTCTCCCCGATCCGCTTCTCCAGGGCCTCCCAGTTCACCCGCGCCCGATTGGCGCGCTGCTTGACCTTCGTGGCGGGTTCCTCGGCGCCGCTGTAGCCCAGCACCTCGAACTTCACGAGCCGATCGATGTCCTTGGCCGAGAAGGATGCCTGGAAGAACTCGACGCCGAACTGCTTCACGCGGTGTGCAGGAACCGTGATCATGAACCGATCCGCCTCCGTGGGGACGGTCTATGTAGCGGGAGAACACCGGGTACTCTAGTCGAAGCGCAAACCCCAGTCAACATGTACCTTTTCGGCTTCTGGCCGTCGCGGGTCACCCCCCAGGAGTGGGGGTCGGAGGCCGGGTTATCCCCAAGATGTGGGTAGGCTGGGGATGCGGGAAACCCGGTGGATAGCTGTGGATGAAACTACCTCCACACCCTGGCCGGCGCCGAGTCCGGCCGTGAGAGATACCGCGCGGGATTCCAGGCGAGCACCTCCGCCAGGTGGGGAGTACGCCATGCCGCGCCGCGCGCGTCGCATGCGGGCCCCCGCGCGTTGACTGGGGCGGGGAGCGAATGCTAGGCTCGCCGCCATCCAGTCACTCGATCCCGCCCGGAGGACACGATGTCGAATGCCAGCGTGACACCGATCGGCCGTCGCCGATTCCTCGAGACGATAGGCGCCGCCGGCGCCGCCACCCTCGCCGCGCCCGCCTTCGTCCGCGCGCAGTCCCGCGAGGTGAAGGTCGGCTACATCCTGCCGGTGACGGGGCCGCTCGCGTTCGAGGCCCAGCTCGCGCTCAACGGGCTGCAGCAGGCGGTGGACGAGATCAACGGCGCGGGCGGCATCAAGGCGCTCGGCGGGGCGCGCGTCACGTTGCTGCCGGGCGACACCCAGAACAAGGTCGAGCTGGGCAACTCGGAGGCCGCGCGGCTCATCGACCAGGGCATCACCGCCCTGATCGGCCCCTTCTCGAGCCTGGTCGCGTTCTCGGTCCGCCACGTCGCCGAGAAGAACAAGACCCCGTTCCTGCTGCTCGCCACCGTGGCCGACAACGTGCTCGAGGGCGGGCTCCGCTATGTCTTCCGGATGCAGCCCAACGCGCGCGCCATGGCCACCCTCACCGTCGGCAACATGATCGAGATGGCCAAGAGCGCGGGCACCCCGATCAAGCGCGTGGCCATGATGCACGAGGACGGCAACTTCGGCACGACCATGGGCAATCACGTGGAGGGCTTCGCGGGCAAGATGGGCTACGAGCTGGTGCAGCGCGTGCCGTACAACCTGCGCTCCCCCGACTTCACCGCCGAGCTGTCCAAGGTCAAGGCGGCGCGGCCGGATCTCCTCGTGATCAGCGGCTACTACGGCGACTCCAAGATCATCGCGGAGACCGCCTCGAAGCTCCGCATCGGCGTCCACGCCCTGGTGGGGCTGGCGAACGCGGCGTACTCGAATCCGAAGTTCATCACCGAGAACCGCGAGCTGACCGATCATCTCTTCGACGGCAACTACTGGCACAATCCCCAGAGCCCGCGGGCCCGGGCCGTGTTCGAGGCGTACCAGAAGCGCTTCAGCTCGGTCATGTCCAATCACGGGGTGCAGGGCTACCAGGTCATGTTCGTGCTCAAGGACGCGCTTGAGCGGGCCGCCTCGACCGACCGGGAGAAGGTGCGCGACGCGATCGCCAAGACCAATCTCACCGACCACATCCTCACCCAGGACGCGATCCGCTTCGACGACGCGGGCGAGAACGTCAACGCCACCCCCGCGCTGCTGCAGGTGCAGGGCGGCCGGCCGGTGGTGGTGGGCCCCGCGCGCTTCGTCGAGGCCAAGCCGGTGTTCCCGGTTCCCAAGTGGAAGGGCTAGTCGCCCCCGCGAGGTGACCTGGCTCTTCTTCCAGGCCGTCGTCAGCGGCCTCCTGCTCGGCGGCATCTACGGGCTGGTGGCGAGCGGCCTCTCGCTGATCTTCGGCGTGCTGCGCATCATCAACTTCGCCCACGGCGCGGTGATGATGCTCGGGATGTACACCTCCTACTGGCTGTTCGTCCTGCTGGGCGTCGATCCCTACCTTTCGATCCTGGTGACCGGGCCGCTGTTCTTCGGCTTCGGCGTCCTGATCCAGCGCGTGGTCATCGAGCCCAATCGCGCCGCCGCCGGGCACAACCAGCTCCTGCTCACCCTGGGCCTGGCCCTTTTCTTCGAGAACCTCGCCCTCGTGCTCTGGCAGGGCGACTTCCGCACCCTGCGCGTGTGGTACTCGGGGGCGTCCTTCATGCTGGGTGACGTGCTCGTCGAGGTGCCGCGGCTGATCGCGGCGGGCGGCGCGGTGCTGGTCGCGCTCGCCCTCTGGGCCTTCCTGCGCATGACCGACGCGGGCAAGGCCATCCGGGCGCTCTCGGAAGAGGAGGAGGGCGCGCTCCTGGTCGGCATCGACGTCTCCCGCATCCGGGGCGTGGCCTTCGGCATCGGCTCGGCGTGCGTGGCGGTGGCGGGCGCGCTGGTGACCCCGTTCTTCTACGTGGCGCCGGACGTGGGCGAGAGCTTCAACATCATGGCCTTCGTGGTCGTGGTGCTGGGCGGCATGGGCAATTTCCTGGGCGCGCTCCTCGGCGGCTTCATCGTGGGCCTCGCCGAATCCCTGGGCGCCGCCTTCCTGCCCGGCTCGCTCAAGCAGCTCGTGGTCTTCGGCCTCTTCGTGATCGTGCTGCTCCTGCGCCCGGAAGGCCTGTTCGGAGGCCGCCGTGGTCGCTAGGCTCGCGATTGTCATCGGTCTCGCCGCGCTGGTGGTGGTGCCGCCGCTCCTGCCCAAGTACGCCCTCGAGGTGCTGATCACCACCCTCTTCTTCGGCTACCTGGGCACGTGCTGGAACATCCTCGGGGGTTACGGCGGGCAGTTCTCGTTCGGCCACGCCGCCTTCTTTGGCATCGGGGCCTATACCTCCACTCTGCTCTTCCTGCACCTGGGCCTCACCCCGTGGCTCGGCATGCTCGTGGGGGGCGCCCTCGCCGCCGCATTCGGCCTCTTCGCGGGCTACCTCTCGTTCCGCTACGGGCTCCGCGGGCCGTACTTCTCGCTGGTGACCCTGGCCTTCGCGGAGATGCTGCGCGTGATCGCGGTGAACTGGAAGGCGGTGGGCTCCTCGCTCGGCCTGGTGGTGG
>JBBDXN010000125.1:0-61027 GCA_040902305.1 Candidatus Rokuibacteriota bacterium | reverse complement strand
GGTGCCGAGCCGCGGCTCGGCGCCCCTGCAATTCCTCTTCGTGGGCAAGCTGCCGTATTACTACGTGATCCTGGCCATGGTGCTGAGCGTACTCGTGATCTGCCGGCTGATCGAGCGCTCGCGCATGGGGTACACCCTGGCCGCGGTCCGCGAGAACGAGGACGCGGCGGAGGCGGCCGGGGTCAACGCGCTCGCCACCAAGCTCTCCGCCATGGCGGTGTCGTCGTTCCTCACCGCACTCGGGGGGACCTTCTACGCGCAGTACTTCGCCTACATCGATCCGACCCTGACCTTCGGGCCCGCCATCTCCATCCAGGGACTCCTGCCCGCGATCGTGGGCGGCGCGGGCACGGTGGCGGGGCCGCTGCTGGGCTCGTTCGTGCTCACCCCGATCTCCGAGATCACGCGGGCGGTGCTGCGCGGGCGCGCGGGCGCCGACATCATGCTCTACGGACTGGTCCTGATCCTGGTCATCTCGTTTCTGCCGAACGGCTTGATGGGCTGGATCCGGAGCCGACGGGTGGCGGGCGGGCGACCGGCGTGAGCGCGGGCCTCGAGGTGTGGGGGCTCAGCAAGCGCTTCGGCGGGCTCCAGGCCGTGAACCGGTTCGACCTCACGGTCGCCCCCGGCGAGATCGTGGGCCTCATCGGGCCCAACGGCGCGGGCAAGACCACCGTGTTCCATCTCATCGCGGGATTTCACGCGCCGAGCGCCGGCGCCATCCGCTTCGACGGCGCCTCCCTGATCGGGCTCAAGCCTCACGCGATCTGTCGTCTCGGGCTCGCGCGGACGTTCCAGCTCGTGCAGCCCTTCGCCGGGCTCACCACCCTGGAGAACGTGATGGTGGGCGCCTTCAATCGGGCCCGCGACGTCGGGGGAGCCCGCCGCCAGGCCGCCGAGATCGTGGACTTCGTCGGGCTCGGCCCGCGCCGCGACGTGCCCGCCCGCAGCCTCACGCTCGCCGACCGCAAGCGCCTCGAGGTGGCCCGCGGGCTCGCCACCGGCCCCCGGCTGCTGCTGCTGGACGAGGTGATGGCGGGGCTGAACCCCACCGAGATCGAGGCGATCATCGAGCTGATCCGCCGCATCCACGCGCGCGGGGTGAGCCTGCTGATCATCGAGCACGTGATGCGCGCGATCCTGGCCCTGTCCCATCGCCTCGTGGTCCTGCACCACGGCGAGCAGATCGCGGAGGGCGCCCCCGCGACGGTGGCGCGCGACCCCCGGGTGGTGGAAGCGTATCTGGGCGAGACGCCGGGGGAGGTATCGCGGTGAGCCTGCTCGCGCTCCGGGGAGTGGACGTGGCCTACGGGGACCTGCCCGCGCTCCGCGGGATCGACCTGGTGATCGAGCCCGGGGAGATCCTCTCGGTGGTCGGCGCCAACGGCGCGGGCAAGACCACGATGCTGCGCGCGATCTCCGGGCTCTTGCGCCCGCGGGCGGGGGAGATCGTGCTCGACGGCGCGCGCCTCGACCGGCTGCCCTGCCACGCGGTGGTGGAGCGGGGCGTGGTGCAGGTGCCCGAGGGCCGCAAGATCTTCCCGAGCCTCACCGTGCTGGAGAACCTCGAGCTGGGCTCGTATACGCGGGCGGCCCGCCCCCACCGGCGCGAGAGCCTGGAGCGCGTGCTGGGACTCTTCCCGATCCTGGCCGAGCGGCGGCGGCAGGCCGCCGGCACCATGTCGGGCGGCCAGCAGCAGATGCTGGCCATCGGGCGCGCGCTGATGGCGCGGCCGCGCCTCCTGATGCTGGACGAGCCGTCGCTCGGGCTCGCGCCCCGGATCGTGCAGGAGATCTTCGCGATCGTCGCGGCGATCAACCGGGCGGGGACCACCGTGCTGCTGGTGGAGCAGAACACGCGCCAGGCGCTCGGCCTGGCCGGCCGCGGCTACGTGCTCGAGAACGGCCGGGTCGTGCTCTCGGGTGCCGGCCGCGACCTGCTCGACAACGAGCACGTGCAGCGCGCCTATCTGGGGATGTGATGCCCGCGGGGCCCCTGGCCGATCTGATCTTCTCGCCCATCACGGACGGGGTGGCATCGGCGGCGCCCCGCCCGGTCGTGACGCCCCCCGCCCGCGATCGTTGACGGCCGCGCGTCACCTGGGCTAGGCTCCCTTCGTGCTCGATCTCGTGATCCGCAACGGGCAGGTCATCACGCCGCAGGGCGTTGGGCTCTGGGACGTGGGCGTGCAGGGGGAACGGATCGCCGCGATCGGCGCGCCCGGCACGCTCCCCACCGAGGGCGCCCGCGTGATCGACGCGGCGGGCCAGATCGTTTCCCCCGGCGGCGTCGAGCCCCACGCCCACCTGGCCCACGGGATCATGTCGCATCCCGAGGAGCCCGCGATCACCCTCGGCCCCGAGGAC
Organism: Candidatus Rokuibacteriota bacterium; assembly: GCA_040902305.1. Taxonomy (GTDB): domain Bacteria; phylum Methylomirabilota; class Methylomirabilia; order Rokubacteriales; family CSP1-6; genus CAMLFJ01. Next base: position 58,660 of record JBBDXN010000125.1, on the reverse strand, counting down.
GATACCAAGGGCATGGCGTGCGGCGGGACCACCACCCATATCGATTTCGCCTACGTGCGCCCGGGCGGTGACATCCAGCCGGTGATCGAGCAGCGCGCGGCGCGGTGGAAGGGCAACTCCTACGTGGACTACGCCTTCCACCTCACGCTGGCCGGGGCGCTGCCGCTCCGCGTCTTCGACCAGATCGGCGAGGCGATCCAGGCGGGCCATCCGAGCTTCAAGGTGTTCACCACCAACGTGCTGCCGCCGCATCCCAAGCGCGCGGGCAACCGCATCGACTTCGGGCGCATCCATTTCGCGATGGAGAAGGTCGCGAAGGCGGGCGGCATCATGGTCGTGCACGGAGAGGACGAGGACCTGGTCCAGTTCAACTACGAGCGCTTCCGCGAGGAGGGGCGGATGGAGGGGAGCAACCTCCATCTCGTGCACACCAAGCTCTCCGAGCTGCTCGCGTTCCGACGGACCATCGCGCTGGCCCGGGCGAGCGGCGCCGGCGTGTACTTCGTCCACGTCTCGGCCGCCGAGGGCGTGGAGGCGGTGGTGGAGGCCCGGGCGCAGGGCCTGCCCGTTTACGGCGAGACCCTGCACCAGTACGCCTGCTTCACCGCCGAGTACTACAAGACGCCGCGCGGCTTCTGCTCGCACACCTACCCGTCGCTCAAGTTCCCCGAGGACCAGCAGGCCCTCTGGGACGGTCTCGTGGGGAACGGGCTTTCGACCCTGGCCACCGACGAGTACCCGACGAGCCTCGAGCTCAAGCTCAAGGGCCGCACCATCGAGGACGTGACCGGCGGCAACGTGGGGGCGGAGGCCCGCATCGGCATCGGCTACACCGAGGGGGTGGTCAAGCGCGGGATGTCGCTGCCGCGCTTCGCCGACGTCACCGCCACCAACGCCGCGAAGATCCTCGGGCTCTACCCCAAGAAGGGCGTCATCGCCCCGGGCAGCGACGCCGACCTCGTGCTGATCGACCCCACGATTCGCAAGACACTCACCAGGGACGACTTCCACGTGACGGACTACAGCCCCTGGGAAGGCTGGGCGGTCTCGGGCTGGCCCGTCATGACCGTGCTCCGCGGCAAGATCATCGCGGACCACGGCCGGCTGCTCGGCAGCCCCAGCGACGGCCAGTGGGTGCCCCGGCGGATCGACCCGGCCGTGCTCCGCCGTCCGGCCTGCTAGCTTCCCGCGTCATGCCTGATCTCGGTGCGAGGGGCGCCCCCCCCCCCCCCCCCCCCCCCCCCCGGGGGTGTGGGGGGGGCCGACTCTGGATCCGCTCGCCTCGCCTGCGGCGGCGGCTCGCCCGACTCTGGATCCGCTCGCCTCGCCTCCGGCGGCGGCTCGCCCGACTATGCGCACCAGTTCAATCCGGGGTTCCGGCTCGATCCGGCCAGGATCGCGCTGGTGGTGGTGGACATGCAGTACGCGAGCGGTTCGCGCCACGAAGGCCTGGGGCGGCTCCTGAAGGACCAGGGCCGCGAGGCGCAGGGCACCGAGCGCTTCGACCGGATCGAGACGGTGCTGGTGCCGACCATCCAGGGCCTGCTGGAGATATTTCGCTCGCGGGGCCTGCGCGTGGTGTTCCTCACGGTGGGTTCCGAGCTGCCGGACTACAGCGACCTGCCGCCCCACATGCGCCCGATGGCGGAAGCGGTCGGGAACACGAAGGGCCGGCGGGAGCACGAGATCCTGGACGCGCTGGCGCCCCGGCCGCACGAGCCCGTGCTCAACAAGACCACGATGAGCGCGTTCCACTCCTCGGGCTTCGAGCGGCTCATGCGGGCCTGGGGCGTGGAGCAGCTCGTCTTCACCGGGGTGTCCACCAACTCGTGCGTGGAAGGAACCGCGCGGGACGCGGCCGACCGCGGCTTCCGCTGCCTGCTCGTGGACGACGGCTGCGGGGCGGCGAGCCGGGCGCTCCACGCCGCCGCGTGCCAGAACTTCCAGCGGCTGCTCGGACGGGTCGCCTCGAGCGCGGAGGTGATCGCGGAGCTGGACGCCGCGCGCGCCGCCGCGCGCTGAGCCGGCGCGCCCCACCCAGGAGACGACCGATGGCGGGCAAGCTGTTCGAGGAGCTCGAGCCGGGCCACGTCTACCGGCATCAGCCGGGGCGCACCATCACCGAATCCGACAACGTGTTCTTCAGCTGTCTCACCATGAACCCGCAGCCGCTGCACGTCGATTTCCACGCCGCCCAGAAGGCCGAGTTCGGCAAGCCGCTCGTCAACAGCCTGCTCACCCTCGGGATCGCGGTGGGGCTGAGCGTCGGGGAGACCACGCTCGGGACCACCGTCGGCAATCTGGGCTTCGAGAAGGTGGAGTTTCCCAAGCCGGTCTTCCACGGCGACACCATCTACTCGGAGACCGAGGTGGTGGAGAAGCGGGAGTCGAAGTCGCGGCCACAGTGGGGTATCGTGATCTTCGAGCACCGGGCCCGCAACCAGCACGGCGACGTGGTGATGACCTGCCGCCGCGCCGCCATGATGCGGCGCCGGGGCGCCTGAGGGCGCGGGCCCACTCATGCGGCGCTCGCTCCACTTCGTGCCGGGCGGGAACGAGAAGATGATCGCGAAGGCGCTGACCCTGCCCGCCGACGGCCTGATCCTGGACCTGGAGGACGCGGTGACGCCCGATCGCAAGGCGGCCACCCGGCCGATCGTCCGGGGCTGGCTCGAGACGCTCGACTTTGGCGGCCGCGAGCGCTGGATCCGGATGAATCCGGTCTTCACGGACCACGCGGAGGCCGACCTGGCCGAGACCATCGCGGGGCGCCCCGACGGCTACGTCGTGCCCAAGCCGCGCCGGGCCGAGGACGTCCGCCGGGTCGCCGCCATGCTCGACGCCCTCGAGCAGCGTCACGGGGTGCCCTTCGGCTCGACGCGCCTGGTCCTGATCGCCACCGAGACGCCGGAGGGCTTGCTCAATATCAAGGAGATCGCCGGCGCGAGCCCCCGCGTCGCCGCGGTCTCCTGGGGTATCGAGGACCTGTCGGCCGCGATGGGGCTGCCCCGAACCCGCGACGCGGACGGCCGTTATCTCGACATCCCGCGCTACGCGCGAGTGATGTGCGCGGTGGCCGCCTCGGCGGCGGGCGTGGAGGCGCTCGATACGGTCTACACCGACATCCCGGACCTCGACGGGCTCCGCCGCGAGTGCCGGGAAGGGGCGGCGATGGGCTTCAGCGGCAAGATCTCGATCCACCCGGGCCAGATCGAGGTGATCAACGCCGAGTTCACCCCGTCCAAGGCGGACGCGGAGGAGGCGGTCGCCCTCATCGCCGCCTTCGAGGAGCAGGCGCGGCGGGGCGCCGGGGCCTTCGCCTGGAAAGGGCAGATGATGGACATGCCGCATCTCACGCGGGCCCGCAAGATCGCGGAGCGGGCCCGGCGCGCGGGGGTGCTCTGAGCCGCGCCCGCGCGGCGGCGCTGATCGCGCTGCTGCTCGTGGCGGCCCTCGTCGTCTTTGCCCTGCCGATCGGCCGCCGGCCGTTCGCCAACCAGGACGAGGCCCGCTTCGCCCTGCTCGCCCGCGAAGCGGTCGAGCATCACACCTGGCTTCTCCCCCGCGTGCGCGGCGTGATCTATCTGAACAAGCCGCCGCTCTTCTTCTGGACCGTCGCGCTCCTGGCCAAGCCATTCGGCGTGGTGAACGAGGCCACCGCGCCGCTGGCCTCCCTCCTCGGCGCGCTCGCGGCGCTGCTGGCGGTGGTCGCCCTCGGCCACCGGCTCTGGGACGCAAGCGTCGGGCTCGCCGCCGGCCTCGTGCTCGCCACCGCGCCGTTCTTCTACTTCATGTCGCACCAGGTCTTCTCCGACATGCTGATGACCGCGTGGCTGGCCTGGGCGCTCTACTTCCTGCTGACCGCGCGGCTCGCGTCCGCCCCCCGCCCGCGCCTGATCGGCTTCTACCTCTGCGTAGCCGCGGCCCTGGCCACCAAGGGGCCGGCGGCTCTGATGGCGCTCGTGGCCGCGCTCGCGGTGGTGCTGGTCGAGGACGGCTGGTGGCGGGGCCTCCGGTGGCTGCGGCTCCCCATGGGAATCGGCATCCTCGCGCTCGCGAGCCTGCCGTGGTTCCTGCCCTATCTGTTCCAGACGGAACGGAGCTACGTGGGCGGCGTCGTGGTCGCCCACTACGGCGACTGGTATTTTCGCGAGACGACGAGCTCGCGCGTCGAGGAGCTGCTGGACAACCTCGGACGCTTCCTCCCATGGACGCTGTTTCTGGTCGCGGGCTTCTGGTGGTGGTGGCGCGACCGGGATCCGCGCCGGCGGCCGCTGCTGGCGTGGACCGCGGTCATCGCGGTGGCGGTGAGCCTCTCCGGGGAGCAGCGCGCCCGCTATTTTCTGCCGGTGGTGCCGCCGCTCTCGTTGCTGATCGCGGAGCTGCTGACGCGCGCGCCGCTCGAGCCGTCCCGGCGCGGCCGGTGGGCGCTCCTGGCGTCGTTCGGGGCGCTCGCGGTGTTGGCGGTGGGGGCCGCGGTGATCCTGGTCGAGATGCCCGCCGGCGGGGGCACCTTCGTGCCGCCACCCGGCTGGCCGCGCTGGGTGATCGCCGCGCTCGCGGTCGCCGGCCCGGTGGCCGCGTTCGGGTTTCTGGCCATCCGGGGCTCGGGCATCGCGGCCACCGGGGCGCTCGCGCTCGCCCTCGGCGGGATCCTGGCCGTCGAGGGATGGACCTACCCGGGCCGCTATGCCGAGCGAACCAATATCCGCGCGTTCACCGTGGCGGTGGCCGAGCGGTTGCCGCCCGATCCCCGCATCGTGACGCATCTCGATGCGGGGCTGGCGCATGATTTCTATCTGCGGCAGCCGATCCACGAGCTGCCCCGCCTGGCCGATCTGGAGGCGCTGCTGGCGGCCCCGGGACCCGGGGACGTGGTGTTGATGCACGAGGAGCGGTGGGAGAAGATGCGCGGGGCCAACGAAGCGCGCTGGCAGGTGCTCGTGGCCGAGCGCGTGGGCCGCGACCGGATGGTCCTGCTGGGGCCGCGGCGGTGAGCGGGGCCGCGCCGGAGCTGTCGGTGCTGCTGCCGGCCTTCAACGAGGCGGACAGCCTCCCCGAGGTGTGGGCGGAGCTCGGCCCGGTGCTCGACGCGCTGGCCCGCTCGGCCGAGGTCATCGTCGTCGACGACGGCAGCACCGACGCCACGCCCGCGATCGTGCGGGCCCTCCTCGAGGCGGACGCGCGCGTGCGCCTGGTGCGCCTGGCCGCCAACCGCGGGCTCTCGGCGGCCATCGACGCGGGGTTCGCGCGGGCGCGCGGTCGCATCGTGGTCACGATGGACAGCGACCTGCAAAACGATCCGCGCGACATCCCGCGCATGCTCGCGCACCTCGACCGCTACGACGCGGTGACCGGCTGGCGGCAGCGGCGGGACGATCCGTGGCTCAAGCGGGCCTCGTCGCGGGTGGCCAACGCGGTACGGAACGCGATCACCCGCGAGGACGTGCACGATAGCGCGTGCACCCTGCGCGTGATGCGGCGCGGCTGCCTGGCCGGTCTGCCGCGCTTCCGCGGCTTCCACCGCTTCGTGCCGACGCTGCTGCGGATGGCGGGGTGCCGCGTGCTCGAGCTGCCGGTGGACCATCGGGCGCGACGCTTCGGGGTGTCGCACTACGGGATCCGCAACCGGGCGCTCATCGCGTTCGAGGATCTGCTCGCGGTGCGGTGGATGCAGTCGCGACGCCTCCGCTACGACGCGACCGAAGAGCCCTAGCTGGGCGGGCGGCCCGGGGGGGGGGGGCGGGGGGCCGCTCCCGGGGACACGCTGAGCCGCGACCCGTGCTGCCGTCTCAATCGAGCCACGAGATGGGCCGGTGCGGGCTTCGATGTCCCGCAGAAGACACGGTCCCCGGGAGCGGGCCCCCGCCCCGCCCGCCCGAGCCTATGACGTCCCGTCCATCCCACGAAGCATCGGGCAGAGCATGACGGTCGAGATCACAGCTTCTTGCTGGGGGGGAGGGCGCTCAGGTGGGCGATGACGTCGAAGATGACCGCGAAGTCGTACTTGGCGAGGCCGAGGCCCTTGGCGGCGGTCATCAGCTCGTGGGTGAGGGCCACGGTGGGCAGGGTCACGCCGGAGGCGCGCGCCATGTCGAGGGCGAGGCGCAGGTCCTTCTGGATCATGTCCACGTCGAACCAGGCTTCCCGCGGCATGCCGAGAACGAAAGGGCCGCGGTACTTCACCATCGGGGAAGCCACCACGCTCTTCAGCAGCACCTCCACCGCGCGGGCCCGCTCGACGCCCGCCTTCTCGGCCAGCAGCACCGCCTCCGCGAAGGCGAGCATCTGCACGGCCAGCCCCTGATTGACCGCGATCTTCATGCTCTTGGCGAGCCCGACCGGGCCCACGTGGGTGATGGTGGGACCGATGGCCTCGAGAAACGGGCGGGCGCGCTCGAGCACCGCCGGGTCGCCCCCGACCATGAACGAGAGCTGGCCCGCGTCCAGGGTCGCCGGGCTGCCGGACACCGGCGCGTCGAGCAGCGCGCCGCTACGCGCCGAGACCGCGGCCGCGAGCCGCTCGATCACCGCCGGGCTCACCGTGCTCATCTCGATCAGGATGGAGCCCGGGCGCCAGCCGGCCAGCAGGCCCTCGGGCGCGCGGGTCACCGCCTCGAGCGCGGCGTCGTCGGTGACCATGGTGAAGATCGCGTCGGCGCGCTCGGCCACGTCGCGGGGCGAGGCGGCGAGGGTCATGCCCGCCCGCACGAGATCCGCCGCCTTGGCCGCGGTGCGGTTGTAGCCGCAGAGCGCGTACCCTCCGTCGAGCAGGCGCCGGGCCATGCGCCCACCCATCGCGCCGAGGCCGACGAAGCCCAAGGTCGCCGTCATTTCCGGCGGGTGGACTTCCGACGTGCTGGCTTACGTTTACTTCTTGTAGGCTCTTTCTGTATTCGTTCGGCTCGCCTTCGGCTGCGCCTCACCGTGGTACTGCTTCTTGTAGGCTCTTTTGGTATTCGTTCGGCTCGCCTTCGGCTGCGCCTCACCGTGCTACTGCTGCGGACAACCGGCGTGGCTGCGTCGCCGGTTACCGCGAGGGCGGTGATCTCGATCTTGCACTTCGCGTGGGTGGCCAGGCGGGAGACCTCGACGGTGGTGGTGGTCGGGCGGTGCGCGCCCAGGTAGGACGCCCACACCGCGTTGAGATCGTCCTGCTCGGCGACGTCGGTGAGATAGCGCGTGGCCATCACCACGTCGGCCAGCGTGCAGCCCGCCGCGGCCAGCGTGGTCTTGAGGTTCTCCATCAGGAGTGTCGCCTGCTCGCGCATCCCGGGCGGCAGGTCGAACTCCTCCTCGCGATGGGGGTGGCTGTGGTAGACCGGGGCCGCGGTGAGGCCGGAGAGGAACAGCAGGCTACCGCGCCGCACCAGGAGCGCCGGGGCATAGGGCATCTCCACGTGACGCTTGTCCGGATGGTGCACCGCGCGGATCTCCTTGGCCATGACAGGGCATGATTGACGCTGGTTCGCCCGCCGTCAAGCGGCTCGAGCCCCGGAACCTTGACACCCCGAGGCATGTTTGCTAGAACAAAGACCCATTCCGGCCGTGCTCTATCCGCTCGATTCCGTTCCGAGGAGGATTCACGTGACGAAGCCGTCGAGGAAACGTCTGACCTCGGTGGCCATCGCGCGGTGGCGCCCATCCTCGAGGCCCGCGGCGTGGTCAAGAAGGGCCGGCGGGTCGAGCGCCTGAAGCCGCACCAGATCTTCCACCTGGGCCTCGGCCGCACCTTCCAGGTGATCCGGGTCTTCCCGGAGCTGACCGCGCTCGAGAACCTGCTGGTGGTCACGACCACCGGGTACGCGGAGGCGCAGCGCCGGGCCCGGGAGCTGCTGGAGTTCGTCAAGCTCGAGGGGCTCGCCGGCGAGTACGCGGGCAATCTCTCCTACGGCCAGCAGAAGCTCGTCGAGTTCGTCCGCGTGCTCATGACCGATCCCGGTGCTGCTGGTCGAGCACGACATGAAGGTGGTGATGGGCCTCTGCGAGACCGTGTTCGTGCTCGATCACGGCGAGAAGCTGGCCGAGGGCGCGCCCGGCGTCATCCAGGCCGACGAGCGGGTCATTGAAGCTTATTTCGGCCGCTAGCGCGCTGTTGCTCGCGTACCTGATCTGGGGCTCGCGCGCCTGGCCCCTCATCCACGACGCGCCGCTGATGCACTATATCGCCTGGCTCAGCGATCAGGGTGGGGTCCCGTACCGCGATGCCTTCGACATGAACCTGCCCGGCGTCTATCTCCTGCACCTGGCCGTGCTCCGGGTGGGTGGCGCCGGCGACCTCGCCTGGCGGCTCTTCGATCTGGGCTGGCTCGTCGCCACCGGCGGCGTTCTCGCCGCGTATGGCCGCCACGTCGGCGGCGGCGGGCCCGCCGCGGCCGGGGCGCTGCTGTTCGGGCTCTACCATCTGAGTGGGGGCGCCTGGCACGCCGGCCAGCGCGACTTTCTGCTCTGCCTCTTCCTCCTGCTCGGGGCCTGGGGTATCGCGCGGGGCACCGAGCAGGGGGCGTCCGGGGCGCTGCTCTGGGGCGGGCTGGCGCTCGGCGCGGCCATGACGCTGAAGCCGCACGCCGCGCTGTACTGGGTGCTCTGCGCCGCGATCGCAGCCCGGGATCGGTCCCTCGCCCTGTCGGCCTGGCGCGCCGCCGGCCTCGTGGTCGCGGCCGGCCTGGTGGCGCCGTCGATGGTGTTCGGCTGGCTGGCCTGGCGAGGTGGCCTGGCATCCTTCCTGGGGGTCTTCACCGCGTACGTCGTCCCGCTCTATGGCGACGTGGGTCGGGTGTCGGTGTGGCAAGCGATCGCCGGGCATGCCTTCGGTCGGCCGCTGGCCCTGCTGTTCTTCGCGCTCACGCTGCTCGCGCTCGTGGCCTCCCCGCCGCGGCAGCCCGCGTACAAGGGGCTCGCGCTGGTGGGGGTGCTGTACGGCCTCGCCCACTTCGTCCTCCAGGGAAAGGGATGGGAGTACCAGCTCTATCCGCTCGTCGTGTTCTGCTGCGCGCTGGCCCCGGCCGGCGTCGGCTCCTGGCGCGAGATCGGCTGGCCTCGCGTGCTCGACCTGTTCGGCGCCCGGCGGCCCCTCGCGCTCGCCCTCTGGGCGCTCCTCGTGATCGTGCTCGGCGCGAAGGGGGTCGAGGCTCTCGATGCGCCCTGGATCGCCGAGAAGGCGCGCCGCGTGGGGGGCCTGACACGCGATCTGGGGCCGCTCGTTCCCCCGGGCGCCACCGTGCAGGTGATGGACACCACCTCGGGCGGCATCCACGCCCTCCTGCGCTTGGGGCTGCGCCAGCCCACGCGCTTCATCTACGACTTCCACTTCTTCCACGACGTCGGCGACCCACGGATCCAGGCGCTCCGCGCCGAGTTCCTGGCCGCCCTCGAGGCCGGCCGACCCGCCGCGGTGGTGATCCTCGAGGATAGCTGGCCCGCTTCCGGCTACGGCCGGCTCGACGGATTCGCCGACCTCCGGCGGTGGCTCGAGGAGTCGTACCCCGTGGCGGTCGACGGGGTGGGCTACCGGATCCATGCGAAGCGAAGCGATCCGTAGCGTCATCCGCGCCTACGACGATCCGATCGTGCGCGCCTACTGCTGGGGGCGTTTCTGGATCCTGCGCCAGCGCTTCCTGGACGAGATCGGCCAGTACCTGCCCGCTCGGGGCCGCGTCCTCGACCTGGGCTGCGGCTTCGGCCTCTTCTCGCTCTACTACGCGAGCGCGCACCCGGGGCTCACCGTCGAGGGCTTCGATCGCAACGCGCGCCGCATCGGGATGGCCCGCGCGGCCGCGCAGCGGCTGGGCCTCACGAACGTGCGCTACGAGGTGGGCGACGTCATGAACTATCGGGGTGGCGGGCGGGGCGGCGGGCGGGGCGGGGAGCGCTTCGACGCCGCATACATGCTCGACATCGTCCACCACATTCCGCCGGAGGCGGTGCGGCCGCTGCTCGAGCAGGTGGCCACGACGCTCCCGGAGGGCGGCCGGCTGCTCGTCAAGGACGTGGACCGCCAGCCGGCCTACAAGCGCTGGTTCACCCACGCGCTCGACCGGGTGATGGATCCCGCCACGCCCGTCCACTACTGGTCCGCCGAGGAGCTCCAGGCGCTGCTGGAAGACGTGGGCTTCGACGTGCACCGGCACCTCATGGTGGACGTCCTGCCCTATCCTCACGTCCTCTATATCGGCCGGCGCCGGCCATGACTCACCGAGATGAAGCAGGCGGGCTACACCATGATGGTGGTGGAGCAGAACGCGGCCAAGGCCCTGGCGGTGGCCGACCGGGGCTACGTGCTCGAGCTGGGCCGGAACCGCTTCGAGGGGCCGGGCCGCACGCTGCTGGACGACCCCGAGGTCAAGCGCCTCTACCTGGGCGGCTGAGCGGACCGCATTCGGATAGAATGCCACCATGAAGCGTCGGCCGGCGCTGTTCCTCGCGATCCTCATCTACGTCACGCTCGATCTGTCGCTCCCCGCGATGCCGGGAGCCTTCGAGTTCGACCTCGACGAGTCGGTCGAGAGCACGCGGACCCGGGCGCGCGCGGCGGGCGAGACGGTCGTGCTGCCCGCCCCGCCCCGTGACGCCTTCGTCCTGTCCCGGCTGCCTCTGGTAGTCAAGGACCGGCTGCCGCCGACCATCTCGGTCGAGCGCCGTGGGCCCCCCGTGCTGGCCTGGCGGTTGCGTGCGCCCTACGATCCCACGCCTCCCTCCGAAGACCCCCACTAGATCCTCCCGCTCGCGGTGATGCGGGGTCGCCCCATGACGGGGCTGGCCTGCCTCCATCACGCTCGTCTGACGCGGAGGATCAAACATGAGACAGGGATACGAAGGGATCGCGGTCAGCGGCACCATGCTCGTCATCGCGGTGGCGGCCGTCGCCATCGTCAAGTGGCTCTTTTGAGGAGGCGATCATGCCCAAGGTCGGACCGTTCATCATCGATCCGGGGGCCGGTTCGTACTGTCGGATCACGCTCGACGGCGGGGAGAAGATCCTCGTCAGCCACGAGAAGGGCGGGTTCAAGGGAGGCCTGCTCACGATCGAGGTCTCGAAGCTCATGGGGTTCAGCTCCGACCGTATCTTCACGTGCAACCTGGATAGCCCGGAGGGCCAGGCCGTGCGCGCCTGGCTGACGCGCGGCGCCGAGCTCGGCAGCCTCGCGGCCACGCCCCTGGCCGCCGCCGTCGAGTTCGTCAAGGATGCCGGGGCCCTCACGGAGCTGAAGACGCGATGCGCGGCGTTGATGGCGAGCCGATAGGCGCACGACCGGACCGGAGCGACGATGGAGATTCGTGATCTGCTTGTCGCGCTCGTCCTCGTGTGGTTCGCCTCGAAGGCGGCCGGCGAAGGGATGGAGCGGATCGGCCAGACGGCGGTTCTCGGCGAGCTGCTGGCCGGAGTCCTCATCGGCCCGGGCGTGCTCGGGCTCGTGCGCGAGACGGAGCTGCTGCACGCCCTGGCCGAGCTCGGAGTCCTGATCCTGTTGTTCGAGGTCGGACTCGAGTCCGACCTCGACGAGCTGCTCAAGGCCGGTCTCCAGGCCACGCTCGTCGCGGTCGTCGGGGTGATCCTGCCGTTCGCGGCCGGCTACGCGGTCATGCACTGGTTCGGTCATCCGCCCCTCGTGGCCGTCTTCGTGGGCGCCACCCTCACCGCGACCAGCGTCGGTATCACCGCGCGGGTGCTCGCCGACCTGGGGCGCCTGCAGGACCCCGCCGCGAACGTCGTCCTCGGAGCGGCGGTGGTGGACGACATCCTCGGGCTGATCATTCTGGCGGTCGTGACCGGGGCCGCGCAGACCGGCAGCGTTTCGCCCGGCTCCGTGGCCGTGCTCACCGGCAAGGCCGTGGTGTTCCTGGTGGTGGCGCTCCTGCTCGGCCTCCGGCTGGCCCCCACTCTCATCGGGTGGGTCGGACGGCTGCGCGCGCGGGGCACGCTGGTGGTCTATTCCGTGGTGTTCGCGATGGTCCTGGCCGTGGTGGCCGACTTCATTGGCCTGGCGACCATCATCGGCGCGTTCGCCGCCGGCTTGATCCTGGCGAAGACCGATCGACGCGCGCACATCGAGGAGCGCATCAGGCCGGTCGCCGACCTGTTCGTCCCGGTCTTCTTCGTCACGGTGGGGATGAAGGTGCAGCCCGCGCTGCTCAATCCCTTCGCCGAGAACGCGCAGCTCGGCCTCGCCCTGCTGCTGACCGGGCTCGGGGTGGCCTCGAAGCTCGCCACCGGACTCGCGGTCTACCAGCCGGGCGTGCGCCGGTGGCCCGTCGGAGTCGGCATGATACCCCGCGGCGAAGTCGGGCTGATCTTTGCGGGGACCGGGCTGGCGGTGGGGGTCATCGCGGGCGATCTGTACTCCGCCCTCGTCGTCGCGGTGATGCTCACGACCTTCGTGGCGCCGCCGTGGCTGAAGTCGCTCTACCGGCGCCGATGAGGGTCCGTGAATTTTCTCACTAGGATTCCGGCGCTGGTTTGAGTATATTCGGTGGGGTTTTTCCAGGGAGACAGCTCGAACCTCATGCGCATCCCACGCTTCGCCGTCGTCGCTAGCGCGGCCGTCGGGGCCGTCCTGATCGGCATCCTGATCGGGTTCCCCATGTCCGCCAAGTCCGCCACCCCGCCGGGCCAGAAGGGGGCGGCCCCGGGCCATGGGGCCGGCGGCATCGACCCGCGGATCATCGAGCGGGGCAAGCAGACCTTCGGCGTGTACTGCGCCAACTGTCACGGTGCCGAGGGCAAGGGCGACGGGCTCGCCGGCGAGAACCTGCCCATCAAGCCGCAGAACCTGACGGAAGGGCGCATCGTCAACGCCCTGCCGGATCACTTCCTCTTCAGCATCATCGCGCACGGGGGTCAGGAGGTCGGGCTCTCGCCGTTGATGCCGAACTTCAAGCCGTTCCTGTCCGACGGGCAGATCAACGAGGTGATCGCCTACGTCCGGACCCTGGCCGAGCCCGCGTTCGATCCCAAGAAGGTGCTGCCGGTCGCCACCAAGCGCCAGGGCCCGGTGCAGCCGATCTTCTTCAGCCACGTGATCCACGCGGGCTCCTACCAGATCGGCTGCCAGTACTGTCACGCGGGCGCGCGGCGCAGCAGCGCGGCGGGAGTGCCCTCGGTGGAGCGCTGCATGGGCTGCCACAAGATCGTGGCCGCCCAGGGCAATCCGGAAGTCCAGAAGCTGCACGGCTACTGGGAGCGCAAGGAGCCCATCCCGTGGGTCCGCGTCTTCAAGGTGCCCGAGCACGCCCAGTTCCCTCACAAGCCGCACGTGCAGGCGGGGGTGCAGTGCCAGACCTGCCACGGCCGGATCGAGGCCATGGAGCGGGTGCACGCCGAGACCGGACAGAGCATCGTCAACGATCTCATGAACCTCGTGGGGATCCCCGCCCAGCCGCCCAAGCTGACCATGGGCTGGTGCGTGGAGTGCCACCGCACCGCCAACGTCAAGGGTGTCCAGGGCATCCAGACCGCCGCCGATGCGCCGATCCCCTCGGTCTTCCCGGCGCCGGGCAGCGAGAGCGCCCGCCGGAACGCGCCACTGGAGTGCGTGACCTGCCACCACTGATGTCATCCCTCTCCCCTCAGGGGAGAGGGCAGGGTGAGGGGTGGTCTGACGGGCGGGCGGTAGAGTAGAGCAGGCCAGTCAATCATGCGGGTGATCGCCGGCACCCTCCTCGTCTACCTCGCGGCCGTCGCGTCGGTATTCGGGCTGCAGCTCATGGCGGTGGCCGTGGTCGCGACCCGCCACTCCGGCGCGTTCGATCTGGAGCGGGACGGACTCGCCGCGCTCCTCGTGGGCGTGCCCGCCTCGTCGCTGGCTCTCGTCGCGCTCGCGCTGCTCGCCGCGGGTCGCCCGCGGCGCGAGGGGGTCCGGCTGCTCCCGAGCCACGTGTCCGGCCGCGCCCTCGCCGCGATGATCGTCGGCGTGCTCGCGCTGAGCCAGGGGCTCGAGTCGCTCGCGCTCCTGCTGGGCCTGGGCCTCGGCGCCAACGTCGAATGGATCGCGCGCACCCTGGGCGGCGCGTCCCCGCTCGCGCTCGTGCTGGCGGTGCTCGTGGTGGGCGGGGTCGCGCCCGTCGGCGAGGAGCTGTTCTTTCGCGGCTTCATGCAGACGCGGCTCCGCCGGGTGTGGAGTCCGGGGCCGGCCATCCTGGTGACCGCGCTCGCCTTCGGGCTGATTCACGGCGAGTGGGTGCACGGCGTGCTGGCCGCCGGGATCGGGCTCTATCTCGGGCTGGTGGCGGAGCGATCCGCCAGCGTGATCCCCGCCGTCATCTGCCACGTGGCCAACAACACGGTGTCGGTGCTGCTGCTGGCCGCGATCGGCTCCCCGCAGGGGCGCGGGGTGCACGCGGCCCTGCTCCTGGTCACGGCCGTGGTCTTCGCCGGGTCGCTCCGGTGGCTGCGGAGGCCGGTCGAGGCGGGTTGAGCCCCGCGGCCGCGCTCAGCGGCCGGGATCGAGGATCGCGGTCAGGCTCCGGAGGTCGGGGCAGGTGTCGAGGGCTTCGATCATCTGGGCCACCGAGTCCACGCGGTCGGCGGGCAGCACGAGGCCGGCGCACTCCGTGAACTTCTCCCGCAGCGCCTCCCGCGTCAGCGGATTGCCGGGATGGCCCGGCACCGGCCGCGGGCCGATGCTGGCGGATCGTCCCCCCTTCAAGCGCACGGTCACGCGCGTCCACATGTGACGCTCGAGATCGGTGGGGATCTGGGGATCCACCACGACGGTGATGCGCTCCATCAGCCGCCGGAGGCCGGGATCCTGCGCGCGCTCGTCCTGGAAGGTGGACATGCCCACGCGGCCTTCGGTCAGCGCGGCGGCGGCCACGAACTCGGCGGAGAACTTCGCCTCGAGACCGGTGCGGGGGCGCGAGTGGATGAGAATGCGCGGGACGCCCGCGGCGACCGCCACCGTGACCTCCTCCACCTCGTCCGGCCGGATGCCCTCGACACGTCTCAGCTCGAGCGCGCTGTCGATGATGGAATGCGTGCAGGCGCAGGAGGGATACGGCTTCACCGCGACGCCGGTGGTCAGGATCTTCCACGGGGCGCCGAGGGTCCCGAGCGGCTCGAGCGCGCGCTGGCCCGCGCCCAGCACGCTGAAGAAGCCCTGGGGGCCTTCCAGCGCGTGCTCCGACGCGGTCCAGCCCTCGCGCGCCATCAAGGCGGACAGCACGCCGCTCCGGGCCGCGTGCCCGGCGTGAAAGGGCTTGGTCATGGTGCCGAAGTTTTCCTTCAGCCCCGAGGACTGGGAGGCGGCCACCGCGAGGGCATGGCGGGTCTGCGCGGCGTCGAGCCCGAGCAGCCGCGCCGCCGCCGCCGCCGCGCCCAGCGTGCCGAGCGTACAGGTGGCGTGCCAGCCGTGCGCGTAGTGCGCCGGGTTGATCACCTCGGCCAGCGTGGTCTCGACCTCGAAGCCCAGCAGGAAGGCGTGCAGCACCGCGCGGCCGTCGACCAGCGCCAGCTCGCCGGCGGCCAGCGCCGCCGCCAGCACCGGGGCCGAGGGGTGGCCCATCAAGGCGAAGTTGGTGTCGTCGAAGTCGAGCGCGTGCGCCGCGGTGCCGTTGCAGAGCGCCGCCCACACCGCGCCGGTGCGCCGGCCCGTGCCCACCACGGTGGCCAGCGGCGCTCCACCTTCGGCCTGCGCCACCCGCTGGAGGATCCGCGCGGCCGGCTCGATGGAACCGGCGAGCATGACCCCCAGGCAGTCGAGGATGGCCCGGCGCGCGGCCTCGAGCGCGGCCGCCGGGCAGTCCTCGGGGCGGCTCTTCGTGACGAACTCGGCCAGCAGCGCGGTGGCGTTCATGGGCGCGAGCCTACCACACCCCCGATGCCGGTCACACCCGAGGCCGGCCGGCCCGGCGCCAGTCGCGGCAGTACTTGAGCACCAGGCCGCTCACGAGCAAGAGCTCCGACAGCAGCTCGAACGGCTCCTCCAGGGGGTAGCGAAAGAATGGATGTCGCGCGCTCAGCAGCGAGTCCTCCACGTCGAGGATCTGGGCCACCGCCTGCGCCACCAGCGCGCCGTAGAGCGGCAGCGTGGTCGGGTCGAGGATCTCCCGCCGGACGAAGCCCACCGTGAGATAGCCGCGGTACCAGACCGTGGCGAGCACGAGCAGCACCGAGATCGCGAGCGGGATCGCGACCCAGTGATAGTGCCAGGCCACCTTGAGCAGGTCGTGAGAGGAGCCGAGGTAGACGTTCGAGGCGCCGACGCGGCCGATCAGGGGGCTCAGGATGCCGAGCCAATCCATCTCCTCGAGGGCCAGCACCCCGCACCCGAACGCGACGAAGCGGTAGGCGCGATGGTCCGGGGCGCGCGGACCCAGCAGCGCGGCGTGACGCCAGGCGACCCAGGCGGCGATGAGGTAGAGCGTGGCGTCGGCGGGCTCGACCAGGCCCCATTCGCGCGTGAGCGCGCGCGCGTAGGCGGGCCAGCCCAGCGCGATGAGGCCGAGCACCGCCAGCGGCGCCACCGTGACCGCGCCGAGGAGCGTGAGTCGCCGAGCGGGCGAGAGGGCCGCGATCGCCGCGAGCCCGCGCGGGGCGGAGGGCAGCAAGCCGAACAGAAAGAGCAGCGCGCCCACGTGGGCCAGGATCGTTGCGGGCTCACGATACCGGCGATTGTTGAGGTCGAGCACCGGATTGCCGGGCATGGTGAGGAGCGCCACCGCGATGAGGGTCAGCAGCCCCAGCCAGAAGGCCCAGCCCGCATACGGCCGGCCCCACGCGGCGACCGCCGCCGCGGTCGCCGCCACGCGGCCTGGGCTCCGGTCGTGGCTCCGCCCGCGCTCTCGCGAAACATGAGACGGCGTGTCGCGCATGGGGGCAAATCTAGCACGGCCGCGCTCCCGCCTGGCATGGCCGGGGTGGGACAGGTATGATCGGGCCTCGACCATGCGCCGCCTTGCCTGGTCTCTCGCGGCCCTCGCGCTCCTCCTGGCTCCCGCATCCGCCGAGGGGCAGCTCTTCCTCGCGGCGCGCCCGGAACCGCCGTTCACCGTCGGACCGCTGATGGTCCGGGCCACCGTGCGCGAGGAGACCGGGCCGGTGCCGGTGGTGGTGACCTGGAGCCTGCTGCTCCCTCCGGACCGCCGGCCCGCCGACGTGGCCCAGGACATCTACCTGCTCTGGCCCGGCGAGGTGCGGAACGACGCGACCGATCAGAAGCCCGACGCGGCGCTGGCGCGCTACGTGACGGACCGCGGCTTCGACGTGATCGGCGAAGGGCGGGTTGGCCTCTTGGCGCGCGGGCTCGCCGACGGCGCCACCGAGGTCCAGGCCGCCGGCGCGCCGTTCGTCACCTTCGTGCAGACGGGCGCGCTGGGGCTGAGCCCGCCCGCCACCTTCATCCGCATCCCGTGGACGCCCCGGCTCGCCGACCGGGGCTGGCTCATGGAGCTCACGTTGCACGCGGCCGGGCTCGTGAAGCCGCAGAAGGTCGGCTGGGTGGAGACGCTCATTCGCGGCGGCCACTCGCGGGTGGCCATCGGGTTCCACGAGGTGCGCGACCGGCCGCTCTTCCCGATGTACCTCGCCCATCGCGACCGGGTGGTCACGCTCGCCGACGCGCCGGCCGAGCTGATCGTGCAGTTCCCGCGGTCCGACCGCCTGAAGATCGAGGAGGTCTATCCCCCGACGTCCATCAGACGGTTGAGCGAGACGCTCGAGTCCACCGAGGTGGTCTCGCTCTTCCTCGACCGCGGGGACGGCATCACCCCGCAGCAGCTCGCGGTGCAGTTCGGCTACTTCTCGCGCACGCAGACCGTGATGCTGGTGGCGGCGCCGCTTCTCATCTTCGCCCTCGGGCAGGCGATGGGTCCGATCCTCGGGCGCGGCCTCCTCCGGCTGGCCGACGTGGTGGCCGCGCGCGTGCAGCTCGGCGCGTGGCGGGAGGGGCGCGACCCCCGCGCCGGCGTGGTCCTGCCCCGCGAGATTCTCGAGCGGATCGAGCCGGGCAAGACCACCCGGGAGGACGTGATGCGCCTCTGCGGCACCGAGATGGAGCGCCAGGAGCAGTTCCCCGTCTCCGGGCGCACGACCCTGATCTATCGCGGCCGGCGCCTCGTACCCGAGGCCCGTCGCATCTTCGGGTGGCTCTCCACGGTGCGGCACTGGGACGTGGAGCGGCACGAGGTACGGATCGAGCTGGAGGGCGACACGGTCCGGGACGTGCGTGACGAGATCCGCCGCTATCGCCTGGGGCCCGAGGAGCCGCGATGAGGCCCGGCCTGGTCCACCGGCCCTTGACCCCCACCGGCCGAGCGGCTACTCTTGCGGGGCTACCGTCCGGGCGTTCGACCCCCCGAGGAGGGCCGAGGTGAAGTGTCCCCGCTGCCAGTCGCAGAACCGCGCGGGCGTCCGGTTCTGTGAAGAGTGCGGCGGCCGCCTGGAGACGAGCTGTCCGAGCTGCGGCGCGGAGCTGCTCCCCGACAAGCGGTTCTGCGGCTCCTGCGGCGCCCCCGCGACCCCGGAGGCGGGGGAGCGTCAGGCCTCCCCTCAGGGCTATACCCCGAAGCACCTCGCCGAGAAGATCCTGACGTCGCGTCACGCCCTCGAGGGCGAGCGCAAGCAGGTCACCGTGCTCTTCGCCGACCTCAAGGGCTCCATGGAGCTCCTGGCCGATCAGGATCCGGAAGAGGCCCGGCGGCTGCTCGATCCGGTGCTCGAGCGGATGATGGAGGCGGTGCACCGCTACGAAGGCACCGTGAACCAGGTGATGGGCGACGGGATCATGGCGCTCTTCGGCGCGCCGCTCGCCCACGAGGACCACGCGGTGCGCGCCTGCCACGCCGCGCTCCGCATGCAGCAGACGGTGGGCTGGTACGCGGAGGAGCTGCGCCGCGGCCGGGGCGTGGACGTGCAGATCCGCATCGGGCTCAACTCGGGCGAGGTTGTGGTGCGCGCCATCGACAGCGATCTGCACATGGACTACTCGGCGATCGGCCAGACCACGCACCTGGCCGCCCGCATGGAGCAGCTCGCGCGCCCCGGATCGACGCTGATCTCGCGCGAGACGCTGCGGCTGGCCGAGGGCTACGTGGAGGTCAAGCCGCTGGGGCCGGTGCCGGTCAAGGGGATGCCGGAACCGGTGGAGATCTTCGAGCTGGTCCGCACCGAGCAGGTGCACTCCCGCCTCGAGGCCAGCGCGGCGCGCGGCCTCACCCCGTTCGTGGGCCGCGAGGCCGAGGTGGACACGCTGCACCAGGCGATGGCGCGGGCGGCGGCCGGCCACGGGCAGGTGGTGGCGGTCTCGGGCGAGCCCGGAGTCGGCAAGTCGCGCCTCTTCTGGGAGTTCACCCACTCCCACCGCGCGCACGGCTGGCTCATGATGGAGGCGCAGGCGACTTCGTACGGCAAGAACACCTCGTACCTCACCGTCAAGGAGCTGCTCCAGAACTACTTCCACCTGGAGGAGCGGGACGACGCGAGGCGGATTCGCGAGAAAGTCACCGGCAAGCTCCTGACCCTCGACGAGAGCCTGCGGCCCACCCTGCCCGCGTTCCTCCAGCTCCTCGACGTGCCGGTGGACGACGCGGAGTGGCAGACTCCGGACCTGCCCCAGCGCCGCCAGCGCATGCTGGACGCGGTGAAGCGGCTGATCCTGCGAGAAGGCCAGGTCCAGCCGGTGATCGCGGTGTTCGAGAACCTGCACTGGCTGGACTCCGAGAGCCAGGCCTTCCTGGACAGCCTGGTGGACAGCCTGCCCCTGGCCCGCGCGCTGGTGCTCGTGAGCTACCGGCCCGAGTACCAGCACGGCTGGGCGCGCAAGAGCTACTACACCCAGTTCCGGATCGATCCGCTGCCGCCGCAGGGCTCGGAGGAGCTGCTGCGCGCGCTGGTGGGCGACGACCCCGGGCTCGGTCCGCTCAAGCAGCTCCTGATCGAGCGCACCGAGGGCAATCCGTTCTTCCTGGAAGAAAGCGTGCGCACGCTGGCCGAGAGCAAGGTGCTCGCGGGCAATCCCGGGCACTATCGCCTGACCCGGGAGGTGCAGAAGGTCCAGGTGCCCGCCACCGTGCAGGCGGTGCTCGCCGCGCGCATCGACCGGCTGCCCATCGAGAGCAAGCGCCTGCTGCAGGCGGCCGCGGTCATCGGCAAGGATGTCTCATTGGCGCTGCTGCAGGAGATCGCCGATTTGTCGGAAGAGACGGTGCGCCGCAACCTGACCCTGCTCCAGGCCGGCGAGTTCCTGTACGAGATCAGCCTGTTCCCGAGCGTGGAATACACCTTCCGCCACGCGCTGACCCACGAGGTGGCCTACTCGAGCCTGCTCCAGGACCGCCGGCGCGCGCTCCACGGCCGGGTGGTGCAGGCGATGGAGCAGCTCTACACCGACCGGCTGCCCGAGCACTTCGAGCGGCTCGCCCACCACGCGGTGCGCGGCGAGGTGTGGACGAAGGCGGTGGCCTATCTCCGCCAGGCGGGCACGAAGGCGGCGGCGCGCTCCGCCAATCGCGAGGCGGTGATCTTCTTCGAGCAGGCGCTGGGCGCGCTCGGGCGCCTGCCCGAGGGCCGGCCCGCCACCGAGCAGGCGATCGATCTGCGCCTCGACCTCCGCTCGCCCTTGCTCCAGCTCGGCCAGCTCGAGCGGGTGCTGACGCTCTCGCAGGAAGCGGAGGCGATGGCCGAGAAGCTCGGCGACGAGCAGCGGCTGGCGCGCGTCTACACCTACCTGATCAACTACCACTACCTCAAGGGCGAGCCGGATCTCGCGATCGAGTACGGAGAGCGCTGCCTGCGCATCGGCGACGCGGCCGGCGACGCCGCGCTGCAGGCGCTGGCGCGGGGCTACCTGGGCTATAGCTGCCACGCGCAGGGGCAGTACCGGCGCGCGCACTCGATCCTGCGCGAGAACGTGGAGGCCCTCGAGCTGGTGCAGGGCGACGCCCCCGGCGGGCAGGCCGGAGTCTCCTACGTCACCTCGAGCGGCTGGCTCGCTTTCACCCTGGCCGAGATCGGCGAGTTCGACGCGGCGGCCCTGTCGCTCGACAAAGCCCAGCGGGCCGGCGAGGCGAGCGGCCACGCCTACACCCAGACCATCGCGCGCACCATGGCCGGGCTGGCCTGGCTCCGCCGCGGGCAGCTCGAGCGCGCGCTGCCCGCGTTGCAGCGCAGCCTCGACGCCTGCCGCGAGAAGAGCCTCGACGTCTGGCGGCCGATTCCCTCGTCGCTCCTCGGGCTCACCCTCGTGCTGCTCGGGCGCCGCGAGGAAGGGATGCGGCTCCTGGAGGACGGCGTGTCGCTGACCGAGGACCTGGGCGTGCGCGCCTACCTCGCCCTCTGGACCGTGAACCTCGGCGAGGGGCTGGCCGCCGCCGGCCAGCTTGATCGCGCGCGCAGCGTGGCCCAGCGCGCGCTCGACCTGGCCCTGCGGCACAAGGAGCGCGGCCATCAGGCCGGCGCGCTGCGGCTGATGGGGGAGCTGGCCGCGGTGGGCGAGCCGCCGGCGGTGGGCGAGGCGGAAGGCTACTACGGCCAGGCCCTGGGGCTGGCCGAGGAGCTGGAGATGCGCCCGCTGCAGGCGCGCACGCACCTGGGCCTGGGCCGGCTCCTGCGCCTGGCCGGCGATCGCGAGCGCGCCGAGGATCACCTGGCCAAGGCCCTGGGCCTGCTGCGCGAGATGGACATGCGCTTCTGGCTGTCGCGAGCCGCCGAGGAGCTGCTGCACCTGGGGCACCTGTTCGTGGTGGCGCGTCACAATATCCAGCTCTACGACTACCTCAAGCGTGAGTACGCCGGCGAGCCGGTCACCGTGATCCTCGATCGGCGCCACGGAGAGCGCCGGGAGCGCGAGGAGGCGACCGCGAGCGAGCGGCGGGGGGGGGGAGCTCTAGGAGGCGCCCGCGCGCGAGCGGCGCGCCGCCGACCGGCGGCGCCAGATCCAGGTGGACGAGGCCATCCGTACGCGCGGCTTCGCGGTCGTGCCCGAGATCATCGGAGGGGCCTGACGCCCGCCGCCGGCGCCTCGCGCCCGATCGGCGAGAGACCCCGGCCCACCAGCCGCACCTCCGCCGCCCGCTTGCCGTCGGCGTGGGCCTGCGGCTCGAAGGCGACGCGCTCCCCGACCCGGGGCATCGCCCCGCGCCCGTCGCGGCCCCGGACTACGTAGAGATCCTGATCGTCGCCGATGATCAGGCCCCAGGCGGTGGGCCGGTCGTAGAACTCGATGCGCCCCGTCTTGATCACGTGCGGATCCTACGGCTCGGCGCGCGGCGGCCACAATGTCCAGAATGTCGGACAGGGGTGACGAGCCGGTTGCGGTCTCCTCGGTCGGGTATAAGCTATGCCGGTGATGCCGGCCCTTCCGCTCCGCGACTCCGATCCGGTGCCGGCCGCCCGCCCGGACCCCACCGTTCGCTCCACCCTGCGCGTGATCGACGTGGTGGCGATCATCGTGGGCACCGTGGTGGGCGCGGGCATCTTCCGGACCCCGTCGCTGGTGGCGGCCAACGCGCCGAGCGAGACGGTGGTGCTGGCCGCGTGGGCCGCGGGCGGGGCCATCTCGCTCATCGGGGCGCTGTGTTACGCGGAGCTGGCCGCCGCCTACCCGAGCCCGGGCGGGGACTATCACTACCTGGCGCGGGCCTTCGGGATGCGGGTGGCCTTCCTGTTCGCGTGGGCGCGGATCACCGTGATCCAGACCGGATCGATCGCGCTCCTCGCCTTCGTCATTGGCGACTACGCCACCAAGCTGGCCCCGCTCGGGGCCGCTTCCTCGACCCTCTACGCGGGACTCACGGTGGCGGCGATCACGGGCGTTCACGTCATCGGCGTGCGGCAAGGCCGCCTGATCCAGAACCTGCTCACGACCGCCGAGGTCGCGGGCCTGCTCCTGGTGATCGCGGCCGGCCTCGCGTTCGGGAACGCTTCACTGCTGGCCACGACCCCCGCGACCCCGCTGTCCACGCAGGCGTTCGGCCTCATGATGGTCTTCGTGCTGCTCACCTACGGGGGCTGGAACGAGGCGGCCTACGCGTCCGCGGAGATTCGCGGGCCCCGCGGGAGCATCGTCCGGGCTCTCGTGTGGGGGGTCGTCGCGATCACCGCGCTCTACCTGCTGGTGAACGTGGCGTACCTGCGCGGCCTCGGGCTGGCCGGGATGGCGGGGTCGAAGACGGTGGCCGCCGACCTGATGGCGCGCTCGACCGGGGTCGGGACCGCGTGGCTGGTGAGCGTGCTCATCGTGATCGCGGCCGCCACGTCGGTGAACGCCGCGGTGTTCACGGGCGCCCGCACCGCCTACGCCCTCGGGCGGGACTTCCGGCCGCTCGCGTTTCTCGGGCGCTGGAATCGCCGGGCGGGGACGCCGGTCAACGCGCTCCTGGTGCAGGGGGCGATCGCCCTCGGGCTGATCCTCCTCGGCGGATTCATGCGGGAGGGCTTCGAGACCATGGTGGAGTTCACCGCGCCGGTGTTCTGGCTGTTCTTCCTCCTCACCGGCGTCTCGCTGTTCGTGCTGCGGCGCCGGGAGCCGGGGGTGGCGCGGCCGTTCTCGGTGCCGCTCTATCCGGTCACGCCGCTCGTCTTCTGCGCCACCTGCGCCTACCTGCTGTACGCCAGCCTCGCCTACAGCGGGACCGGCTCGATCGTCGGGGTGGCGGTGGTGGCGGCCGGCGCGCTCGTACTCCTGTTGATGGGACGGCACGAGACGACCCGTTCCGATACCCCCCGGCCCCATAACCAAGGAGGTTCCTGACATGCGGATCAGCCAGTCGATCGTACGCGTCCTTGCCCTGATCCTGGTCGCGGTTGGCGTGGCGAGCGCGCAGACCCCGACCCAGAAGGAGCCCGACGTTCCCTACGTGCCCACCCACGAGAGGGTGGTGGCCGAGATGCTGAAGGTGGCAAAGGTCAAGAAGAGCGACGTCCTGTACGACCTGGGCTCGGGCGACGGGCGGATCGTGATCACCGCGGCCAAGAAGTTCGGCACCCGCGGCACCGGCATCGAGCTGCTCCCGACCCTGGTCCAGGAGGCGCGGGAGAACGCGCGCAAGGCGGGCGTGAGCGACCGCGCCAAGTTCGTCGAGGGCGACATCTTCGAGGCCAACATCCGCGACGCCACCGTGGTCACCCTCTACCTCCTGCCCGCGGTGAACATGAAGCTGCGCCCGAAGCTGCTCGACCTCCGGCCCGGCACGCGGATCGTCTCCCACAACTACGACCTGGGAGACTGGGCGCCGCAGAAGACGATCAGGCTGAAGCTGGACGACGGCGAGCACACCGTCTTCTACTGGGTGGTGCCCCCGCGGAAGAAGCCGTAGCCCCAAAGGAGGCCCACCATGCCCGTCAGCCAGAACGACAAGGCCGCCCGCTTTCGCGCGCTCCACGAGGCGCCCGGGGCCTTCGTGATTCCCAATCCCTGGGATGCCGGCTCGGCCCGCATCCTCGCCGCGCTCGGATTCGTGGCGCTGGCCACCTCGAGCGGCGCCTCGGCCGGGACCCTCGGCCGTCGCGACGGCAAGGTGACACGCGAGGAAGCGCTCGCCCACTCGCGGGCCATCGTGGAGGCGACGGACCTGCCGGTCGCCGCCGATCTCGAGAAGGGGTTCGGCGACGCGCCGTCGGCCGCCGCCGAGACCATCCGCCTCGCCGCCTCGGTGGGGCTGGTGGGCGGCTCCATCGAGGACGCGACCGGCGACAAGGAGAAGCCGCTCTTCGACATCGTCACCGCGACCGAGCGGGTGGCCGCCGCGGTGGCGGCGGCGCGCGCCCAGTCCTTTCCGTTCACGCTCACCGCGCGAACCGAGAACTTCCTGCGCGGCAATCCGGACCTGGCCGACACCATCGAGCGGCTGCAGGCGTTCGAGCAGGCGGGCGCGGACGTGCTCATGGCGCCGGGGCTGCCCGATCTGGCCGCGGTGCGCGCGGTGTGCGTCGCGGTGAAGAAGCCGGTGAACTTCATGGTGGGCATCAAGGGCCGATCGTTCACGGTGGCCGAGCTGACCGCGGCCGGGGTGAAGCGGATCAGCCTGGCGACCTCGCTCTACCGCACCGCGATGAGCGGCCTGCTCGACGCGGCCCGCGAGGTGAAGGACGCGGGCACCTTCGCCTACGTCGACCGCGGGGTGTCCTCGGCGGACCTCGCCGGCTTCATGCAGAGCTGAGGGAAAGACGACGGGGCAGGCGACGCGGCGTGCGCGCCGTCTGCCCCGGGTCGGCCCTGCTCAAGCTTTGGTGGAGCTGAGGGGGCTCGAACCCCTGGCTATGACCTAGGGTCACCTTCCGCGGCTCGCAGGTGCTACCAGCACCATCGGAGCCTAGCCGTGCAGCAGGGGGCTCGGACCCGAGCCCAAGGCTGCCAAAGTGTTACTTCGCGGCAGCTGGGAACGCCGGCAGCTTGCCGATGTCGCGCGTGTCGTGCTGGATGACGACAGTCGCCTTCAGGTTGGCGACGATCTGCTTCATGCGCTCGATCGAGGCTACCGTCGCGGCGCGGTCGAAGTTGAAGCTCGGTACGCCGCCGCCTTCATAGTTCTCGCGGAAGTGGACGAGGTCGCCGGTGAGCAGCACCGGGCCCATTTCCTTCAGCCTGACCAGCAGGCAGCTGTGGCCCGGCGTGTGACCCGGCATCCTGAGAACGATCACGCTGCCGTCGCCGAACACGTCCTTGTCCCCGGTCAGCGGCTCGACCTTTCTGTTTTCGCTGATCCAGCTCTTGAAGCCCGCGACATTCGCGCCCTGCATTGGCGTCGGCGCGGTGATCCCGTCCCAGTCGCCCTTGCCGATGAGCAGGGTCGCGTTCGTGAACGGCGCGAGCTGGCCGGTATGGTCTCCGTGAAAGTGGCTGATGCCGACGTACTTGACCTGCTCGGGCGCAACCTTGAGCTCCTTCAGGCGATCGACGATGCCGACTTTCGGCGCGTTGGGACTCGTGCCGGGTGCGAAGCCAGTGTCCCACACCATGTATTCGTTGCCGTGCTTGAGCAGGTAGCAGCTGAACGTGAACGTCAGCTTGAGATCCTTGTACGCGAACGTGTCGGTAAAGCGCTGGCCAACGTCCGTCGGCGTGGCGCCGGTGCCGCAGTCGATGCGGGTAAGCGTGACTTCGGCTGGCGATTGCGCAAACACCGGCACGGCGACGAGAACGTTGGCGCACACGCCGACCACGAACAGGGATAGGGCTCTCAGCATGGTGTCCTCCCAGGGAGCGTTGACGCGTTGTTATTGGCTGAGTATACGGAACGAAACCGCGGCAACCCGATCGGTCATGGCCATCCATATCGAGTCAAGATTCTACGCCAGCCCGAGGGTGGGAGTATAGGCGACTGGAGACGACGGGGAGTCGCCTGCTTGACATCGCCGGGCGCGCGCTAGGCCTCGACGCGCTCGATCTTCACGCTCCGGCGCGTGCGGGCGGCCTCGATCATCGCCAGCTGGCTGTGGTTGGAGAACCGCCGAGACCGCGGGCTGGACCCACCCCGTGGGGTGGACGTACTTGCTCGCGGGCATCGGGATCACGCCGGCCGGTTCGCCTTGAGGAACGTACGTACGTGCCGCACCGCAAGCGGGATCTTCTCCTGCGTGTCCTTCCACGGGAAGAAGGTCAACTCGGACTTCGGTGCCAGCATCGCCGACTCGATGGCGGGTTCGTAGGGGTGCGACGGGGTCTCGTCCGGCATGACCAGCACCGGCGCCGGGCAGCCCTTGACGACTTCACGCGGCACGCTGAACACGAAATCGGCGTTGGTGACGTACATCCGGGTCAGGAACTTGTCGATCATGTCCATCGTGAGGTCAGACCGCTGCTTGACCAGCGCCGGCCCCCAGGTCTGCATGCTGTTGTCGTACATGGGGTTCGATTCCTTGCGGAAGCCGACGGGCTGCGACACGACCGCGGCGACGATGCGCTCCGGCGCGCGCTGGAGCAGCTTCCAGATGAACGGGCCGCCGATGCAGTAGCCGATCACCATGAAGCGCCTGATGCCCAGGTGATCCATGAGGCCGAGGTGGTCGTCGGCATAGGAGTCCCACGGCCGGTCGATCTCGAGCGGCCCAGAGGACTGGCCGCTGGGAGCGTTGCGCAGGTCGGCCGTGATGCAGCGGTACTCGTCCTTGAAGTCCTCGGTCGCGTTGAACGGCGCCCGGTCCGACATGAAGCCGATGGTCGAGTTCTGGCCCCCGCCGGGGATAACGAACAGCGGGAAGCCGGAACCGGCTTCCTGGTAGTGAATGCGGACGTTGCCCTTCTCGTAAGACCTCATCGTGTCCCCCTTGTGCGGCTGGCCGCGAGAATGCGTGCGATGCGCTTTGGATTCCACGACGGAGCATACAGGAAACGCCGTTCTATTCCGACCCTGTGCTTGGGATGAAGGACGCGACGAGCGTCGGCGTGAGCGACCCCGGCGCCGGGCGCGCGGCGCCGTTCGCCGCCGAGGCGAAATATCCCGTCTTTACCGACTGCGGGAGGTGTGCGCGAAGCTGAAGCCCGACTTCGCGCCCGGCCGTCACCGCGACATGGCCGAGGAGGGCCGGTCCCTGATCGAGAGCCGTATCCCATTCACATGGCCGAGCACGGCGTGCCGTGGTGGAGCAGGACCGGCACTCGCCGAGCGGCCCCGCCCTCCTCGAGTGGGAGCAGGCGCGCTACACGCTGAAGTGACCGGGCGCCTCCCGCCCTCAGGCGATCGCGAAGCGCACGGCGGCCTCGGCCAGCAGGGCCAGGGGATTGATCAGGTCGGGGGCGTCGTCCTCCCCGGGCAGAAGCAGGGGGATCTCCGTGCAGCCCAGCACGACCCCGTCGGCCCCGGCGCCCCGCAGCGTCTCGACGACCGCCCGCGCGGCCGCCACCTCCACCGCGCCGTCGCGGCCCTCCGCCACCGCGTGGATCGCTGCGTCGAGCGGCGCCTGCGTCCCCTCGTTGATGGTGGCGCACTCGATCCGGCGCGCGCGCAGCGGGTCGAGGTAGACGGCGGGGGCTCCGGTGAAGCCGGTCACGCCGACGCGCCGGCATCCCCGCCGTGCCACCTCCGCCATCGTGACGTCGATCATGCTCAGCACCGGGCGGCCCGCCGCGGCGCGGATCGCCTCGAGGCCGACGTGCGCGGCGTTGCACGGGATCACGACGAAGTCCACAATCTGGCCGAGCCAGCGCGCCGCCTCGACCAGCTCCGGGTCGATCGCGCGCGGCTCGGCGGGACGCCCGTCGACGTCCATGCGGATCGGCGGGCGGCGATGGTACCAGACGATCATCGGCGGATAGCCCTCGTTCCGATGCTGCGGGACGAGGCGCTGCGCGATGCGGTGCACCCGCGCCTCGAAGTCCATCGTGGCCTGCGCGCTGATGCCGCCGAGCACGCCCATCCGCTTCATCGGCTGCCCTCCAGGTGTCGCTTCATGCCCTCGTGCGACGCGGTGAAGCCGAGCGTCTCGTAGAACCGGCCGGTTGAGCGTGACCGCTTCAACGGCGATGTTAGCGCATCGAGGGCGCCGCCGTCCCTGGATCTCGGCGCGCGCCCGCCGTATGGTTCCGGGTGTGCCGCGATCGCGGCGCGGAGAGAGAGGGCATCGAGCATGGCACGACTGAACGGGAAGGTGGCGGCGGTCCTCGCAGACCGCCTCGCCGTCTCGTCGGTCGTCGTGTGCGCGCTCGTACTCCCGTTCGTGCTCTGGGGCTTCCGGACCTATCAGCTTGCCTTTGCCGGTACTCACGCGATCGCCATCGTGGGCCTGAACCTGATCACCGGTCAGGCGGGGTTCATCTCGCTCGGTCACGGCGCCTTCTACGGGCTGGGCGCCTACACCCTGGCGGTCATGATGCGCCACGCCGGCGTGTCCGCCTACGTGGGGATCCTCGCCGCTCCGCTGATGTGCCTGGTCGCCGGGTACCTCTTCGGGCGCGTGGTGGCGCGGCTCACCCGCTTCTACCTCGCCCTGGCGACGTTCGCGCTCGCTCTGGCCGTGCCGCAAACGCTCAAGTCGAGCCACCTGCACCCGTGGACCGGTGGTGTGCAGGGCCTCTACCTCGATCGGCCGAGCGCGCCGGCCGGCCTGCCCCTGGACCAAGATCAATGGTGGTACCTGGTGACCCTCGCCATCCTCGCGCTGCTGCTCTGGATGGCAAGGAACCTGGTCGCCGGGCGCATCGGGCGCGCGATCCGCGCGATGCGTGACCACCCCGTCGCCGCTCAGGCCGCGGGGATCGACCTCGCCCACTACACGGCGGCGATCTTCGCGGTGGGGGCAGCGTACGCCGGCATGGCGGGGGCGCTTGCCGCCTTGCTGCTCGACTTCATCGCGCCCGAGAGCTTCACCTACTGGTTGTCGATCCTCTTGCTAGTCGGCTCGGTGTTCGGCGGGATGACCTCGGTCTGGGGCGCCGTCGCCGGGGGACTCTTCCTGCAGTTCTGGCCCGACATCGCCGGCACGGTGTCCCCGAACCTCGTGCACCCGGTGTTCGGGGCGCTACTGGTGCTCGCGATGCGGTTCATGCCCGGGGGCGTCGCCGGGTTGGTGGAGGGGTGGCGGCCGGGCACTCGACGATAGGCCGCGACTAGCCCTTTCTCGGAGAGATGCGCCTTGGCGCAGGCACCGCCCATCAGCATCGTGCGTTCACTGTCGCTCAGGCGATCGGCTTGGCGGAAGGCCTCGACGGCCTGTTCGTAGTTGACGACCGCGAAGGCGCGAGTCCAGTCGGTACCCCACCGGCAGCGCTCGAGCCCCAGGCGTCGAACACGCGGGCGAGCGGGTCCCAGATGTCCGCGGATGGGTACGGTTCCCGGGACAGCGTGCAGGCGCCGCTGATCTTGATCACTGCGTTCGGGCGCCTGGCGACGTCCAGCACCTTCGGCAGATCGGCCGTTTGTAGCGGACTGCTGACCTGCGCGAGGAACGTGCATGAAGGCAGGGAGCGGGCCGGTGTGCGTGCTGACACGTCGAAGATCGTCGGGCACAGGATCGTTGCGCGTGGCACTACGGCGGTGGAGACGGCGGTGACGATTGACTGATGCCGAGTCGCTGAGACGGCCACACCCAGCGCAGCGATTCAATCTCCGCCTACTTGACCTGGCGCTGGAACCGGATTCCGGACTGGGTGTTCTGCACCGACGAGGGCCGTCCGATCTGGAAGTCGAACTTCGAGCGGCGGGTCTTCCACAAGACGCTCGAGAAGGCCAAGATCTGCCGGCCTGACCGTCTTGCGGCGGCGGAGCCCGCGGAAGGGCGGCACCGGACGGCACCCCCGCGGGACCAGCGGGGCTTTCGAAACGCAACGCGGGGTTACGAGCTTCCCCGTAACCCCGCGTCAAGATTTGGTGGAGCTGAGGGGTGTCGAACTTGAGAAATCAGCCCTCATCACCCCTGAGGACGAGATCATCCCCATCCCAGCGTCGGGGAGGGGACGCGCGGGGGCCGGTTAGACAGCGGGCCACCGCTGCGGTGCTGGCGGTGCCTGCGATGTCTGGAAGACACGGTTTGGTATGGCTGCTACCAGCGCGAGGCCGCCAGCGAGGCCCCGTACTGTGACTGGCTCGATGACTGGGATGTTGCCTTTCTTGCCCTCGACGGGCCGCATCCCCGCTTTCGCGGGCACCCACCCGGCTACGGCTTCGGGTTGGGGAGGCGGCGTGCTGACTGCCTGCTCTTGATGCGATGCGGTCTTAGGGCTGACCTACTATGCCCTCATCGTCTGGACCTTCCTCTGCGTCACTGGGCCATGAGAACCCGCGCCAGAGTTCTCTGGCTCCGCACGTCGAGTCGTGGGATGACCCCGACCATCGTGCGAAACACCCAGCATGTGTCGGCATCGCTGGCTCGCGCGAAGTTGTCTCCCCCTTCCACTCGACGGAACCTGGCGGCATCCTCACTACCAAGAGTCTTGACAGCATTCATCTGTGCTTCATTCGTCTCTTCCTCCGAGGGCGAGGGCTGCGGTGGCGAAGTGTTCAGATGTTCAGCAGTGATGGCCACAACCGCCAGGTCAAACCACGCTCGCGCGATGCCCTCTTCTACCCGGTTCAGCGCGCCCGTCATGTCACCCCGCCCTGTGCGAAACACCTCAGCACAGTTGTGATCGTCCAGTTGAATGAGGATGACGGCGAGTAACCGTGCCTTCTCAATTAGTTGAGCGTCTGTCAGGCGCCGAGCGCCCTTGAGGGCTAACTCCGCGCCGAGCGCGCTCGCCTTCGTCGCGTTGCCTTCAAATCGTTCGCGTAGACCCGGGACCGCCGCGAGCCGAGCCTCGCTCTCTTGAACTATTCGGTCCATTTGCGTCGGCCGCGCGAAGAACGTAACGTTCAGCAGCACTACGACCGCGACAGTCGCCACTGCCGCACGCCCACGGAAAGCCAACGGGGCTTGTTCCCGATGCAGGTAATACGCGCCAAGCGCGTACAGCACGACCAACAGCATCGGAGCAGCCGCAAGCGGCTGCGATCCTTGAACGAGGGGCCAATAGACCTCCCTGCATTGATAGAACACAAGGGCATATCCGGCCCACGCATGCCGCTTCAACGTCGCGAGTCCAAGGCCGACGAGAATCGCTATAGCAACTAGGTGCCGCGCATTGGCCTGCCAGAAGGTCAGTGTCTTCAGCTCGCTCGACTGGACGAAGAACGACCAGAGAACGAACAAAGTAGTAAGGGCGGCTTGTAGGAAAGCCAGCTCGTAGAGCAGCCGGGGCCAGACCCTTCGTTCGGCTGGGGTCGAAAGGGTAGGCCGGAGCTGGAGCGCGCAGGGCACTGCAAGCGCGAACAGGATGACCGGGGAAAGGAAATCACCCGAGGCCGTGACAATGCGTACCGCTGCGTCAAAGACTGCGTACGTGACAAGGACCCAGGCGGCGATTCCGCTGCCCCTTCTCACTCCAAGTGAAGCTACGATCACCATCACCCCGGACAGCACACCTCCGAAGGTCTGCTGCATGGCAGTGGCCGTCGTATCTCCCCAAAGCGGTTGCGTGCCTGCACTCAATAGAGTGACAACTCCCCAGCCGAACGTGAACTTCCATGCGCGTGTCACTTTCGGCGGAAGAGTGTCACTCTCTTCGGAGACGGGGGCACCACCCAGTGCGTCGAACCGATAACCACAGTCGCATCGAATCGCAGTAAATGGGCTGATGAGACGGCACTTCGGACACGCTTTAGTGCTCTCAGCCATCGAGGGTCTCCTGAGCGTCTCGTGCAAGATAAGCAATCCACGCCTTGCTCTCACAGCTCATCCAGACCACATCGTCGCCGCTGCGGCCGTCCAGCTCGTCGCGGCGGCGGTGCTCTTGCACGAAAGCGTCGAGGGCGGCAATCAGTTCAGGCACAGAGCACTTCCCCTATGGCACTCGCGGGTGTCCACGTCCTGCTGCGCAACGGACTGTCCGCGGGCACAACCAGCAGTAGAGACACCATCAGAGTGAGCGGAGCGAACCGAGTCGCTGGACCGCGCATGTAATCTCCTGTCTCGGCTGTTGTAGCCGGTGCCTTACAGCATGGTGGGGTGGAATTATTCGGACAAGGGGCCTGGGACGACCGACGGGCCCGATCTCGGCCACGAGCACCCGGGCCACGATCTGGCTCACGCCGGGGAGGGTGATCAGGCGGTCGACGACGGCGCGAAAGGGCGCGAGCGTGGCCTCCAGGCGCTCGCGCCGCAGATAGGGCAAACGGTCGGGCGGCAGAAGTTGTCGTCTCCGTGGTGCCACGTGGTGCGAACAGCAGCGGTTGCGGTAGCGCCCCATCCCCAGCCACCCCCACCTGTATCCCCACCGAACCCGCAGTCGCATCCCGAGGGATGATTCCACGCGTTGCACACAGGCGGCTCCTATTGGCACTCCCTGGGTGACCATCCGAGCGCGGCCTCGATCCGACGTCGGTATTCCGTATCGATCTGGCGGGGTGCGCACTCGATGTACCGCTTGGCGTTGTCGCGCCGAGTGCCCGTGAGCCCCCGCAGGTACGTGATCACCTCGTCTGCCGATGGGGACGCGTCATGGCCCGAGAACTTGGGCCCGAGGGCAGTCCAGATGACAGCGTCGAGACCGAGGGCCTCCGTCCACCGAGCGAGGTCCGGGATCGTGGCGGGTGCTGACTCGCCCCGCTGCCATGCGCCGATACGAGACGACCAACCCGTTCCAGTGATGGCCTCGCGCTCGCGAAGCGCCTCCTTGGCATCCTGGAGATCGGCCGACAGCATCTCGGCCCAAAGGAGGCGTACTTTGGCAGCGTTTGTGTCGATGACGAGCGTCATGCGGCCGTCCGAGGATTGGCGCGTGAACTCAACTGGCCCGAACGGGCCGTCCTTGAACCACTCTCGCCGGACAGGCAAGGCGCGAGGATCCCAGACCAGCGAGCCCCACCCAAGACACGCGATTCTCATGCCCGCCCCTCTACTGCCTCGGGCTGCTCGCGGGCAAGTGCTTCAAGCACAGCGGGGCTGAAGGTGGAGAGACCTCTGCGTTCACGGCCGCGGCTCCAGTGACGGGCTCGGGTTACTTCATGCGGATCGACTGGATGATCTGTTCGGCATGGGCCCGGTGCGCTTCGTAGTAGTGCAACTTGGTACCGGTATAGAGCACCAGGTAGAGCCGCCCATTCATGGTGCCGCCCGCCGCCATCCCCTGCTTTTCCAGGCCGTTCTTGGTCAGGAAGGTCAGATCACACCGGAATCCATCGGCCGACCCGAACTTCTGAGGCCGGAGGTTTGTGACCGCGATGTTCTGGACGCCGATGGAGCTCAGGCCATCCGCGAGGAGCTCCGCCAGCTCGCTAGGCGCCATGGGTTTCCGGAACTTCATGCGCTTCTGGGCATCGCTGGTGCGAAATAGGGGTTCGCCGTCTTCCAGCCCCTTGAGGAACTGGATGGCTTCGAGACCGGCGCCATCGACGGTCCAGACCTCCCACTTGCCGTCCGTCAACGCACTCCAGCGAGTCTGGGGCTCCACGGTGTAAAGATCGGCGATCGTCCTGGCCTTGGGCTCAACGAGCGTATAGCGTGCGCAGCCGGCCAGAAGGCCGGCAAGGACAGCTAGAACGAATGCCGCCCGGATTCCGCGAGTCATCGTAGCTGCTCCAGATAGGCATGGATCATTGATTTATCCTCCGCGTCAGGGGCCTCGGTCAGGTATCGGTCGAAGGCGGCGCGGGCCCGGTCCTTTTCGCCCCGGCGCATCAGGAGGAGGCCGGCCGCGCGGTTGGTCTCGGGCGGCGCCCCGCCTGTGGCCAGGGCCCGCTCGTAGGACTCCAGGGCCCGTGCCGGGTCGCCGTCATCGTTACGTAGGCGGTAGAGCTCCCCCTGGAAGAAGTGCAGCTGCCCCGACGCCGGCTCGGCGGCCACGAGCCGCGCGAGGAGCACCTGCGTGCGGGCGAAGTCGCGGAGACGCAGCTCGTCGCGCAGCAGGGTGGCACGAAGCGGACGGACCGCCTTCAAGTAGGCCTGCCGGCCATCCGTCCAGTCGCGGTCAGGTGTATAGGTCTTGCGCGCCAGCTCCTTCAGGGTGTCGATGCGCTCGTCAGTTGGGGGGTGGGTGGCGAAGAAGATGAGCGGGTCCGAGTCCTTGCCGGCCCGGCGCTCCTTGTCCAGGGACTCCCAGACCTTTGACGCCTCGCGGGGATCGTAGCCGGCCCTCACCATGAGCTCGAATCCGATCTCGTCCGCCTCGCGCTCGTTGTCCCGCGAGAACTGCATGATCGAGCCGAGGGCCACCAGCTGAGCGAGGCTGCCGATGTAGCCGTGCCCGGCCGCTGCGGTCAGCACGGTGAACACGGCAGTCACGTTGGTCTTGGTGCGCACGTCGCGCCAGCGTTGGACGGAGTGTCGCCGGAGGTAGTGGCCGAGCTCGTGGCCCAAGACGTAGGCGAGCTGGGCTTCGTTGTCGGCTCGCAGGAGCAGGCCGGTCCACACCTGCATGACCCCGTTCGGCGCCATGCTCGCGTTGAAGTGTGGCGTCTGGACGACATAGAGCCGGATGTCCGGGCAGTAATCGGTGGCCAGCTTGCAGAGTATGTCCCGGAGGTACGTGCGCACCGCGGTGTCCGTGACCAGATGCCCGGACGTTCGGAGACCCTGCTCTACCCGATCCATCTGCATCCACAGGCCGGCCTCGTCGCTGTCGAGCGTGGGGCGCTGCGCCGGGCGGACGTCGGAGAGGGCGCCCGGAGCGCCCCGCGGGGTCGCGCAGGCCGTCACCGCGAAGACCGCGAGCACCACCAGCAGGGAGGCAGGGCCGTTCACAGCGGCATCTGGACCAACAGGCTCTGGACGGCGTTCCCAGCCGGCTCCGCCGTGCGCAGGTCTCCCGCAGGGTTGAAGAGACGATTGAACCAGACGATGTCTCCGGTCCGGAGATCCACGAGCGAGGCAAAGCCGACCTGCTGGCCGCCTTGGACCCCGACGCCGAGAATTGCGGCGCCGACGATCAAGGCGACCCGGCCGGCGCTCGCGTAGCTGTCACGAAAGAACACGAAGACCGCATAGTCCGCACCCGTGCGCGCCTGGAGCTGCTTGACGCCAGCTCCGAGGGTCCAGTCGAATCGGTCCCCCTTCGTGGGAAGCGCGAGGACCGGCAGATACTTGTGCACCAGGATGGCGCCGCCGACGGCGTCGTGGAGTTTGACCAGCTGAACGTCGGCCGAGTCGTCCTCGCCGCCACTCGCTGGCGGCTCGTAGGTAACGACGGTCGCGCCCTTCGTCTGCAGATGCTTCTCCAGTGCTGAGGCCACGTGCTCACGCGCGCGTTCCGTCCAGTCGGCCTTCGGCTCGAGGAGCCCCCCAGCCGTCAGCTCGCTGAGCTGCACATCCGGCGGCATGATGACCACGCGCACGGTTCCGGGCTGGCGCTGCCAGCTCTTGTCGCGGAGGAGCGCGGTGGACTGAGCGCAGCCGCTCAGCACCACGATCAACGACAGCAGCCAGATCCAATGTCTGGGGTTCACGGGGTGCTCACCTCCTGGGAATGGCTTATCGAGTGGCGACGATCCGCTGCGAGATGTCCGGGTCTGTCACCACCGTCCGCACGAACTTCTGCAGGGTCTCGTTCAGAAGTACCTCGAGGGGCGCCTGACTATCGGACGCCTTGGATTCTCGGTCCATGATGCTGGTCCTCGCCGAGATCGGCTTCTCGAGCAGGAGAGCTCCCTGCTGGTTGTAGAGGCGGATGACGCCGCTGATGTGAGACTGCAGCGTCCAGCGTTGCTCGGTCGAGAAGTTGCGGATCTCCCCGCACAGGATGAGAGGCGTGGACACTGGCGGGCTTCCCGCCGCGTACACTCGGTCGACCGTGACCGTCTGCACGCCGCGGCGGGCGAGCCCGTCGGTCAGGCCCTGCATGAGTGCCTCGGCCCAGGGGGTGGCGGCCTTCACCTTGGACAGACGATTGCCGTAGCCGCCGTAGGTCCCTCCCACCCGCGTGGGGTCGCCGTGGTCGCCTTCGTCACCGCGGGCATCGACGAAGCGGAACACCGTCATGGCTTGGGTGCTCGGGAGTTTCTGGATGTCTGCGTCAGGCGTGTATCGCAGAGCGACCATCTGGTCGGCACACCCGGTAAGCCAGAGGGTTGTCAGAACCAGCAAACCCGCTCGAATCGATCGAGGCACCATGTCGTAGCCTCCGTTCGATGGACCTGGGTCACTTGCAACTGCTTTGTGCTTCGGGGCCAGTGCGGGGACGTGCAGCGGTGTAGCAACTCGCAGAGAGCATCGGAGCAAGCGGTGGGCCATGGACGGAGGCGTCAAGAATCAATGACTTGGAGCGTTGAACTGAACTGCGAAGTGCCAAGGAATGTCAACGGAGTGGCGTAGGGAGCGAGGCTGGGACGGCGTCAGGCCTCGTTACGCAGTAAGGACAGGACGGACGAGCAGCAACGCGGCTGGAATCTTCTCCCTCCCTTGAACTATCGACGGCCCTCGGTCCAACCGAGAACAAATCCTGGCTCGCGGTAGGCTGAAGGGGTGCCCACAAAGGAGTCAGAAGGCCTCTCAGCCCACACGCTTCGCCTGTTCGTGCCGAACTACGGGCCGTTGGCCGATCGAGACGTCTACCGTCGACACATCGTCGTGGGCGAACGGGCTGAAGGAGAAGGAATCGCGACCCTCATCCCTTCGCAGAACGCCAAAGTCGAGGAGCTGCTTCTCGCCCACACGCCCGAGTATGTGCAGGCGCTGCGAGGCGGTCAGCCCGCCGACCTGGCCTCAACCGGAGGCGAGTGGTTCCCGGGCAGTATCGATGTGTCGCTCTCGGTTCTGGGGGCATTTCTCGGCGCCATAGATTCGGCCCTGACCGATGGAGTGGCCGGGATGCTTGGCGGCGGCGGTCATCACGCCTATCCCGACCACGGCGGCGCCCTGTCGCCCGTCAACGATGTGGCCATCGGAGTTCACCACCTGCGCCGTCGGGGAATCGGGCGAGTGTTGGTTCTGGATCTGGATGCGCATTTCGGGAACGGCACGGCGGCGTCCTTTCCCGATGATCCCGATCTGTTTCTCTTCGACTTCCACGGGCATGCCTCGGACTTCTGGCACCCGGACACGCCGCATCTCTTCAAAAGCTTCCGGGACGAACCAGACGCCCGCCTCTACTTGCAGGCCCTTCGGAAAGAGCTGCCCAACGTGCTTGGTGAGTTCCGGCCCGAGGTGTGTCTCTACGCCGCGGGCATGGACGTCTTCTCAGGAACCCCGAACCCTCCGTTGCGCCTCCGCGTCCCTGACATCGAGAAGCGGGAAGCCTTCGTGTTCGAGGTGCTATCGAGTCGGCAGGTGCCGGTTGCTTACGTCCACGCTGGCGGATATGCCAGCCTCGAAACCTTGGCAGCGCTTCATCTGATCACCGCTCGTGCTGCACATGGGGCTCTGTCCCCATGAAGGCGGCTGTGCCGTTGGCTCCTGGGTGGCCAGCGTCCGAGAAGGGCAGCTCCGCGTGGAGCCGGGAACGGGCGCGGCCAATAGGGCCATCCGAAGTCGAGCCTGTGACACGAGGGTAGTCATGCCGTCCCATGGGCCACTCGGGCCACGCGGAGCAGAGATGGGTACGTTACATAGCGCCCGTGGATCCAGATCATTCGGGGGTGCCGTGAGACTGGTAGCGGCGCTGCCGCGCCCTGAAGGCATCCTCGCCACCCTCGAGAACTCGACGGGCGTAGGACGCAACATTGCTATCCTCGAATCCCCCGATGGCTTCGATGCGGGACCGGTCTGCATCGGCGTCAAGAACGACGACAAGCTCGGCATCACCTAGAACTGGGATGTTGGCGTTATGGGTGGCTACGACTACTTGTCGCGTCTGGCACACCTCGGCAAGGACTCGAACGATGTCCTGGTAGATGTGTTGGTTATCAAGGTCGTCTTCGGGCTGGTCGATGATGAGAGGCTCGCTGCTACTTAGCAGCACGAGCGCAAGAAGGGCGGTCGCCCGTTGACCTGGAGATACAGAGCTAACTGACTTCCAGTTTTCTGCGCCCCCTACTCCAAGGTTCACCTCGGCGGAGATGCGGTCCGGTGACGCGAGTTCCTCTAGCTCGCGGAGCAGCTTGGCGTTGAATCGTTCCAGGAGCTTTGTTGCTACGGAGGGCGAGCAGCCTAAGGCAGTGAGCGAGGCAGCGCCCTCGCGAACCGCTTTGGCAAGTGTAGCCGTCGGATTCCCGGCGAGCTTCTGCAACTGTATTCCTGAGATGCCGGCGCCCTGCGTCAGCTTCCTCAGCCACTCCGCGATCTCGTCGTTATCAGCGAGAGGTTCGACCACTACTCGAACACGGCCGGTGAGGCGTTTGTTCAACGTGCGCGCTGCATCTTCGACGATGCGCGACTTACGGCGGGCGACGTTGTCGAGTTTCTCTAGCAGGGCCGCGCGCTCGGCCTCGACACGAGTGTGGTTCGTCTTCTGATCAGCGAGGGTGGAAAGTTCGGCCTCGAGTTCGGCGACCTTGTTCTGAATGCGTGCGAGTTCGGCTGCGTCGGAGATGCCGAGCGCCGCCAGAGCCGCAGTGATGGAGGCGGAGGCCGCCTTGACGTGCTCATCCCACGCCACGGCTGCTGGTACCAGAGCTGCCGAGACAGCGGTGATGTCGCGATGGAGATCGCTGGTCGCCGTGGCAATGGCGGTCGTTAACTGGTCCAGCTGCTGTCCGATGACGGCCGGTACACCATTGCCAACGGGTACTTCAGGTCTCGGCAGGTGGGCGGCGAGATCAGCGCGGCTCGCCTCTACTTCGGATGGCCAGCGTAGAGCGGCCTGGACTTTGACGTTGAGCGAGGTGAGAGTGGTGCCCTGCTTGAGCAACTCGTCGGCCCCACCTCTGCGTGCCTGCTCCAACTTCTCCCTCAGGTCCGCGAGGTCAGCCTCTTTCTCCTCCAACCTTCCAAGCGTTGTTTCTAGAAGATCGAGACGGGCATTCGCGTTTTGAAGGTCGTGCCGGATCTGCCTCTCTTCAGTCTGCGCCCTCTCGGATTCGTCGCCGGACGTCGATGCTACAAACTCTCGGAGGATGGTCTGGCCGTCGGCAAGCTGCCGCAGCTCGCGCTGGCCAAATACCGTGACCTTGAACCGACGGGGGACCGAGACGCCGGTGTGGGCGCCGCCGCTCAGAAGCTTGGCAGGAGTCTCGTTGCCGACGCGTGTGGCCGTGTAAGTCTGTCCCTGGGGATCGACGAATGTGATGTGGCCTTCGGCATTTGCGCGGAAGTTTTGCTTGCGATTGTCGATGAGCTCTTTTTCATTGGTTGCACGGGCTTCGGTCGTATAGCGGACTATTTCGACCAGCGCGCTCTTGCCGGTGCCCTTGCCTCCGATGATGGCGTTGAGACCTGGAGCCATCTCGAAACTGAGGCCGTCGTGGAATCCTCCCGTCACCTGCACTTGCGTGATTCGAGGCCATGTAGGACCTGGTTGGGCGAGAAAGTTCACGCCGAGGACGTGGCCCCAGGCAGGCCGGAGCGTCTCCGGTAGGCGGATGCGTGTCTCGGGCATGAGGAATGCTTGCCTGAGCCCCTCAAGTGAGGGCTCGGCACCCAACTTGAGGTAAGAGGTGCGCGTGCCCACAGAGTCAAAGGAGCGAACGTCGCCGGAGATGAACCAGGCGACGGGGAGGTCAGTGAACTCGCTCTTTGGGTTGCTGAGCACGTCGTGTCCAGCGTTCCCGAAAACGTCGAAGCCAACGATGAGATTCTTCTTGATGACCTCAGCACGGTTAGTGCACACACCCTTCGCGAAGAAGCCTATGTCTTTCTGGGTGGAGTGGGGAGCGAGGACAAGGCCCTTGTGGCGGAGCGCGCGTTCGGCGACGTCCGCCACTTGCCCGATGCCGACGGGGACCGGGTCACCGTTTGATGCAAAGCGGTCGGCTCCCGGTGCCCAACAGGAAGCGAGGAATTGCTTGGCCAGCTCATAGCCGTCGTCGTTGCGCTCCCACACGATAAGGAGATGGCATCGGTTGACGCTGACCTCCACGCCGGGGAAGACGTAGACCCCGTGCTTGTCGCCTTCTTCACGGAGCACCGGGTACCAGTCGACGCGGTTGTGATCCGTAACGGCGAATGCCTGTACAGCGCGTTCCTTGCATGTTTCGATGAACTTCTTCGCGAAGGAAGGGTTCGGCGCCTTCCCGCCCCAGTTTCCGAACGCCTGCTGCGGATCCGCTGGTGTATGAACCTGTAAATCGGTCAAGAAAAATCGAGAGTAGGGCATTCTTGGCGCGGTTCTCAGATAGCTGTCGTTCGTGAAGCTGCCGCCTGACGGCCGTGCAATCCGGGTCCGTGCGTTGCTAACTGCCTGTCTAGTTGGGACCGGACGATAGTCGCGCTGAACGATTGCCGATCTGGTTGCGGAAAGCATTCTTGCGGTCTTTCGAGCCGGCTGTCAAGGGGAGGGTGACGCGCACGACTCAGCCCCGGCTTGGCGCTCACAAGTGGCGAAAGTAGTCCTGAAAGGTTCGATAGCCGCCATCACGCCAGGCTCTGTCCGCACCATAGCGGAAGAGCACGACGTCCACGGCCTTGGGAGGAAGACGTGACCGTTTGCTCAGGTACTGAAGCATCGTTTGCCAGTCGGATGCGTGGGCCAGCTTCGTGATCCTCGAAACCCACAGGTCCGGTTTCCCCGTATCCGCCAAACCGACATTGCGGGCTAGGTGAAACTTGGTGATCGGGCCGATTCCTGGCAACCCCTCAAGCTCTTGCTTCCAGTCCCGAGCAACGCGTGCTTTGAAGGTTTTGAAGCCCTCAGCTTGGATCAGCGCTGCGCCTTGGAGAACGTGGCTGGCCTTTTGTTCATTTCGAAAGACCTTGATCACCGGAGCGGTCGAACGCATCTTTGCGATCCGGGTCAAACGGAAACCACCGAACGCGCGCCTGAGCCGCGGCCAGTACTGATCAAGAATGTCATTTCGAATCCCGGCCGCGTAGACGACCCACGCATACTCGCGAAGAAACGTGGACGATCCGATATTGCGCCACGTGTTTCTCGAAATGGAGCCAGCCCAGCGCAGCTCGCCAGCCCTCTCCTTCTTCATGTAGCGGTGGGCATCGTTCCAGAGCCGAAGGAGTCTGCGAGTATCCATCGAACCCTCCCGTCCGTGAGCGAAATCGAGCGGTGCGAGGACGTCCAGCAATCCAGCATACACAGAATGTGGACGGCGTGATGTGCCCTGAGGCTCGCTCCGCTCGCCTTGATCTGATCGGGTCTGGTCTGGAAGCGACCGACCCGCAGGGAGAAGGCCGCCTCTACCCGCACGAGGCCGCGGCGCCGCTGGCGCGGCGCTCGGCCCGCCATCACCACTGCGCGAGGAGGAGCGAAGCATGAACAGCGTCATGCGGAGATCATTCAGGCGATCGAGGCGGGCGTGTTCGTGCCGAACACCGGCTGGTAGTGCAGGGACTGCCAGTTCCGGAGTCGGTGCAGGGCGTGGAGATGAACTGCCCTCCGGCCCACGGTGTCCTTCAGAGGGAAGGGCTGGGGCCTTTGCGAGCGTCGAGAGTCTCTAGAAGGAAGCGGGAGAGCGTGGCTCCCGCACCGACAACGAGGCGAGCATGCCTAGGCGCGAGGCCGCCCCGTCTAACTCGACCATGTCCCGTCCCATAGAGATTCCTGAGTTCCGCGGTTCCTCCGACGATTTGCGAGAGGCCGGAAAGGATTTGTCGAATCGCCTCGGCGCCCTTCCTTGCCTCGGGAATCGTCTCGATGGACAAGTCGAGGCACTTGAAGGCGTGCTTCACGAGCTGCTGGAGGGTAGCGTGCTGGTCTGGGTCCTCGCCGTATTGCAGTAGAACGAGTTTCGCGACGGTCTCCACCAGTTCCTTCGTCGAGCCGATCGCCTGCGAGGGGTCGCTGTCAACGCTGTCTTCGATCCGCTTGATGTGGTCGTGGAGCGTATGTCGGTCCACGGTTGCCGAGGCGATCGGAAGATCGCGTAGATCAACGCCCGATGTCGGTACAAGCCGGCCGCTCTCGTAGGCAAACCCGTCCCGCCTGAGAAGATTGACCAGCTTGTCGAACTCTTTCTTGGACATCGTAGCGGGGGCACCGGGGACCGGTTCTGCGAGATGTGACTCGATGGTCTGGAGCACCTCCTCATAAACACGTGCCACCTTGCGGGTGTCGGCGCCGGAGGACCAGTCAACGCCGGCGTAGTACTCCTCGACGAGGGCCCGGCGCGCCCCGCTCGGCAGGGTCTCCGGAGAGCCTCGGTCTATGTCGGTTGCGTAGAAGAGGTCGGAAATGGTGCGGAGGGTCCACCCTACAAGATGCTCGCGAAAGGCCAGCCTGGTCTGTTTGGAGATCACGTCTCTCGCCTATCCCTTCTATCTTAGGCGCAAGCCGACGACCTCATTGATAAGGCCGGGATCAAAGGACGCGCCTGCGGAACGAGGAACCTGCTAAATTGAATGCTTATACTCCCAGAGGCACCTGGGAAGCGTGCTCGTGTTCTCTGCTGTGTCCTATCCTGTCGCAGTTGAACCCGACCCTGGGGACGGAGAGGTCCACGACGGGTGGCCGACACAATGAGGCTCGAAGACCTCAAGCCGAACGCGGCCGTACGTGGCATCCTCCCGGACTGTCTCGTGACCGTTGTGGGGATCCA
Organism: Candidatus Rokuibacteriota bacterium; assembly: GCA_040902305.1. Classification (GTDB taxonomy): domain Bacteria; phylum Methylomirabilota; class Methylomirabilia; order Rokubacteriales; family CSP1-6; genus CAMLFJ01. The sequence continues at coordinate 15,682 of JBBDXN010000125.1, read as the reverse complement.
GTGGTTCGGCTCGGAGGCCCTCGAGCTCACCTACAAGGACCCGAGGGGCCGGCCGGCCAACACCCTCCTCTACCGCCACGACGAGGCCCGCCTGGAAGTGGTCGAGCAGGGTCGCCCCTGGAGCTTCGACGGCGACGGGGCCTTGTTCCGCCTCGTCTCGGAGGCCCATCGGATCCGGCTGGCCCATCTCTTCGACCCCGTGCTCGCCGTCCACACCTCCATGGTGGATCCGCTGCCACACCAGATCACGGCCGTCTACGACGCGATGCTGCCCCGCCAGCCGCTCCGCTTCCTCCTGGCCGACGATCCAGGCGCCGGCAAGACCATCATGGCGGGCCTGCTGATCAAGGAGCTGATCGCGCGGGGCGATCTGCAGCGTTGTCTTGTGGTGTGCCCGGGCAGCCTAGCCGAACAGTGGCAGGATGAGCTCTACCGGCGCTTTCAGCTGCGGTTCGACATCCTCACGAATGATAAGCTGGAAGCCGCCGCCACGGGCAACTGGTTCTTGGAGACGAATCTAGCCATTGCCCGGCTGGACAAGCTCTCCCGAAATGAAGATGTGCAAACCAAGCTCGCGACGCCCGACTGCCGCTGGGACCTCATCGTCTGCGACGAGGCGCACAAGATGTCGGCCACGTTCTTCGGGGGCGAGATCAAGTACACGAAACGCTACCGACTGGGGCAGCTCCTCTCAACCTTGACGCGGCATTTCCTGCTGATGACGGCGACTCCCCACAATGGCAAGGAAGAAGACTTCCAGCTCTTCATGGCGCTCCTGGACGGCGACCGATTCGAGGGTCGCTTCCGCGACGGCGTCCACGCCGCGGATGTGTCGGATCTCATGCGTCGGATGGTCAAGGAGAGCCTGCTCAAGTTCGACGGCACACCCCTCTTTCCCGAGCGGATCGCCTATACGGTTCCGTACAAGCTGTCAGATCCCGAGGCGCAGCTCTACAAGGCGGTCACGGACTACGTGCGGGAGGAGTTCAATCGCGCCGAGGCTCTGCAGAACGACAAGCGCGCGGGGACCGTAGGCTTCGCCCTGACCATACTGCAGCGCCGCCTCGCATCCTCGCCCGAGGCGATCTACCAGTCCTTGCGCCGGCGCCGGGAGCGGCTCGAGAGCCGGCTCCGTGAGCTGGAGTTGCTCCACCGTGGCGGGGAGGTCGTGCCGACCATCCCCACGCCGGTGCCGACCCTCGACGCCGAGGATATCGAGGATCTCGAGGACGCGCCCGACAATGAGGTGGTTGCCGCTGAAGAGGAGATTCTCGACCAGGCCACCGCGGCTCGAACGATTGCCGAACTGAAAGCCGAGATCGAGTCGCTGAAGCGGCTGGAGGCAATCGCGCAGGCCGTTCGTCGCGGCGGCGAAGACAAGAAGTGGCGTGAACTTGCGAGCCTGCTCAGCGAGATCTTCACCCGGGCGGCAATCGCGGGACGGGTCGGCGAACCGGAACCTCTGCGTCCGTACGGCTCCGGCGCGATTCCGAAGCCTGCCCCGTCCCCCCGGCAGAAGATCGTCATCTTCACCGAACACCGGGACACGTTGACCTACCTCGAACAGCGCATCACCACCCTTCTTGGCAGGAGAGAGGCTGTGGTGATCGTCCACGGGGGCCTCGGGCGTGAGGAGCGAATGAAGGCGCAGGAATCGTTCCGCCACGACCCGGAAGTGCAGGTGCTACTCGCCACCGACGCGGCCGGGGAGGGCATCAACCTGCAACGCGCTCATCTCATGGTCAACTACGACCTGCCCTGGAACCCGAACCGCATCGAGCAGCGCTTCGGGCGCATCCACCGAATCGGCCAGACCGAGGTCTGTCATCTGTGGAACCTCGTGGCCGAGGAGACGCGGGAGGGGGACGTCTATCGCACCCTCCTGGAGAAACTCGAGCAGGCACGACAGGCCCTGGGCGGCCAGGTGTTCGACGTTCTCGGCAAGCTTCAGTTCGAAGGGCGCCCGCTGCGGGAATTGCTGATCGAGGCGATCCGGTATGGAGAACAGCCCGAGATTCGGGCACGCCTCACCCAGGTAATCGCCAACGCGGTCGACCGGCAGCAGCTCCAGAACCTGATTGAAGAGCGAGCCCTGGCCCACGACGCCATGGATGCGACCCGCGTCTACCGGATCCGCGAAGAGATGGAGCGCGCCGAGGCCCGGCGGCTCCAGCCGCACTACATCGAGTCCTTCTTTCTTGAGGCTTTCGGGCGCCTCGGCGGCACGATCAAGCAGCGCGAGCCGAGGCGTTACGAGGTCACGCACGTCCCGGCCCCGATCCGCAACCGAGACCGGCTCATTGGTGTCGGCGAGCCCGTCTTGCCGCGTTACGAGCGGATCGCCTTCGAGAAGCCGCTGGTGGCGCCCCAGGGTCAGCCGCTGGCCGCCTTCGTGTGTCCGGGGCATCCGCTGCTCGATGCGGCCATCGACTTGACGCTAGAGCGCCACCGCGACCTTCTCCGGCGGGGCACCGTGCTGGTGGACGAGCGCGACTCAGGCGTCGAGCCACGCGTGCTCTTCTACCTGGAGCACGTCATTCAGGACGCGAGCGTGACCCGCTTCGGCGAGCGACGGGCAGTATCGAAGCGCATGCTCTACGTTGAGCTCGATGCAGGCGGCAAGACCCGACACCTGCACTACGCGCCCTACCTCGACTACCGGCCGCTCAAAGTGGACGAACCCGCAATTGACGCCATCCTCGGTCGCTCGGAATGTGCCTGGATCACCCGCGAGTTGGAACAGGCCGCACAGGCCCACGCCATCACCCAGGTCGTGCCCGAGCACCTCGAGGAAGTACGGTCCCGCAAGCTGGAGTTGGTCGCCAAGACCGAGGCCGCGGTGAAGGACCGACTCACCAAGGAGATCACCTACTGGGACCATCGTGCCGAGGAGCTGAAGCTCCAGGAGCGGGCCGGCCGATCGAACGCCCGGCTGAACTCCGGCGAGGCCCGCAAGCGCGCCGATGCCCTGCAGGCCCGCCTCGAGAAACGGCTCGATGAGCTAAAGCTGGAGCGCCAGATCGCTCCCCTGCCGCCCGTAGTCCTGGGGGGGCTCTTGGTCGTGCCGGCGGGTCTCATCGCCGCGATGACAGGCCGCCCGCTGGCATCGACGGCAGTATCCCCGGACACCCAGGCATCGGCTGCGCGAGCCCGCGCTGTCGTAATGGAGATCGAGCGCGGACTTGGCTTTGACCCGACCGACCGAGAGTACGAGAAGCTCGGCTACGATATCGAAAGCCGGGTGCTCGGCACCGGCCGACTCCGATTCCTCGAGGTCAAGGGCCGGGTGGCCGGCGCAGATACCGTCACGGTCACCAAGAACGAGATCCTCTACTCGCTCAACAAGCCGGAGGACTTCATCCTGGCCATCGTCGAGTTCCATGACGATGGCAGCCACCGCGCCTACTATCTGCGCCGGCCCTTCCATCGGGAACCCGACTTTGGGGTGACTAGCGTAAACTATGATTTCAGCGAGCTCTTGGCTCGGGCGGAGGAGCCAGCCTGAGCGTTCCGAATCCCACACCCATCTTCCGTTTCCTCCATCTGGATAACCTTGGCGTGTGCCTGCATCGGGGCGCCCTGCATGCTCCCCTCCACACACCCAGTGATGGTCAGGCCTACAAAACCATTCACAACCTGGATATCCAGGAGAAGCGAAGGGCCACGTTACTCCCCTGCGGCCCACGTGGCGTGATTCACGACTACGCGGCCTTTTACTTCGGCCCCCGATCGCCGATGCTGTATCAACTTCACACCGGATGGGTGCCGGGCTATACGGAGGGGCAGGCTCCGCTCGTGTATCTCGTGACGACAGCCCAGGCAGTTGCCGCAAGCGGCACCGGCTTCGTATTCTCGGACGGCCATGGCATTGCGCGGTTTACGAGCTGGTTCGACAATCTCCGAGACCTGGATAAGGTGGACTGGACCGCGGTCTATGCCAATATGTGGCGAGACACGGTGGACGACATGGATCGTCAGCGCCGCAAGCAGGCGGAGTTTCTCGTTCATCGCGGGTGTGACTGGGCCTTGATCGATAAGATCGGCGTCGTTAGCGTCGCGATGAAGACGCGCGGGGAACGGGTGCTGGCAGGCTTCCCCGCAGCCCTGCACCGACCGGTAGAGGTACACCCAGAGTGGTACTACTGAGGGTGACGGCAACATGATAATTCTCACGAAGGGGAACGTGATCGAGGTCGACGCGGAAGCCCTGGTCAACACGGTGAACTGTGATGGCTTCATGGGCAAGGGGATCGCCCTGCAGTTCAAGCAGGCCTACCCGGAGAATTTCAGAGTCTACGAGCGGGCCTGCCGAGCCGGCGAGGTCGAACCAGGCCGGATGCTTGTTTTTCCGACCAACTCGCTGGTCAATCCGAAGTACATCATCAACTTCCCGACCAAGCGTCACTGGCGCGAGAAGTCTAGGATCGAATACATCACGTCGGGGTTGCGGGCTCTCATTGAGGAGACTCGCCGACTCCAGATCGGATCCATTGCAGTGCCGCCGCTGGGATGCGGTTTGGGAGGGCTTGATTGGCGGGAAGTGAGGCCGTTGATCGAGCGCGCCTTCGCGGAGCTTCCCCATGTCCGGGTGACGCTCTTCGAACCAACCGGCCCTCCCGAAGCCAAGGCGATGCCCGTACGGACGAGACGTCCGAAGCTAACTCTCGCGCGGGCCCTCCTCGTCAGCCTTATGCATCGTTACTCGGAGATGGCCTATCGACTGACGCTGCTGGAGGTTCAAAAGCTAGCGTATCTCCTACAGGAGGCCGGCGAGCCTTTGCGTCTCAAGTATGTGGCCCATCTCTACGGTCCCTACGCCCACAACCTGAACAAGGTCCTCGAGACTCTGGAGGGTCACTTCATCCGTGGCTATGGCGATCAGCAGAAACCAGATGTGGAGATCGAGCTCTTGCCCGAGGCCGACGGGGAGGCAGACCGTCTGTTGAAGGAGCGTTCGGATTCCATCGCGCGTCTGGAGCGGGTCGCGACCGTCATCGAAGGCTTCGAGACGCCCTACGGAATGGAGTTGCTCACCTCTGCCCACTGGGTCTCGGCACACGGTACGACACCGATCACTAATGCCGACGAGGTAGTTCAGGCAGTGCAGGGCTGGAACGATCGCAAACGCGCGATGTTCAGGCCGGACCACATTCGCGTCGCATGGAAGCGTCTGAACGAGTTGGGCTGGTTGACCGCGACAGTGAGAAGCTGAGGATAGTGGGCACTTACCGCAAGAAGCTCATCGAAGTAGCCCTTCCGCTGGAAGCCATCAACAACGCATCGGCCCGCGAGAAGTCCATCCGCCACGGCCACCCGAGCACGCTCCACCTCTGGTGGGCGAGGCGGCCGCTGGCGGCGGCGCGGGCCGTTATCTTCGCGCAGATGGTGGACGACCCCTCGAGCTATCCCGACATCTTCCGGACCGAGAAGGCGCAGGAGAAGGAGCGGCAGCGGCTGTTCCGCATCATCGAGGAACTCGTGCAGTGGGAGAACACCACGAACGAGGAGGTGCTCGATCGGGCGCGGACAGAGATCTGGCAGAGCTGGAGGTACCTCTCGTCTCGACCTTCATGCTCTCTACGAAGGCGGGTAAGGAGGCGTACGTCGAACCGATGGTCGAGGATGGGGGCTATCGGTTCACGGCGAAGGTGGGGAAACCCAAGAGCACCGAAGCGGCTAGGAGCGGCACGAGGCTCGGACGTGGGGCGAACTTTCGCTGCATTATGTCGGGGGCGCCGATCACCGGGGACTACATCAAAGCGGAGGGCAAGGCCGGGCGGATAGGCGCACGGCTCCTGACTGTCGTTGCAGAGGGCAAACGTGGGCGGGTGTATCTGTCACCAACGGTAGAGATAGAGGATGTGGCGCGCGCAGCGAGGCCTTCTTGGAAGCCTGAGATCGAGTTTTTTCAGGAGGCCCTGGGATTTCGAGTCGGCAGCTACGGGATGACGAAGTGGAGTGACCTCTTCACTGAGCGGCAGCTGGTTGCGCTTACGACGTTTTCTGATCTCGTGCCCAAGACCTATGAGCGGGTGAAGCTTGACGGGCTAGCGGCTGGTCTGCCTGATGACGGCCGTGCCCTACATACTGATGGCACTGGCGCGACGGCCTATGCGGAGGCGGTAGCGGTCTTTCTCGGCTTAGGAGCCAGCAAGTCCGCGGACTACTGGTCGAGCCTCTGCACTTGGCGCTCCGACCCGAAGAACCAGGGTATTGGCCATGTGTTCGCGCGACAGACTGTTTCAATGACATGGGACTTTGCTGAAGGCAATCCTTTCTCAGAATCATCGAGCAGTTGGCTGGTCACTCTTGATTGGATCGTGCGTTGCTTGGTTGAGTTGAGGACCACTGGGCCGACAGGCCATGCAGTGCAGCAAGATGCGGCCACGGGCTCGCTCAGCACCGACAAGGTTGTCTCGACAGACCCGCCTTACTACGACAATGTTGGCTACGCAGACCTGTCCGACTTCTTCTATGTGTGGCTGCGCGCGTCACAGAAGGATGTGTTCCCCGAGCTCTTCGCGACGGTTGCGACCCCGAAAGCTGAAGAACTGGTTGCAACTCCTGATCGCCATGGCGGACGGGAGAGGGCGGAAGCATTCTTTTTGGAGGGCATGACGCACGCGATGCGTCGCCTCGCTGAGCAGGCGCACTCGGGATTTCCGGTGACGATCTACTACGCCTTCAAGCAGGCGGAAAACGATGGTGACTCAGGGACCGCCAGTACTGGCTGGGAGACGTTTCTCGACGCAGTGATCCGCGCTGGATTTGCGGTTACCGGTACATGGCCTGTGCGGACGGAGCTGGTCAACCGTACCCGAAGCATGGACTCGAACGCCCTCGCCTCCAGCATTGTCCTCGTTTGCCGCCGCCGGGTGGCTTCGGCAACCACCGCCACACGTCGAGAATTCGTCACCGCGCTCAAGAGCGAACTGCCGGCGGCGCTCGCGCACCTGCAGCGGGGCAATATCGCGCCGGTAGACCTCGCGCAGGCGGCTATAGGTCCGGGGATGGCCGTCTATACCCGTTATGCGCGCGTGCTCGATGCCGAGGGCAAGGCGCTCTCAGTGCGGGGAGCGCTGGCGCTCATCAATCAGACCCTCGACGAGGCGTTGGCCGAACAGGAGGGCGACTTCGATGCGGATAGCCGGTTTGCTGTGACTTGGTTCGACGAAGTGGGTTTCGGGGAAGGGGAGTTCGGTCAGGCGGACGTATTGGCGCGGGCCAAGAACACGAGTGTCGGTGGTATGGCCGAAGCCGGCATTCTCGTCTCGAAGGGCGGAAGGGTTCGGTTGCTCAAGCCTAGTCAGCTACCTGCAGGCTGGGACCCGACGACGGACTCGCGCCTCAACGCGTGGGAAAGTGTGCACCACCTAATCCGTCTACTCGAGGTGGAGGGCGAAGGAGCCGCGGCAGAGCTGGCGGCGAAGCTGGGCAGCAAGGCCGAGGTCGCCCGCGAGCTCGCCTACCGCCTGTACACCGTCTGCGAGCGGAGGAAGCGGGCGGCAGAGGCGCTCTCATACAACGGCTTGGTCCAGAGCTGGCCTGAGATCAGTCGCCTGGCGCGTGAAGAGGACGGTGGTCAGACGGAACAGCCCCAACTGTTCGACCGGGGGTAAGGGATGGCAGTCACTAACCACGAACGAGTTGGCAAAGTATTGGAGCTGCTGAAGGAAGGCTTGCGCCCGTTCGTGGAGCGCGAGATGAAGGCGCAGCACGCCCAGCTCTGGTTCGAGCAGGCAAAGGCTTCCGTGAGCGACTCGCAGGCGAATCTGTTCGGCACTGAGGCCGAGCCGCGCTGGGACGTGGCCGCCATCCTGGCAGTGATGTGGAACCAGTGGAACGTGGTCTTCCGAAAGACGCTAGGCCAGGCCGAGCGGACTCTGGTAAGCGAGCTGCGGGATGTGCGGAACCGTTGGGCGCATCAGCAGCCCTTTTCGACGGACGATGCCTATCGGACCCTCGACTCGGCCGCGCGGCTTCTGACCGCGGTGTCCGCACCACAGGCAGACGAAGTCGAGAAGGCGAAGATGGAGCTCCTGCGCGTGCGGTTCGACGAGCAGGTGCGCGGGGAGAAACGCAAGAGCGCGGGCACGGCCATCGAGAGCCAGGCCGCGACTGGCCTCAAGCCCTGGCGTGAGGTCGTCAACCCGCATCCCGACGTGGCCACCGGTCGCTACCAGCAGGCCGAGTTCGCGGCCGACCTGTGGCAGGTACACCTGGGGGAGGGGGTAGACGAGTATCGGAAGCCAGTGGAGTTCTTCCGGCGCACCTACCTGACCGAGAGCCTGAGGGGCCTTCTGACGGGCGCGGTGCGGCGGCTGGCCGGGCAGGGTGGCGATCCGGTGGTGCAGCTCCAGACGAACTTCGGGGGTGGTAAGACCCATTCCATGCTGGCGCTCTACCACCTCTTCGCCGGCACGCCGCTCAGCGAGCTATTGGGCATCGACGCGGTGCTGAAGGAAGCGGGCGTGGCGAAGCTGCCGCCGGTGAAGCGGGTGGTCCTGGTCGGCAACAAGATCTCCCCCGGAAACCCAGTCATCAAGGCCGATGGCACCGTGGTGCGGACGCTATGGGGCGAGCTGGCCTGGCAGCTCGGCGGCAGGAAGGCCTTCGTGCGAGTCAAGGCCGACGACGAGAGGGCCACCAGCCCGGGCGACGTGCTGCGCGAGCTGATGAACGAGCATGGGCCGTGCCTCATTCTGATTGACGAGTGGGTAGCATATGCGCGGCAGCTCCACGACGCCGACGATCTGCCGGCGGGGAGTTTCGAAACTCACTTCACCTTCGCTCAGGCACTCACGGAGTCGGCGAAGGCCGCTCGACAATGCCTGCTGGTGATCAGCCTACCGGCCTCCGACACGACCGGCTCGCCCCACACCCAGGCAGAGGACGTGGAGGTCGGCGGGGAGCGCGGTCGCGCCGCCCTCGATCGCCTGCGCAATGCGGTCGGCCGCGTGGAGGCCTCGTGGCGGCCAGCCAGCGCGGAGGAGGGCTTCGAGATCGTGCGCCGGCGCCTTTTCGAGCCGCTCGTGGATCAACCCCAGTTCGTGGCGCGGGACACAGTGGCCCGCGCGTTCTTCGATCTCTACCGCACTCAGCAGGCCGAATTCCCGCCGGAGTGCCGGGAGGGAGAATATGAGAATCGGCTCAGAGCCGCCTACCCGATCCACCCGGAGATCTTCGACCGCCTGTACACGGACTGGTCCACGCTGGTCAAGTTCCAGCGGACCCGCGGGGTCCTGCGGCTCATGGCCGCCGTCATCCACAGTCTGTGGGAGAAGGGCGACCGCAACCCCCTGATCCTGCCCGCCAATATTCCGATCGACGACCCGCGCGTCCAGTTCGAGCTGACCCGCTACCTCTCAGACAACTGGGTGCCGGTGATCGAGAAGGACGTGGACGGGCCGAATGCGCTGCCCCTTCGCCTCGACGGCGAGGTGCCTAATCTCGGCAAGTATGCTGCGTGCCGCCGCGTTGCGCGGACTATCTACCTGGGCTCGGCACCCACGGCCACCGCGGCCAACCGGGGGATCGAGGACCGGCGTATCCGGCTGGGCTGCGTCATGCCCGGTGAGTCGCCGGCGATCTTCGGCGATGCGCTGCGCCGGCTGAGCGCGGCGGCGACCTATCTCTACCCAGAGGGCGGCCGCTACTGGTACTCGACCCAGCCCACAGTGACCAAGCTGGCCGAGGACCGGGCCGAGCAGCTCAAGCGCGCGCCCGACAAGGTGGCCCAGGAGATCGACAAGCGCCTGCGTGCCGACGTGCGCAAGACGGGCGACTTCAGCCGCGTCCATCCGCTTCCGCAGTCGAGCCAGGACGTGCCCGACGACATGGACGCTCGACTGGTGGTGCTCGGGATCGATCACCCCTACAGCAAGGCGCCGGGGAACGCCGCCGAGGTTGAGGCGAAGGCCATCTTCGAGTCCCGCGGGAACACCCCGCGGCTCTTCCGGAACACCCTCGTGTTCCTCGCGGTGGACCAGACGCGGCTCCAAGACCTGGACGAGGCGGCGCGCCGCTATCTCGCCTGGGACGGGATCGTCGCCGAAAAGGACAAGCTGGACCTTTCGCCACACCAGGTCCGGCAGGCTGAGGGACAGAAGGACAGCGCCGATGTCGCGGTTACCGCCCGCCTGCCCGAGACCTACCAATGGCTGCTGGCGCCGGTGCAAGGCGCGCCCCAGGCCGGCATCGAGTGGCAGGCCTTCCGCCTCACGGGGCAGGATGCGCTGGCCGTGCGGGCAAGCAAGAAGCTCCGCAACGACGACCTGCTGCGAACGGCGATGGTCGGCACCCTTCTCCGAATGGAGCTCGATCGGATCCCGCTCTGGCGAGGGGACCACGTCCCGATCAAGCAGCTTGCCGAGGACTTTGCCCGCTACGTCTATCTGCCGCGGCTCAAGGAGTCCGCCGTGCTGGTAGCGGCCATCCGGGACGGCCTCGGGCTGCTGCTGTGGCAGCAGGATTCGTTCGCCTACGCCGACAGCTTCGACGAGGCGGCCGGGCGCTACCGCGGCCTGCGCGGTGGGCAAGAGGTCCCCATCGGCATCGATACTCCGAGCCTTCTCGTGCGGTCCGAAGTCGCCCAGCGGCAGCTGGAGGCGGAGGCGCGGCCGAAGCCCGGCGGGGAGGGGGAACCGGGGGAGGCGGCCACGGGGACGCGAGGCGTTGGGCCCGGCGGGCAGCAGCCGTCATAGCAGGGGAAGCCCACGCCCACCGTAGCGCCCAAGCCGAAGCGATTCCACGGGACCGTGTCCCTGAACCCGGTCCGGGTGGGTCTCGATGCCAGCCGCATTGCGGACGAGGTGATCGCGCATCTCACCGCCTTGCCCAATGCCGCGGTGAAGGTCACGCTCGAGATCGAGGCGGACGTTCCCGGTGGAACCCCTGACAACGTCGTGCGAACCGTGACGGAGAACGGCCGGACGCTCAAGTTCACGAGCCAGGGCTTCGAGACCGAGTAGGGCGGCCGTTCAAGCTGCGAATTGCGGTGAAGACGACGCAGTCGCGACGCTCCTCCAGTGTTAGGTTGCTCGCAGATCATAAAAGCACCTACCCAACAGATCCTCGCGCCTGCGCGAGGCTTGGGCGACAGCCTACGCGGAGCCGGGCACTACCGGCGCTTGATGGTCGGTCGGGAATTTGCCGAAGAAGTTGAAGAGTTCTACAAGGTCGACGACAAGAGGCGGGCCGCGGCGAACGAAAGAGAGCCGGCGGTCCGCCCGAACAAGCAGTTGGGCATCATGCCTCGTACGCCCGATAGAGCTCTTCGATCGTACCCGGTGCGGTGCGGAGAGGATCTTTCAGATACCGTACCATTTGGAGGAACTGAGGACCCCACAACTCGTAGTTGTATCGCGCACCGCTTCGCGCTCGCGCCTGTTCAGGTCGAAAACACTTCCACGTGAAGGCGAGGAGATCATCCTCGAACACGTATGGCCGAGCGGCTTCTGTGGAACGGCGCTGCTCAGCGGCGAAGGGCACGAACCGTAGCTTCGCTGGCTGTCGCCCAATGTCGACTGCTGTCGTGACATCCAACTCCGGAAACGTAGGAGACCTTCTCACATTCTTGGGGTCGAGAAGCTCCGGCACAGCTCTACACACCCGGTCGATCTCAGCATCGTCGAAGGCTCCAAAGCGCCGTAGCACGGTGCAGATAGCATCGGGGTCATTTCGAAAGCGCACGTCGAAGTTGACGTTATTCGAGCCGCCCTTTACCTCGCCAACGATGAGGTCGATGCGGTCGGGTGCTATCGCCAGGCGCTCGCAAGGTTGAACCTCTCGCTCCGGCTCTTTGTGCCGGGGAAACCGAACGGCCAGGACGTCCATTTCGGTGCCCACGCCGTACGCCGCATGCACGATGAAGCCGCTCAAGAAGTAACCATTTAGGCGCAGATATAGGGAGACGAGCGTCTCTTGGATGTCGCTCTTATCCACCGATCGTTTCCTTCAATGGCGCCAAACGGTCGGCTCAGCGGCCGAGTGTGCGAGCAATCAGCATCTCCGCGCCCCTTATCACCTAGGTGTTAAGTGCCTACAGGGCCTGAAATGCGACTTCCACGTCGCCTCGCTCAGGGTCACGGAATTGCCTTGTGATGCGAGATCCAGCGTCGAGCATCTCCACATAGGGGAATAGAGCAGCCAACTCTTCAGCAGAGACGCGGCGAGCAAGTTCCGGGAACTCAAGGACGATGGGCCTGAATCGATCCTCTCGCCGGGTCCGGTAGTAGAGCTCCTTCGCGGCGTCGTAGGCGAGGATTCGCAGTTCCTCGAGGCGGTGGAAGGCTTGGTCGACTGAGGGGACGACTCCCTTCTTGAGTAGGTATTCGACCAGTCCGACCACGATCAGTGGGTGGAAGTGGTACTTGCCCCGGATACGGCCGCGCCGGCGAAGCGGCACCCCCTGCTCGATGAACCGCCCCAGTGTGTAGCGGACCCAGCTGTCTGCGATGAAAGCCGGGTTGGCGTCGAGGAGCTCCGTGAGCGCCCACCTGTCGCCTCCGGCAACGCGTGCCTTGCAGGCCTCCAGCATCTCCGCTGCCTCTCGCGTGGCCCCTTCCGTCGTGCAGGGTAGGGTTCGTGCGCCAGCGATCGGAAACTCTTGGCTCGTCCGGATCTGATCGACTGGTAACGCGCTATCGCCCAGATCCGGGATCGCCGACAGGGATACCCTGATCGGCGTCATCTCGTAAACCCGTGACTTCACGGCGCTATTCCTCCTGCTCGATTTCTCCCAACAGCCCGGCTTGCCGCGAGCTGCTCTACTGCTCGCGAACACCATGGACAAGGTCGAAATCCTCAGGTACCTGGGCCAGGTTCCGGACGCCCCGGCATCGGAAGTGGCGGACGCACTCGCCGCCTCACTCCCGGCGACCGGGATGGGCCTGCTACGCTTGTGGCGGTCCGGTCTCGCCTCCCGCGCGTTCGACGTCACCCAGGGCGTCTACTACTACAGCATCACACCGAAAGGCCGCGCGCGTGTCCAGTACCTTTCTGCGAGGGGTCGCTGATGCCCCGGCGCCCCCGGATGCGGACTACCAATGACGGCCCCGGGCCAGCACCACGAGACGATGCCCGGCGGGCCTGGCTGTCTCACTGGAAGGAATGGGCGATTGAGCAGATGCCGCCGTCCGCTACCGCGCCCACCCGGAGCCGGATCCGGGTGGAGGTGGAACGTGCCCTCGCGCGGCTCGGCGCCATGGATCCGGAGGGCGAGGTCCGGGATCTGGTGCTTGCGACGCTCGACCCCATCCTGCAGGAGCTCGCCGGTCGTGATGCTGACGCAGCTCATGCACGACGGAAGCAGGAGCACCTCGAGCAAGTCGATACCTATCTGGCCGTCGCGCTCTTGCTGGTGGCGAGCCCGCGCACCACCGCCATGCTCCGGAGACCCGAGTACGCGAAGCCGGTACTCACCGAGCATCTGCGTCGGAGATTGCGGCGCACGCTGAGCGGCAGCGAGTCCCACCAGGAGGTGCTCGAGCACACCATCGCGTTCATCGATCGCTGCCTTGCGAAGCAGCCACCGCCGCCGCGCCAGTGGGGGCGCCGCCTCGCGACGGGGACGTTCGTCACCACAGTGGCCGCGGCGGAGGTGCTGAAGCAGAATCCCGAGCTTCTCGAGCTGGTGAACAAGGGGCTTGCCGCCGGGCAGGAGAAGCTGCGCGCCGCGCTGGCCCGGGTCACGGCCGCACGGAAGCCGTCCACTTCATGAGCAATGAGGCCGAGCATCCCCGCCCATCGCACTGTGCCGATGGCGGTCCGGTATCAGCACCTCTACTTGCCGACGCCTCCACGGCCGCCGATAATCCCGCCGAGAACACTCGATGCGATGGCAAGCACAGGAAGGAGACGTTGAGTCGCCTGCAGGTGACTGGCGTCGTGCTGGAACTCGTGGGTGAGGATGGCGATAACCTCCTCGATTTGAAGGCGGCTCAGCAGGCGCTCGCGATTGTGCTGGTGCGGTACTACCGGAAGGTCCAGTCCGAGAGACTAACCAGGGACATGACATGATCCCAGCCTACGCTCTCCACCGGCGCTCTCGGGCGCATCAGGATCTCTCCATCGAGGAGCAGCGGCAGGAGATTGGTCGCTGGGCGACGCAGCACGGATACGAGATCGTCCAAGAGTTCGCGGACGATCGGAGCGGCCTGGACACTTCCCGCCGCCGCGGCTTCCTCGCGCTCTTGGATCTTTGCTCTGACTCCCGCCGCCGCGTCGCTGACGTCGTTCTTGTTTACGACGTCAGCAGGTTCTCGCGCCTCGAACCCGACGAGGCAGCATTCCACGAGTTCACGCTCAGGCAGGCGGGCGTGCGCGTGATCTACACCCACGAACCCGGCGCCAACGAGGCAGGCATCACGGGGCACCTCATGAAGAGCCTCAAACGAGTGATGGCGTACGACTACAGTTTGAAGCTGAGCCAGGTCGTCACTCGAGGGCTCAGGGCTCACGCGGAGCGCGGCCTCTGGGTAGGGGGGCAACCCGCGTACGGGCTCCGCCGCGGCGTCCACCAACCTGACGGCTCGGTCCTCGTTCTTCCACCAGGCCGGTGGAAGGCGAGGAGCGAGGCGGTCGTGCTCGTCCCCGATCCCTTCGAGGCTGAGATTGTTGGAGAGATCTACCGGTCCTACGTTGTCGACAAGGGCCTAGTAGCCATCGCCACCATGCTGAACAGCCGGGGGATTCCCGCGCCCCGGGGCCGTGGGGCCTGGACGAAGGGAACCCTTTGGACCATCCTGCGCAACCCGCTCTACAAGGGCACGGTCATTTACGGCAAGGCGCGCTACAGCGAGATCGGGAAAAGGCGGGGGAAGGCCCGCCAACCGGAGAGCGACTGGATTGTGACCGAGGACGCCGCCCCGGCGATCATCCCCGCTGAGCTCTGGATGGCGGCCCAAGCCAAACACGGGACACGGAAGTTCGGCGTAGGACGCCCCTGGCACCGGCCGTACCTACTCAGCGGATTGGTCGTCTGCGCCCACTGCGGCAAGCGGTTCCGAGCGCACAAACAAACCCGAGGGCGCATTCCGGCCTACTATGTGTGCGGGAGCTACGTGGCCTCGGGCGCTGGCGTCTGCGATGGGCTCCGGGTTTCCACGCCCTTCTTGGATACCGCAGTCATCGATGGAATCCAGAAACGCATCGAGAAGGTGCTGGACCGGGAGACCCTGACCATCCGCCTGCAGGAACTGCTCCGCGCCGATAGCGGACACGGACCGTCCAGAGAGAGTCTAGAAGCCCGACTCGAAGAAACCGACCAGAAGATTGAGCGCCTGGTGGACGCTTTAGCCTCGGGCGCCGACAGCCTGCGCAGCGTCAGGACACGGCTGGCCGAACTGGAGCTTGAGCGAAGGTCTCTGGAAGCTGAGCTCGCTCAGACGCGGCGCCTGATTGCTGACGGCACCCCGCATGACATAGAGGCGACCGTGGATGCCCTAATAGACGCGCTGCAGCGCTTCCCGGGAGTGCTGGCTTCGGGGGAACCCGAAGAACGGAAGGCGGTGGTTCGCGCCTTCCTTCAGGAAATCAGGATCGAAAAGACGACGAGGCAGGCGGTCCTGCGCTGGCACCGCCTGCCCCGTGTCGGTGAATCTCTAAAGTTGGTGGAGCTGAGGGGGCTCGAACCCCTGACCCCAAGACTGCCAGCCTTGTGCTCTCCCAACTGAGCTACAGC
>JBBDXN010000124.1:0-17740 GCA_040902305.1 Candidatus Rokuibacteriota bacterium | reverse complement strand
CGGGCAGCCGTCTGGCCGAGACGCTCGGCGCCGACGAGGTCGAGGTCAACAGCATGCATCACCAGGCGATCCATCGCCTGGGCCGTGGACTCACCGCGGTGGCGTGGGCGCCTGATCAGCTCGTCGAGGGCGCGGAGCTCGACGATCCCGCCCGGTTCGTGCTCGGCGTGCAGTGGCATCCGGAGGAGATGGTGGGCCACTCGGAGCCGGCCCGGCGCCTCTTCTCCGCGCTCGTGGCCGCGGCCCGCAAATCCTGACCCCGCCCCCGACTCCACCCCCAATCCTGCCTCCAGCCCCAATCCCGCCTCCAGCCCCAATCCTGCCTCCAGGCGAGGACGGGCCCGCTCCCGCCACCCGCTATTTCTCTCCCGCGAGCACCGCGATCTATGCCGTGCTCACCGCCCTGCTGGTCGGCATCTTCTACTGGGGCTGGGGCTCCCCGCTCGCGAATCTCGACCGGCCCGAGGAATCGCTCGAGCACCTGATCTCCCGCGAGATGGACTTCCGCGAGGTGACGGGCGGCGTGCCCGCCTGGGAGATGAAGCTCTACGAGCTGATCGGCACCGAGCCCGAGACGTTCGACAACGCCCTGGCCCGCTTCGACGAGCTGGACGAGAACCAGCGCTCCGCCCGCGCCGATCTCGACATGGTGGTGCTCCTGGGCGAGAGCGGTGAGCTCGATCGCGCCGCCGCCATCATCGAGGCCCTGGAGGGCACCGACACCGGCACCACCCAGTACGCGCGCTGGCTCGACGCCGCCTATCTCGAGGCGCCGCCGCCGCAAGAGGCCATCGCGATGGCGGAGGAGATCCGTCAAGAGCTGCCGCGCGACTGGTTCACCGACACGCTGGTGCGTCGGATCGCCACCCGGGTGGACGATCCGGCGCTCCAGGCGGACGCGGAGGCGAGCATGGCGGCCCGCGGCCACGCCCTGCTGACGCGGGTGCGCGCGCTCACGATCGTCGGCGCCCTGCTGCTCCTGACCGCCGCCACCCTGCTCTGGCGCCTCACGCGCTCCCCGCGCGGCCCACGCGTGGCGAACGCGCCGCTGCCGCCGCGGTGGCGGGGCGCGGACGGCCTCGGCCTCTTCTTTCGCGCCGCGTTCGCCTACCTGCTCATGCCGGCGGCCGTGGTGCTCCTGCTGCCGCGCACCACCGCCAGCACTGCGCTCATGGGTCTGCTCGGCGGCCTGCCGATGCTCTGGTGGCTCCACCGCTACCTCCACGCCCGGGGCGCGTCGGTCCGGGAGACGTTCGGGCTGCGCGTGCGGCTAGGCGACGGTGGGCGCGTCGTCGGCTGGGGCCTCGTGCTGCTCGGCCTCTCGCTCGCGGGCGAGAGCCTGCTCTCCCTCGGCCTCACCGCCGCCGGCGTGACGTCGCACTGGGCGGATGGCTTCCTCGAGGACTTCCTGTGGGGCTCGCCGACCACGGTGGCGGCCAGCGTGGTGGACGGCGTGGTGTGGGCGCCCATCTTCGAGGAGCTGGCCTTCCGCGGGCTGCTCTATCCCACCCTGCGTCTCCGCCTGCCCCCCTGGCCGGCCGCCCTGCTGAGCGCGGCGCTCTTCGGCGTGGCCCACGGGTACGGGCTGCACGGCTTCGCGGCCGTCACCTGGAGCGGCATGGTCTGGGCCCTGGGCTACGAGCGCACGCGCAGCCTGCTGCCCGGCATCCTGGCGCACGCGGCCAGCAACCTGCTCGCGACCACGAGCTTCCTGCTGCTGCTGCGCTTCTAGTTCGTCGGCCCGCCGCCGGCCACGACCTCGCCGCCTACCATGGTCAGCGTGGGGGTGATCCGCGCGATGACCGAAGGGGCGCAGGTGAAGACGTCGTCCGGGAGCGCGATCAGGTCGGCCCGCTTGCCCACCTCGAGCGAGCCCTGGTCGGCCACGAGGCCGACCGAGCGCGCGTTCCAGATCGTGAACGAGCGCACCGCCTCGTCCCGCGTCATGCGCTGCTCGGGCTGCCAGCCCGGGTCCTCGCCCTCGAGCGGCCGCCGCGTGACGGCGGCGTGGAGGCCGTGGAAGGGATTGGCGTCCTCCACCGGGAAGTCGGAGCCGCCCGCCAGGTAGGCGCCGGTGTCCAGCACCGAGCGCCAGGCATACGCGCCGGCCAGCCGGTCGGGACCGAGGCGCGCGCCGGCCCAGCGCATGTCGGAGGTGCAGTGCGTGGGCTGCATGCTCGGCACCACGCCGAGGCGCGCGAAGCGCGGGATGTCGGCGGGCGTGAGGATCTGGGCGTGCTCGACGCGCAACCGTGCTTGCGGGCCGCCCGCGGCCCGCACGTTCTCGAACACGTCGAGCACCATGGTGTTCGCGCGATCGCCGATGGCGTGGACCCACACGTGGAAGCCGCGGGCGCTCGCCTCGCGGGTGAGGCGCTCCACGTCCTCGGGCGGCACCAGCACCAGCCCGGTATTCGCGGGGTCGTCGCAGTAGGGCGAGTGGAGCGCGGCGCCGCGCGAGCCGAGGGCGCCGTCGAGCCAGAGCTTCACCGCGCCCACCACGAGCCGGCCGTCGCCGACGGTCTCGGGCGCCCCGTCGCGGTAGCGGCCCCAGGCCTTCTTGCCGGAGAGCGCCGCGAAGACGCGGAACGGGAACTGGCCGCGCTCGATCAGCCGCGTGTACGACGCCACCGCGGTCAGGTCCAGCCCCGGCTCGTGGGCGCCGGTGAGGCCCTTGGCGAGACACTCGGCCACGGTGTCGCGCACCGCCTGGTCGAAGCGCTCCTCCGACGGCGCCGGGATGAGCGAGCGGATGATGTCCTGGGCCAGGTCGATGAGGATCCCGGTGGGCTCGCCGTCGCCGTCCTTCGCGATGAGGCCCCCCGGCGGGTCGGTCGAGTGGCGGGTGATGCCGGCGCGGGTGAGCGCCTGGCCGCTGGCCCACGTCGCGTGGCCGTCGACGCGGACGAGCGCGACCGGATGCCCCGGCGCCGCGCGGTCGAGCGAGGCGCGCGAGGGATAGGCCTGCCCCGGCCACCGCGTCTGATCCCAGCCGCGCCCGGTGATCCACTCCCCCGGCCGCAGCCCGGCCCCGGCCGCCGACACCAGCCGCGCGATCTCGTGCTCCGAGCCGGCGGCGGCCAGGTTCAGCTCGAACCGCGCCCGGGCCAGCAGCATCAGGTGGCCGTGGCCGTCCACCAGCCCCGGGAGCACCGCCCGGCCGCCCAGATCGAGCGCGGGCTCGCCCGGCGACGGGTTGATGTCGGCGCGGCGGCCCGCGAAGGCGACGCGGCCGTCGCGGATCACGAGCGAATCCACGACGGAGCCGGCGGCGTCCATGGTGTGGATCCGCGCATTGGTCAGCAGCACGGGATCGGCGCGAGAGACGGCTAGAGCAGGGTCCAGCGCGAAGGGCCGCCGGTCACCGCGTCCTCGCTCACCCGCCCCTCGCTCTTGAGCTTGCGCAGGTGGGAGTGCACGGACATGCCGGCCATGCGGTGCAGCGCGGGCATCACGTCGGCGTAGATCACCTTGACGATCTCGGGCACCGTGCGCGGGCCGTCGCCCAGCACTTCCAGGATCTGGCGCTCCCGCAGCATCCGGTGATCGATGAACTCCTGGATCTTGCCGGGGCCGTCCTCGATCACCGGGCCGTGCGCCGGATAGATGTGCCGCACGCCGAGGGCCTGCACGCGCCGCAGCGAGTCGAGGTACTGGCCCAGATCGCCGTCCTCGTCGGGGATCACGGTGGTGGAGCCGTTCAGGATCAGGTCGCCGCTGAAGAGCGCGCGCTCTTCCTTCAAGAAGAAGCAGAGGTGGTCCGAGGCGTGGCCGGGGGTGTGGATGGGCACGAGGGTGACGCCGTCGCCCTCCACCAGCTCCCCGTCCGGCAGCATGTCCACGTCCTCGGGGAGCCCGGAGTCCTTGAAGATCAGCTTGGAGACCGGCACGCCGGGGAACAGCTCGCGGAGCTGGCCCACGCCGCCCAGGTGATCGCGGTGGCGGTGGGTCAGGATGATGCGCTCCGGGCGCCGCCAGCCGCGCTCGCGCAGGTAGCGCGCGAACAGCGCGGGATAGTCGGCTTCGCCGGCGCCGGTGTCGATCAGGATCGGATGGGTCCGGCCGACCAGATAGGTGTTGGTCCCGGGCCCGGTCATCATCCCGGGATTCAACCCGAGCACGCGGCCGACCAGGTCCGTGGGCGTCGCGTGGTGCGGAAAGCTCGGGTCGATCCAGCTCATGCGGCCGAGTGTAGCAAAGTCGCGGCGGGCGCTCACGCCACCCCGAGGTAGCGCCGCTTGACCTCCTCGGCGGCCTCGAGGCCGGCCGGGGTGCCCTCGTAGACGATCTGCCCCTTGTTCATCACGTAGACCCGGTCGGCCACCCGCAAGGCCAGGTGGTAGTTCTGCTCCACCAGCAGGAGCGAGAGCCCCTGGGCCTTGAGCGTCCGCAAGGTCGTGCCGATCTCGCGGACGATCAGCGGGGCCAGGCCCTCCGACGGCTCGTCCAGGAGCAGCAGGCGGCCGTTGGTGAGCAGCGCCCGCGCGATGGCCAGCATCTGCTGCTCACCGCCCGAGAGCGTGCCGCCCGCCTGGGCCTGGCGCTCGCGCAGCCGCGGGAACAGCTCGAACACGCGCTCGAGCGTCCAGCCCTCGGAGCGGGCGCCGAGCAGGAGATTCTCCCGCACCGTGAGGGGCGCGAAGATGCGCCGGCCCTGCGGCACCAGGGCGAGGCCCCGGCGCGCGATACGATGGGCGGGCCAGCGCTCCATCGCCTGCCCCTCGAAGACCACCCGCCCCGCCCGCGGCGGCGTGAAGCCCACGATGCTGCGGATGGCGGTCGTCTTGCCCGCCCCGTTGCGTCCGAGCAGGGCCACCGCCTCGCCGGGCGCCACGCGCAGCGAGACGCCGTGAAGCACGTGGCTCTCGCCGTAGTAGGTATGGATGGCGTCGACCTCGAGCACGGCTCACGCGCTCCCGAGATAGACTTCGTACACGCGCGGATCGGCCTTCACCTGGGCGAAGGTGCCCTCGGTCAGCACCTCGCCGTAGTGCAGCACGGTGACCCGGTCCGCGAGCGAGCCCACCACGTCCATGTCGTGCTCGATGATCAGGAGCGTCACGTCGCGCGGAAGGGCCTCCAGCATGCGCGTCATGCGCACCGTCTCCTCCGGCGACATGCCCGCGGTCGGCTCGTCCAGGAGCAGGAGCCGCGGCCCGGTGGCCAGCGCCACGCCGATCTCGAGCTGGCGCTGCTCGCCGTAGGAGAGGCGCCCGGCGGGCTCGGCCAGGCGCTCGGACAGGCCGACGGTCTCGGCCACCTCGCGCGCCCGGTCGAGCGGCCCGCGGCGCCGCGCGACGCTGCCCAGCAGGTCCCAGGTGCCGGGCGCCGCCACCGCCGAGGCGAGCCGCAGGTTTTCCTGCACCGGCAGCGTCGGGAAGAGGTTGTTGCGCTGAAACGAGCGCGAGATCCCGCGCCGGGCCACCGCGTGTGGGCTCAGGCCGCTGATCGGCGCGCTTTCCAGGAGGATGCGGCCGGTGGTGGGCGCGAGCTGGCCGGTGATGACGTTGAACAGCGTGGTCTTGCCCGCGCCGTTGGGGCCGATGATGGCCCGGCGCTCGCGCGGGGCCACCTCGAGCGACACCCGGTTGAGCGCAACGAGCGCGCCGAAGGCGCGCGTCACCGCCTGGATCGCCAGGACCGGCGCGGTCATGCCCGCAACCCGACCCGGCCGCGCAGCGCACCCACGATGCCGCCGGGGGCGAAGAGGACGAACAGGATGAAGGTGACGCCCAGGATCAGCATCCAGCGCTCGGTGTAGGTGCTGACCATGCTCTGCAGCAGGATGAAGGCGGCCGCGCCCAGCACCGCGCCGCCCAGCGTGCCGGTGCCGCCGATGATGACCATGAGCAGCGCCTCGCCCGACGTGGTCCAGAAGAAGGCGTCGGGGGTGATCGAGCCGTTGAACTGGGCGTAGAGCGAGCCGGCGAGACCCGCGAAGACGCCGGCGATGACGAAGGCCAGGAGCTTGTAGCGATCCACCGCGTAGCCCACCGCTTCCATGCGCGCCTCGTTCTCGTGGATACCGCGCAGGACGTGGCCGAACGGAGACCGGACCACCCGCCACAGGACCACGGCGGCGGCGACGAACAGGGTCAGAAGATAGCCGTGGAAGGTCCGGATATTGGTGAGGTCGGCGCCCGGGATGGCCGGACGTGGGATCCCCACGATTCCGTCCTCGGCGCCGAGCCAGGACACCTGGAAGGTGTAGGCGTGGAACATCTGCGAGAAGGCCAGCGTCAGCATGATGAAGTAGACGCCGCTCACCCGAATGGAGAAGAAGCCGATGACGAGGGCGCCCAGCCCGGCCGCCAGCGCGGGCAGGACGAGGGCCGAGATCAGCCCCGGGCTCTTCGCGAGCGCGAGCGCGGCCACGTACCCGCCGATGCCGAAGAACGCGGAGTGGCCGAACGACACCATGCCCGCGTAGCCCATCAGCAGATCGAGGCTCATCGCGAAGATGCCCCAGATCAGGATCTCCTGGAGCAGCTTCACGGGGTAGTTGCCGGCGGTGAGCGGGAAGAGCGCCACCGCCACGGCCACCAGAGCGAACGCGAGGAGCCGGAGCCTCACTTGAGCGGGCGGCCGAAGAGTCCCTGGGGCCGGACCAGCATGACCGCGGCCATCACCACGTAGATGATGAGCATGGCCGCGTCGGGCAGCCACACCTTCCCGAAGGTCTCGGCCTGGCCGATGACGAGGCTGCCGACCAGCGAGCCCTTCAGGCTGCCGAGGCCGCCCACCACCACCACGATCAGGGCGGGAATCAGGATCGTCACGCCCATGGAGGGGTACGCCGACTGGATCGGCCCCGCGATGACCCCGGAGAGCCCGCCCAGCGCCGCCCCGAAGGCGAAGACCAGGGTGAACACCCGGCGGATATTGATGCCGAGGCCGCCGGTCATCTCGGCGTCGAAGACGCCCGCGCGGATGATCGCGCCCAGGCGGGTGCGCTCGATCAGGAGCCAGAGGAGCACCGCCATCACGAGCCCGAACGCGATGACGAAGAGACGATAGGACGGGATGATCGCGCCCCACACCGACACCGAGCCCGAGAAGAGATCGGGGGGCGGGATCGACCGGATGCGGCCGCCCCAGATCCACTTCGCCAGGTCCTCGAAGAGGTAGATGAAGCCGAAGGTGAGCAGGACCTGGTCGAGCGGCGGCCGCCGGTAGAGCGGGCGGAGACAGGTCACCTCCACCAGCGCCCCGATGAGGCCCACCGCGAGCGGGGCCACCAGCAGGGCCAGCCAGAAATTGTCGGTGCCCGCGATGAGGCTCAGCCCCGCGTAGGCGCCCAGCATGTAGAAGGAGCCGTGCGCGAGGTTGACCACGTCGAGCATCCCGAAGATCAGCGTGAGCCCGACGGACAGCAGGAACAGCAGCACCCCGTAGGACAGCCCGTTCAGCGCCTGCCCGAACACATCGACCGGCATCGCCTACACGCTACCGACAACGGAAGCGTCGGTGGCAGCGTGCAGCCGGTGCCGGGATCCGTCACGTTGGCGACCTTGTCGATCGGCACGTTATTGAGCCCGCCCGCCACTTCCTTGACCTCGCGGACGTAGATGAACGGCTGGATCACGTTGTGGGTCTTGGGATCGAAGCGGAAGCGGCCGCGCGGGCTGTCGAACTCGCTCTTCTCGATGACCTCCACCAGCTTCATCTTGTCCTGCGTGTTGCCCTTGACCGCCTTCAGCGCGCGCACGATGACCTCGGCGGTGTCGTAGCCCTGGCACGCGAAGCCGTCCGGCATCTTGCCCGCGTACTTCGCGCGGAACTCCTTCACGAAGCGCTGGTTGGTCGGGTTGTCGAGCACCGGCGTGTAGAAGTGTCCGGTGATGACGCCGAGGGCCGACTTGCCCTGGGCGGGCAGCACGTCGGGCTCGGTGAGAAAGCCCGCGCCGGTCAGCTTGATGCTCTGCTTGAGCCCGAACTGATCGAACTGTTTCACGAAGTTCACCGCGTCCGTCCCCGAGAAGAAGGCGAAGACCGCCTTGGCGCCCGACTGCCGGATCTTGGTCAGGTAGGGGGCGTAGTCGGTCTCTCCGAGCTTCGGGTAGTCTTCGTCCACCACCTTGCCGCCGGCCGGGACGAAGGTCTCCTTGAAAGCGTTCATCATGTCCTTGCCGGCCTGGTAGTTGGGCGCGGTCAGGAACACTTCCTTGGAGACGTTCTTCGCGACCCAGCCGCCCATCGGCTGGCAGGGCTGCCAGTTCGAGAACGACGCGCGGAAGATCCATTTCGAGCAGCGCTCGCGGCTGATGGCGTCGGCGCCCGCGTTCGAGACGATCAGGATGGTCTTGCTGTTGTGCACCTTGTCGCGCATGCCCATGAGGATGCCGCTGTGCACGGGCCCAGTGAGGATGTCCACCTTGTCGGAGTCGATGAGCTTCTCGGTCTTGCGGACGCCGATCGGCGGCTTCATCTCGTCGTCTTCCTTGATCATCTCGATCTTGCGCCCGGCGACCGTCCAGTTCTCGCGGGCGAAGACCAGCTCCATGCCCTGCGTGATGCTCTCGCCGAGCACCGCGTAGACGCCCGAGTACGGCAGCACGACACCGATCTTGATCGGGCCAGCCTGCGCGCTGGCGCGCAGCACCCACGGCCCCATCGCGGTGCCGGCCGCCGCGAGCGATGTGGTGCCGAGGAACTTCCGCCGCGTGAGCTTGTCCATCGTGATTTCCTCCTGAGGTCGAGTCGAGCGCCAGATTATAACTGTTTGTGGGGCGAAATCGTTCTGTCGAACCCCGCTCCCTCCCTGGGAGGGAGAGGGCAGGCCCCTCACCCTGCCCTCTCCCCAAGGGGGAGAGGGAGATCGCGGTCAGGCGGCCAGTAGCGAGATCACGTAGTTACCGCTGCCCGAGGAGGGGCCGTAGGCGTGAACGGTGGGCACGAAGCGGTGTCCCGACTCCATGATCGCCCCCAGCAGCGTGGCCAGGTGACGCCCCCCCATCTCGGCCTGGGTGGTCCGCGTGAACTCGGGGAGCCAGGCCCAGAGCTTCTCGAGCTCGCCGTCGGCCAGGAGCCGGGCGAAGCGGTGGTCCAGCTCCTGGTCGGCCGGCAGAGGCATCCGTTCGGGGCCCCGCACCAGCTTGTGGGATACGCTGCCGCTGGCCACGAAGCCCACGCGCTTGCCGCTCTCGCCAGCCACCCGGGCCACGTGGCGCCCCCATTCATGGGCCTCGGCCAGATCGGCGGACAGGCAGACCGAGACCGGGACGATCGGCGTGCGTTGCGCCCGATCCAGGTAGCAGACCATGGGCATCACGGTGCCGTAGTCGAGCGGATAGTGGACGTCGTTGGCCAGCACGCACTGCTGCCCCGCCGCCTTGCCGCGGGCGATGAGCCGGGCGGCCAGATCGTAGTCGCCCGGGTAGTCATAGGCCACGCCGTGGATGATCTCCGGCGCCTCCTGGGCGGTCAGCACACCCTGGTGCCGTGGGGTGCCGTCCACCACGGTGGGGAACGTGGTGACCAGGTGGCACGAGTTGATCACGGTCACGTCCAGCTTTGCCTGCGCCACCACGTCGCCCTGGGCCGCGAGCCCATCGCGCACGGGGCGGAAGACTTCGGACGCGAGCTTGCCCTCGATCGCGGCCTCCAGCGTGCAGTAGCGCGGCGTGTGGACGGTGAGAAAGGCTCCAGCTAGTGGGCTCATAGGGCTCCCCCTGACACCCTCTCCCCTCTGGGGAGAGGGCCGGGGTGAGGGGCAGCGGTTGCAATACCCCCACCCTCACCCTGCCCTCTCCCTCCCGGGAGGGAGAGGGTATGCGTTGCGGTCATGGCACGTAGGCGATGGCGTCGATCTCGACGTTGACGCCCTTGCGGGGTGGCGCGGCTTCGACGGTGGTGCGCGCGGGCTGCACGCCCTGGAAGTACTCCTTGAACACGCGGTTGAAGACCGGGAAGTCGTCCATGTTGCGGAGGTAGACGCCCACGCGCACCACATTGGCGATCGAGGTGCCGCCGGCCTCGAGCACCGCCTTGACGTTGTCGAGCGTCACGCGCGTCTGCTCGGCAAGGTCCTGGGAGACGATGGTCTTCGTCACCGGATCGAGGGGGCCCTGCCCCGAGACGAAGAGAAAGCCGCCGCACTTGACGCCCTGGGCGATGGGCGACTCGGTGCCCTCCGAGAAGCCGGTCTTGGGCGCCGCCTTGGTGAACACGACCTCTGGCTTCATGGACGGGACTCTCCTTTGAGGCGGGCGACCACGCCGGCCGGGATGGGCTTGGCCGCCAGGGCGCCTCCCGGGCTCTCGGGCCGCGCCACCCAGGCCCGCACCTCGAAGCCGGTGGCGCAGCGCCGACCGCCGACGGACACCTCGTGCTCGACCCGGAACGTCTTCTCGCGCACCCCGCTCACCGTGGTCTCGATCCGCACCTCGTCGCCGTAGCGTACCGGAGAAACGAAGCGCGCGCCCGTCTCCACGATGGGCACGCCGACGATCTGCGAAGCCGGGAACAGCTCCCGCCACGGCAGCCCCAGCGAATCGAAGAGGGCCTCCGTGCCGAGATCGAACCACTCGAAGAAGCGCGGATAGAACACGATCCCGGCCGGATCGGCCTCGCTCCAGCGCACCTTCACGACCAGCGCGTTGGCGACCATCTGGCCGGCTCTCAGGCGCTCGCCTGGGCCAGCTCGCGCAGCCGGAAGCGCTGGAGCTTGCCGGTCGCGGTGCGCGGCAGCTCGCTCACGATCCTGATCTCCCGCGGCCGCTGGTGGGGCGCGAGCGCGCCCTCCAGGAACCGCCGCAAGTCCGCCCGCAGCGCCTCCGGTGCGGTGGCCGGATCGCGGGGGACGACGAAGACGAAGGGCTTGATCAGCCCGCCGGCCTCCGGGGCGCCCACCACCCCGCTGTCGAGCACGCCCGGATGCCGGAGCAGCACCGATTCTACCTCGGCCGGCGCCACCCACTGCCCGGCCACCTTGAAGAAGTCGTCCTCGCGCCCACAGTGGACGTGGCCGCCATCCGCCTCCCGGCGATAGACGTCGCCGGTGCGGAACCAGTCGCCCACGAAGGTCCGGCGCGAGTGGTCGAGCCGCTGCCAGTAGCCCGCGGCCTGCGACGGCGTGCGGACCCAGAGCACGCCCTCCTCGCCGTCCGGCACGGGCTGGCCCTCCGCATTCAGGATGCGCGCCTCGGTGCCGGGCACCGGCGCGCCGGACGACCCGGGTCGGCTCCGGCCCGGCTGGTTGGACAGGACCATGAAGACGGTCTCGGTGGCGCCGATGCCGTCGAGAATCTCGACGCCGAACCGCCGCCTCCAGGCCTCGTAGACCTCGGCGGGCAGCCGCTCGCCGGCCGAGACGCAGAGACGCGCCGACCTGAACGTCTCGGCGGGCAGCTCGGCGTGGAGCAGCCGCGCGTAGACGGTCGGCACCGAGAAGAAGAGCGTGGGCCGGACGTCGCGCATGGTCCGGGCAACCGCGGCCGGATCCGGCCAGCCGGGCGAGAGATACGACGTCGCGCGGGCGAGGAGCGGGATCAGGAGCGCGTTACCGAGCGCGTAGGCGAAGAAGAGCTTCGAGGTGGCGAAGATCCGGTCGGCGCCGGTGACGCCGAGGAGATCGAGGTAGTGGCGCCCGGCGGGCAG
The DNA here is from genome assembly GCA_040902305.1 of Candidatus Rokuibacteriota bacterium. Classification (GTDB taxonomy): domain Bacteria; phylum Methylomirabilota; class Methylomirabilia; order Rokubacteriales; family CSP1-6; genus CAMLFJ01. Next base: position 6,142 of record JBBDXN010000124.1, on the reverse strand, counting down.
CGTCCGGTGGCAGTGCACGGCCGCCTTCGGGGCGCCGGTCGTCCCCGACGTGTAGAGCCAGAACGCCATGGCGTCGGGCCCCACCGGCTCGGGCCCGAGGGGCCCCGCGGGCGCGCCGGCCACGAGCGCCTCGAACTCGACCGCGCGCGGGCCGACCGTCTGCGCGTCGAGGAGCGCCCGATCGGCCACCACCGCCTTCGGCCGGCAATCGGCCAGAACAGCCCGCAGCTCGGCACCGCCGAGTCGCGTATTGAGCGGTACCGCGACCGCGCCGATCTTGAGGGCGCCGAAGAAGGTGGCGGCCCAGGCGGGGCCGTCGGGCAGCAGCATGGCCACGCGCTGCTCAGGCTCGACGCCGAGCGCGCGCAGCCCGTGGCCGGCGCGATCGGTGAGGCGCTGGAGATCTCGGTAGGTGACCGGGCCGGACGGAGCGAGCAACGCCACCCGCTCGCCCTGGCCGTCCTGGACGGGCGCGTCGACGAAGAGGGCGGCGGCGTTGTCCATCCCGCGCCCGACCCTCAGCTCTGGCCGACTCGCTTGCCGCGCGGGATCGTGAAGCCGGCTCCCTCGATCCGGTCGAGGATGCCGTGGAACTTGTGGCGCCCGTCGGTGTGGGCCGTCCACACCTCGTCCAACGTGTCGAAACCCGCGATGTAGCCGAGCCCGCAGTCGGCGGGCTCGGCCATCGGCATCAGGCCCGCGAGGAAGCGGCGATGCCCCTCGGCGGGATCGATCCAGAAGCCTTCGGAGGCCTCCCCACCCAGCAGGCGCGGCTCCTGCGCGGTGGGCACCGGGGCGAGGAAGAAGCGCGCGGTGAACCGGATGGGGCTCGACGGCGGCGTGATGAAGTGTGAGAGGTAGCGGAACGGCGCCACGTCGAGGTGCCAGCCCTCGCGCGCGAGCAGCACGTGGAAGGGCGCCTCCTCAGCGACCAGCGCGTGACGGAGGCGCTCCACCCGATTGCGCACGCCGGCGTCCCGCGTGTCGACCGGCCGGCCCTCGGCGTCGCAGCCCACGAGCAGCCCGGTCTCCTCGACCAGCTCGCGCGCGGCGGTGACCCAGAAGGCGAGCGGCGGGATGCCGTCGGCGGCCGGGAAGGCGGTGAGCGCGGCCGTCGCCGAGACGCCGTGGCAGCGACCCAGCGCCTCCTCGGAGCCGTCGGCGGGCTCCACCTTCCCGCCGGGGAAGGCGTAGAAGCCACCCAGGAAGCGCATGCTCTTCTGCCGCCGGATCATGTAGACCTCGACCGGGCAGGCCGCGCCCGGGCGCACGAGGAGCACGGAGGCGGCGGGGCGCGGAGTGATGGGCGCAGACGGAGCGGAGGTCACGCGGGCGGGACGGAGCGGGTGAGACCGGCGAGCTGATCGAGCAGCGCCTCCGCGGACACCGGCTTGGCGATCACGCGATCCACGAACTGCATGGACTCGTGCGCCGAGACCCCTTCGCCCCAGCCGGTGAGGATGAACACCGCGGTCGCGGGCGAGCGGGTCTTGATGCGCTCGGCCACTTCCCAGCCGTTCATCTTGGGCATCCCGAGATCGGTGATGACCACATCGTGGGCGCCGGGGTCGAAGACGGCCAGCGCCTCTTCCCCGTTGGCGGCGGTGGTGATGGCGTGACCCTCGCCGCGCAGCACGTCCGACAGGACGGTCAGCAGCCGCGGGTCGTCGTCCACCAGCAGCACGCGCGCGGCGTGCTCGGGCAGGACCTGCCGCTCGGCCGGCCCTACGGAGGCGGGCCCTACGGAGGCGGGGATGATCTGGAAGCGGCTGGCGTGCAGCCGGAGCCGCACCGTGGTGCCCTGGCCGATCGCGCTGTCGATGGCCACGCTGCCGCCGTGGCGCTCGACGATGTCGTAGACCTCGGCCAATCCCTGCCCCGGCCCCCGCCCCGGCTGCAGGCTCCGGGCGTGCTCGGCCAGCCGCCGGCGCGTCTCCACCGACATGCCCACGCCGGTGTCGCGCACCTCGACGACCACCCAGCCCGAGGCCTCCGCGGCGGCCCGGATCGCCAGCGCGCCGCCCTTGGGCATGGCGTCGACCGCATTGTGGATCAGGCGCACGAGGGCGTCGCGCAGCTCGAAGGCATTACCCTCCACCGGCGGCAGGGCCTCCATGTCCTGGCTCACCGTGATGACGGTGCCCTTGCGCTCCGCCTCGTCGCGCCAGCGGGGCGCGGTCAGCTCGAGCGCTTCCGCGATGACCGCGGGCAGGCCCACCGGGCCGAAGGCGGTCTGGGGCTGGCGCGAGACAAACTCCTGCAGTTTACGGACCGTCGCGGAGGCCTCCAGGGCCACGTCGCGGATGACGATCAACCGGCGGCGGGCCGCGTCCGACTCGCTCTCGCGCAGCATCAGCTCGGTATAGGCGAGGATGGCAGCGAGGGAGTTGTTGAAGTTGTGGGCGAGGCCGCCCACCGTCTCGCCGAGCGCGCGGAGGTCCTCGTTGCGGGAGAGCCCGCGCGGGGCCTCCGCGAGCCGCCGGCCGAGGTCACGGGCCCAGCTCCGCATCGACAGGACCGAGCGATCCATCTCCACCTTGGTGCGGCGGATCTGGCGGGCGATGTCCTGGATCTCTTCGTGGTCGGCGAAGAGGAGCGCGTCGGGCGGCGCCTCGCGCGGATCGCGCCGCATCCACCGGCCCACGTGCTTCCGCACCCGCTTGATCATGGGGAGCAGGCCGCTGAGAAAGGCCCAGCCTGCGGGAGTGCGGCGCCCTCGGCCGCACGCTCAACGTACCGAGAGTACGGCTCGCGCGCGGCTCTCGGGCGCCGCCTCGCGTCTGGACCTTCTTGAGCGGCCGGCAAAGGCCCGGACATCCGCTACAGGTTCACCAGCTGCGCCACCCGCTCGCGATGATGGGTGGCGTCGCCGAACGTGAACTCCGAGCCCTTCGCGCGCTTGAAGTAGAGGTGCAGATCGTGCTCCCAGGTGAAGCCGATGCCGCCGTGGAGCTGGATGCCCGCCGCGGAGACGCGCCGGTAGGCGTCGGAGACGTAGGCCTTGGCCATGCTCACGGCCAGCGGCGCCTCGGGGGAATCCTCGTCCAGCGCCCAGGCCGCGTAGTAGGTGATGGACTTGCTGTTCTCCACGTCGACCAGCATGTCGGCCGCGCGGTGCTTGACGCCCTGGTAGGAGCCGATCGGCCGGCCGAAGGCCTGGCGGATCTTCGCGTACTCCACCGTCATGTCGAGCACCTTCTGGGCCCCCCCGCACATCTCGGCGCAGAGGGCCACCGTGGCGCGGTCGAGCACGCGGCTGAGCGGCGCCCAGCCCGCCCCGGCCGCGCCGAGCAGCGCGGCGGCGCCCACCGTGACGTCGGAGCACGCGACCTCGCAGAGCTTGCGGGTCTGGTCCATGGTGGGCAGCAAGGTCACCTCGAGGCCCTGGGTGCCCCTGGGCACGAGGAAGAGCGAGACGCCGTCGGCGCCCGCCCCCGGCCGCGTCCGCGCGGCCACCACGAGGGCATCCGCGGTGTGGGCGTCGTGCACGAAGAGCTTGGTGCCCGAGAGGGTGTATTTGCCGCCCTTCTCCACCGCGGTCAGCGTCACCCCGGCGGGACCGAGCTGGGCGCTCGGCTCCATCCAGGCGAGCGCGACCCGCTTGTCGCCCGCCGCGATCTTCGGCAGCCACTCCTTCTTCTGCCCTTCGCCCCCCGCTTCGAGGAGGGCGAGCCCCCCCAGCAGCACGGTGGAGAAATACGGGCCCGGCGCCACCGCGCGGCCCATCTCCTCCATGAGCACGACCAGGTCCACCAGCCCGAGTCCGATGCCGTCGTACTGCTCGGGATAGATCAGGCCCAGCCAGCCCTGCTCGGCCAGCTTCTTCCACAGCTCGGGGCTGATGCCCTCCGGCGTCTCCATGAGTCGCCGCACCGTGTCGGAGCCGCACTCGTTCTCGAAGAACTTCCGCGCGGTGTTCCGCAACAGCTCCTGCTCTTCGTTGAAGCCGAAATTCATGACCTAGCCTTTCGGGAGGCCGAGCACGCGCTCGCCGATGATGTTGCGCTGGATCTCGGTGGTGCCGCCTTCGATGGAGTTGGCCCGCGAGCGCAGGAAGGTGTGCTGCCAGAGGCCGTCCGCCACCGCCCACTCGCTGCCGTGGGTGAGCTGGCCGAACGGGCCCTGGATCTCCATGGCCAGCTCCTGCACGCGCTGGTGGCCTTCCACCCACATCATCTTGCCCGCGGAAGCCTCGGGGCCGGGCAGCTCGCCCTTGAGAAGCTTGGTGATCGCGCGCGCCCCGGTGTACTTGAAGACCTCGGTGTCGATCCACATCTGGGCCAGCTTCTGCCGCATCACCGGGTCCTGGGTGACCGGCACCCCGTTCTTCTTGACGCCGCGCGCCATGTCGATCAGGCTGTCGAGCGCGATGCGCAGGCGCACCTGCAGGCCGAAGCCCAGCGCGAGCCGCTCGTACATCAAGGTGGTGAGCCCGACCGTCCAGCCGTTGTCGAGGCCGCCCAGGATCTGCGACTCGTGGACGCGGACGTTGTCGAAGTAGACCTCGTTGAACTCCGCGTCGCCGGTCATCTGCTTGAGCGGCTTCACGGCGACGCCGGGGCTCTTCATGTCGAGCAGGAAGTAGGTGATGCCCTTGTGCTTGGGCGCGCTCGGATCGGTGCGGGCCAGCAGCATCATCCAGTCCGCCACGTGGGCGAGCGACGTCCACACCTTCTGGCCGTTGATGACGTAGTGGTCGCCGTCTTTCTCCGCGCGCGTCTGGAGCGACGCCAGATCGGAGCCCGCGTTGGGCTCGGAGTAGCCCTGGCACCAGATCTCCTCGCAGGAGAGCATCTTGGGCGGGTAGCGCTTCTTCTGCTCGTCGGTGCCGTAGGCGATGATGGTGGGCCCGGCCATGCCGATGGCCAGGATGTTGAGCACCGGCGGGGCCTTGGCGAGCGCCATCTCCTGCTGGAGGATCATCTCCTCCATGAAGGTCAGGCCGCGGCCGCCCGCTTCCTTGGGCCAGGTCAGGCCGACGAGGCCGGCCTCGTACATCTGCCGCTGCCACTGCCGCAGCATCTCGTAGGCCTCGGGCCGCGGGATGTCCGAGCCCTTGCGAAGACGCGCCACCCCGTCCTTCTGCATGTTCCGGGACAGCCAGACGCGCACTTCGTCGCGGAAGGAGGTCTGCTCAGGGGTCAGCGTGAAGTCCATACATCCTCCCACCGCTCATGGGCCGCTAGTTGGTTAACCGGGGTGAGGCTGAACGAAGGTTCAGTACGATGATACGAGCCCGCGCGAGAAAGTGTCAAGAGGGTGGAGTATACTCGCGGCGGCCATGGCGACCACCGGCATCTCCTTGTCCCGCTTGAAAGGCCACATCGAGGCGCTCTCCGCCTACGGCCGCAACCCGGGCGGCCGCGGCATCACCCGCTCCTGCTGGAGCCCGCCCCACGAGGAAGCGCGCGCGTGGCTGCTCGCGCGGATGGCCGAGGCCGGACTCGAGACCCGGGTGGACGCGGCGGGCAACACGTTCGGCTCCCTTCGCGGCGAGGGGGCGGCGGTGCTGACCGGCTCCCACATCGACACGGTGCCGGAGGGCGGCCCGCTCGACGGCGCCCTGGGCGTGCTGGCCGGGCTCGAGTGCCTGCAGACCATCAAGGCGACCGGGCTCGAGACGCGCCGGCCGCTGGCGGTGGTGGCCTGGAGCGACGAGGAAGGCCGCTACGGCAGCCTGTTCGGCTCGCGCGCCTTCACCGGCAAGCTCGACCTGGCCCAGGTCCCGACGCTCCAGGCGGTGGACGGGATCCGGCTCGTGGACGCGATGGCCCGGGCCGGGTACGACGCCGGCCGGGTGGCGGAGGCGCGCTGCGATCCGCGGACGCTCCACGCCTACGTCGAGCTGCACATCGAGCAGGGGCCGCATCTCGAGGCGGCGCGCGTGCCCATCGGGCTGGTGGAGGGCATCGTGGGGATCCGGCGCAACCGCCTCACGTTCATCGGCGAGCCGGACCACGCGGGCACCACGCCGATGGCGTGGCGCAAGGATGCCTTCCTGGCCGCCTGCGAGTACGCGCTGAAGGCGCGCGAGCACATCGTCAAGAAGGGCAGCGGGCGGAGCGTGACGAACTTCGGGCGCATCGAGCTCGCCCCCGGCGTCTCCAACATCGTGCCCGCGCAGGCGGTGCTGATGCAGGAG
>JBBDXN010000123.1:0-17825 GCA_040902305.1 Candidatus Rokuibacteriota bacterium | reverse complement strand
CCCCCCCCCCCCCCCCCCCCCCCCCCCCCCCCCCCCCCCCCCCCCCCCGCGCCCGTTCGTGAATGAACCGGGCTAGGAACTCGGAAGGGGGCTGCGCCCCGGCTAGAAGAAGAAGTTCAGGGCGCTGAGGCCCTCGTCGCGCAGGTCGAGCTCGTCCAGGTACGCGTCCAGATGCTGGTGGATGAACTCCGCCTCGAACGGGCGGCCCTCATCGAGCGCGCCCGCGAACGTGGTCACCCCGGCCCGCGCCTGACGGTAGTCGACCGGCTTGACTCTCGACGCGATGGCCGGGATCAGCGCCTCCAGCACGGTGCGGCGCGGAGCGTAGAGATCGGGGATCGCCTCCAGCTCGTCCACCTGCCAGGCGTGGGTCACGACGTCGTGCGTGTTGCGCAGATGGTGGTGGCTCCCGGCCAGGATGCGATCGATCCGGTTGGCGAAGCCTTACTGTGTGCTCCGGGCCCCGCTAGCTTGAGCGCGGCAGCGAGGTCGCCGCGTAGGTGCCGGCCATGCCCCGGGTGTCCGGCTGGTAGGGGATGGGCGCGCCCGGGTCGTCCGGGGTGATCGGCAGCGGCACGCCCTCGCGCCGCCCGAGCGCGCGCTCGACCAGCTCGAGGAGCGGGCCCTTGTCGTACTGCGCGTAGAATCCGGCGGTGAGCCGGATCGGGTCGCCCGAGTAGTAGCGCACGTACTGCGCCATGCGCTGGGCGAAGGCCTCGCCGGTGACGTCCCACGCGAGCTTGAAGAGCGCGATGCGCTCCTCGGCGGAGACGCCGGCGCGGCCGCGCACGTAGCGGTCGATGTAGGGGCGGAGCTCCGGGCTCCGCAGATCGGCCTCGCTCGGGGCATAGAAGAAGCCGCCCGCGGCCAGGGTCTGCACGATCTCGACGAACCGGCTGTAGACCTTGCCGGTCTGCAGGTGGAACGCGCGCAGCCCGTGGCCGCCCGGCACCCACACCCCGCTCGGCAGCTTCTGGGCCATGGCCTCGGCGCCGTAGAAGACCGCGCGCGCGATCTCCATCTGGCTCAGCATCTCGCCCAGCTTCTCCTGCACGTGGAGGAAGCCGGTGATGCCGATGGTGTCGGCCACCTTCATGGCGAGGCCGCAGAAGAACTCGAGCTGGCTCAGCATGCGGGCGGACGTCTGCACGTTGAGCAGCGCGCCGTAGTCGGCGCCCAGGGTGTTGATGATCTGGGCGCTGCCCGGACTGCCGTCCACCATGACCCGGTCCGACGGCACCAGCACGTCCTCGAACACCGCGATGCAGTCCATCTCCTCGAAGCGGCTCGACAGGGGATGGTCGAAGCGCGAGCGGGGCAGCGGAGACACCGTCTCCCGGCAGATGAACGTGAGCCCGGGGGTGGAGGCCGGGATGCCGAAGGCGAGGGCGTAGGCGTCGTCGCCCGGGGCCACCCCGCCGAACGGGATCACCGCGACCTCCTCCGTGATCGGGGCCATGGTGCCGAGCATCTTGGCCCCGCGCACGATGACGCCGTTCGGGCGTCTCGCGCACCCGGCCCAGGTGGAAGTAGGGATCCTCCTGCTCGGCGGACGTCTTGCTGCGGTCGATCTGGGGATTGATCAGCATGTGGGTGAGGAAGAGATCGCGCTCGCGCACGTGCTCGTAGTAGCGGGCGGCGTTCTCCCCGAAGCGGGCCCCCGCGCGCGCGAAGCGGTCGGCCATGAGATGCCAGCCGGTGACGAACTGGTTCATGAAGTCGGGCGAGCGCCCCATGAAGCCGAAGTTGTGGTCCGCGCGCAGCTTGAAGTGCTTGCGCTTGCGCACCAGGTCCTCGCGCGAGTAGGGGATCAGGAACGACGTGGACACCGGCTGCCCGGTGGTCGGCGACGGGTACGTCATCACGTCGCGGTAGGCCGGGTCCCGCTGCATGTCGTACTGCTCGGCGATGGCCCGGATCGGCTCCTGGAAGATGGGCTCGGCGGTCACGTCGGCGACGCGCCGGCCGCCCAGGTAGACGCGCGGCGGTTGCTTCTTGATCGACTCGACGTACTCGGCTCCGCTCCGGGCCGGCATGGCGCCCACCCTTTCACGAAACGCGGGCCCCGTCAACCGCGGGGCGGCCTCTCGCGGGTGCGATGGTCGATCAGCTCCGGCGGCGGATCGCGCGAATCGCGGGGCGCAGATGGTGCCGCCACGCCGTGCTTCCCATCAGCCGGTCGACGCGGTTCGCGAGCCTGCCCCATCGGTCCTTGGCGCGGTGGTGGGCGGCCATGACGTCGCCGATTCGTTGCCGCTCGACCCGGTCCGGCCCGATCGACCGCCATTCGGCCAGCACCCGGGCCAGCTCGCCGAGGCGCGGATCCTTCGCACCGGTCAGGGCGGCGGCTCGCATCGTATCCTCGACGAACGAAGCCCGGTTGGGGATGGCGTGCGATCCTTTGAAGGCAGCGCGCTCGAACCGCTCGTCGGGCAGGCTGCGCGGCCGCGGCAGATCCAGGGCCGCGCAGGCGGTCGCCAGGCTCAAGCAACGGATGCAACGCCCGCAGTTCGTGGCGCGGCTGTGGATCCAGCACACCTGCAAGGCGTCGAACGCCTCGGGCCACGTCGCGACCGCCGCGAGTTTCGCGAGCCTCGGCGCGTCGACGCCGTGCTGACGAATGGGAAATCGCGCCGAGCCGAGCAACGGATCGATCGCCACGTACGATCCCTTCGGAAGGGAGAAGCGGCGGAGATCGTCCGAGGCCGCGATGAGCCCGTCACTGAACCGGCCCGACAGGATCGTCAGGACCGCGGCCACCATGATCCCGAAGGTGTCGTCCCAGCTGATCTTCGCGAAGGTCAGGCGCCAGTTGGTTGCCACCGGAATGAGCTCGATGCCGCGCGACGCGAGGGTCCTGGCCGCGTCGTCACGCAACGCCGCTCCCGATTCGTGATCGGACAGCGGGATGTTGTAGCCGAGAACGAGCGCGCCCGCCGCCCGTCTGCCGTCGTGGTTGAGCTTCCACGCGGTGTAGCTGCTGTCGAGCCCGGACGAGAAGCCGAAGAGCGTCGCGCGCTCGCGGGCGGGCGGCCCTTCGAGCAGCGAATCGGCCGTGATCTGGACCCGGCGGTAGGTCGCCGGCCGCCAGCAATGCCAGACGCTCTGGTACTCCGCGAGAGTCTCGATCAGCGAGGGCGACACGCGGGAACGAACGTGCAGGTCGCGTCCGAGCTTCATGACCGGAAACAGGAAGGCCAGTAGAAAGGCGTCTCCAAGGACGGCCGGGTCGGCCGCGTCGGCCGGGAAGCGGAAGAACACCTCCGCCGGCGGCAGCCCTTCGCCCTCGAGGCGCGCGGTGGCGATGGCCTCGGCCCCTTCGATGCGAAGCGGGTCGATCGCGAGGGAGAGCGAGGGCACCGCGACCGCGGCCCGCTTGCTGGGCAACGCGGCGCGCGAACGGCGGCCGCGCGGCGCCTGGGCGGCGGGCGCGATCGAGGCGTAGAGCTTCTCCCAGTGGGTGTCGAGATCGGCGAGCGCGACCGCGCGCGCGCTCTCGAGTGTCCGGGTCAGCGCGGCCCGGTCGCGCACCGCCCGGGCCAGCACCTCGTCGATACGCTCCGCCGCGTGCTCGAGGTCGAGGTCGAAGCCATCGACGCGGGCATGGCCCAGAGCACCGGCCACCCTCGTGCGCGTGTAGGCGCCGTGATGAAGGCCGATCGCCGGCACCGCGGCGGCCAGGGCGAAGACGAGCGAGTGGTAGCGGGTCGTCACCACGAGCGATGCCGCCCCGACCAGCCAGCGGGTCTGGGCCGCGCCATGGAGCGGCAGCCGGCGAACCCGATCGCGTCGATGGAGCTTCGCCGCGAGCTGCTCGTGACGAGTCACATCGAGCGTGGTATGCGGGCACAGCGCGACGACGGCATTCTCCCGGTCGGCGAGGGCGACGATGCGCTCCAGGACCGCCAGCTGAAGGTCGATCGGAAACTCCACGTCCGCGCTCGGGCCCAGGGTCGCCATGATGACCGGGCGGCCGGGGCCGAACCGCCATCGGGGGACCGGACGCGGCGCGATGGCGAGCGCATCGTCGGGCTGATGGCTGAGGCGCCCATCCAAGATGCCGAGCTCCGCGAGCAGCGCCGCGCTGGACGGCTCTCGGACGCCGATGATCTCGGCGCGACCCAGGACGTCGCCCAGGACGATCCGCTGGGTCGTCGTCAGCTGCGGCCCGAATGTCTGGCTGGTGAGCGTCGCCGGGACGCCGTGCGCGTGCGCGATGGCGAGCGCGGCGGCGCGCCCATAGGCCAGGTTCGGCCAGCGCGCATTGACGTTGCCGCCGCCGGCGATGACGAGCGCGTCCGCGCTGCGGATGGCGGCCGCGGCGTCGTGCAGATCGTCGATCTCGCGGAGCCAGGCGCCGGCGGCACCGTCTGCGGCCACGTCCAGGGCCCGCTGGAAGCAGAAGAGCGCGCCCGGCTCATCCGGGCGGTCGTGGCCGGGCAGCGTGACCGAGGCGGTCCCGAATTGGGCGGCCGTCGCCTCCGGGTCGCACGACATGGCGATGATCTCGGCCTCCGGCCAGCGCGCCCGCAGCCGCGCGAGCGCGACCTCGAACATGGCGTCATCCCCGACGTGGCGGGAGCCGACATCGCCGATCACAACGATGCGCATGGGGCGGGAGCTATCCGGCGCGCGCGCCCAGCTTGAGCAGCTCGCCGATGGTGGCGGCAGCCTTGAGCCCGGAGCCGGTGAGGACCAGCACGGTGTGCTCCTGCGGCCGGATCACGCCCGAGCCGAGCAGCCGGCCGAGACCGGCCGCCGCCACCGCGGAGGTGGGCTCGACGTAGAGGCCGCGGCGCGCCAGGTCGCGGAGGGCGGGGACGATCTCCGCCTCCTCCACCGCCACGATGCTGCCGCCGGTGCCGCGGATGGCCCGCAGCACCTCCGCCACGCGCGTGGGGCGGGGGGTCGCGATCCCCTCCGCGACGGTGGGCGCGATCTCGGCGGCCACGAGGTGCTCGACCCCCGCGCGGAACGCGGCGGCGTAGGGCGCGCAGCGCGCGGCCTGCACGCCGAAGAGCCGCGGCCGGCGCGCGATCTCGCCCGCGCGCAGCAGCTCGTCGAAGCCGCGCTCGGCGCCCAGCACGTTGCTGCCGTAGCCGAGCGGGACCACCACGTTGTCGGGGGCGCGGAAGCCGGCCTGCTCCCACAGCTCGTAGGCGAGGGTCTTCACGCCCTCCACGAAGTAGGGCTGCCAGTTGTGGCTCGCGTAGAACGTCGCGTTGCCCGGGTCGCTGGTCTGGCGCAGCGCCGCCTCCGCCACGTCCTGCCGCGAGCCCTTGATCGTCACCACGTCGGCCCCGCACGCCGCGATCTGGGCGATCTTGGGATAGGACGCGGTCTCCGGCACCAGGATGCGGCAACCGAGGCCGGCCGCCGCCGCGTAGGCCGCGAGCGAGGCCCCCGCATTGCCCGACGAATCCTCCAGCAAGCGGGTGACGCCGCGGCTCTTGAGATAGCTCACCATGACGGTCATGCCGCGGTCCTTGAAGGAGCCGGTGGGCATCATGAACTCGAGCTTGTAGTGGACGGGCGCGCCGTGCCATTCGCCGGGGAGCAGCGGCGTCCAGCCCTCGCCCAGGCTCACCGCGTGCTCGACGCCGACCAGGAGCCCGCGGGCGTAGCGCCACACCGAGCGGCGCGCGGGGTCGATGTCGCTCCGTCTCAGCCCGGGGCCGGGGGCGAGGTTCAGGTAATGGCCGTTGTCGGCGCGCCAGCGCGCCTCGGCCAGAGGATAGTTCTGCCCGGTGGACGGATCGACGTAGTGCACGGCGGCGGCCGCCTCAGCGGCGAGGCCATATTGGCCGATCGGCGGCGGGTGTCAAGGCGGTTGACAGGCTCTCCCGCGGCAGGGTAAGACCGGAGCGCGCCGGGAGGGCGCGAGCCATGTCCGCATCCGAATCGATCCGCATCGACGCCCCGCGCTTCTGGTCCACCGTCATGCGCTCGGGTGAGATCGGCCCCGGGAAGGCGGGCGGCCTCCGCCGGCTGGCCCTCAGCGACGCGGACAAGGAGATGCGCGATCTGTTCATCACCTGGTGCACCGAGGCCGGCTGCACGATGGCGGTGGATCGGGTCGGCAACATCTTCGCGCGGCGGCCGGGCACCGACGATCACCTGCCGCCGGTGCTGATGGGCAGCCACCTCGACACCCAGTTCGCGGGCGGCAAGTACGACGGCATCGTGGGCGTGCTGGCCGGGCTCGAGGTGCTGCGCACGCTGGACGACCGGCGCGTGCGGACCAAGCGGCCGCTCGAGCTGGTGTGCTGGACCAACGAGGAGGGCGCCCGGTTCACGCCGCCCATGGTCGCCTCCGGCGCCTTCGCGGGGGTGTTCGACGTGGACTGGGTGCTCGCCCTGCGCGACGACGACGGCAAGCAGTTCGGCGCCGAGCTCGAGCGCATCGGCTACAACGGCAAGGCCGCGGTCGGCGGCCGCAGCATCGACGCCTACTTCGAGCTGCACATCGAGCAGGGCCCGATCCTGGACCGCGAGGCGGTGCCGGTCGGCATCGTGGTGGGCGGCTACGCGGCTCACGGCATGCACGTGGACGTGCACGGTGAGACCGCCCACTCCGGGCCGACCCCGATGGACCGTCGGCGCAACGCGCTGGTCGGCGCGGCGATGCTGGCGGTCGCGGTCAACGACATCGGCTGGAAGTACCACGCGACCGAGGGCAAGGCCACGGTGGCCCGCCTGGTGGCCTGGCCCAACAAGGCCGGGATCCTCGCGGAGTACGCCCAGGTCACGTGCGACGTGCGCCACGCCGAGCGCGCGGTCGCCGACCAGATGTGGGCCGAGGTCAAGGCGGCGCTCCCCGAGTGCGCGCGGCGCGCGAACGTGGAGATGGCGATCGCGGGGGAGTGGCAGTTCGGCAGCGAGCGCTTCGATCCCGGCTGCATCCGGCTGATCCGGGACGCGGCCGCGCAGCAGGGCGTCGCCCACCGGGACATCCTGAGCCAGGCCGGCCACGACGCCTACTACGTCTCGCGGATCGCGCCCACCGCGATGATCTTCACCCCGTGCCGCGACGGCATCTCGCACAACGAGGCCGAGCACGCCGAGCTCGACTACACCTCGCCGGGCGTGAACGTCCTCCTGCACGCGGTGCTGGCCCGGGCCAACCGCTAGGGGCGGATCATGCGTGAACACAGGCGCCACCCTCACCCCGACCCGCTCCCTCGCCGAGGGAGAGGGGGTCGTTCGATCCCCTCGCCCCCGAAGGGGGAGAGGGCCAGGGTGAGGGGGCGCATCGGACGCCGAGCACGCGTTCGTGAATAGAGCAGGCTAGAGGCCCGCGCGATCTGCGAGCCGTCGCGGTCGCTCCTGCTCCACCCGCCGTTCGCCTTCCTGTCGTCCTCCCGGGTCCTGGCCACCGTGGGCTTCCAGATGCTGGGGGTCGCGGTGGGCTGGCAGCTCTACGAGCTGACCGGCCGCGCGCTCGACCTCGGGCTCGTCGGCCTCGTGCAGTTCGTGCCGATGGTCCTGCTCACGCTGGTCGTCGGGCAGGTGGCCGATCGCTGCGACCGGCGCGTCATCGTCATCGTGTGCGAGATCGTGAAGGCGGCGGCCGCCGCCGCGCTCGCGCTGGGCGCCCTCGCCGGCTGGCAGAGCCGGGGGAGCATCTTCGCCCTGGTGGCCGTGCTCGGCGCCGCCCAGGCCTTCGAGAACCCGGCGATGACCGCGCTGGTGCCCGAGGTCGTGGCCCGCTCGCTCATCGCGCCCGCGATGGCCTGGGTCATCTCGGCGGGGCAGACCGCCCAGATCGTCGGCCCCGCCCTGGGCGGCCTGCTCTACGCGTTCGGGCCGGGGCCCGCCTACTTCACCGCCGGCGCGATGTTCGTCCTGGCGGGCGCGCTCGCGGCGGCGATCCGCGTCGCGCGCGTCGTGCGCCCGCGCGAGCCGCTCACGCTCGAGACCGTGTTCTCCGGGGTGGCGTTCATCTTCGGCCGGCGGGTCCTGCTGGGCTCCATGTCGCTCGATCTCTTCGCGGTGCTGCTGGGCGGCGCCACCGCGCTCCTGCCCGTGTTCGCCAAGGACATCCTGGGCGTGGGCCCGGTCGGGCTCGGGGTGCTGCGGTCGGCGCCCGCGGTGGGCGCGCTCGCCACGTCGGTCTTCCTGGCGCGCTACCCGCTCGAGCGCCGGCTCGGGCCGACCCTGTTCCGCTCGGTGGTCGTGTTCGGGGTGGCCACCGTGGTCTTCGGCCTCTCCACCAACTTCGTGCTCTCGCTGATCGCGCTCACCGTGCTCGGCGCGGCCGACGTGGTCAGCATGGTCATCCGCCTCTCGCTCGCGCAGCTCCGTACCCCGGACGCGATGCGCGGCCGGGTGAGCGCGGTGCACTCGCTCTTCACCGGCACCTCGAACCAGCTCGGCGCCTTCGAGTCGGGGGTGGCCGCCGCACTGCTGGGCGCCGTGCCCGCGGTGCTGCTGGGGGGTGTCGGGACCGTCGCGGTGGCCGGGCTCTGGATGGTCCTTTTCCCCGAGCTGAGGCGGCTCGCGCGGTTCGAGGAGTAAGGCCCCTCACCCTGCCCTCTCCCCAGAGGGGAGAGGGTACGTGTATAGTCCCGGGCTGAGGTGACGCCATGATCCAGCCGATTCGCCGCATCGTGACCGGTCACAATGCCCAGGGCCGCTCCGTGATCGTGAGCGACGGCCCGTCGCCTCACGTGCTCGCGCTGCCGGGCCGCCCCGACTTCGCGCTCACCGATCTATGGGTGAGCGAGGGCGCGCCCGCGTCCAACGCGGGGAGCGCGGACGCGGCCAAGCGCCGCATGTCGCTCGAGCCGCCCATGAAGGGCACCATCTTCCGGATCGTCGAGTTCCCACCCGACGCGGCGGGGGGCGGCTTCGATCGCCAGGCCGCCTTCCGGGCGATGGGCGCCAGCCACACCATGGACCCGGACGCCTCGCGGCACCCCGCCATGCACCGGACGGACACGGTGGACTACGCCATCGTGCTGTCGGGGGAGATCTGGGCGCTGATGGACGAGGGGGAAACGCTGATGCGGGCCGGCGACACGCTCGTGCAGCGTGGCACCAATCACGCCTGGAGCAATCGGGGCGATCAGCCCAGCTTGGTTGTCTTCGTCCTGGTCAGCGCAGCCCCGCTCGGCAAGGGCGCCGCGAAGCCGGTCAGGCGCGCAGCAGCCCGCGCCGGGCGAGGCTCGTCATCAGGGCGCCCGTCCCGAAGGACCACGGCTCGGCCGCGTCGCAAGCCACGACCTCGTTGACCAAGCGCCCGATCTGGGGTGAGTAGATACTGACGGTGTCGCGCGACTTGTGGGTGAAGCCGCTGCCCGGCGCCCCGCGGTCGGCCACCGGCGCGAACATGGTGCCGATGAAGAGCACGAGGCCGTCCGGATAGCGGTGGTACTTCCCGATGGCCTGGCCGGCCAGCTCGGTCAGGTCGCGGCTGATCTCGGCGACCTGGGTCATGTGCGAGATCCGGAAGCCGTCCGCGCCCTGTACGACCGTTTCGAACGTGACCCGCCTGGCCGAGTCCAGGGTGAAACGCTCGTCGAGCAGCCGGAAGAACGGCCCCATCGCGCACGAGGCGTTGTTGTCCTTGGCGCGCCCCAGCAGCAGCGCGCTCCGGCCCTCCACGTCGCGCAGGTTCACGTCGTTGCCGAGGGTGACCGCCACGATGGCCCCGTCGCGGTTGATCACCAGCACCAGCTCCGGCTCGGGATTGCTCCACACCGAGGCCGGGTGCACGCCCACCCGCGCGCCCGATCCCACCGCGGCCATCGGCGGGCACTTGCTGAATAGCTCCGCGTCCGGCCCGATGCCGACCTCGAGGTACTGCGACCACATGCCCTTGGCCACCAGGACCTCCTTGATGCGCGCGGCCTCCGGCGAGCCGGGCTTGATGCCGCGCAGATCGGGCCCGACGATGGCCTGGATCTCCCGCCGCGCCCCGTCGGCCAGGGCGGGATTGCCCTTGGCGCGCTCCTCGATCACGCGCTCGAGCATGCTCGCCACGAACGTGACGCCGCTGGCCTTGACCGCGTGCAGGTCCGCGGGCGCCAGGAGCCACGGCTTCGCGGCGTCGCGCGCGCCCTCCACGCTGTTGGCGGCCAGGGCTTCCAACGTGGCGAGCCCCGGCGCGGCCTTGATCGCGGCGCGCACGTCGGCGGGCGTGGCGACGTTCAAGAGGGTGCTGGTCGTCAAATAGGTGCGAGTCAGATCCACCACTTCGTCGCCGCGCACCGCGACGACGCAGGGGCCGTCCTCGGCGGGCGACCACGCACGGCCTATCAGGAGCGCGCGGTCCGCGTCGCGGGGCAGGCAGTCGGGGGCCGATAGCGCCAAGGCCGGGCTCATCGGAGCGCCGCGTAGACCGCGTCCACGAGGCTCGCGACGCGGCGGTCGGGATGCTTCACGGTGCCGGTCACGTACTGGTTGGTGACGTAGCCGAAGCCGATGCGCGCGTCCGGGTCGGCGAAGCCGATCGAGCCGCCGCGGCCCGGATGGCCGAAGGTGCGCCGACCGGGCCCGCACTCGAAGATCCCACCCGGCATGCCGAGCATGAAGCCGGTGGCGAAGCGCGTGGGCAGGGTCAGCACCGCGTCGCGGCCCCGGGACTGCTCCTCGATGGCGCGCTCGATGGTGGCCGGGGCGAGCAGGCGGACCGAGTCGAGCTCGCCGCCGCGGGCGAGCGCGGCGTAGACGCGGGCCGTTCCGCGGGCGCTGGCGTGGCCGTTGGCCGCCGGGATCTCGGCCGCGCGCCACGCGCGCGTGTTGACCAGGTCCGGGGTACGCGGCGGATTCAGGAAGGTGCGGCCGGAGACCGACTCCGGATCGGCGAGGATCGTGTCCCAGATCGTCGCCTCGCCCGCGGCGGGCGGGGGAGGCGCCAGGACTTCCGCGGCGCGGGCGTCGGCCTCCTCGGGCACGCCGATCCAGAAGTCGGCGCCGAGCGGGGCGGTGACCTCGTCGCGGAGGAACGTCCCGACGGTGCGGCCGTCTATTCGACGGATGATCTCACCCACCAAATGTCCGTAGGTGATCGCGTGGTAGCCGTGGCGCGTGCCCGGCGTCCACCAGGGCGCGGTCTCCGCGATGGCCTCGGTCATCGCCTCCCAGTCGAACAGGGCCTCGGCAGGCAGGGTCCGGCGGATCGCGGGCAACCCCGCGCGGTGGCTCAGCAGCCAGCGCACCGGGATGTCCGGCTTGCCGGCGGCCGCGAACTCCGGCCAGTAGCGCGCCACCGGCGCGTCCAGGTGGAGCTTGCCGCGCTCGGCCAGCATGTGGGCGCAGAGGGCCACCATGCCCTTGGTGGTGGAGGCGACGCTCACGATGGTGTCGGGGCCGAACGGCTGTGCGCGGGCCGCGTCGGCGTGGCCGCCCCAGCAGTCCACCACCCGGACCCCGTCCCGGTACACGCAGACGGCGGCCCCCGCGTCCCCGCGCTCCGTGAAGTTCCGGAAGAACTGCTCGCGGACCGCGGTGAAGCGCGGGTCGCAGTGCCCGTCGATCGTCAGCACCGGGTCACGCGGGCGGAGACCGCGAGCCAGCGGCGCGAGCCGTCGGGATTGGAGCAGTAGAACTCCGCGGCCAGGATCTCGTCGAAGCGGCGGACGTCGCGGTGCTGGACCGAGCTGATGTAGTCGTGGTTGAGCGCTTCGAGGGTCTCGCGGTCGGACACGTCGTGGTCCTCCTCAGGACTGATCGTAGCCGGACGGCTTGCGGAAGCCGCCGATCTCGCGGGCCAGCAGCGCCGCGAAGCGGATCGGCGTCAGGTCTTCCAGATAGGGCCCGACCGCCTGGAGCCCGACGGGCAACCCCTCGCGCGAGACGCCGGCCGGGAACGCGGTGGCGGGCTGGCCCGGTACCGTGGAGAGCGCCGGGTAGCAGAGCCCGTGGAGATACGGCACCGGCTGGCCGTTGACCGTGAAGGTGAGCGTGAGGTCGCTATCGTCGGCGGGCCACGCGCGCTCGATGTGCGGATACGCGAGCACGTTGATGGCGGGGGCCAGCAACACGTCCCACTCGCGGAAGAAGGCGCGCCACGCCGCGCGGTGCTGCTCGCGGCGGCCGTGCCAGAGGAGGTAGTCGCCCGCCGAGCCCTCGAGGCCCCGCGCGGCGGCCAGGGAGAGGTCGTCGCCCGCGCCCCGGAAAGTCGCGATGCGCTGCCGGCGCGTCTCGGCGTCCACCCGCGCGCCGGTCACCGCGGACAGCAGGGTGCGGTAGAAGCCGTGGTACTCCCGGTGGTCGTCGAGGCCGTCGGGCTGGGCCTCCTTCACCACCGCGCCCATCTTCGCGAGACGGCCGGCCAGGTCGTGCAGCGCGGCGGTGATCTGCTCGTCCACCCGATGCCACGGGATCGGCGGCAGCACCGCCACGCGGAAGTCGGCGAGGCGCTCGCGCCGGGCCGGCGGGAGCGACACCTTCCACGCCACGTCCTCGCCCACGTCGGGGCCCGCCAGCACCGCCAGCGCGAGCTCGAGGTCCTCCGCGCTGCGGGCGATCGGGCCCTGCACGCCCATCACGGTGGCCGCGTTCGGCATGGGCGGCATGGGGAACTGACCGCTGCGCGGCAGCAGCGTCTCGCTCGGCCGGTGCCCGTAGGTGCCGCAGAAGACCGCGGGCACGCGGATCGAGCCCCCGATGTCCGAGCCGACCTCCAGGGCGCTGAGGCCGGCCGCGATGGCCGCCGCGCTGCCGCCGCTGCTGCCCCCCGGGGTCCGGGTGAGGTCCCAGGGATTGCTGGTGCGCCCGAAGATCGGATTGGCGGACTGCCAGTCGGCGAGCATGGGGGGCACGTTGGTCTTGCCCAGCAGCACCGCGCCGGCCGCGCGGGTGCGCGCGGCGATGGGCCCGTCGTGCGGGGAGACGTAGCCCTTCCAGTCCGGCACCCCGCAGGTCGTCCCGAGGCCGGCGACGTTGATAGACTCCTTGAGCGTGATCGGCAGCCCGAGCAGCGGCGCCGACTCGTTCCGGGCCCGCGCCTGGTCGGCGGCGCGCGCCTGCTGTCGCGCGCGGTCGAAGTCGCGCACCACCACCGCGTTGAGGCGGCCGTCGTGCCGCTCGATGCGGCGGATGTAGAGCTCGGTCAGCTCGGTCGCGCTGATCGCGCCGGTACGGAGGGCGGACAGCAGGCTGCTCGCGCTCGAGAACGCATCCACGTCTGCCATTGTCGTGCTCCTTCGCCTGCTCGGGCCGGGCCTAGCCTGCTCTACTCATGAACGCGTGTTTCACGTCCTGGTGCCCCCTCACCCGGGTGAGGGGGGCGCATATGCTCACGCATGATCCGGTCTAGCGCACCCAGCCGCCGTGCACCGGGTGGTGCGAGCAGATGAACTCCACGAACGCGGGGCGCCCCTTGGCGTTCTCGTCGAAGGCGCGCTTGAGCGCGGGGATGATCTCCGCGGGCTGGCTCACGTCCTCGGCGTGGAAGCCGACCGCGCGCGCCATGCTGGCCATGCACGCGCTGCCGTGGTCCGACACCTTCCAGGTATAGGGGTCGTGGCCCTCGCCCCAGAAGCCCGGCCCGTAGCCCGAGTAGCCGCCGTTGTTGATGTGGATCGTGGTGATGCCGATCTGGTAGCGCGCGACCGCCTCGAAGTTGCCCATCATGTAGCAGACGCCCGCGTCGCCGGTGACGTGCACGCACTGCCGCTGCGGGAAGGCCAGCTTGGCCGCCACCGCGCCGGCCAGGCTGAAGCCCAGGGTGGAGACGTTGCCCCAGCCGAGGTACCCGCGCGGGATCTGGGCCTCGTACACCGTGCTGGTCTGATCCCGGGTATTGCCGGAGTCGGCGGTGAGGAACGAGTTCTTCGGGTCGAGGACCTTGGCCAGATCGCCGAAGACGCGATAGGGGTTGATCGGCGTCTCGTCGGACTCGAGCCACGGACGGAACTTGTCCTTGAAGGCCTGGCGCGCCCCGCGGATCTCCTCCAGCACCTCCGGCTTCTTGCGCGCGCCCTTGCTCTGAAGCTCCTGGACCAGGGCCTGGAGCGTGAGCTTGGCGTCGCCGATCACCGCGTGCCGGGTCTCGTAACTCCGGTTGATGTCGAGCGTGTCCACCGTGCACTGGACGATGGTCTTCCGGTAAGCGTCGGGCACCGCGTGGCTGAACCGGCCCGGGAATAGGCTCGAGCCGATCGAGAAGAGCAGGTCGCACTTGCGCAGGAAGTGATCGGCCATCGAGCCGCGCACGCCGACGGAGAGGAGGTGGTTCTCCGGGAATACGCCCTTGGCCTTCAGCGTGGTCAGCACCGGGATCTGGGCCGCCTCCGCGAACTGCAGCAGCTCCGCCGCGGCGTCGGCGTAGCACACGCCCTCGCCCACGTGGAGCAGGGGATCCTTGGCCGCGAGCAGGGCTCGGATCGCGGACTTGATGTCGTCCGGATCGGGCCCGGAGCGCCAGCCCTTGACCGGGGTGTAGGGATGCTCGTCCGGGTCGTACTCGCCGAGATCGCGCGGCACCAGCAGCAGCACCGGGCCGGGCCGGCCGGAGCGCAGATGCGTGTAGGCCCGGCGGGTGTACTCGGGCACGAGATCGGCCCGGTCGATCTTGCCGACCCACTTGGTGATCGGCTTGAACGCCTCGGCCATGTCGAAGTGGGTGTGGCGGCTCGCCCCCACGCCGAGGCCCTCCGCGATGACCAGCATCGGCGAGGAGTCCTCCCAC
This sequence comes from Candidatus Rokuibacteriota bacterium, assembly GCA_040902305.1. Classification (GTDB taxonomy): domain Bacteria; phylum Methylomirabilota; class Methylomirabilia; order Rokubacteriales; family CSP1-6; genus CAMLFJ01. Next base: position 3,187 of record JBBDXN010000123.1, on the reverse strand, counting down.
GCCTGCGCGACGGCGCCGAACGCCATCTGGATGCCCGCCGCGTTGAGGCCGGCCATCACGGTGCAGACCCCGATCTGCTTGCCGTTGGTGACGCGCGAGAAGCCGTCGGCCACCGCGACCGCGAAGCGCTCCTCGCCCATCATCAGGATGGGCATGCCCTCCTCGCCGAGCGCGTTGTTGACCGGGCTCGTCGGGTAGCAGCTCACCCACGGGGTGCCTTCGGACTTGAGGATGCGCGCGAAACCGTTGACCGCCTTGATCTTCATGCCTTCTCCTTTGGGTTGCGGATCTCGGCGACCGCGGCCGCGTAGGTCGAGCGCAGCACGTTCGTGTCCGACGAGTAGTTCACGATGGTGGCCCCGAGCGCGATGACCTCGCGCACCGCCTCGATCGTGTCGACCGCCATCGCCACCGTCTTGCCGTGCTTGCGCGCCGCCTCGGCCAGGCGCACCCGGTGCTCGCGGAGGACCTCGGACTGGGAAGGGGTGCCGAGGACGCCCAGGTCCTGGGCCAGGTCGGTGGGCCCGATCGTGAGCGCGTCGATGCCCGGGACCGCCGCGATCGCGTCGAGATGGTCGAAGGCGTGCCCGCTCTCGAGCATCGCGGTGACGTGCACGCGGGCGTTGGCGGTGGCCAGGTGCTCGGCGGGCGGGCGCGCGCGGTAGCCGGTGTGGGGGCCCGAGCCGTACATGCCGCGCGAGCCCCGCGGGGCGTAGCGCGTGGCCGCCACCACCTCCGCGGCCTGCTGGGCGTTCTCGACCTGTGGAATATGGAGATTCCACACCCCGGCGTCGAGCAGCCGCGTGATCCACTCGCGATTGCCCTCCGGCGGGCGGACTACGAGAGGGAAGTTCAGCGCCCGCGCCAGCGCGGCCATGTCGGCGACCGTCTCGATCGAGAACGCGGAGTGCTCGAGATCGAGCCGGGCGTAGTCGAGGCCGGCGGCCTGGAGGAGCGTCAGCACCGCGGGGGTGCGGATCATCGTGATCCACGTGCCGATCTGCACTTCGCCGCGCTCGGCCCGCGCGCGGTAGGCGTTCTCCGGCAGCTCGGGCATCGCCATCAGGAGCCCCAGGCGACGCTCTCGCCGCCGTCCACGATGAGCGAGACCCCGGTGATGAAGCCGGCCTCCTCGGAGTGCAGGAACAGCGCCGCGTTGGCCACGTCCCAGCCGGTGCCCATGCGCCGGCCGAGGGGGACCCGGCGGTCGCGCGAGGCGATCACCTCTTCCCGCGGCGTGCCGGCCGCCACTCGCGCCTCGATGGCCATGGGGGTGTTCATGAGGCCGGGCAGGATCGAGTTGGCGCGAACGCCGTACTTCGCGTTGTGGGCGGCCAGGTTCTCGGTGAAGGCGACCACCGCGGCCTTGGTGGTCTTGTAGCCCACGAGCGGGTAGGCGTTCAGCGCGGCCATCGACGCGATGTTCACGATCGAGCCGTGCGTCTCCCGCAGGGCGGGCAGGGCGTGCTTGCACGTGAGCCAGGTGGCCTTCAGGTTGACCGCGAGGCTCCGGTCGAAGGCCTCCTCGGTGAGGTCGGTGGCCACCGCGTCGCCCAGGGCCAGGCTCGCGCCCACGTTGTTGTGCAGGATGTCGACCCGCCCGAAGCGCGTGAGCGCCGCCGCGATCAGGCGCTTGACGTCGTCCTCGCGCGTGACGTCGGCCGCGAAGGCCCAGGCCTCGCCGCCCTCCTTCGTGATCAGGTCCGCCGTCTCCTGGGCGGAGCCGAGCGCCCGGTCCACCACGCACACTCGCGCGCCCTCCCGGCCCAGCACGATGGCGGCGGCCCGCCCGTTGCCGACCGTCTGGCCCGGGGTCTGGCCGCCGCCGACGACGATGGCCGCCTTGCCCTCGACGCGCCTGGGCATCGGGGAGCGGGCTACTGCGGACGGAAGCCGGAGGCGCCGACCCAGCCGGTCTCGGAGACGTCCACCATCACGCCGTCCGGGCCGCCGTACTTCACCTCGACGTTCGCATAGCGGCGCTCCCCGCGGCCGACACCCAGGGCGTCGTTGACGTCGTCGCGCCGCTCCGAGCCGGCCGCGGCCAGGCGCAGGGCGATCTCCTCCAGGCTGTCCACCTGGAAGCCGATGTGGTGGATCCCGGAGAAGTCCTTCCCCTTCTCGACCCCGGCCACCGCGTCGTTCTTGAAGTTCAGCACCGCCAGGTTGAGGTCGCCGTCGGTGAGGAAGAAGCCGCTGACCGCCGGGTGGTCCACGCGCCCGATCTGCTTCATGCCGAAGACGTCCACGTAGAACTTGGCGGTCTTCTCCGGGTCCGGGGTCGAGAGCGCGATGTGCTTGATCTTGGGCATGGCGTCCTCCTCGGCCTCACTTCTACCGCGCCCCCGCGGCGTGCGCAAGGGTATCCCGGCGGCGGCGGACCTGCGCTACACTACGCCCCGCCGAGACCCGTCACGCCCACCCGAGGAGGAGACCACATGGCGAATGTGCTGAGAGCCGTACTGGCCGCGCTGACCCTGGGATCGCTCGCGGCCACGCCCGCGCTCGCGCAGACCACCACGCTCACGATGTCCTCGTGGGTGTCGCCCCAGCACCACCTGACCAGCGTCGTGGTGCAGGGCTGGGCCAACGAGGTGGAGAAGGCCACCGGCGGCCGCGTCAAGTTCACCATGCTGCCGAAGCACCCGTCGGCCCCGCCCGGCACCTTCGACGCGGTGCGAGACGGGCTCGTGGACCTCTCCTACGTCACCGCGAGCTACACGCCGTCGCGCCACATCCTGCCCCTGATGGCGGAGCTGCCGGGCGCGGGCGACACCGCCCTCGTCAACTCGGTGGCCTACTCGCGCATCTACTGGAAGCACTTCCACCAGGTCGGCGAGTACAAGGGGGTCAAGCTCCTGGGCGTGTTCACCCACGGCCCCGGCCAGATGTTCACCAAGAAGCCGGTCGCGGGCATCGGCGACGTGCAGGGGCTGAAGATCCGCACCGGCGGCGGCGTGGCGGAGGCGGTGGCCAAGGCGCTCGGGGCGTCCGCGTTCGTCAAGCCCGCCCCCGAATCCTACGAGCTGCTCAAGGGCGGCGTGGCCGACGGCGTCTTCTTTCCCATGGAGTCGATCGTCTCGTTCAAGCTCGACACCGTGCTCGAGCAGGCCACCCTGTTCCCGGGCGGCATGTACAGCTCGGCCTTCGGCTTCTTCATGAACGAGGACAAGTGGAACAAGCTGCC
>JBBDXN010000122.1:0-18033 GCA_040902305.1 Candidatus Rokuibacteriota bacterium | reverse complement strand
GTTTCTCGTTGATCAAGGTTTCCCTACACCAAAGTTATTTTCGGATTGGGGTTAGAATGGCCCGCGGGCCGGGCGGAGCGAGCGCCACTGGGATTTACAACGGCAGGAAGCCGGGGGGCCGTGCGATGGGCGAAGTCGGAACCTCTGGATCGGATCCGAGGCCTTCCGAGCACCGCTTTCTCACGATCGAGTTCATCGACCTGGTCGGGTTCACGGATCTGGCCGAACAGCTGGATCCGGAAGAGCTCGGGCTGCTGCTGCGTCGCTACCAGCGACTGGCCCTGACGACGATGGAGCGGTTCGGCGGGTTCGTCGCGCAGGCCTTCGGCGACGGCCTCCTGGTCTATTTCGGCTACCCCGCCGCCCACGGCAACGACGCCGAGCGCGCGCTGCTCGCGGCGTTCGCGTTGCTCCAGGGCCTGCGCGATCTCGATACGACGGTTCACGGCCGGACCATGCCGAAGCTCGAGGCCCGAATCGGGGTCCATTCCGGGCTGGTCATGATCGCTCAGGAGCTGGTGACCGGCCCGGGCACCAGTGGCTATGGCGCGGTGGGGGAGGCGGTGAACCTCTCGAACCGATTGCAGGGTGAAGTGCCCTCCGGTGGTATCGCGATCAGCCAGGAGACCGCCTCGATCGTGGAGGGCCTGTTCGAGTGCAGGCCGCTGGGCCTGAAGGCCATCAAGGGCCTGTCGCGCAAGGTCGAGGTCTACCAGGTCGTGCGCCCCTTGCCCGACACCAAGCGAAGCGAGTCTCGCGTGCGCCGCGGCGCCGCGCGCATGGTGGGGCGCGAGGGGGCCATCGAGCGGATCCTCGCTCGATGGCAGGTCGCCCGGGAGGGGGCGCGGTGTCAGACGGTTGCGGTCGTGGGCGACGCCGGCCTGGGCAAGACGCGGCTGATGCTCGAGCTGTCCAGCCGGCCCGAGTTCGCCGACGCGACGCTGGTGCAGGGGCAATGCCACGAGCTCTTTGCCAGCACGCCGCTCTATCCGATCAGGGTCTTCCTCCGGGGCCGCGCCGGGCTGACCGCGGACGACGAGGAGTCGGTGCGCCTCGACAAGATCGCGGCCTATCTCGTCGAGATCGGCCGTGACACCCAGGAGAACCGCGAGCTCATCGCCACCCTGCGCGGGGTGGGCGCCCCCGACCGCGGCGCGGCGCCCGCCGCGACGCCACAGCTGCTCAAGCAGAAGCAGTATCAGCTCATCGGGTCGATCTTCGATCAGGCCGCGCGCGCCCACCCGGTGGTCCTCTGGATCGACGATGCGCACTGGCTGGACCCATCATCGGCGGAGCTGCTGCGTGACGTCGTCGTCGCCTCGACGAAAGTGCCCGTTCTCGCGGTGTTGACCATGCGGCCCTTTCCGAAGGGTCCGGCCCTTCCGGAGATCGACGAGACGATTCCGCTCGAGCATCTGGGCATGCAGGACTGCCTCGAGCTTGCGCGGTCGGTTCCGGGGGCCGGTGGACTGTCCGAGGAGATGGTCGTGAAGGCGGTCGAAGCCGCCGAAGGGGTGCCGTTCTTCCTCGAGCAGCTCGTCATTTCCCTGCTCGACGAGCAAGCGCGAGGCCCGGCGCCCCACCGCCGGCTGAGCGGCGTGCCGCTCATGCTTGCCGAGCTGATGTCGGAACGTCTCGATCGGCGCCCGGGGGCGCGGCGTATCGCCCAGGCCGCGGCCTGCATCGGCGGCGCGTTCACCCTGGACTTTCTGCTCGCCCTGCTCGAGGACGAGGCGCAGGTACGGGAGCGGCTGGAAGCGCTGGTCGAGGCGGAGATCCTGCTGCCGAAGCGAGTCGGAGCGGAGATCCGCTATGAGTTCCGGCACGCCTTGCTCCAGAGGATGGCGCACGAATCCATGGTTCAGACCGAGCGGCGGGCCATGCACGCGCACATCGTGGCCGTGCTGCGGAACCCCGCGGTGGGCGAGCCGGCCATACCGGAAGTGCTCGCCCATCACCTCACCGAGGCGGGAGCCTTTCCGGAGGCGGTCGGCGCCTGGCTGCGGGCGGGCGTGGCCGCCGACCGGCGCTCCGCGCACGTCGAGGCGGTCGAGCATATCCGCAACGGACTTCGGCTGCTCGACAAGATTCCCGATCCCGGCTCGCGGCGGCAATTCGAGCTCAATCTTCAGGCCTCGATGATGGGTTCGCTCCTGGCGAGCCAGAGCGCGACGTCGCCGGAGCTGGCGGCCTGCTGTGAGCGCGGCCTCCAGCTGTGCGAAGAAGGCGCGGCGGTGCCCATGGCCTTCCCGTTCGCGTTCGGCCAGTTCACGTTCGTCAATTGCCGGGGCCGCACCGGCGAGGCGATCTCGCTCGCGAGGCAGTTCATCTCGCGGGCCGAGCACGGCGGGTTCGAATCCGAGCGGGTCATCGGGCATCGGATGCTGGGCCAGGCCCTCCTCGCCAAAGGCGACACCGCCGGGGCGAAGGCGGCGCTGGAACGGTCGATGGCCCTGTACGTCCCCGCGCGGGACGCCGCGACGACGCATCTGTACGGGCAGAACACCGAGGTCCATACGAAGTCCCTGCTCAGCGTCACGTATCTGTGCCTGGGAGACGTGGACATCGCGATCGAGACCGGCCTCGACGCGCTGCGGGCGGCCGACGCGATCCGGCACCCGCATTCGACCGCGATCCCGATGGTGTATGTCGGCGGGTGGCTATTCTGGCTGTGCGGCGCGGCCGAGCAGATGCTGACGGTGGGGAAGAGCCTGCTCGCGCTGGCGGAGCAGCATCGACTCTATGGGTTCCGCGCGCACGCCGCCGCGTTCATCGGGTGGGCGCTCTGCCAGGGCGGGAACCCGGAAGCGGGAATGTCCATGATCGCGAAGGCGATCGCCGCGTTCGATTCGGTGCAGTTCCGCCTGTCCACGGCGGGTCACGTGGCCAATCTGGCCGACGCCCAGCGCCGGGCGGGCCGGCTCGCCGAGGCGGCGGTGACGTGCGAGCGGGCCATGGAGCTGATGCCCGAAGGCTGCCAGTGGCTGGAAGCCGAGCTGCGTCGCGTGCACGCGCTGGTGGCTGCGGAGCTGGCGCCGGGGGAGCGTGACCACGCGGAAACCCTGTTTCGCGGCGCCGTCAGCTGTGCGCAGGAGTACCGGTTTCCGGTCCTCGAGCGGCGATGCCTGCTCAGTCTCGCCCGGTTCCTGACTGCATCGGGACGTCCCGATGCGAGCGTCGAATCCCGGCTCGGGGAGCTGTCGCACCTCGCCGATCTCGATCGGCGTGTCGCTCGGGCCATGCAAGGGTTCTCGCATGTGTGATGCCCGCCCGCGCCGCGTCTGAGCGGCGACCACCCCTCGCCCACGGGACGTGAACCTGCTGGCGGCGTGCTGGATGGCGTGGCGGGTCGGCGCGCACGTGCTCGGCGGCGCGGTGCAGGGCGGCATCCTGTTTCCCCGGCTCTCGAAGCCGGAGCGCGAGAGGCGAATCGGGGAATGGGCGCGCGAGATGCTGAAGCGGCTCCGCGTCGACCTGAAGATCGTCGGCGCGCCGGCGCCGGCCGGACCCATGCTGCTGGTGTCGAATCACATCTCCTGGGTCGACATCCTCGCGCTGCACGCGGTATGCCCCTGCCGCTTCGTGGCCAAGGCCGACGTCGCACGCTGGCCGCTGCTCGGGACGATCGTGACGGGGGGCGGCACCTTGTACGTGAAGCGTGAGTCCCGGCGGGACGCCATGCGGGTGGTGCACCGGATGGCGGAGGCGTTGAAGGATGGAGACATCCTCGCGGTCTTCCCGGAGGGAACAACGAGCGACGGGAGCTCGGTGCTGCCATTTCATACCGGCTTGATCCAGGCCGCGATCGCCGCCGACGCGCCCGTGCAGCCGGTGGCGCTGCGGATCGTCGAGGGCAGATCCGGGCGACCCAGCCGGGCGGTCAGCTACATGGGTGACGAATCGCTCGTGGGGTCGGTCTGGCGAACGCTATGCGCGCGGGAGCTGTGCGCCGTGGTCACGTTCGGCCCCCCGCAGCGTGCGGCCGGTCGCGACCGTCGCGCATGGGCGCGGGACCTGCATCGGGAGATCACCGCGATGCGGCAGCCACCGGACCCGCCTCTCCAGACCCAGAGCCGCCCGCGACGGGACGCCTACTGAGCGACGCGCAGCGGCGGCCGCGGCACGGGGATCGGGGCGCCGCGGTCCCACAGCTGCCGCAGCACCCGGAGGCGCTCTCGCTCCAGCTCGTCGATGGCCTCGAGGGCCGAGGGCGCCTCGGCGGCGCATCCCGGCGGCTCCGGATGCGCCGCCCGGCGGAGCCATTCGCCGCCGCGTTCGACCGACTCGAGCACGAGCAGGTACGGCACGGCCTCGTAGTAGGCGAGGGGCCGCCGGCCGGCCCCGTCCGGCGGCGCGCTCATCGGACGCCCATCAGACGAACGGCACCCACGCGATGGGCACGCCGGCGTCGGACTGGCGCGCCTTCTCGGTCGCGCTGATCCAGCTCGCGCCGTCCGGCAGGACCGCCGAGGCCGGCCGCACCCGCCAGAGGCTCGGGTCGTCGACGTTGGCGGGCAGCACGCCCTGGTCCCGCAGCGCCTTCGCGGCCTCGAGGAGCCGGCGCCGCACGAAGATCACCATGGCGTCGGTGGTGCCCAGGTGCTCCTGCGTCCGGTCGTAGATCGGCCCCATCGTCTCGGTCATCGCCCGGTCTTGCAGGTTGACGAGGAACGGGATGCCGAGGGTCAGCTCCTTCTGCAGCTCGTAGTCGACGTTGTAATCGTTGTGGATGTTGGCGACGGTGTAGTGGCGCCGGAGGGGATCGCCGTCCGGCTCGACGTAGCCGCCCCAGGAGGCGAAGGGATCGCGCACCTGCCGCGCTTCCTCCTCGGTCACCGGCCGATCGAGCCGCGCGCGCATCACGAACTGGAGATTGTGGTGGTCGTCGAGCGGCACCCAGGCCCGCGCCGACACGATGTGGGGGTCGCTCGCGGCGATCATCGAGTAGAACGGCAGGATGAACTGGGTGATGCGGTGCCAGTACAGGCCCTCGACATCCGAGCGCCGCCGGGCCGAGTAGCAGCCGCCGTAGTCGGTGGGCAGCACCTCGAGCCGGGGCCGCTTGTCCCGGTGGAACGTGCCGCGCTGCCCGGTGTCGGGCGCGCGCTTGGCGTGCACGAAGTCGATGTGGGAGGAGTCGATGTCGCCCTCGAGCGCCTGCACCCAGTTGCACTCCTCCAGCATCATCAGCGGCGGGTACACCTGCGCGGCCGGCAGCGTGTTGATCTCGAAGGGCGGGAACGGCGGCGCCGCCTCGCGCGGCCCCAGGTAGGTCCAGATCACCCCGTTCACGTCCCGGCAGGGATAGGCCCGCGCCCGGATCTTGTCCTTGAAGGTGGACTCCTCGGGCTCGTTCGGCATGTCCACGCAGCGCCCGGCGACGTCGAACTTCCAGCCGTGGTACGAGCAGCGGAGGCCGCATTCTTCATTGCGGCCGAAGAAGAGCGACGCCCCGCGGTGCGGGCAGCTGGCGGCCAGCAGCCCGACCTCGCCCCGCGTGTCGCGAAACGCGATCAGGTTCTCGCCGAGCAGGCGCACCTTCTTCGGCGGGCAGTCGGGCGCCGGCAGCTCGGCCGAGGGCAGGCACGGCATCCAGTAGTGCCGCAGGAGCTCGCCCATGGGCGTTCCGCGTCCCACCCGGCACAGCAGCTCGTTGTCTTCGCTCGAGAGCATGGGCTGCCTCCTATTGCCAGACCGCAAAGGCCATCCCGACGCCGGAGCCGGCCTCGGACCGGTAGGACGGGACATAGTCCACGAGGTGCAGCGGCAGGTGCTCGGCCGCGCCGGCCGCGGCAATCCAGTTGCGGATCTCGGAGTTGCCGGATTCGAGCCGCGCCGCCGGCAGCGCGCTCAACGCGTCGCCGTCTTTCTTGGCGAGCAGGTCGAGGACGTGCCGGTCCAGCTCCTCGTCGACGAAGAAATGGCTGAGGCCGCCCGAGGCCACGACCGCCACGCGCTTCCGGACCGGCCATGCCTCGATCGCCTGCCGGAGTGCCCGCCCGAGCTGGTAGCAGCGGCGCGGGGTCGGCTGGTTCGGCGGATAGTACGTGTTGAGCAAGACCGGCACGATGGGCACCACCCGGTCCCCCATGAGCCGCTGGTGCACGAAGCTCCAGGCATGGCCGAAGGGGCCGTGGCGCGGCTGCACGCGCAGGTGGGCGACGTCGAAGTCGAAGTCGCGCGTGAGCGCCTCGACCAGGTGCCGGCCGAGCGCCGCGTCCACGGGGAACGCCCGGTTCGCGCCGTCGCCGTAGAGACCCCAGTAGGAGAGCCGGCGCAGCGACGGGACGCTGTCGCGCGGCGGGGGCAGGTTCTCGACGGATTCGCCCCAGTAGATGCACAGCGCCGGCTGATTGTCCGGGCTGAACCACTCGTGCTGGTCGTCGCCGATCACGACGACCACGTCGGGCGCCTCCTCCGCCAGGACACCGCCCAGGTGCCGGATGGCCGCCTGCGTCGCCTCGTGGCGCTCCCGGGTCACGTCGGCCCGGAGCTCGCGGCCGATCCACGCGGCGTTCGCGCGCGCCCTCGCGGCGAAGTCCGGCAGGCGAGCCCGGTCCAGCTCGGCGAGCCCCGCGAACGCCTCGTGGGGCGTGCTGAGCATCGGGCTGTGCGAGCTGCCGATGCCGAGAGTGACCTCCGCCATGCCCCTCCCCCCATCGCCCGCGGCCGTCTCGCGGGCCCCGCTCGATCGCGTCGCTACCGGGTCGCTCGATGGGCCCGAGAATCCGCCGCGGGCGACGGCATGTCAAGGGCGGAGAGGGCAGGGTGAAGGGGCGGCAGACACCACCCCCGGCGTTGTGGCAAACTCCGCCTCACCATGACCACCACCCACCGCGACCCCGACGCCCTCTTCTCCACCGCCACCCTGGCCACGAGCCTCACCCAGCCCAACCTCCGCATCTACGACTGCACGACCTACCTCGAGCCCCCCGACCCCGGCTCCCCCGACCCCTACAAGGTCGTGTCCGGCCGGAAGACCTTCCTCGCCGGCCACATCCCGGGCGCCGACTTCCTCGACCTGGAGGCGGAGCTCTCCCGCTCCGACACGCCGCTCAAGTTCATGATGCCGCCGCCCGAGCACCTGGCGCGCGCCTTCGGCCGCCACGGCCTGGGCGACGGCGCCCGCGTCGTGCTCTACAGCCTCGGCTCCATGATGTGGGCCACGCGGGTCTGGTGGATGCTCCGCGCGCTCGGCTTCGACGGCGCGGCCGTGCTCGACGGCGGCTTCGACCGCTGGCAGGCCGAGGGCCGGCCGATCGAGACCGGCGAGCCCAGGGGCTATCCGCCCGCGACCTTCACGCCGCGTCCCCGCCCGGGAAGCTTCGTCGACAAGACCGCCGTCAAGGCGGCGATCGGCGACCCGGCCACGGTCACCGTGAACGCCCTCGCCCCCCAGTCCTATCACGGGCTCTCGCCCTCGCCCTACGGCCGGCCCGGCCGCGTGCCGGGCTCGGTCAACGTACCCTCGGCCACTCTGGTGGACCCCGCGACCAAGGGGTTCGTCTCGCCCGCGGAGGCGCTGGCACAGTTTGCCGCCGCCGGCATCGCACCGGACCGGCGGGTGATCGCCTACTGCGGCGGCGGCATCTCCGCCACCATGGATCTCTTCCTGCTGCACCAGCTCGGCTTCGAGAACCTCACGCTCTACGACGGCTCCATGGGCGAGTGGGCGAAGGACCCGAGCCTGCCGATCGAGACCGACTGAGCGCTTCACCGAGGATCACGCCCCGCCTTGACAGTGGAGCAGTCGCCTGTAAGGTGAGCTGGAAGCCGCTTGCCAGCTCGGGGAAAGGGGCATCCCAATGGAAACGATGACGATCACCATCGAATCTGACAGCGGGACGCGCATGCGGTTTCAGGTGGACCACGAGCCGCGCTTCAACCTTCGCTCCGAGGAGATCGACGGGCTGCATAGCACGGTGCTGACGGTCGAGAGCACGCTCGCGGACCAGGAGGACGGCCGGATGTGTCTCGTTCTCGCGCAGCTGACGATCAGCAGCATCCTCGAAGCGCTTCCCGAGGAGGGTGCAGAGGACGCGGGAGGGGAGCCCCCGGGTCTGACCCCTATTTGAGGGTAGCCGCGATCTGCCGAACCTGATCCGGCGTGCGCTCCCCCGCAAGCGGCGTTCCCGGCATCAAATATTTCCCCATGGCGAGCCCGCCGATCAGAACGGGCTCGTAGCCGATCTCGCGGATCAGGCGCGACGCCAGCTCGATGGCCTTGGCGTCATCGCCGGCGATCGGCATCCCGATGCGCGCGCCCTGTTGCTCGTGCGCTGCGCCCATGCGCGCAGAGCCGATCGCATTGAAGGCGCGGACGATACGGGCCCCGGGTAGAAGCTCCGCCGAGGCGAGCCCGGCCCCTTTCTCCCGGGCCCATGTCGCGATGTCACCGTCACGCGAGGGAATCGGGTTACACGTATCGATCACCACTTTGCCCTTGACCAGGTTCCCCAGATCCTTGCCGACGTCGGGTAGCGCCCGGTACGGCACCGAGATCAGCAGCACCTCGCCGAAGGCCGCGGCCTCCCGCGGCGTTCCGGCTCGGGCATTGGGCCCAAGGCCGGCGGCCAGTTTCTTGTCGTGCTCGAGATCGCGCGACGAGAACATGACTTCGTGCCCGGCCTTCACCCACACGGCGCCCAGTGTCCCGCCGACTCTGCCGGAACCGACGGTGCCGATCTTCAGTTTTTCAGTGGCGGCGCCGGCCGCGTGTACGGCAAACCGCAGACCGCCGAGCGCAAGGGCCGCCGTGCCAGTCCCGGCAACTGTGAGAAATCCGCGACGGTCCTGTTTCATGGCGTCATTCGCTTTCATGACAAGCCTCCTCGATCATCCAATGTGTCATGGCCTCGTCCGGAAGCCGGCGGTCATGCCGTTACGGTCCCGCCTCGGCCGGGGCGCCATGCGGCTCCCGTGCCGCCCGCTCGCGCTGCGCGTGTCCCAGCCACAAGCCGAGCGCCATCCATACCATCGCCAGCGGTAGCGCAAGGGCCGCGAGCGCGGCCAATCCCATGCCCAGCCGTCCCAGTAGACCTTCAGTCTGCGCGCCGATGACATCGCCACCCCGGTATACGAACGTATCGATGAAGGCCTTCGACTTGTACCGGTCGGCGCGGGGGACGATGGTGAACAGCGTCTCGCGCGCGGGCCGCATGATGCCGCGCTGCACGGCGCGGAACGTCGCGTCGAACGCGATGAGCGCCGCAAGCGAGCCGATGATCGCGAGACCGATGAAGCCCAGGGCCACCGTGATCGGCAGCAGCGCGAGCGTCACGGATACGCCGAGCCGCTTCATGAGGTGCCCGGCGACAACCGCCTGCAGCACGAGCGTGGCCACCTGCGTGATCATGTCGATCCGCGCGAACGTCGCGGTGCGCACGTCGAGGTTGGTATCCAGCGCCGCCACCATCTGCAGGCGCGTGAAGTAGACGAACGTGGCCATCACCGCGAGGATCAGCACGTACGCGGCGATGGCGAGGAGATAGGGCGATCGGAAGACCGCCGGGAAGCCTTCCCAGGCGCTGCCGCCGATCACGACGTGCTCCGTCGACGCCGGCGCATCGTCCCGGCCGCTCCGGGTCGGCTCGAGCCGATCCGTCCGGAGACGGGTAAGCCACCAGGCGGCCCCGATCGCCAGCAGGAGGAAGCCGACCGCGATCAGCAGCAGGGCTGGTGTCCCGAGCGGCCTGGCGAGCAGGCTCGCGAGCCACGGACCGACGATCGCCCCCAGCGTTCCGCCCACCGCGATGGCCCCGAAGAGGCGCTTGCTTTGCTCCAGCGAGAAGCGGTCCGCCATCAGGGCCCAGAACAGCATCGTGGCGAAGAGGTTGAAGACGCTGAACCAGACGTAGAAGACCTGGCCGGTCCGCTCCCCGATGCTGGCCGGCGCCAGCACAAGCAAGGCATGGAACGCCAGCAGGCTGACGGCGAAGAAGAGGTAGGTCGCGTTGATGAAGACCAGGCGCCGGAACCGGCTCACGAGCAGGCCGAAGAGCGGGTTGACGAGGAGGGTCACGACGACGGTACCGATGAAGAGCCACCGGATCGCCTCGATGCCGCGCTGCATGCCCAGCGCCTCGCGCGCCGGCCGCACGACCATCAGCGCCGTGAGCACACAGAAGAAGAACAGCCCCGCGACGAGGGTCGGCCCGGCCTCATCCCGGCGTATGTTCGCAAACCGTTGCAGAATGGCGGTCATCACTCCTGGTGTTCCGTCCCGGCCCGCCCGGCCTCCTCCGCCGCCGATCATAGTCTCCCTCTCCCCCGAGAGGGGGAGAGGGCAGGGTGAGGGGGAGGCGCGGCAAGCGGCCCTTCTTCCACGGAGGCCACGCGCATGACGACTCAGACGGTTCGTTCAGGGAACAGGCCCGGCATCCAGCGCGATGCGAGGGCCGCAGGGAATGCCAGACGCAGCGGCGCGCGTGTGCTCTCGGAGACGAGGACGCCCCGGTCGAGCAGCGCGGAGACGACGCGGCGGGCATTGCGCTCGCCCGTGCTCACGATGCCCGGAGCGTCGGCACGCGGCAGGTCGCCCCGGTAGAGGACCGCTTGAAGGATCTCGCCGGACTTCGGCGGCAGATGATTCAGCCGGATCTCTTCCTCGGCCCACGTCATGATGCGGGCGCGGAGCGCCTCGGGCTGGATCAGCGACTCCATGAAGGTGGCCTGGTCGATGCAGGTCTTCAGGAAGAACTCCGTGAACGCCACGAGAGCCTCCTCGCTCAGGTGACCGCGGCCGTCGAGATCATTGCGGCGCGTCTGGTCGCAGGCGGCGAGGTGGCCCTTGTAGGCCTCCACGCTGCGGGCGAGACCCCGGGCGATCGACCAGACGGCTCCGGTCTTGAGCGTGGCAAGCAGCATGGCATGGGAGAGCAGGCGGGCCACGCGCCCGTTGCCGTCGAGGAACGGGTGGATCCAGACGAGGCGGTGATGGGCGGCCGCGGCCGCGATGACGGTTTCCGCGATGCCGAGGCCGCCGTAGACCTCCTGGAAGCGTCGCAGGAACCGCGGCACGGCGCCCGGGCTGATGGCGACGTGCTGGCCGGCCCTGACGTCGCGGGTCCGCACGGCGCCCGGAACAACCTCCGCCCGCTCCTTCGTCACCGGGTCCTCCACCCACAGCAGGTCGCCGGGCAGGAGCTCGCAGAAGCGCCGGTGGATCTCACGGATAGAGTCCTCGGCGACGACGCGGCCGTCCAGCCCGCCGGCATCGATCCATCGCTGGACCGTGATGTGCGCGCTGGCTTCGATCTGCAGGTCGCGCTTGCGAGCATCCTGGCTGTAGTCGCCCTTGAGCGCCAGCTCGATGTCGACGGGATGTGTGGCATGGCCCTCGATGAGGTTGCTGTAATAGCAGTTCATCGTCCGGACCAGGTCGGCGAGCGACGCCCGCAGGCCCGCGGGCAGGGACCGGTGAAATCCGCTGCCCCGCTGCGCGAGCTCCAGAGCCATGTCGGTCAGGCCCGTGCGATGACGCGACGCGTGAGCGATCAGCAGCGGCTCCATCAGGGCCGGCGCCTCGCCCCGGTCCATGGCCACTTTGATGTCCTGTTTAGTGTCCGACTCTTCGAGAGGCATATATTTCTTTGTATCAACCAGTTAGCATAATATCAATGCTCAATATAGCCGCTTAAATGTCCGCTTCTATGTCCGGTTAATCTTTCGGCACCGCCTTCTGACACTCCGGGGGACCTTCCAGAATTTCCTCCGAGAGCACGGGCTGCCTGCCGTTGCCAAACCGCGACGCCGGTGCCGGCCTCTAGTCAAGTGGCGCGGACACCTCCCGCGGGCGCGACCCGTCGACGAGCTCGCGGGCCTCCGGAGCCATGTAGACCGCCTCGCTGCCCAGATCACCCAGGGCCCTGGCGAGGGCGCGGAGGCGATCCACGAGGGGCGCCCGCTGGTCGATCAGCACGAGATGCGTGCCCCGCACGAGGCAGAGCCCGCCGCCCATGGCCGCCGGCGTCTCGAAGGGCTCCGTCCGGACCTCGACGCCGAGCCGCGCTGCGGCCTGGACCATCTCGTCGAGGAGCTGCTGGGCGTCCATGGACGCCGCCATGGTAGCCGATGCGTCTACGGCCGTGCTGACCGTTGACAACTCTCGCGCCGGTCGATAGGCTGCGAGAGCTTCGCGGAGCGCCCCACCCTCACCCCGGCCCTCTCCCTCAAGAGGGAGAGGGAGTCGCGCTCGATCCCTCTCCCCCGTCGAGGGGGAGAGGGCAGGGTGAGGGGGAGCCTACGACGCAGAGCGATCAAAGGAGGCGACGACATGCCGCTCTATCTCGATGTCCACCACAAGATTGACGGGCTCACCACCGAAGGTATAGCCGACGCCCACCGCAAGGACCTGGAGTGCCAGCACAAGCACGGCGTCAACTACTTGAAGTACTGGTTCGACGAGGGCACCGGCAAGGTGTTCTGCCTGGTCCACGCGCCCAGCAAAGAGGCCGCGGAGGCGGTCCATCGCGAGGCCCACGGCGCGCTCGCCGACGAGATCATCGAGGTGAAGGAAGGGAGCTAGTCAGCACCGCGGCCAGCGGCTGCATACCCAGCGCCTTCGCGAGCGTGAGCGCTTCCAGGTAGTACGCGCTCGCCTGCTCGAGATCCGGCGCGGGGCCGCTGGCCGCGATCTGGCCGAGCAGCCGCAGGGCGTAGGCCTCGTGGCCTCGCTCGCCAAGCCGCCGGGCCAGCTCCAGCGCGCGGACCCCCAGCCGCCGCCCGGCACTCGCGTCGCCGGTCAGCACGTAGGCCTCGCCGAGCCACACGAGCCGGAGCGGATGGTTGGCCGCCCACTGCATCTCCTCGGCCCGCTGAACGGCATCCTCCAGCAGCCGGAGACCCTCCTCCGTCCGACCGGTGAGCGCGTACGCGCGGCCGAGCGGGGCGGTGATGAGCGGGACCAGGAGCGGGATGTCGGCGAGACGGGCGATCACGAGCCCTCGCTCGAGCGGTCCGATCGCGCCCTCGTGGTGGCCTTCGAGATTGCGCAGCATGCCCGTCCCCGCGTGGGCTATGACGAGGCTGTACGCGTGATCTTCCCCCTCGGCGATGGCCGTCGCCTCCTCCGTGTACAAGGCGGCGTCCTGCCCATTCCCGCATTCCGCGGCGCAGAATGCCAGCCAGACGCGGGACAGCACCGACGGCAGGCCGGCCAGATCGAACCGCTGGCGCTTGAGATCGCCTTCGAGGCGCGTCACGTTGTGCGCGAGCGCCTCCGTCGCCTTCGGGTAGTCGCCGAGTGAGTGGTAGATCTGCCCGAGGCGATAGTTGGACACGATCGCCCACCCGAAGTTTCCGAAGCTGGCGCTGAACGTCCGCTCGCGGAGGGCCAGCGTCCGGGCGCGGTCGTACTCTCCGCGGAACCACAGGTTGCCGGGACTTTCCGCGCCGCCCATCAACCCGTCGATGCTCGGCTTGGATGCGGAGGAGCCCATCTCCCGGAGATTGTGCAGGGCCTTCTCCCACATCTCGCCCCGGAAGGCATGGTGGGCGAGGCGGTCGGCGTGCTCGCTCAGGCGATCCGCATAGACGCGCTCGATCGCGCCCACGATCCGGGCGTGGAGCGCGCGACGGCGGTCGTGGAGCAGGCTGCCGTAGGCCACCTCGTGGGTGAGCGCATGCTTGAAGGTGTACTCGAGGTCGGGGAAGAGCTTCGCCTCGTAGACGAACTCGGCCGCCTGCAGGCGGGCCAGGCCCCCCCGCAGGTCGTCCTCGGACTGCTCGGCGGTCTCCAGCAGCAAGCTCCACGGCAGATCCTTGCCGATGACCGACGCGATCTGGAGGAGCCGCTTGTCGTCGGGAGGCAGACGATCGATCCGCGCGGCCAGGATCGACTGGACGGTGGCCGGGATCTGCATCCCGGCGGCATCCTTGCCGAGCCGGTACGCGCCGCGCTCGCCGACCAGCACCTCCAGCTCGACGAGGGCCCGGACGCTCTCCTCGAGAAAGAGCGGGTTGCCTTCCGTCCGCTCGATGAGCAGGCGCCGGAGCGGGTGGAGGGCCGGATGGTCGCCCAGCAAGGTCTCCAGCAGCACGCGGGCGGTGTCGGGCGGCAAGGCATCGATGCGGAGCTGCCGGTAGTAGCTCTTGTTGCCCCAGGGCTGCCGATACTCCGGCCGGTAGTTCACGGCGAGCAGGATGGACGCGGTGGGGAGTCCCTCGACCATGGCGTCGAGCAGCGCCTGGGTCTCGGCGTCGATCCAGTGGAGGTCCTCGAAGACGAGCACCAGGGGCTGCGCGCGGCTCTCCCGGAGCAGCACGCGCTTGACGGCCTCGAGCGTGCGCGTGCGGCGCTCGGCCGGCTCGAGCGCCATGAACTCGTGGTCCTTCGGCAGCGCGTCGAGGACCCACAGGAGCGGCGCGACGCTGTCCTTCAACCCTTCGTCGAGCGTGAGCACGTTGCCGGTCACCTTGGCGCGCACCGCGCGGGTGTCGTCGTGCTCCGCGATCTTGAAGTAGCTCTTGAGGAGATCGACCGTCGGCAGGTACGGCGTCGCCTTGCCGTACGACACCGAGCTCGACTCGAGCACGAGCCAGCCCTGGGTCCGATGCGAGCGGGTGAACTCGTAGAACAGACGCGACTTGCCGACCCCGGGCTCCCCCACCACGGCCACGATCTGACCCCGGCCCCCGCCGGCCTGCTCGAGCGCCTGGCGTAGCTGATCGACCTCGGCATCGCGACCGACGAACCGGGTGAGCCCTCGGGCCGTCGAGGCCTGCAGGCGCGTGCGGGCCGTGCCGGCGCCCACGACCTCGTAGACGGCAACCGCCTCGGCCAGGCCCTTGATCGGCGTGAGCCCGAGCGACTTCACCTGCACGAACCCCTCGGCGCCCCGCAGGGTGCTCTCGGTGATGAGGGTGGTGCCGGGGCGGGCGAGCTGCTCCATCCGGGCCGCCAGATGCGTGGTCTGGCCGACCGCGGTGTAGTCCATGTGGAGGTCGCTCCCGATCGACCGCACCACGACCTCGCCCGAGTTCAGGCCGACCCGGATCTGAACATCGACCCCCTGGCGCGTGCGGATGTCCTCCGCGTAGCGGGCGGCGCCGCGTTGCATCCGCAGCGCGGCGTAGCAGGCCCGCGTCGCATGATCCTCGTGGGCCAGCGGCGCGCCGAAGAGCGCCATGATCCCGTCGCCCATCACCTGGTTGACGGTGCCCTCATAGCGGTGGACGGCCTCCATCATCAGCTCGAGGACCGGATCGATGATCGCGCGCGCCTCCTCGGGATCCCGGTCCGCGAGCAGCTCCATCGAGCCCTTCAGGTCCGCGAAGAGCACCGTCACCTGCTTGCGCTCGCCTTCGAGCGCGCTCCGGGAGGTGAGGATCTTCTCCGCGAGGTGCCGGGGGGTGTACGTCGCGGGAGCGGATGACGGGTCCGCGGCCGTGAAGGTGGCGACGGCCTGGCCGCACTGCAGACAGAAGCGGGCGTGGCCGGGCAGCTCGGCCCCGCACGCGGCGCAGCCGAGCGCCAGGCGGCTGCCGCAGCCGAGACAGAACCGGGCGTGGGTCGGGTTGTCCTGCTGACAGCGGGGGCATTGCATGGCGAGGATCGTAGCACTGGACGGGGTGGCCCTTCTCCCTCTCCCTCCTGGGAGGGAGAGGGCTGGGGTGAGGGAGGCGCCCTGAAACGGCGAGCGAAGTCTGCTAGAGGCCGGCCCGCCCCCGGTCGATCAGCTCCCGGGCCGCCGGGGCCATGTAGACGGCCTCGCTCCCAAGATCGCCCAGGGCTCGCGCGAGGGCGCGGAGGCGATCCACCAGGGGCGCCCGCTGGTCGATCAGCACGAGGTGCGCGCCCCGCACGAGGCAGAGCCCGCCGCCCATGGTGGCCGGCGTCTCGAAGGACTCGCTCCGGACCTCGACGCCCAGCCGCTGCGCGGCCTGGACCAGCTCGTCGAGGAGCTGCTGAGCGTCCACGGGGGCGATGGTACCCGAGGCCCGCGGGCTGGTGAAGGGGCGGGCGTGGGAATCGACGGGATCAGCGGGCGGGTTCGGCCTTGAGGGTTGCCACGAGCTCGTCCAGGAGCCACGACGGACGGGCGAATGAGATGCAGAGCTCGTCCCGCGCGCGCGTCATGCCGATATAGAGGAGCCGGCGGGCCTCCTCTCGCGTCCTCAGGCCGTCCAGCTCGTGGGCATTCAGGATCAATACGTGCCCGGCATCCAGGCCCTTCGAGCTGTGGATGGTCGAGACGCCGACGGTCCCATCGACCCGGCGATCGGGCAGGAATGAAGCCGAAATCTGCTGTCCATCCAGCCACCCGGCGATCTTCTCCATTCCCAGTCGGTTGTGACCCAGGACGAGGATGTCTTCAGGCGAGACGCCGCGTGCGATCCTAGCTCCGATCCAATCTCGGGCATGCTGTCGGATGTCCCCGGCCGAGTCGAGTTGTTCCACCTCGGGCGCTGCACCCTCACGCAGCGCCTGGTCGGGAACGACGAGGGACGAGACCAAGTCGCCGGGGTCCGCGTCGGCGATATCCAGCTCGTGGACCATGGCGTAGGCGGCCGACAGGATCGGCCGGGTGTTCCGGTAGTTGCGCTTCAGGACTCGCGTCCGGCCCCCCGCGATCTGAATCCCCAGCGATCGCCAGCTGATGCGACGACGGTAGATGTTCTGCGACGAGTCGAGCGCGATGAAGAGCCGGTTGGCCTCCGGGTCCAGCGCGCGGAGCAGAACGCGGTACCAGGTGTCGGCGAAGTCCTGGCCTTCGTCGACCAGGATGGCCTGATAGGCGGCCGTCGGCACGCGAGCCTCATCGAAGGCCTTCGACAGCAGCTGCGGGACCGTCTCGACCCAGAACTCATCCCATTGCGGTCCCCGGCCCGGCGGCTCGGGCACATCGACGCCGGCCGCCTTCAGCTGTTGCCGGCACCACGTGTCGAAGGTCGAAACCTCCACCCGTTTATCGCCGATGGTCTTGTGGAGCCAGTTGGCCAGAACGCGGTTGTAGCAGACCACGAGAATGCGCCAGTCGGGATGCTGGGCCAGGAGGTGGCGCAGGCGGCAGATGAGCACGATGGTCTTGCCGCTCCCCGCGACGCCGCGCAGCAGGCGGTGCCCATCCCCCAGGGTCCGGGCGATGCGCTCCTGCTCGAGATCCATCACCCGGACGATCTCCTCGCCCGTCGCATCCCAGCCGATCCGGATCTCCGGATGCAGCACGCCGCGGATCTCGTCGACCTGCTGGGCGTCCAGCGATCCGCGGGCGGTTCCGCGAGCCGGGATGAGCCCACGCAAGCGGGGCAGGAGGGTCTCGGCCGCCAGGTCCGAGCCCGTGAGGACGAGCCCGGGCCCCAGCGCTTCCTCGAGGCTGGGACCGAAGAGCGAGGGCTGTCGGACCTCTTCCGGCGTGAGGTAGGGCAGGACGGCGCCGGCGCCCCAGCCACAGCAGAGCTGGTTGTCCGCGCAGAGGCGCGGCCGGCTCTTGAGAGCGTCTACCGTCCGGAGCAGGTAGGCGCGCACCTGGCGAACCGGGTTCAACACCTCCAGCTCGCCCTTGGCCTGGCGAAGCCGGACCCGGTCCCCCGCGACCGCGAGGATGCTCTTGAGCCGCCAGTCCTTGACCTCCAGGACGACCAGCCCCAGGTCCGGCCCGACGATGATGAAGTCCGGGTGACGGCCATCGACGGGGATGTCGTAGTAGACGAGATAGTCCTCGGGGAGGTGGTCACGGAGGGCGACGAACACCCTGCGCTCCCCGGGCGTGACGCCGCTGTCGAGCGAGGCGAGGGTCTCGGGGACCGTATACGCCACGGCAGCATCGTACCCCGGGAGCCCCGCCCGGCCGCCAATCTGGACGGGCCGCGACGCGGTGTGGCAGACTCCACCCGCCATGAGACCCCTCGATCCGGCCGCCCGCGCCTCCAGTCCCGAGCTCGACGTGCACCTCACCGAGAACGTCATGGTCCCCATGCGCGACGGCGTCCGCATGGCGACCGACATCTACCGCCCCGCCCGCGCCGGCCACCCCCTAGCCGACCGCCGCCCCGTCCTCCTCCACCGCACGCCCTATAACAAGGCCGAGACCG
>JBBDXN010000121.1:0-18299 GCA_040902305.1 Candidatus Rokuibacteriota bacterium | reverse complement strand
CCGGCCATTACCTTTAGGCCGTGGGGGGGGGGGGAGCGCTGGGCTCCCCCCCGCCGTGTGTCTTTCAACCGCCCAGCGCGATCGAGCATCCGGGGACGTCCATGGCGATTCCGAAGGTGATGGGGATCGAGACCGAATACGGCATCACGGTCAAGAACCAGCCCGACTTCAACCCGATCCTCTCCTCGCTGCTGCTGATCAACTCCTACGAGACCTACCGCTCCTCGCGCATCCGCTGGGACTACGAGGCGGAGAGCCCGCTGCGCGACGCGCGCGGCTTCGAGTACATGGAGGACAAGGAGGTCCCGTCCAAGGAAGAGTCGCGCCTCATCAACCTGATCCTCTCCAACGGTGCGCGCTTCTACGTGGACCACGCCCACCCGGAGTACTCCTCGCCGGAGACGACCAATCCGCGCGACTGCGTGATCTGGGACCGGGCGGGCGAGCGCATCCTGGACCTCTCGCGCGCCCGGGCGGAGGCGGTCTCGCCGCCCGAGCAGCGCATCCTGATCTACAAGAACAACACCGACTCCAAGGGCAACTCCTACGGCACCCACGAGAACTACCTCATGGACCGCAAGGTGCCCTTCGCGCGCATCGTCCAGCACCTCCTGCCCTTTTTCGTGAGCCGCCAGATCTTCACCGGCGCGGGCAAGGTGGGGGCGGAGAACAATACCGAGTTCAGCGAGTTTCAGATCTCCCAGCGCGCCGACTTCCTGGAGACCGAGGTGGGGCTGGAGACGATGCACAGCCGGCCCATCATCAACACCCGGGACGAGCCGCACGCCGATCCCGAGAAGTACCGCCGGCTGCACGTCATCGTGGGCGACGCGAACATGAGCGAGGTCTCCACCTACCTCAAGTGCGGCACGATGGCGATCGCGCTCAGCATGATCGAGGACGACTTCATCGACCGCGACCTCTCCCTGGACGGCCCGGTCGTCTCCTACCGGCGGGTCTCCCGGGATCTGCGCTGCCGGGAGACGATGCGGCTCAAGGATGGGCGCGCGCTCAGCGCGATTGATCTCCAGCGCGAGTTCCTCGACATGGCCCACCGCTACTATCGCGAGCGGGAGCACGAGCCCTGGGTGGAGGACGTGATGGCGCGCTGGGGCTCGGTGCTCGATCGGCTCGCCACGGATCCCATGAGCCTCGACCGGGAGCTCGACTGGGTGATCAAGCGTCGGCTCATCGAGAACTACCGGGCCAAGCACGGATGCGAGTGGTCCGACTCCCGGGTGGCCATGATCGACCTGCAGTACCACGACATCCGGCCGGACAAGGGGCTCTACTACAAGCTCGAGGAGGCGGACGCGGTCGAGCGCCTCACCACCGAGGACGAGGTGACCAAGGCCATCTACGATCCGCCCAAGGACACCCGCGCGTATTTCCGCGGGATGTGCCTGCAGAAGTACGCCGACGAGGTCGTCTCCGCCTCCTGGGATTCGGTCATCTTCGACCTCAAGGAGGGTCCGCTCAAGAAGATCTTCATGCTGGAGCCGCTGCGGGGCACCGAGGCCCACGTGCGCCAGCTCTTCGAGGAGTCGGCCACCGCGGGCGAGCTGCTCAAGAACCTCGGCAAGCCGAGCGGCGACTTCTAGGATGCTCGACCCCGAGCGCTGGAAGCACGCCTTCTTCGACTACTCGACCTCGAGCTTCGCCGAGATCCTCCACCGCGCCGCCCCCCATCTCCTGCCCGGCCGCTCCGAGAGCGGGACGGAGGAGGGCAGCGTGCCCTCGGTGCCCCACGGCACCACCGTGCTCGCGCTGCGCTACCGCGATGGCGTCATCATGGCGGGCGATCGGCAGGCCAGCGAGGGCTACCAGGTGGCCCACCGCCGGATCGAGAAGATCTTCAAGGCCGACGATCTGTCCGGGGTCGGCATCGCGGGCGCGGCGGGCCCCGCCATGGAGATGGCGCGGCTCTTCCAGACCGAGCTCGAGCACTACGAGAAGGTCGAGGGCGAGAACCTGTCCCTGGAGGGTAAGGCCAACAAGCTCGGCCAGATGATCCGCATGAACCTGCCGATGGCCATGCAGGGGCTGGTGGTCGTCCCGATCTTCGCGGGCTTCGACGAGCGCTCCGGCCTCGGCCGGCTGTTCAAGTACGACGTCACCGGCGGACGCTACGAGGAGGCCGACTACTTCGCCCAGGGCTCGGGCGGCAAGGACGCGCGCGACTCGCTCAAGAAGCGCTTCAAGCGCGACATGAGCCGCGACGAGGCGCTCCGGGTCGCCGTCGAGGCCCTCATCGACGCGGCCGACGAGGACCTCGGCACCGGCGGGCCGGACCTGATCCGGGGGATCCTGCCCTCGGTGAAGACCATCACCCGGTCGGGTTTCGCGGAGGCCCCGGAGGACGAGATCCGGCGGCACTGCGAGGCGGTCCTGAACGATCGAGGGCGACTCTGATGCCTTTGCCCTACTACGTCTCCCCCGAGCAGATGATGAAGGACAAGGCGGAGTATGCCCGCAAGGGCATCTCCCGCGGTCGGGCCATCGTGACCATCGAGTATCGGGACGGGATCCTGCTGGTGGCCGAGAACCCCTCCACCCTGCTGCACAAGATCTCGGAGATCTACGACCGCATCGCCTTCGCGGGGGTGGGCAAGTACAACGAGTTCGAGAACATGCGGGTGGCGGGGGTGCGGCACGCCGACGTCAAGGGCTACTCCTACAGCCGCGGCGACGTCAGCGCCAAGTCCCTCGCCAACGCCTACTCGCAGGCCCTCGGCAATATCTTCACCCAGGACATCAAGCCGTTCGAGATCGAGGTGCTGGTGGTCGAGGTGGGCGACACCAACGGCACCAAGAACGAGATCTACCACATCCTCTACGACGGCACGATCGAGGACGAGAAGAACTACGCGGCGATGGGAGGCCAGTCCGAGGAGATCCGGCGCTATCTGAAGGACAACTACCAGGAGAGCCTCGACCTCGCCGCGGCCCTGCGCCTGGGCGTCCGGGCCCTGATGGTCACCCAGAACAAGACCCTCACCGAGCGCGATCTCGAGGTGGCCGTCCTCGACCGCACCAAGGAGCGCCGCAAGTTCCGGCGCATCCCCGCCGAGGTCCTCCACCAGATCCTCACCGACCCCACGACGTAGCCGCCCCCCGGCGAATCCTTGCCCCCCGGGCGTCCCCCTGTTACCCTGAAGGCCACATGAAGCGCCGTATCTTCGGCATCGAGAACGAGTACGGCCTCACCTGCACCCTGAACGGCCAGCGCCGGCTGTCCCCGGACAACGTGGCCCGGTACCTGTTCGAGAAGGTCATCCCGGGGGCCCGGAACGCCAACGTGTTCCTGGAGAACGGAGCCCGGCTCTACCTCGACACCGGCTTCCACCCGGAGTACGCCACCCCCGAGTGCGACGACATCGTGGATCTGGTCATCCACGACAAGGCGGGCGAGCGCATCGTGGAAGACCTGCTCCACCAGGCGGAGAAGCGCCTCCGCGAGGACGGCATCTCCGGCCACATCCTGCTCTTCAAGAACAACACCGACTCCGCCGGGAACTCCTACGGCTGCCACGAGAACTACCTGGTCAGCCGGGACGTGTCCTTCCAGCGTCTCGCCGAGGGCCTGATCCCCTTCTTCGTCACCCGGCAGATCTTCGCGGGGGCGGGCAAGGTGCTGCAGACGCCGCGCGGCTTCCACTACTGCCTCTCGCAGCGCGCGCAGCACATCTGCCAGGAGATCTCGGGGGCGACCACGTCGTCCCGCTCCATCATCAACACCCGGGACGAGCCGCACGCCGACGCCGAGAAGTACCGGCGCCTGCACGTCATCGTGGGCGACTCCAACATGTCCGAGGTGGCCACCTACCTGAAGGTCGGGACCACCGCGCTCATCCTGGACATGATCGAGGACGGCCACTTCGACAAGGACTACAGCCTGCAGTCGCCGGTGCAGGCCATCCGTGACATCAGCCACGACCCCACGCTGCGCGAGACGATCCGTCTGAAGGACGGGCGGTCCATCACCCCCCTGCAGCTCCAGATGGAGTATCTCGAGCACGCCACCCGCTACGTGGCCGCCATCGACGCGGACCCGGTCACCCGGGACGTGCTCGCGCGATGGACCTACGTGATCGAGCAGCTCGCGGAAGATCCCATGCAGCTCAACCGCGAGGTGGATTGGGTGATCAAGCAGCAGCTCATCCAGGCCTACATGGAGAAGAACCGCCTGTCCTGGCGGGACCCCAAGGTCTCGCTCATGGACCTCCAGTACCACGACATCCGGCCCGACAAGGGCCTCTACTTCAGTCTGGTACGCCGCGACCTGGTGGACCGCATCACCGACGATGAGTCCATCGAGCGCGCCAAGCACGTGCCCCCGCAGACCACGCGGGCCAGGCTGCGGGGCGAATTCATCCGTCAGGCCAACCTCAAGGGCAAGGACTACCGAGTGGATTGGGTCTACCTCAAGCTCAACGATCCAGAGCGCGAGACCATCCTCTGCAAGGACCCCTTCCAGAGCCACGACGAGCGGGTCGAGCGACTGATCCGCTCGTTCTAGACGACACCGCTCGCTCCTTCGGGGACGGGTGGCGCAGGACCGACCAACCGATGCGAGTCACTCCGCTCTCTCCCGACGTGGTGAACGCCATCGTCGCCGGCCAGCACGGCGACCCCTTCGCGGTGCTGGGCCCGCACCCCGGACGCGACGGCACGGTCAGCGTGCGGGCGTTCCTGCCCGCCGCCCGCGCCGCCGCGGTGCTGCTCGCCGACGGCTCGGTCACCCCGCTGCGGTCGATCCACCCGGGCGGTCTCTGGGAGGGCGAGGTCCCGGACCGGTCGAGGCCCCTCGCCTACCGCCTCCGTCTCGTGGACGATCAGGGCCGCGTCACCGAGATCGACGATCCGTACCGCTTCCCGTCCACCCTCAGCGGCTACGACCTGCACCTGCTCGGCGAGGGCACGCATTTCCGCCTCTTCGAGCGCCTCGGGGCCCACCCGATCCGCCACGAGGGCGCCGCGGGCGTGCGCTTCGCGGTGTGGGCGCCGAACGCCCGCCGGGTCAGCGTGGTCGGGGACTGGAACGGCTGGGACGGGCGGATCCAGCCCATGCGGCTGCATCCCGGCAACGGCATCTGGGAGCTCTTCGTGCCCGACGTGCCGCTGGACGCCCGCTACAAGTTCGAGATCATCGGGCGGGACGGCGGGCTGCTCGCGCTCAAGACGGACCCGGTGGCCTTCGCCTTCGAGCCGGAGGAGCCGCGCACCGCCGCCGCGGTGGCGGATCTCAGCGGGTTCGCCTGGGGCGACGCGGAGTGGATGGACGAGCGCAAGCGGCGCAGCGCGCTGCACCGCCCCATGTCGGTGTACGAGGTGCACCTCGGCTCGTGGCGGCGCCCCGCGCCGGGCGCCCTGCCGAGCTACCGCGAGCTGGGCGAACAGCTCGCCGACTACGCGAGCGAGATGGGCTTCACCCACGTGGAGCTCCTCCCGATCACCGAGCACCCCTATTACCCCTCCTGGGGCTACCAGACGCTCGGCTATTACGCGCCGACCCGGCGCTACGGCACCCCGACCGATTTCATGGCGTTCGTGGACACGCTCCACCGCCGCGGCATCGGGGTCATCATGGACTGGGTGCCCGCGCACTTCCCCAAGGACGCCCACGGGCTCGCCTTCTTCGACGGCACCCACCTCTACGAGCACGACGATCCGAACCTGCGCGACCACCCCGACTGGGGCACGCGGGTGTTCAACTACGGCCGGCGCGAGGTCGCCAACTTCCTGATCGCCAACGCGGTGTTCTGGCTCGAGCGCTACCACATCGACGGCCTGCGGGTGGACGCGGTCGCCTCGATGATCTACCGGGACTACTCCCGGAAAGCCGGCGAATGGGTGCCGAACGAGCACGGCGGCCGCGAGAACCTGGAAGCGCTCGCCTTCCTCAAGAAGCTGAACGAGGTGGTCTACGGCGGCCAGCCCGGCGCGTCCACCATCGCGGAGGAATCCACCGCCTGGCCGCAGGTCTCGCGCCCGGTCCACCTGGGGGGCCTGGGCTTTGGCCTCAAGTGGAACATGGGCTGGATGCACGACATCCTCGAGTTCATGCAGCACGAGCCGGTGCACCGGAAGTACCACCACAACCAGCTCACCTTCGGACTGCTCTACGCGTGGTCCGAGAACTTCGTCCTGCCGCTCTCCCACGACGAGGTGGTCTACGGCAAGCGCTCGCTGGCCCGGAAGATGCCCGGCGACGACTGGCAGCGCTTCGCGAATCTGCGCCTGCTCTACGCGTTCATGTGGGCCTATCCGGGCAAGAAGCTCCTGTTCATGGGCGGCGAGCTCGGCCAGTCCGACGAGTGGAGCCACGACCGCGCGCTCGACTGGGCGCTGCTCGACATGGGTCCGTTTCATCGCGGGGTCCAGCGGCTGGTGAAGGATCTCAACCATATCTACCGGAACGAGCCGTCGCTGTACGAAGTGGACTTCGAGCCGTCGGGCTTCCAGTGGATGGACTGCAGCGACTGGGAGCAGAGCATCGTGGCGTTCTGCCGCTTCTCCCGCGCCCAGGAGCGGCTGCTGCTCTGCGCCTGCAACTTCACGCCGGTGGCGCGACCGGGCTACCGGATCGGCGTCCCGCGGCCCGGCTACTATCGCGAGATCGTCAATACCGACGCCGCGCTCTACGGCGGCGGCGACGTGGGCAATGCGGGAGGCGTGTCGAGCGAGCCCACCCCGTGGCACGGCCAGCCGCATTCGGTGGTGCTGACCCTGCCACCGCTGGCCGCTCTCTGGCTGACTCCGGCCTGAGGCGGCGCCCCCGCATGACCGAGGCTCCCCGCACCCGCCCGGGCCGGCCGTACCCGCTCGGCGCCACCTGGGACGGCGCCGGCGTCAACTTCGCGGTCTTCAGCGAGCACGCCACCGCGGTGGCGCTCTGCCTCTTCACGGAGCGCGATCCCGGCAAGGAGGTGCGCCAGATCCGGATCGAGCAGCGCACGGACCAGGTCTGGCACGTCTACGTGCCGGGGATCCGGCCCGGTGCGCTCTACGCCTACCGGGTCAACGGCCCCTACGAGCCCGCCCAGGGCCACCGCTTCAACCCGGCGAAGGCGCTGCTCGACCCCTACGCGAAGGCGATCGCGGGCACGCTCGAGTGGCACGACGCCCTCTTCGGCTACCGCATTGGCGATCCGGCGGAAGATGGCAGGCCGGACGACCGCGACAGCGGGCCGTACCTGCCGAAGAGCGTGGTGGTGGATCCGACCTTCGACTGGGAGAACGACCGGCCGCCCCTCACGCGCTGGTCGCGTACCGTCATCTACGAGGTGCACGTCAAGGGCTTCACCGAGCTCCACCCCGACGTGCCGCCCGAGCTGCGCGGCACCTACGCCGGGCTCGCCTCCGACGCGGCGGTGCGGCACCTGACCGAGCTGGGGGTGACCGCGGTGGAGCTCCTGCCCGTCCACCACTCGCTGACCGAGAAGTACCAGGCCGCCCGCGGGTTCACCAACTACTGGGGCTACAACTCGATCGGCTTCTTCTGTCCCGACTCGCGCTTTTCCTCGTCGGGGCACCTCGGCCAGCAGGTGGACGAGTTCAAGCACATGGTCAAGCGGCTGCACCGCGCGGGCATCGAGGTGATCCTCGACGTGGTCTACAACCACACCGCGGAGGGGAACCACCTGGGACCGACCCTCTGCTTCCGCGGCATCGACAACGACGCCTACTACCGCCTCTCCCCGGAGGACCCGCGCACCTACGTCGACTACACCGGGACCGGCAACACGCTCAACATGCGGCACCCGCGCACGATCCAGCTCCTGATGGACAGCCTGCGCTACTGGGTGCTCGACATGCACGTGGACGGCTTCCGCTTCGACCTGGCCTCCGCGCTCGCCCGTGAGCTGCACGACGTGGACCGGCTCTCCGCCTTCTTCGACGTCATCCATCAGGACCCGGTGATCTCGCAGGTCAAGCTCATCGCCGAGCCCTGGGACCTGGGCCAGGGCGGCTACCAGGTGGGCAACTTCCCGGTGGGCTGGGCGGAGTGGAACGGGAAGTACCGCGACACCATCCGCCGGTACTGGAAGGGCGACGAGGGGCAGGTCGCGGAGGTGGCCTATCGCCTCACCGGCTCCAGCGACCTCTACGAGACGGGCGGCCGGCGGCCCTACGCGAGCGTCAACTTCATCACCGCGCACGACGGCTTCACGCTGGCCGACCTCGTCTCCTACAACGACAAGCACAACGAGGCCAACGGCGAGGACAACCGGGACGGCACCGACGACAACGGCTCGTGGAATTGCGGGGTCGAAGGCCCCACCGACGACGCCAAGGTGACCGCCCTGCGCGAGCGGCAGATGCGCAACTTCCTCGCCACCCTGTTCCTCTCCCAGGGCATCCCGATGCTGCTGGGCGGGGACGAGATGGCGCGCACCCAGCGGGGCAACAACAACGCCTACTGCCAGGACGGCGAGCTGTCCTGGTTCCACTGGCCGCCCTCCGAGACCGGGCAGCGCCTGATCGAGTTCACCCGGCGCCTCATCCGGCTCAAGCACGAGAACCCGGTCTTCCACCGGCGCATGTTCTTCCAGGGCCGTCGCATCCAGGGCTCCGCGGTGAAGGATCTCGCCTGGTTCCGTCCCGACGGCCAGGAGATGACCGACGAGGAGTGGCAGAACAGCTCGAGCCGCTGCCTGGGTCTGCGGCTGGCCGGCGACGCCATCGAGGAAGTGGACGACATGGGCGAGCCCATCATCGGCGACACCTTCCTGATCCTGCTCAACGCCCATCACGAGCCGGTGCCCTTCGTGCTGCCCGCGCACGAGACCCGGGTGCGGTGGGAGCCGGTCCTCGACACCCGCGACTGGGAGGGAGAAGCGGAGATCCCGGCCCAGCGCACCGGCGAGCAGTACATGCTGGAAGGGCGCTCGGTCGCCGTGCTCCGGCTCGACCGGACCGCCCGCCCCGCCCTAGGAGCCTGACCGATGAACGACTCGCCCGAATTCGACTCCGAGCTGCACCGCACCGCGCTGGCCCAGCTCGATCGCGTCGCGGGCCGGCTCTCGCTCGACGCCGACATCCACGAGCGGCTGCGCTTCCCGCGGCGGGCCCTCGTGGTCTCGGTCCCCATCCGCATGGACCGCGGCGGCACCGAGGTGTTCATCGGCTACCGGGTGCACCACAACACCGCGCTCGGCCCCACCAAGGGCGGCCTGCGCTACGACCTGGGCGTCAACCTCGGCGAGGTGACCGCGCTCGCCATGCTGATGAGCTGGAAGTGCGCCCTGATGGGCCTGCCCTACGGCGGCGCCAAGGGCGGCGTGCGCTGTAATCCGCGGGCGCTCTCCCCCCGCGAGCGGGAGCACCTCACCCGCCGCTACACCACCGAGATCATCCACATGATCGGCCCCGATCTGGACATCCCCGCCCCCGACCTGGGCACCGACGAGCAGACCATGGCGTGGATGATGGACACCTACTCGATGACCCAGGGCAAGAGCGTGCCCGGGGTGGTCACCGGCAAGCCGATCATCGTGGGCGGCTCCGCCGGGCGCCGCGAGGCCACCGGGCGCGGCATCGTCTTCGTGCTCTACCAGGCGGCCAAGAGCCTGGGCCAGGAGCTACGGGGCAAGAAGATCGTGCTGCAAGGCTTCGGCAACGTGGGCGCGACCGCCGCGCGTCTGCTGTGGAACGACGGCTGCACCATCGCGGGGATCAGCGACGTCAAGGGCGGGGTCTGGAATCCCAACGGCCTCGACGTCCACCAGCTCCAGGACCACGTGACCCGGACCGGCAGCGTGGAGGGCTTCCCGGGCGGGGAGGCGGTCAGCAACGAGGCCATCCTCGAGCAGCCCTGCGACGTCCTGATCCCGGCCGCGGTCGACTCCGTCCTCCACGAGCGCAACGCCGACCGGGTGAAGGCCTTGATCGTCGCGGAGGCGGCCAACGGCCCCACCACCCCGGAGGCCGACGCGATCCTGCGCGACCGCGGCGTGACCGTCCTCCCGGACATCCTGTGCAACGCGGGCGGCGTCGTCGTCTCGTACTTCGAATGGGTGCAGGGCCTGCAGTACTACTTCTGGAAGGAAAGCGAGATCATCTCGCGGCTGCAGGAGATCATGGCCCGGTCGTTCACCCGCGTGTGGCAGACCGCCCAGAAGAACGGGGTGGACCTGCGGACCGCCGCGCTGATGGAAGGCGTCAGCCGCGTGGCCGACGCCCACGTGTCCCGCGGCCTGTACCCGTAGGCGGGCCGGGTGGTGACCCGCGTCACCGCGGAGGAGCGGGCGAGCTGAACGATTCCGACCGGGCCCGGTTCACGACGGCTCCCCGCCGACGACCCAGCACCAGAGAGGGCTTGCCGAATCGCCTCCGCAGTCGGTTTATCGCCCGCAGGACTCGCGGGCGGCCGACGATTCTCCGCTCCAGTCGACGCTTACCGGGAAGATCCAGCAGCATGAGGCCGATCAGGATGGTCAGCATGCCCTGACCGGGAACCCCAGGAAGCGAGAGGATGACTCCCACCACGACGAGAATGGCGCCCAGGCCATTCTTGGCGGTCCGAGCGGTGAGGCGAAGCACCGGATGCCGGTTCACCCAGACGTCACGAGAATGGAAGTCCTGAAAGTAGGTGGCGGGCAGCCTGACGAGCAGGAATCCCACCACCAGCAGACTGCCGACGATGGTGACCAGGAAGAGCCCGGTGGCAAAGAACACTCCCCCCCAGGTCAGATCTTCGACGACCCAGTCAATGGCCCGGCGGATCATCACGCCCCGGGGGGCTCGTGCTCTGCGCCTTCGCCGTTGCGCCCCGGCTCATCGAGGCACCGACTCGAGACGCGCGATCCGCTCCTCGATCGGCGGGTGAGTCATGAACAGGCGCATGATCCCGCGCCTGGCCTTTCCCGAGATCCCGAAGGCCGCCATGCGATCCGGCAGGGCCGTCTGCCCATAGGTCGCTCTCAGACGCTCGAGGGCGCCTACCATGCGTTCCCGGCCGGCCAAGCGGGCGCCGCCGGCGTCGGCGCGGAACTCACGATGCCGAGAGAACCAGAACACGATGAGGCTCGCGAGGATGCCGAGGACGAGCTGGGCCACGATCGCGGTGATCCAGAATGCCGGTCCATGGCCCCGTTCGGTCTTGAACACCACCCGATCGACGATGTGGCCGATCACCCGTGAAAGAAAGATGACGAAGGTGTTCACCACGCCCTGAACGAGGGCGAGCGTGATCATGTCGCCGTTGGCGACGTGACTGACTTCGTGAGCCAGCACGGCTTCCACCTCGTCGCGTCGCAAACGCGCCACGAGTCCGCTGCTCACCGCCACGAGCGCCCGATTCCGGCGCGCTCCGGTCGCGAAGGCGTTCGGATCAGGAGAGTCGTACATCGCGACTTCCGGCATCCCGATGCCGGCCGCCTGAGCTTGACGCCGGACGACCTCTATCAGCCAGGCGTCCACGCCACCGGCCGCCGGCGTGAGGATGCGGGCGCCGGTGAAGCGCTTCGCCGTCCACTTGGACAAGGCCAGGGAAATGAACGAGCCACCCATCCCGAACACCGCCGCGAGAACCAGGAGGGCCCCCAGGTCGAGATCGACGCCCTGCTCGTCCAGGATCCGTTCCACGCCGAGGAGCCGCAGAGAGACGCTGAGGACCAGGAGAATACCGAAGTTGGTCGCGAGGAAGAGGATGACCCGCTTCACGAGTCGCCTGCGGGTCGATGCATGAGCCGAGTGTACCATGGCGGTGGGAGCCCCACGGGGGTCGGGATCGCCGGGCCGCTGTTTTCAGGACGGAACGAGCCGTTTCGCGGCGAAACACGCCCGCTGCGCCCCGTCGCCCCACCGGCTCACGACGATCTGGAGGTGCGTGATCGATCGGAGCTGCGGCGGCAGACCCCGGCCAGTCCCACGGAGGCCACGATCATCCCGACGACACCGGCCACCTGAGCCACCCGGAAGCCCGCCACCCAGAAGCTGTCGAGCCGCACCGCCTCGATGAAGAAGCGGCCCACCGAGTAGAGCCCGATGTAGGCGAAGAACACCGCGCCCGGATACCGCCCGATCCAGGGCCGGATCCAGAGCACGAGGGCCGCGAACACCGCCAGGTTCCACAGCGATTCGTAGAGGAACGTGGGGTGGAAGAACTCGAACTGCTGGAAATCGGCCGGCCGGTGCGCCGGCGAGATGTAGAGCCTCCAGGGCAGGTCGGTGGGAGCCCCGAAGGCCTCCTCGTTGAAGAAGTTCCCCCAGCGGCCGATGGCCTGGCCCAGCACCATGCTCGGGGCGATGACGTCGAGCGCGCGGAACACCGGCACCCTCCACCTCCACGCGAGCAGCCCGCCGACCAGCGGCCCCACGATGAGGCCCCCGTGCATGGCCAGCCCGCCTTCCCAGACCGCGATGATCTTCCACGGGACCTGGCCGTAGTAGTCCCAGTTGAAGACCACTTCGTAGAGGCGCGCGCCGACCAGGCCCGCGACCACGCCCCACTGGGCGGCGCGGATGATGTCGTCGGCGGGCAGTCCCTCCTGGACCGCGCGCCGGTGGGCGAGCCAGAAGCCCACCAGGATCGCGGTGGCCATGAGGATGCCGTACCAGCGGATCTGGAGCGGTCCCAGCTCGACCGCGATGGCGCCGGGAGAGGCGAACACGAGGAGGCGAGCGCGGCGGCTACCGGGTGTGGTCCGGCTCGGGGACTTCCACGCGACTCGCCCGGAGAACCCCCCAGCGGCCCTCGAGGCCGATCACGGTGACGTAGGTGCCGGCGGGAAGCCGGTGGACCCTGGTGCGCCGCTCCCGCCACTCCCAGGGCCGCCCGGGATCACGCGACAGGCGCACCACCTCCGCGTAGCGAACGTCGACCCACACCGTCTCCTCCGCCCCATCGACGCCCCTGGCCTCGATCACGAGCACGCCTTCCCGCGGAGTGAAGCTGTGAACGTTCCCCGAATGCCGCACCTCGTCGTCGGACCAGGCCGCGCCGGCGCCGGAAAGCGCCAGCACGACCGACCCCAGGACGAGCCAGGAAGCCATGACGCACGATATCACGGGCCGGGAGCGAGCCCCGCAGCGCGGCGGATGATCGTATCGGGCAGGATCGGCAGCGCGGTCACCGCCACCCCCAGCGGCTTCACCGCGTCGGCCACCGCGTTGGCGATGGCGGCCGGCGCGCCGATCGTGCCACCCTCCCCCATGCCCTTGTAGCCGCCCGGAGTCAGCGGCGACGGCGTCTCGAGATGGCCGATGATGAAGGACGGCAGCGCGCTCGCCACCGGCAACGCGTAGTCCATCAGGGTCCCGGTCGCGAGCTGCCCGCCCTCGTCGTAGACGAGCCGCTCGCCGAGCGCCTCGCCGATGCCCTGGGCGACCGCGCCGTGGATCTGCCCCTCCACGATCATCGGATTGATGACCGGTCCGCAATCCTCGACCACCACGTACTCGCGCACGGTGACGCGCCCGGTCTCCGGATCCACCTCCACACCCGCCACGTGCACCGCGCCGGAGAAGGTCGGGCCCGGCGGGTCGAAGGACTGGGTCGCCTCGAGCCCCGGCGCGAGGCCCTCGGGCAGCCCGCCCGGCGGCGGCGCGCAGGCCCGCCGGGCGACGTCGGACACCGGCACGCCGCGATCGGGCATCCCGCGCACGCTCACCCGGCCGTCGCGCAGCAGCAGATCCGCGGGGCTCGCCTCGAGCAGGCCGCCCGCGATCGCGAGCAGCTTCCGCCGCACCGTCGCCGCGGCGGCGCCGGCCGCGCCGCTCTGGGCGACGGCCCCGCGGCTCGCGAAGGTGCCGGTGCCGCCCGGGGAGGTGTCGGTGTCGGGCTGCCGCACCGTCACCGCCTCGAGCGGGACGCCGAGCTGATCCGCCACGAGCTGCGCGGTCGTGGTGGCGTGGCCCTGACCCTGCGAGGGAAACGATACGTAACACGTGACGGTGCCGTCCGCCGCCATCTCGACGCGCGCCGCCTCGTGCCCCGGCATGTCCGCCATGCCGCGCCGGCGATAGGTCTCCGACCCGATTCCGGTGTACTCCGTGTAGCACGCGAGGCCGACGCCCAGGAGGCGCCCACGCGCCCGCCCCTCCTCGCGCTCCCGCGTGAGCCGCTCGTAGCCCGCCAGGGAGAGCGCCTGCTCCAGGGCCTTTGGATAGTCGCCGCTGTCGTAGACGAAGCCGGTGGCGGACGTGAAGGGGTAGCCGTCGCGGGGGATCAGATTGCGGCGGCGGATCTCGGCGGGGTCGAGCCCGAGCCGGTCCGCGAGCAGGTCGAGCGTGCGCTCCATCACGAAGGCGCCCATGGTCATGCCCACCCCCCGGTAGGCGCCGAGCGGCGGCTTGGTGGTGGCGAGCGCGGTGAGGTGAAAGGCGTAGGCCGGCGTGCGATAGGGCCCGGGCAGGATGGAGGCGGTGCCCAGCGGCTCGAGCGCGGCGGTGAGGGGGTAGATGTGGTAGGCCCCGGCGTCCGAGCGCAGGCGCGCGCGCAGCCCCAGCAGGACACCCGCCGCGTCGGCGGCCGCCTCGATCTCCACCCGCTCCTCACGGGCGTGGGCGGCCGCGGCCAGGTTCTCGCGGCGCGTCTCCACCCACTTCACCGGCCGGCCGGTGCGGCGGGCCAGCGCGACCACCGCCAGGTCCTCGGGCATCACGTGCATCTTCTGGCCGAAGCCGCCGCCGACGTCGGGGGCGATGACGCGCACCCGCGCCTCGGGCAAGCCGAAGGCGCGGGCGACGCCGGTGCGGAAGACGTGCGGCACCTGGCTGCCGGTCCAGAGGGTGAGCCGGTCGCCGTCCCAGCGCGCGATCAGGCCCCGACCCTCGAGGGGCGCAGCCGAGCAGCGCGCGTGGCGGAACGTCTCGCGGATCACGACCGCGGCGACCGCGAAGGCGCCCTCCACGTCGCCCTGGCTGCCCCGGCGCTCGAAGAGCACGTTGGAGCCGTGCTCGGGATGGAGGCGGGGCGCGCGGGGATCGAGGGCGGCGTCCACGTCCGGCACCGCGGGCAGCGGATCGTAGTCCACCTCGACCAGTCCGCCGCCGTCCACTGCGGCATACGGGCTGACCGCGGCCACCACCGCCACCGGCTCGCCGACGAAGCGCACGCGCGAGATGGCCAGCGCGGGCCAGGCGGTCGGGGCGAAGCCGGGCGCCTCGAGGCGCGGCTCGAGCGGCGCCACCACACCGTCGAGGTCGCGTCCGGTGAGCACCAGCTCGACGCCGGGCACCTCGCGCGCGGGCCGGCCGTCCACGCGCCGCAAGACGGCGTGGGCATGGGCGCTGCGCACGAAGGCGGCGTGCAGCAGGCCGGGCTGCGTGATGTCGTCGAGGAAGTGCCCTAGCCCGGCCAGCAGGCGGGGGTCCTCCACCCGCTTGACGTGCGCGCCGAGATAGCGCGGAGGAGGCGAGGACAGGAGCTAGCCCCTCACCCTTGAGCCCCTCACCCTGCCCAGCGGGGAGAGGGGTGAGCCGGCGGGTTCATGGCTTGGCCACGCGGGGCAGCACCTCGTTGGCCAGCAGCTCGAGCTGGTCCATCCCCCAGGTGAGCGGGTTGAGCACGATGTACTCGCAGCCGCCGAGATTCGCGACCTTGGCCCGGATCTTCTCGGCCAGCTCCTCGGCCTCGCCGAGCAGATAGAACTCCTTCCAGTACGGCAGATCCATGCCCGAGAACGTCTTGAAGTGGGCGATGGCCGTCTCCGGCTTCTCGCCCTTGTTCAGCACCCAGATGAAGTTCGAGTAGACCTTGCTCATGTCGCCGGCCCGGCGGCCGAGCTCGCCCATGAAGCGCTGGATCTTCTCCCAGTCGCCCTTGACCATGTCCGCGGTGGCGGAGGAATGCGGGACCCAGGTCCTGGCGTACTTGGCGATGCGGCGGAGCACCGGATCGATATTGGTGACGGTCTGCCCGTAGACTTTCTCGAAGGGCTGGCTGCCCCCGCCGATCCAGACCGGTGGATGCGGCTTCTGGACCGGCTTGGGGTCGATGGTGAGGTGGCGGAACTTGTAGTACTTGCCCTCGTAGGTGACGTCGTCGCCGGCCCAGAGCGCGGTCACGGCCTCCAGCATCTCGTCCATGCGGCGGCCGCGCTCCTTGTGCGGCACGCCCATGAGCGCGAACTCCTCCTCGTGCCAGCCCACGCCCACTCCCAGGATGGTGCGGCCGCCCGAGAGCAGGTCGAGCGTGGCCCACTCCTTGGCGAAGTAGGCCGGGTTCCGGAGCGGCAGCACCAGCACCATGGTGCCGAGCTTGATGGTGCGGGTGACGCCCGCCAGGGCCGAGAGCAGGGCCACCGGCTCGAGCCAGGTGCAGGCGTAGGCGGGCGGGGTCAGCAGGAGATGATCGATGGACACCGCGCAGTCGAAGCCCAGGTTCTCCGCCCGGCGCAGGTAGGCGCCCATCTCGGCGAGCGAGGCGGTCTTGGACCCGAGCGCGAAGCTGGGCAGACGCAGGCCGAATTTCATGCCACCGGAACGGCTCTGTTCTGGTCGCGTCATCACGAGGTCCTCCGGCCTGCGGCTTGGCCTCTTCGCCCCTCTGGGGCTCATCGGAGACCGTCCTCCTTCTTGGCTTGGTCCACGCTGAGTCCGCCGACGCGGGGGTGCGGCCGGCCGCCGTCGGTGACCACGAGGGCCACCAGGATCTCGTTGGCGCGAGGCGCGTCGGCGACCCGCACCTCCATCGCGTCGAAGTGGGTGCGCACGAAGGCGGCGTCCTTGTAGTGGAGCGGCACGTCGATCGTCGTCCCGGGCGCCCCCAGCTTCTTGGCGGAGGGGATGATGGCCTTGCCGCCGTGCACGAGCGCGCGGAACGGGGTGCCGAGCGTGGGGTGGAGGATGGCCGCGGCGTGCTCGTACTCGCCCTCCGTCCCCACGATGGCCGCCTTGCCGTAGGAGTGCACGGGGCCGCCCAGCGCCATCACCGCGCGGCGGCCGAGCAGGTCGCCCAGCTCCTCGCCGGTCTTGACCAGCTCCTGCAGGTCCTCGACGAAGCGGCCCGCGAACGGGTTGGCGATCACCGCCACCGCCGCGACCTTCTTCACCGGCTTGTCCACGCGCCGGCCGCCGTCCTCCTGGATCTCCTCGACCACCGTGAGCAGCTTGCGGATCTTCATCAGTGCCCTCCCGCCGCGGGGCCCTGCCCCTTCACCACCTCCGCCGCGCGGGTGGCGGGAGGGGTGTTGCGGCTCCGCCCGATCTTGATGTGGCCGTCGATGAGGATCATGGAGACGCCGAAGAGATCGCCGACCCGGAGCGCCTCGAGCGCGGTCCGGCCCTGCGAGCCGATCGGTGCGTCCACGATACAGAGGTCGGCTTCCCGCCCCGGTGCGATCACGCCCACCGGCAGCTTGTAGACCCGCGCGGTATTGCCGGTGGCCATGCCCACCGCCTCCTCGGGGGCGACGCCCCCGAGCGAGACCAGGTGGGCCAGCACCCGCAGGATGCCGAGCGGCACCACCCCGGTGCCCGACGGGGCGTCGAGCCCGATGATGATCCGATGGGTCGCCTTCGCCTCCTGGGCGCGGCGCAGGGCGTGGAGCGCCGCCTTGCCGTTGCCGCAGTGGACGATCTCGAGCGCCATCCGGGTGGCCACCAGCGCGTCGATCTCGCGCTCGCTCATCGCGGTGGTGCCGCCGTTGATGTGACCGACCACGTCGGGGTCGGCCTCCAGCACGACCTCGCCGCTGATGGCGTTGGAGCCCGCGATCGACGGCCCGCCGGTGTGGATCGTCACGGTCATGCCGTGCTTCCTGGCCCACCGGACCATCGGCGCCGCGTCCTTGCCGGTCTTGACCGAGCCGAGCCCGATCTCGCCCACGAGCGTGACGCCGGCCTTCGCCATCTCCGCGAAGTCGTCCTCCACCATGCCCAGCTCGAGGATCGGCGCGCCCGCGTGCATCTTGACCCCCGCCGGCCGCGCGTTCGCGTAGGCCTTGGCGGCCACGATGGCGAGCGCCTTGAGCCCCACGATGTCCTTGGGCCGCCCGGGCAGGTGCACCTCGCCGGCCGAGATCATGGTGGTGATGCCGCCGTGCAGGCCGGACTCGATGAAATCGATCGTCCGCTGGCGCGGGCTGAAGTCGCCGAAGACGGGATGGCAGTGCGAGTCGATGAGGCCCGGGACCACCGTGCTGCCCTTCGCGTCGATGACGGTCTCCGCATCGTCGTCGAGACCTCGGCCCACCGCCACGATCTTGCCGTCCGCGGTCACGATCGAGTCGCCGTCGAGCAGAGGCTTCGCGATGTCCCCGGACACGATCTGCCCGATATTCCTGATCAGCGTCTTCAAAGGCGCCTCCGGCCTCCTCGGGCAGCACGCGGTTCACGATGAGGGCTGCCAC
>JBBDXN010000120.1:0-2658 GCA_040902305.1 Candidatus Rokuibacteriota bacterium | reverse complement strand
CGGCTCACGCTCTCGACGCGGCCCGTCCGCAAGGGCAAGCACATCCTCGTCGTCCGTTTCCAGGCGTCGTGGTGCAAGGTGTGCAACCAGGAGGCGGCCGGGTTCGAGCGGATCCACAAGAAGTACCGGGCGAGCGGGGTCGAGGTGGTCAGCGTGCAGGTCCAGGACACCGAGGCCGACGCGCGCAAGTTCCTCGAGGCCAACAAGGGGAGCTACGCGGCCGGGCTCGATCCGCGATTGAAGATCGCCAACCGGTTCGGCTTCCGGGGCACGCCCTACACCGTGATCATCAACAAGCGCGGCGAGATGATCGCCCGCATCCACGGCCGGGCCGACGAGGCGCGCCTCTCGCGCATCCTCGATCCTCTCGTCAAGCCGGCGCCGGCGCGCAAGGCTCCCCGCCGATCCAGGTAGCCCCGGCTAGGGAACTCGGAGGGGGGCCACGCTAGGACGGCCCGCGGCTGGCGTCCAGGCCGCGCGCGAGCATCGCCAGCACCGCGGTGTGGATCGCCACCGCCACCCAGTCGTGCCACGCGAGGACGAGCAGCCCGTCGAGGGCGTAGGCCGCGCCACCTACCGCGAAGGCCCAGAGCCGGCCGCGCTGCGCAAACCCCCCGAGGAGCGCGAACCCTCCGACGAGGGCCGCGTGCGCGAAGGCGCCCGTCGCGAGACCGTCGGTGAACCGGGACACGCCGAGCCCGATGACGACGTGCGGGTCGTGGCCGGTGAGCGGCAGCAGGGCGCCGACCAGCGCGAGCGCCGCGACCACGTAGAAGGCCGCCGCGCCGTGACGGCGGGCGCGCGCCGCGCGAGGGCGCGCCGCGATCCGACCGCGCGCGAGCGGACGCGGGGCCGGGTCGCTCCGCATGGATGCGGTCAGGGGCGCCGCGGGAACCGGCCCGAATCGGCGACGGGGCGCGGCGAAGGCCGCTCGCGCGGGCGGACGACGGAAGGGACTCCCGGACGGCTCCATGTTCGCTCCTCCGTCACCATCGGTGTCAGACGTGTCCAAATCGGCACCGAAGCGGCCTCCCGATGGGGGTCCTGGAGTGGGAGGAGCAAGTGGTGTGCCAGGATCAGGGCTTCAGCATCACCTTGATCGCGCGGTCCTCTTTCCGATCGAAGATCGCGTACCCCTTCGGCGCATCCGAGAGCGGCATCGTGTGCGTGATGATCCGCGTGGGCTGCAGGCGCCCGCTCTGGATCAACGGCATCAGCGGGGTGATGAAGTTGCGCGCGTTGCAGATGCCCATGCGCAGCGTGAGGTCCTACTGCTTGCCGAAGCGGCCGCCGAACACCGCGCGACCGGTGGTGGCGCACTGGGTGGGCAAACGCATGCGGCACCACTCGCAGAATCCGCAGGAGATCGAGAAGGGCGCCAGCACCCGGTCGCCCCTCTTGATCTGCCGCACCGCGGAGCCGACCTCCTCCACCACCCCCATGAACTCGTGGCCCATCACGATGCCGGGATCGAGTCCGGCCACCCGCCCATGGTACTGGTGCAGATCGGAGCCGCACACCGCGCTGGTCGTGATGCGCAGCACCGCGTCGGCGGGGTCCACGATGCGCGGGTCCGCCACCGATTCCACCCGCACGTCTCCCGGTCCGTGAAGCGTGATGGCCTTCATGGCGTCGTCGTCCTCCGTCGCTTGCTTTCGTAGTGCACGAGGGCGGCGCCGCCCCGCACCGTCGCGGCCTTGTCCAGATTCAGGATCTCCAGGTGTGTCGCGCGCAGCGCCTCCGCGAAGGCGTACCGGGCGAGGCTCGCGCGCAGGCGCGCCTCGAGCGGCCGGAGCGACTTGGCCACGCTGCCCGCCAGCAGCACCCGCTCCGGGTTGAGCCCGTTCACGATGATCGACAGCCCCGCCCCGAGCGCGGCGCAGACCTCCTCCACGATGGCGTCCGCCGCTTCATCGCCGGCGGCCGCGAGACGAAAGATCTCCGCCGCCGCGACCGGCCGGCCGAGCCGCTCGGCGCCGCGCCGCCCGATGTCGGTGCCCGACACGTAGGCCTTGAGACATCCCCGCCCGCCGCAGATGCAGGGCGGCCCGTCGAAATCGATGGGCACGTGGCCGAGCTCGCCCCCGAAACCGGCGTGGCCGCGGTGCAGCCGGCCGTCGAGGATGATGCTCCCGCCGACCCCGGTGCCGAGCGCCAGCACGACGAGCGAGCGCGCCCCGCGGCCCGCGCCCCACATCCACTCGGCCAGCGCGAGGGCATTGACGTCGTTGTCCACGAAGACCGGCACGCCCAGCCGGCCCTCGAGGATGCCGCGGAGCGGCGCGCGGGCCAGCTCCGGGGCGTAGTGGATGTCCACGCCGATGGTGCCGCGCTCGGCGTCCGCGATACCCGGCACGCCCACGCCGACGCCGGAGACCACCACCCCCCGCGCCCGGGCGTGCTCGTGGAGCCGCTCGAGCAGCTCCACGATGGTGTCGAGCGCGGTGCCGGGCCCGCGCGCGTGCGTCGGCGCCTGGTGATGCTCGAGCACCCGGCCGTCCCCGGCCACGAGTCCGGCCGCGACCGTGGTGCCCCCCACGTCGACGCCGATCGTCACGGACTCCACGCGCGTGCCCTCCCCGGGCCCCTCACCACCCTGCCCCTCACCGCCCTGCCCCTCACCGCCCTGCCCCTCACCGCCCTGCCCCTCACCACCCT
>JBBDXN010000119.1:0-18624 GCA_040902305.1 Candidatus Rokuibacteriota bacterium | reverse complement strand
AGAAGCTGATCGTGATGAAGCAGAGCTACGAGGTGACCGACCCCACCATCGACTCCCAGATCGTCAACCTGAAGAACAGCGGGGCCAACGTGTTCTTCAACATCACGATCCCGAAGTTCGCGGTGCAGGCCATCAAGAAGTCCAACGACATCGGCTGGAAGCCGCTGCACTTCCTCAACAACGTGTCGAGCTCGCTGGGCACCGTGCTGAAGCCCGCGGGCATCGAGGCCTCCCGGGGCCTGATCACCGCGCTCTACATGAAGGAGATCACCGATCCCCAGTGGAAGAACGACAAGGGCTTCCAGGACTGGGTCGCGTTCATGAAGAAGTACTACCCAGAAGGGGCGATCGACCAGCAGGAGAACGCCTTTGGGTACAACGTGGCCATCCTGATGACCCAGGTGCTCAAGCAGTGCGGCAACGACCTCTCCCGCGAGAACATCATGAAGCAGGCGGCCAACGTGAAGAACTTCGAGCTGCCGCTCCTGCTGCCCGGCATCAAGGTCAACACGAGCCCGACCGATCACGCCCCCATCGAGCAGGAGCAGCTCGCCAAGTTCGACGGCGAGAAGTGGGCGCTCTTCGGTGAAGTCCTCGACGCGTTCCGGAAGTAGCTAAGCGGGGTCAGGTCTTACATTCCGACAAAGGCAGACCACGAATGTCGGAATGTAAGACCTGACCCCTTTCGGGGTTACTGGCCCTGGATGGTGGTAAGAGCGGGGGCGACGGTCGGAGCGGAGGCGGAGTAGACGGGCTCGGAGCCGCCGCAGCCCATGGGCCCGGCGACCTGGCCGGCCGCACAGGCGTGGGTCAGGGCCGCGAGACCGTCGGTCCGCGGGGCGATCCGCCCATCGGCCACCATGGGGCTCTCCGGCGCCGCCGCGATGGCGGCGGGGGCGCCTCCGGCTGCGCTCGTGGGGCCGCCACAGCCCATCGGGCCCGAGGCCTCGCGGTCGCTGCAGGCGTAGATCCCTTCGAGGGAGGCGGCCCGCTGATGGTCGCGGCCGTTGGCCACGATGAGGTAGCCGACGATCAGGGCGATCGCTCCCGCGGCGGAGGCCAGGGCCAGCATGAGCTGCGGGTCCATCGCGTGCGCCGGAGACGGCGCGGCCAGCGCGATCAGCCCGACGACCAGCAGCACGACGGCCACGAGCTGGAACCAGGGGGCGC
This sequence comes from Candidatus Rokuibacteriota bacterium, assembly GCA_040902305.1. Lineage (GTDB taxonomy): Bacteria > Methylomirabilota > Methylomirabilia > Rokubacteriales > CSP1-6 > CAMLFJ01. The sequence continues at coordinate 17,454 of JBBDXN010000119.1, read as the reverse complement.
GGCGCTCCATACCCCCGAGTATATGCCAGGCCGATTTTCCCACCTACTTCTTCTCGCCCGAGTAGATCTTCATCACGGTGTCGAGGAACCGCAGCGCGTGCTCCCGCGGCCGCTGGAACGAGTTGCGGCCGATGATGGAGCCGAAACCGCCGCCGTCGCGGATGCCACGGCACTCGTCGAAGATCGCCTCGTCGTTCTCCTTGGTGGCCCCGCCCGAGAAGATCACGATGCGCCGGCCGTCGAAAGAGGACTGCACCACGTGGCGCACCCGTTCGCTCAGCGTGGCCATCGGCACCTTGGCCTTCTCGTAGGCCTTCTTGGCCTCGGCCTGCTCGAGGTGCTCGCTGGGCGGCTTCACCTTGATGACGTGGGCGCCGAGCTGCGCCGCGATCTGGGCCGCGTAGGCCACGACGTCCAGCCCGGTCTCGCCCGCCTTGCTCACGTCGGTCCCGCGCGGGTATGACCACACCACCGCGGCGAGCCCGTTGGCCTTGGCCTCCAGGATCATCTCGCGGCACTGCTGGTACATGATCTGGGCCTGCGAGGAGCCCGGATAGATGGTGAAGCCCACCGCGACGCAGCCGAGCCGGAGCGCGTCCTTCACCGAGCCGGTCACCGCGGAGAGTGGGTCCTTCTCGTCGTGCAGCACGTCGTGGTTGTTCATCTTGAGGATGAGCGGCACCTCGCCCGCGAACTCGGCGGCTCCCGCCTCCAGGAAGCCGAGCGGCGCGGCGTAGGCGTTGCAGCCGGCGTCGATGGCGAGGCGGAAGTGGTAGAGCGGATCGTAGGCGCCCGGGTTCACCGCGAAGCTGCGCGCGGGCCCGTGCTCGAAGCCCTGGTCCACCGGCAGGATGACGAGCTTCCCGGTGCCGGCCAGACGCCCGTGATTCAGCAGCCGGGCGATGTTGGTGCGCGTGCCCGGGCTGTCGCTGCCGTACCAGCTCAGGATCTCCTTCACTCGCGATTCCATGGGCGTGCCCGTCCTTTCCTGACTCGGGGGTTATCGACGATAGAACTCGTCGGCCATATCCACGTCCTCGGGGCTGCCGAGAATGACGGCCGCTCGCTGGTGATAGTCGGTGGCGGCCAGATCGAGCACGCGCTCGAGCCCCGTGCTCGCCCGGCCGCCCGCCTGCTCGACGATCAAGGCCATCGGCGCGACCTCGTAGAGCAGCCGCAGCTTGGCCTTGGGCTTGCCGGGATCGCTCCAGTCGGCGGGATACATGAAGAGGCCTCCGTCGAGCAGCGTGCGATGGACGTCGGCCACCATGGCGCCCGAGTAGCGGAGCGAGTAGGGCCGGCCGCTCGCCTTGTCCTTCACCTTGAGATGCTCGACGAAGGCGCGCTGACCCGGATGCCACGAGTGCACGTTGCCCTCGTTGATGCCGTAGGCCTTGCCACGCCGGGGGATGCGGATGTCGGGATGGGTGAGCAGGAACTCACCGCTCTCCCGGTTGAGGGTGAACCCGTGGGCTCCCTGCCCCACCGTGTAGACCAGCGTGGTGGCGGGCCCGTACATCACGTACCCGGCCGCGATCTGCTCGGTCCCGCGTCCGAGAGCCGCCGGCCCCGCCGGCGACCGGCCGTTCGAGGGGCGCAGCGCGAAGATCGTGCCCACCGCCCCGTTGACGTCCAGGTTCGACGAGCCGTCCACCGGGTCCGTGCACACCACCACCGCGTTCGCGGCGCCCGCCTCCAGCTCGACGGGCTCCGCCGCCTCCTCGGAGACGATCGCCGCGCAGGCTCCCGTCTCCCGCAGCGCGCTCACCATGGTCTCGTGGCCCCAGACGTCCAGCTTCTTGACCTGGTCGCCGGTGACGTTGGTGCCGCCCACGTAGCCGAGCCGGTCGCGGAGCGCGGCATGAGCCAGCTCCTGGGCCACGACGGCCGCGACGCGGCCGATCCGGCCGATGACGGAGGCCACGTTGCGAGCGTGAGCGGCCGAAAGGGTCGCTTGCCGGGTGGCGAGGTGTTCCGATAGCGTCATCCGCGAATCGGCCATGGAATCCTCTCGTCGTTGAGTCGGATGGCGCGATGCAATAGCGCCTTCGAACGATGCTAGACGAACACGTGTACTCAGTCAACACGCCGAGTCCTGCAGCGCACCCGGGTGAGTCCGCGGGGTCTCATCCGGCGCACCTCTTGCGCGCTGCGGCCACACCGGGACGCGGACTTGTGCTTAGATGCATAAATGTTGAACGGGGGATCGGCTCGCTGGAGGGCGCTCGCCCTGCTATCGCTGGCCGAGCTGCTGGCGCTGTCGCTCTGGTTCAGCGCCTCCGCGGTGCTCCCCGCTCTCTCGCGCGAGTGGGCCCTGGGGGACGGAGGCCGCGCCGGCCTCACCATCGCGGTGCAGGCCGGCTTCATCGTCGGCACGCTCGCCGCGGCGCTGACCAATTTGCCGGACGTCCTGCCTGCGCGCATGCTGGTGATGGGGGGCGCGCTGGCCGGCGCCCTGCTGAACGCGGGGCTGGCGCTGTGGGTGGAGCAGCTCACGCCCGCGCTCGTCCTCCGCTTTCTCACCGGGGTCTGCCTGGCCGGAACCTATCCGCCCGCGATGAAGATCGCAGCCACCTGGTTCCGTGAGGGCCGCGGCCTGGCCATCGGGCTCCTGGTGGCCGCGCTCACGGTGGGCTCTGCGGCGCCGCATCTCATCCGCGGCCTCACCGACCTGCCCTGGCGGCACACCCTGCTCGCCGCCTCGCTGCTGGCATGCCTCGGCGCGCTCACGGTCACGCTCGTCGGCGAAGGGCCCTATCGCTTCCCGCCGGCCCGCTTCGACCTGCGCATGGCCACCGTGGTGCTGCGCGAGCGGGGGGCACGGCTGGCGTGCTTCGGCTACTTCGGGCACATGTGGGAGCTCTACGCGATGTGGACGTGGCTCGCCGCCTTCCTGGCCGCGAGCCTCGAGGCCCGCGGCGGCGGCGACTATGCGGGGCTCAATGCCAGCGCGGCCACCTTCGTGTGCGTGGGCCTGTCGGGCGGCCTCGGCGCCTACGCGGGGGGCGCGCTCGCCGACCGCTGGGGACGCACCACGCTCACCATGGTCGCGATGGCGCTGTCCGGCCTGTGCGCGGTCCTGATCGGGCTCACCTTCGGCGCCCCGCCGCTCCTGACCCTGCTGGTGGCGGTGGTGTGGGGGGTGACCGTGATCGCCGACTCGGCCCAGTTCTCCACCGCGGTGACCGAGCTGGCGCCCGCCGCCTATGTCGGCACCGCGCTCACCGCCCAGACCTGCCTGGGCTTCGCGCTGACCATGGTCTCGATCTGGCTGATCCCGCCCATGGTGGACTGGGTCGGCTGGCGCTGGGCCTTCGCGATGCTGGCGGTCGGGCCCGCCCTGGGCGTGCTCGCCATGGCGCGGCTCCGGGCCTTGCCCGAAGCCCGGCTCATGGCCGGCGGCCGGCGCTGAAGCGACCGCATCCCGGGCCGGCCGCCGCGCATCTTAGGAGGCAGGGGGAGTGAACCATGAAGACGATCAGGGCGGTGGGTCTCGTGATGGCGGCGATCCTGGCGGGCGGATCAGGCGCCGCCCCGGTGCCGGCCGCGGCGGCGATCGTGCCATCGGGCATCGACGCGCGGATCCGACTCGATTGGGAAGCCGGAACCACCCGGAGGGGCAAGCCGGTGATCCAGGGCTATGTCCTCAACGACCACGGCCGCCCCGCGGCCGACGTGCGCCTGCTGGTCGAGACCCTCGACACCTCCGGCGCGGTCGTCGCCCGCACCATAGGGTTCGTGCACGGCGTGGTCAACTTCAACGACCGCGCCTACTTCGAGGTCCCGCTCAAAGCGCCCGGCGCCTCCTACCGGGTCACCGTCACCTCGCTCGACTGGCGCGCCGGCGGCGGGGGGCCGTAACGCAAAGCACCTGAGCTGCGCTCAGGTGACTTTGCGCCAGGGGCCGGCGGGGATCACCTGAGCTGCGCTCAGGTGACTTTGCGCCAGGGGCCGGGCGGGGATCACCTGAGCTGCGCTCAGGTGACTTTGCTGTAGACCCCCGGCGGGATCAGCCGGTAGACCGCGAGCGGCTGCGAGACGTTCTTGAACGTGCGCTCGCCGAGCGCCTCGAGCACGAAGAGGCCGGCAATCCGATCCGCGGTCACCTGGCCCACCACGATGTCGCCGCCCTCGGCCGCGCCCGCGAAGCGCGCCGCGATATTGGTGGTGGGGCCGGTAGCGGTGAAGGTCCAGCGCTGGGAGGCCGTCCCGCCCAGCTTGGTGGCGCCCACCAGGGCCTGGCCGGTATTGATCCCCATGTGGAGCGCGATGGCCGGGAACACGCCCGCGTACTCCTCGTTCAGCGCGGCCGTCTTCTGACGGATCGAGAAGGCGGACCGGGTCGCGTTCAGGGCATGGTCCTCGTCGCCCCCGCCGGGCCCACGCGGCTGCTTCTGGAAGATCACCATGAGCCCGTCGCCCGCCGTCTCGTTCACGTCGCCATGGTGCCGGCGGATGATCTCGAGGAAGCTCGAGAAGTAGGTCTGCACGAGCTGGTTGAGGCGCTTGGCCTCGAGCTGCTCGGAGAGGCGCGTGTAGCCCGCGATGTCGAGGAAGAGCACCGAGACCTCCTCGTTCCGCTTCTCGAGGCTGGTCGCGCTCGGGTCCCGCTCGAGCAGCTCCTTGACCGCGTCGGGTACGAACTTGGAGAGCTCGCCCTTGAGCTGCTCGAGCACCTCGAGCCGCTGCCGCGAGGCCTGCAGGTTCTCGAGCGCGGTGGCCAGCTCGGTGTTGCGGGCGGCCAGGTCCTCCCGGGACCGCGCGAGGTGCCCGGTCATGTCGTTGAGCGCGCTGCCCAGCTCGGCCACCTCGTCGCCCGAGCCGGTCCGGGCCCGCACCGCGAAGTCGCCCTCGCCGATGCGCCGGGCCACCGCGGCCAGCTCGTGGATGGGACGGACCACCACGAAGCGCATCGCCACCGCCAGCACCGCGGCCGCGGCCACGATGGTCATCAGCCCGATCATGATCTGGCGGTTGCGCTGCTTGCGCACCTCGGCCATCACCGGCTCCATCGAGGTGGCGGCCTGGATCACCGCCCGGACCTTGTGATCGGAGCCGTGGCAGCCCTGGCAGCGCTCCTGGTTGGGGATGGGTTGGTACAGGGTGAACACGGTGGCGCCCTCGTGGGATTCGAGGGCCTCCTGGGTCTGCAGCGTGTCGAGCGCGCGCGTGAAGAGCGGGCCCGCCATGGTGCGGCCGGGCTCGCGGCGCATCTTCTCGATCGAGGCGGTCACGTCCTTGGGCAGCTCCGCCTCCTTCGAGACCTCCCGGAGCGTGGCCAGATCGGTGAAGGCCTCGACCCCGTTGCGGCGATAGACGACCAGCCCCTGCACCACCTTCGAGCTGCGGAGGTCGTCGATGAGGCCACGGGTGATGTCGGGCCGCTCCGAGAGCATGGCGATCTCGATGCTGGATACCAGCGTGCCGATGAGCTGGCGCGCCGCGATCTTGTTCTGATCGACGAGCAGCTCGCTCTCGCGCTTGATGGTCAGGATGGTGGCGACGCCGAAGCCGATGATCAGCACCAGGATGATGAGGACCGTGATCTTGACGGTGAGGCGCGCCCGGACGATCGCCACGATCAGACGCGGGAGCCGCGGCCCGCCCAGTGCGGCTCGCGGAGCTGGCGCTTCAGCAGCTTGCCCGCCGCGTCGCGGGGGAAGGCGTCGTGGAAGGAGACCTCGCGGGGCACCTTGTAGCCGGCCATGTGCTCCCGGCAGAAGGCGGTGATCTCCTCGACGGTGAGCGCCTCCCCGGGCCGCACGTGGAGCGCGGCGTGCACGCGCTCGCCCCAGTCCTCGTCGGGCACGCCGAACACCGCGGCGTCGAGCACCTTCGGATGCCGGTGCAGCACGTCCTCGATCTCGGCCGGATAGATGTTGACCCCCGCCGAGATGATCATGTCGCGCTTGCGGTCGCAGATGTGGTAGAAGCCGTCCGCGTCCACGTAGGCCACGTCGCCCACCGTGTACCAGTCGCCCCGGCGCATCTGCTCGGTCGCCTCCGGATCGCGGTAGTACTCGTCGAGGATGCCCGGGAAGCGGCGCACGTACAGCTCCCCCGGCTCCCCGGTGGGCACCGGGCGGCCCTCGTCGTCCAGCAGCGCGATCTCCTTGCCGGGGGCGGCCCGGCCGCAAGAGCCGGGCTTGCGCAGGACGTCCTCGGGGCGCAGGACCGTGTTCACCCCGAGCTCGCTCGAGCCGTAGAATTCGTAGAGCGCGGGCCCGAAGTGGGCCACCACGCCCTCCTTCACGCTCATCGGGCAGGGGGCCGCGGCCATGATGATCGCGCGCATCGACGAGACGTCGTAGCGCGCCCGGACCGGCGCCGGCAGGTCCACGATGCGCTTGAGCAGGGTCGGCGCCATGAAGGTGCTGGTGCAGCGGTGGCGCTCGATCTGGGCCAGCGCCTGCTCGGGATCGAACTTCGGCATGATCACCACGGTGCCGCCGACCAGGTGCGTGTAGAGCGCGAGGCCGCCCGGCGCCGAGTGGTACATGGGCCCGGCCACCAGGTGGACGTGAGCCGGATCGAGCAGGTCCATGGCCCGCAGCGTGTCCATCAGATCTTGTGGATCGATGCCCCGGCGCAGGGCCCCCTTGGGCTTGCCGGTGGTCCCGCCGGTATAGATGATGGAGGCGCCGAAGCCCTCCCCGGCCCGGGGCACCGAATCGGGCCGGCCCGCGGCCAGCAGGGCGTCCACGTGCGCGCCCCAGGCCCGCCGCTGGGATCCGAGCAGGATCCACCGCCGCACCTTCGTGGCCCGGGCCCGGACCGTCTCGACCACCGGCAGGAAGCGGTCGCTCACCAGCACCGCGACCGCGTCGGAGTGGTCGAGGATGTAGACGACCTCCTCGGCCACCAGCCGGTGATTCATCGGCGCCGGGATGAGCCCCGCCGCGCGCGCGGCCGCGCCGGCCAGGTAGTGCTCCAGCGAATTCTCCGCGTAGACGATGACGTGCCCGCCGGGCGGCAGCCCGAGTCCGACCAGGCCGTGGCCCAGCCGGTTGCGGCGGGCGATGAACTCGGCCCAGCTCCAGACCCGCTCGCCTTCGAGGAGGGCGGGCTTCTCGGGGTGCCGGCCGGCATGTGCGGCGAGGACGTCCATCGCTCCCGCGTGTGTAGCATGAATCGAACGCGGGCGGCAACGGGTCGCGATTTCACGGGCCACCGCGAGCGGGGTTTCGAGCGTAATATGTCGCATCACAAGGAGGAGTCGATGGCGACGGATCGATCGTACGTGACCGAGAACCAGGGCCAGCTCGTACGGCTACGCTCGCTGGTGGACAAGCTCAGCGACCGGGAGCTGTCGCAGCCGCTCCCGGCGGGCTGGACGGTGTCGGGAGTGCTGGCCCACCTGGCCTTCTGGGACTACCGCATCGTGACCTTGCTCGACACCTGGGGCGCCGACGGGCGCGGGACCCCCCCGCGCGCCTACGACGAGGCCGTGGTGCACTGGATCAACGACGCGGGAAAGCCGCTCTGCCTCGGCCTGGCCCCGCGGGCCGCCGCGCGGATGGCGATCGATGCGGCGGAGGCCGCGGATCAGCGGGTGGCCGCCCTGACCGACGGCATGCTGGCCGCGAACGCGGCGGCCGGTAGCCCGATCGGCGTGCGCCGCGCCGAGCATCGGCGCGAGCACCTCGACGAGATCGAGGGGGCGCTGACGCCCCGCTGATCCTGGCTACCAGCCGGTAACCGCCGTCGTGATCCGGAACTACCAGGCGGTAAAGTGCCTGACGCGAATTACCAGCCGGCGTAAATTCCTTCGCGGGTGGTCGGGGCGGGCCCGCGCGCCTGGTCCCACTGCTTCTGCATCAGGGTCTGGTAGAGCCCGATGGAGCCGCTCGCGAAGGCCACCGACGAGCACGTGAGGTAGAGCAGCCACGTCCGGTAGACCCGCTCGCCCACGATCGCGCGCGCGTCGTCCGCGCGCGCCTTGAGGCGCTCCGCCCACTGCCGGCACGTGCGCGCGTAGTGCAGCCGCAGGTTCTCCAGGTCGAGCAGCTCCCAGCCCGCCCGCTCCATCTCGGTGAGGGTCTCGGTCACGCCGGAGAGCTCACCGTTCGGGAACACGTGGCGGTAGAGGAAGTCGGTCTGGCTCGTGCGCTTCCAGTGGAACTCGTGGTGGATGCCGTGGTTGAGGTACAACCCGCCGGCCAGGAGCATCCGCTTCACCCGCCCGAAGAAGGACGGGTAGTTCGCGATGCCCACGTGCTCGATGACCCCGATCGCCGCGATCTTCTCGTAGCGCGCGTCCTCGGGCAGGTCCCGGACGTCGCGGTACTCGACGAGGCAGCGGTCCTCGATCCCCTCGCGCTTGATCCGCGCCGCCGCCCACTCGGCTTGCTGCCGGGACAGGGTCACGCCGTGGGCGCGCACCCCATAGTGCTGGGCGGCCCAGACGCTGAATCCGCCCCAGCCGCAGCCGATGTCGAGCACCCGCTCGCCCGGCTGGAGCCGCAGCTTGCGGCAGACCAGGTCGAGCTTGTCCTCCTGCGCCTGCTCGAGCTTGCCGTCGGAATCCCGGTAGTAGGCGCACGTGTAGACCATCCGCGGGTCGAGGAACAGGGCGTAGAACTCGTTGGAGACGTCGTAGTGGTGCGCGATCGATCGGGCGTCGTACTCGTTGGATCGCGGAGACCGCGTCATGGGGCCACCTCCCGCATGCCGAAGATGGAATCGAAGACGATGCGCCGCCGGGCCGCGCTCGAGCCAAGGACGATGCGCACACCCCACCGGGCCATCGCGTCGGGCAGCCGCGACAGCCGGCGCTGGAGCCAGTTGAGCTCGCCCGAGCCGTACCGCGCGACGATCTCCCGCGCGTAGCCGTCGAGCGGGGCCCCGAGGCGCAGCAACGCGGCCACCGCCTCCGCGGCCAGCCGCCCGCTCCGGATGGCGGGCCCGATCCCCTCCCCCGACATGTCGCGGGCGAGGCCCGCCGCGTCGCCGACGAGGCAGAACCGCGTGCCGCTCAACCGCCGCGGCGCCTGGCGGCGCACCGCGTAGGCGTGTCCCTTGAACGGCTCGAGCGGCATGCCGTCGGGCAGGCGGCCCGAGGCGCGCAGGGTAGCGAGCAGGGCGTCGCGGCGTCGGGGCAGGCTCCCGTCGCCGCCCTGGGTGCAGCCCACCCCGATATTGATGAAAGCCCGCTTGGGGAAGTACCAGCCGTAGCCGCGCAGGTCGGGCTCGACGTACAGCTCGGGGGCGCGCAGGAAAGGCTCGAGCCGCTCCGTCCACTCGGGCGACAGCCGGGTCTCGCTCTCCTGGGCGACCACCACTTCCTCGCGCTCCGAGACGTCGCCCAGGGCGCGGGCGACCGGGCAGCGGTGCCCCCCCGCCCCGATGAGCGCGGCCGCTTCGAAGACGCCACGGTCGGTGTCCACGCGGACGCGGTCGGGCAATTCGGTCACCGCGGAGACCCGGATACCCCAGCGCACGTCGGCCCCGGCGCCGGCCGCGCGCTCGAGCAGGTAGTGGTCGAACTCGCGGCGGATGATCCCGTAGCTCGTCGGCCTCCGCCAGTCCGTCTCGTGGCGCGCCCCGTCGAACGCCAGCACGCACTGGTCGAAGGGCTGGATCGTGAGCGGGTACTTGTCGGGATCCACCTCGAGGTCGGCGAGGGCCTCCGGGGTGACCCACCCCGCGCAGATCTTCACCCGGGGAAAGACCGCCGCGTCGAGCACCAGCGGCCGAAGGCCGGCCAGGGCCAGCCGCCAGGCCGCGGTACTGCCGCCGGGCCCTCCGCCCACCACGATCACATCGTGGTCCATCACCGCCTCCACAACGACAGCAGGATCGAGAGCTTCTGCAGCCGCGTCACCTTGACGTTCTCGATGACGTTGGCCACGTCCATGGCCGAGAACAGATCGCCTTCCACGTCCAGCCGGCCCTCCACGTAGGCCTCGGCGAAATTGTACGGCGTCGGGTTGCGGATGAGGGCCAGAAACGTCTCCGGGCTCTTGATCACCGCCGTGCACACCGGGGTGTCGGAGCCGAACCGCACCTCCTGGCCGTCCCAGAGCCGGAAGGCGAACAGCGAGGGCAGGCCGCGGAAGATCTGCCGCAGGATGGCGGCGGCGCGCCCGGGGGTCGGGGTCGGCGCGAGGAAGGCCAGCATCAGCCGCGCAGGGTCTTCATGACGTCGGAGTTCTCGAACGCCTGCCGGGGCTCTCCTTCGAAGAGGATCTCCCCGCGGTCGATCGCGTAGAGTCGGTCGGCCACCCGAGCCGCGGTCATGAGGTTGGACTCGGCGATGAGCAGCGAGATGCCCATGGCCTTGATCCGCTTGACCGCGTCGATGATCCGGCTCACCACCACCGGGGCCAGCCCCTCGAAGGGCTCGTCGAGCAGCAGGACGGACGGCGACAGCGCCATGGCCCGCCCGATCGCCACCATCTTCTTCTGGCCGCCCGAGAGATGGAGTCCGCGCCGGCCCGTGAAGCCGCCGATCTCGGGGAACAGGCCGATCACGCGCTCGTCGATGCCGTTGCCCGCGACCACCGCGCTCCCCCTCCCGGCCGCCCGCGCCAGCGACTGGCTGATGCGGAAGTTCTCGGCCACCGTCAGGTCGGGAAAGATCCCCGCGTCCTCCGGGGAGTAGCCGATGCCTGCGAGCGCGCGCCGATGCGTGGGCAGTCGGGTAATGTCGCGCGTGCCGAAGGTGACGCGGCCGCTCCGTACGGGCAGCAGCCCCATGATGCTGTCGATGGTGGTGGTCTTGCCCGCCCCGTTGCGCCCGACCAGGCACACCGCCTCCCGCTCCGCGACGAGGAGCGAGAGGTTCCGCAGCACCTGGGCGGAGCCCCGGAAGACGTTCAGGCGGTCGAGCTCGAGCATCGGCATCAGGCGGTCTGGGCTCCGAGCAGGTTGGCGGTGACCTGGGCGTTGTTGCGGATCTGGTCGGGGGTGCCGTCGGCCAGGATGGTCCCCTGGTGCATGGCGACGATCCGCGGGCAGTACGTGAAGACCACGTCCATGTCGTGCTCGACGATCACCGCGGTGATGCCGCCCGAGCGCACCACCTGGCTGATGATGTCCATGATCGGCGCCTTCTCCCGCGTGCTCACGCCGCTGGTCGGCTCGTCGAGGAACAGCAGCTTGGGCCGCAGCGCGTAGGCCACCGCCACGTCGAGGAGCTTCCGCTCGCCCTGGGACAGCCCGCCCGCGGCGGTGCCCGCGAGCCCGTCGAGCCCGAACAGCTTGAGCACCGCCATCGCCTCGTCGCGCACCGCGGTGTCGGCGTCGGCCAGGGCGAAGATCCGCCGGGTGCGGCCTTCCCGCGAGAAGATCGCGAGACTCACGTTCTCGCGCACCGGGAGCTGGTCGAACAGATTGACGAGCTGGAAGCTGCGCGCGATGCCCAGCGCGATCTTCTCGTGGACGGAGGCCCGGGTGATGTCGGCGCCCTGGAACTCGACCCGGCCGGAGTCGGGCGGGATGAGGCCGCTGATCAGGTTGATGAGGGTGGTCTTGCCCGCCCCGTTGGAGCCGATGAGGGCCAGCACCTCGCCCGCGCTCACCGTGAAGTCCACGTGATCCACCGCGTGGGTGTCCCCGAAGGACTTGCTGAGCTGGGTGGTCGTGAGGATATCCACGCTCAGGTCACCCGCCTGACGCGCGTGCTCAACCGCTTCAAGGTCCCCGCCACGCCCGCGGGCAGGGCCAGCACCAGCACCACCAGCACGATGCCCAGCACCATCTGCCAGTACACGGTGTGACCGACCGCGTAGGTCTCGAGGTAGTTGTAGAGGACGGCGCCGACGATGGGGCCGAAGAAGGTCTGGAACCCGCCCAGCACCGTGAAGAAGACCATCTTGCCCGAGAACGTCCAGTGCAGGATGTCGGGCGTGGTGAGCCCGTTCAGCGGCACCCACAGGGCCCCCGCCGCTCCCGTGAAGATCCCGGAGATGAGGAAGGCCACCCAGCGGTAGTGCCGGACCTGGATGCCCACGAACTCGGCGCGCGTCTCGTTGTCCCGGATGGCCTGGAGCGCCTTGCCGAAGGGCGAGTGCACGATGACCCACATGACGGCCGCGCCGACGACGAAGACACCGAGCACGTAGAAATAGTAGCGATGCGAAAGGAACTCGAACTTGTCGTCCCCCACCCGCACGAGCCCCCCGAGCAGCGTGGGGGTCGGCACCCGGAGCCCGTCGCTGCCGCCGGTCACCCAGAAGAACTTGAAGGCGAGGCTCCACAGCACCTGGGAGAGGGCCAGGGTGAGGATGCCGAAGAAGATCTTGGTGTAGCGCACGCAGAGCAGCCCGAAGAGCGCGGCCACCACCCCCGAGGCCACGATGCCGCCCAGCAGGAAGGCCTCCATGGACTCGAGCTTGGCGTACTTGACGATGAAGGCCACCGCGTAGGCGCCGGTGCCGAAGTAGGCGGAGTGGCCGAAGGAGAGCAGGCCGGTGTAGCCCAGCAGCAGGTTGAAGCCGAGCGCGGCGATCGCGAAGACGAGGCCGTAGGAGAGCAGCACGGTCTGGTACGGCGGCACCAGGTACGGCAGCACGATCAGGAGGGCGAGCACCGGCGCCGCCCAGGCGAGCACGCGGCGGGGGGGCGCGGACAGTGCGCTCACGCCGCGCGGCCCAGGATGCCGGCGGGCCGGATCAGGAGCACCCCCGCCGCCATCAGATAGAGCACGGCCAGCTCGATCTCCGGGAAGAACGTGATGCCCGCCTCGCGGACCGCCCCCACCATGAGCGCGCCGATCAGCGCGCCCTCGAGGCTACCGAGCCCGCCGATGACCACCACCACGAAGGCCATGATCAGCGCGTCCACCCCCATGCCGAGCACCGCGCCCTGCTGGGGCATGATCACCGCGCCGGCCAGCCCGGCCATGAAGCAGCCGATGGTGAAGGCCTGCACGTACACCCGGCTGACGTTGACGCCCAGGGCGGAGGCCATGCGCATGTTCTGCGACGTCGCGCGCAGCACCACCCCGAACGGGGTCCGGTACACGAAGGCCCAGAGCGCGGCGGCGGCGACGCCGCCGATGACGATCACGACCAGGTTGTAGGTGGGGTAAATGGTCTCGCCGATGGTGAAGCTGCCCAGCTTCTCGTAGAGCGCGCTGGCCTGGAGCGGGTACGGCCCCCACAGGAGCCGCATGACGTCCTCCAGGATCAGCAGCAGGCCGAAGGTGATGAGGAGCTGGTACTCCTCGGCGCGGCGATAGAGCGGCCGCAGCAGGGTGGGCTCCAGCACCGCGCCGAGCGCGGCGGCGGCCAGCGCGCCCACCGGCAGCAGCGCGTACATCCAGAAGCTCGCCTCGATCGCCCCGCCCAGCGCCTGGCCCACCACCCACGCGGTCACGTAGGCGCCGAAGGCGTAGAGGTTGCCGTGCGCCAGGTTGACGATGCGCATGACCCCGTAGATCAGGCTCAACCCGCCCGCGATCAGGAACATCACCGACGCGTAGAGAAGCGCGTTGAGGACGTGGATTACGAAGATGTCCATGGCCCGATACGATGCCTCAACTCAGGGGGCGGCTTCAACCCGGAACTGCGCGGTGGCCACCTCCGGATTGACCCAGTTCTCGCCCAGGGCCAGCGCCACCAACACGGTATAGGCGCCCGGCTTGAGCCGGCCCTTCCACTCCACGACCAGGCGGTGGGCCTGCACATCGCGAGAGACGCCCGCGGCGGCCACCGTCCCGTCGGCGCCGAGGACGACGTAGCGGCAGGCGGGCAGGTCGGCCTTGTCCTCGGCGCCCCGGGAGCCGAGCGGCTCCCGGACGAGCCGGTACTGCCGGAGAAACTTCTCGAGCCGCTCGATCTCCGGCAGGATCTCCAGCCGGTCGCCGCGCGCGGTGAGGCGTGCCACGTAGGCCCGGCGGGGCATGGCGAAGCGATCGTAGCTCCCGACGCCCAGCGGGTTGTTCATGTCCCGGAAGACCTGGAGGACCACCGCGGTGTCGGTCCACTTCTCGAGCTGATAGGGCCCGTTGGTCACCAGGAAGTGGCCCCGGCGCCGGGCGAACTCGCGGAGCGCGGCCCAGCGCGCCTGCGCCTCGTCCGCGGCCACCAGGCGCTTGAGCGGCTCCGGTACGTGATTGCGCCGCGCCAGCTCGTCCAGGATGGCGCCCAGCTCCTCGCGCGTCTTCGGATCACGCGCCAGGTCCAGCCAGCGCACCCCGCGCCGGCGAGCCTCCCCGGCGGAGAATGCGCCCACGCCCCGCTTGACCGCTTCCTCCATGAGCGCGGTGACGTGCCAGGGCGTGCTGCTCCAGGGCGGCGCCACCGCGGCCAGCTCCTGGGTATCGGTCGAGGCCGCGTTCAGGTAGACCTCGACCACCGGCACCACGTAGGTGAAGGTGATGTCGCTGTAGCGCCGCACCTCGCTGTCCACCTTCACGAGCCGCACCCCGAGCAGGGCCTGGCGCGCCGTCGCGGTGGCCGCCTCGACCGCCGGATCGTACTCGGGCGGGCTCCCCGCCGCGCGCTTCACGCTCCAGCGCGCGGCGAAGGCGTAGGGATAGAGCGCGTCGGCCGCCGAGACGCGCGTGTTGTCGTGGGCCGCCGAGCCCCAGAGGCGATACGTCACCCTGGCCTTCGCGGTCTTGCCTTGGCCGACCGGCAGCAGCGCCCCCGTCCCCGGCTCGGGCAGCACCGCGTCCTCGGGGATGTCGAAGCCGGAGGGCCCCGCGACCGCGACCTGGACGGGCACCGCGCGATGGGGCACGAAGCCGCCCGCATAGGGGGCCGGGAGCAGACCCGGGTCGCCCAGCGCCGCCCAGAGCAGGCGGCCCGGCGCGTCGGTGAAGCCGGCGACCGGATTCCAGGCGGCCGCCGGGCGGCCGGCCACGCCGACCTTCATCCAGCCGTTCCACGGGAAGTCCTTGAGCTTCGCGGTCCGCACGAAGATCTCGGAATCGAACCCCCGCTGGGAATCCCAGGCGATGTTCTCGATGCCCTGGGAGAACTCCGAGTTGAAGGGCTCGCGCCGCACCGTGTACCCGAGCACGGGACGCCCGCAGCCGGCCGCGAGGCGCTGGACGAGACGGCGCTCGATGTCCGCGCGCTCCGCCGGGCCGTCGTAGCCGAAGGTGACGAGGCGACGGTAGAGGCCCTCGACCGCCTGCCGGCCGCCCGCGTCAGTGATCGACCCGGCCTGGAGGAGGTAGGCGTGGAACCACCCCTCCTTGAGCCAGGGCGGCGCGAAGGAGCCCGCCGCCCCGACCGCGTGCGCGGCGAGCAGGCTCTGGAGGTCGACCTCCTCGATGGCCGCGTCCCACTCCTTCGGCTCGGTGGTCCTCTCCTTCGACGGCTTGAGCAGCCGCTGCGCCACCGGTCCGCGGGCCACGAGCCGGAGCGCCGCCACCGCGGGCACGGCCTCGACCGCCGCGCGTGCGGACTGGGCGAGGTCCCACTGCTGGAGATAATCCGGGTGATAAGGCGTGACCGGATACGGGTGCGGGACGTAGCCGGCGCGGGGACCGCCCAGGCTCTTGCCGACGCGCAGCGCCGCGGCACACCGGGCCTCGGCGCTGGCCGCTCCCGGCGCGGCCGGGTTGAGCCGGGCCACGAGATACCCGCCGAGCGACTCCACCGCGGTGATATTGGCGGGGAGACGGCCGCCCGCGAAGGGATCGGCGCCGATATAGGCGTGGAGCGTGCCGTTCTTGAGCAGCGGCACCGCCGCGGCGGGGGTCAGCGTCTCGAGACGGATCTCCTGCGGATAGTAGCCGGGATAGAACGGCAGCTCGTGTCCGGCGTGCGCGGGAGACGCGCCGGATACCAGAGCCAGCGCGAGAGCCAACGCGAGACACCGCCCCCCCTCGGCCTGCCCTCTCCCCCGTCCGGGGGAGAGGGTCTCTTTCTTCACCCTCTCCCCTATGGGGAGAGGGCCGGGATGAGGGGCATCGAGCGTGCGCTCTAGGCCTTGACCGTGGGCCAGGTCTTGTCGATCCAGGTGTAGGTCGAGGTCGGCTCCCCCTTGGGCCAGCCCGGAGGCGCCGTGATGTTGCGAATCGGGATCGTGATGATGCGGTTCGGGTCCAGGATCTGGAACGGATAGTCGGGCGAGTTGAGGCTGAACCCGGTCATCGCGTCCTTGTAGCCCTGGTGGGTGTCGGGCCGGATGTACAGGTAGCCCGCGGGGCCGGCGTACATCATGCCCTCGAGCTGGCTGATGATGGCGTCGTCGTCCGGCCAGCCACCCGCCAGCTTGTTGGCCTTCTCGACGGCGGTCTTCAGCATGTAGAGCGTGGAGTACGCGCCCTCGGACTGGAAGTTCGGGTACTCCTTCCAGCGGTCGTGGTACTTCTTCACGAACTCGGTGTTGAGCGGCCAGCGATTGTTGGGCGGGTAGTTGAAGTAGTAGTTGGAGTGGACGCCCGCGATGGCCCCCTCCGGGTGATCCTTGCCGATCGCGTGTGGGGCCACCCCGAAGGCGATCGTGCTCGCGAACTTCATCTTCTTGAACATGTCGTAGCGGAGCGCCTGCTTGTACATGGCCACGTAGTCGCCGCCCCACACCGAGGACACCAGGAGGTCCGGCTTGGCCGAGATGGCCTTGGTGATGTGGGAGGTGAAGTCGGTGGTGCCGAGCTTCGGCCAGCCTTCCGACACCACCTGCGCGCCCGGCACCATCTTCTTCATGACGATGTTGAAGTGATCGAAGGCGTTGCGCCCGTAGGAGTAGTCGGGGTGGATGTGCGCCACCCGCTTGATCTGCTTGCCCCACGTCATGGCCGCGGCCAGCCCGCAGGTGACGCCGTCCGCCGACTGGATGTTGGTGATCCGGAAGATGTAGTGGGGATTCGGCACCGCCTTGTCGAACAGGAAGTCGGTGCAGCCGTCCACGAAGATCGTGAGCAGCTTGAGCTCCTCGGCCACCGGGCCGAGCGCGGGGGTGTTGCCGCTCGAGATGACGCCGGTGAAGAGGTCGATCTTCTCCGACAGCTTCATCCGACGCATCTCCTTGACGTTGGCGTCGGTGCCCGCGGCCTCGTCGGCCTTGAGCGTCTCGATCTTCCGCTTGCCGAGCAGGCCGCCCTTCGCGTTGATCTCGTCGGCCGCGAGGGTGTGGCCCTTGAAGGACGGCTCGCCGAGCACCGCGGCGGCCCCGGTGAAGAACGTCATGTGCCCGATCTTGTACGGCGTGTCCGGGACATTGCCCTTGGGTTGCGCGTGCGCTTGCGAGATCAGCGGCACCGCGGCCAGGGGCACGCCGGCGGCGGCGGCGGCGCCGGCGGCGGCGGTGCCGACGGTCACGCCCAGACGGGCCAGAAAGTCTCGACGGCTCACCTCTTGAGTCATGTGCGCTCCTCCTCGATGTGGGAGGCCGGTCAGGGCCTCGTGCAGGCCGGGCGAATCATCGCCGCAATAGTGCCCTACCAGCCGAGGCAATCGCAAGAACCTCGTAGCCCGGCTATAATCGGGCCCGGGAGCGAGTCATGGGCGGGGGGAGGCGGGTACTGACCGGGATCGGCCGGGCGCTGCGCGC
>JBBDXN010000118.1:0-18674 GCA_040902305.1 Candidatus Rokuibacteriota bacterium | reverse complement strand
GTCGAGTTGTTGTGAAAGCCGTGCTGGGTGCCGGGATACATGTGCATCTCGTACCGGGCGCCGCTCGCCTTAAGGGCCGCCTCGAAGGCCGGCCACATCGCGTTGACGCGCTCGTCGCTCTCGGCGTACTGGATCAGCAGCGGCGCCTTGATGGCCGGCACGCGCGCCGTCTCGGCCGCCGCGCCGTAGAACGGGACCGCCGCTTTCAGGTCCGCGCCGAGCTCGACCGCCAGGAAGTTGGTCGTGCTGCCGCCCCAGCAGAACCCGGTGACCCCGAGCTTGCCCGCGGACAGCGCGTGGGCCTTCAGGAAGCGCGCGCCGTTGACCATGTCCGTGCGCAGCTTGCCCTGATCGAGGCCGGCCTGGAGCGCGCGGCCGTCGTCGTCGTTGCCCGGGTACCCGCCGACGGGCGACAAGCCGTCGGGCGCGAGGGCCAGGAACCCCTCGGTCGCGGCTCGGCGTGCCACGTCCTCGATGTACGGATTGAGCCCGCGGTTCTCGTGGATCACCAGGACGGCGGGGAACGGCCCCGGCCCATTCGGCTGCACCAGGTACCCGCGCATGGTGCCGGAGCTGCCGCCGGGCGACGGGTAGGTCACGTACCGGGCCTTGATGCGCTGGTCGGTGAAGGAGATCGTCTGGGCCAGCGCATAGCGTGGCAGTAGCGCCTGCGCCATGGCCAGCGCCGACACGCCGCCGATCGTCAGCGCGCCGGCCCGCTGCAGGAACTCGCGCCGGTCGAGGCGCCCGTGGCAGTACTCGTCGTAGAGATCGAACACTCGCTGGTCGATCTCGCTCTGGGTCACCGCATTTTCCTGTTCGGCCATGATGGTTGACCTCCTCCGTTCGGTCAGGACTTCCCCAGCAAGTACATCTCCCCGCTGGGCGCGGGCAGGCCGCCCGCCGGCTCCAGCGTCACCGCGAACGCGCTCACGGTGGCCACCCCGCGCAGCGGGCGCACCGCAAGGCTCCCCGCCCCGGAGGCGTCCACGCTGAACACCCCCGCGGAGACCGGCGCATTGCCACCCGCGATGGCCCAGAGCTGGTAGGCCTTGCCCGCGGGGGCCGCGGGCAACCCGGTGGCGACGAAGATCCCGCCCGCCTTCTCGTGCCACATGATGCGGGCGCTCGCGGTCGGCGCCGGCGGCAGGCCGGCCAGCGCGATCACCTGGGTGGCCGGATCGCGAAGGATCGCGATGACCGCCTGCTGGCTCTGCAGCTCCTCCTTGAGCTGATCGGCATCGCGGGCGAGCGCGTCGAGCCGCTTCTCGTAGGTGGACGACACCGACCAGCCGACCACGATCGCGGCCAGGCCGGCGGCCATCGCGCCGGTCAGCACGGCGGGCCAGATCGCCCGGCGATGGTCCGGCAGCGAGCGCGCCGGGGCCCGCTCGGCCGGCGGGGCCGCCGCGATGCGCTCCATCAGCGCGGCCTTCACCGCGGGCGGCGGCGGCTCGGGCGCCGCGGCGGCCAGGTCCGTCAGGGTGTCCTCGAACGCGCGGAGCGCGGCCACCGCTTCGGGATCGCCGGTACGTAGCAGCGCCTCGAAGCGCGCCCGGTCCACGGCCTCGAGACCCCCGAGGGCGTACGCCGCGGCCAGCTCGCCGATCTCGTCACGATTCATGTCGCCGACGCCCTCTCTCCTCGGAGCGCGCCGCGCAGCCGCTCGAGGCCGAGCCGCGCGCGCGTCTTCACCGTGCCGAGCGGCTCGCCCAGCCGGGCCGCGATCTCCGACTGGGTCAGCCCCTCGAAGAACGCCAGCTCGATGACCCGGCGCTGCGGCTCCGGGAGCTGGGCCAGCGCCGTCTGCACCAGGCCCCGATCCTCCGCCACCACCGCCGGGTTCTCGGCCGGCGCGTCGTCGCGCCGGGCGACAGATTCGTCCACCGGGGCCACGAAGGTCCTATCTCGTCTACGTATGGACCGGAGTCGATCGATTGCGCGGGTCTTGGCCCGCATGACGAGCCACGCTTCCGGGCTGCCTCGCTTGGGGTCGTACTGGGGAGCCTCCCGCCACACCTGCCAGAACACCTCCTGCAGCACGTCGGCGGCGGCTTCGGGATCGCGAAGCACGCGGCGGATCAGGCCGAACGCGATGGGGGCGAGCAGATCGTAGAAGCGGCTGAAGGCATCGCGATCCCCCGCGGCGATGCGCGTGATCAGCGCGGAGGTCTCGGAGCCGGCGCCAGCGGACGGCATGGCCATTCATCAGTACCAGCCCGGTGATGGCCGGTCAACACATCCAGGCGGGCCGGCCCGCGCGTAGAGCAGACGGCTACGCGCTCGAGCGGCGCACCAGCCGCCGGGCCTTCAGCTCGTATCGCGGCAGGCTCTGCCCGGGCACCGGCACCGCCTCGACGCGGATGCCCAGATCCACGCGCACCGCCTCTTGCACCGCCGCGACCACCGCCTGCGCCTGGCCGTTGACCTCGAGCAGCAGGCGCACCTCGTCGAGCTGGCCGCGCCGGTACACCTCGATGACGAACTCGTCGACGGCGGGGAAGCGCCGCACGATGCCCTCCAGCGCGGAGGGGAAGACGTTGACCCCGCGGACGACCAGCATGTCGTCCACCCGCCCGAGGATGCCGCCGTCGAGGCGCAGGAAGCTCCGGCCGCACTCGCACGGCGTCCGGGCCACCCGCACCCGGTCGCCGGTCCGGTAGCGGAGCAGCGGCGAGCCGAGGCGCCCCAGGTTCGACAGGATCAGCTCGCCCTCGCCCGCGGGTTGGCCGGTGGCCGGGTCGATCACCTCGGCGATGAACTCGGCCTCGTTGACGTGGAGGCCGGCCTGGGCCGCGCACTCGAAGCTGTAGGCGCCCATCTCGGTCATGCCCGCATGATCGTAGGCGCGGGCGCCCCAGGCCGCCTCGATGCGGGCCCGCACCGCGGGAATGCCCGCCCCGGGCTCGCCCGCGTGCACGGTGGTGCGGACGCCGAGCCGGTCGAGCGCCACGCCACGCTCCCGCGCGACCTCGGCCAGGTGCAGCGCGTAGGACGGCGTGCAGCACACCGCGGTGGCCCCCAGCGCGGCCATGGCGGCCAGGCGCTGCGCGGAGTCTTGCCCGCCGCCCGGGATCGCGAGGGCGCCGAGGGCGCGGACGCCCTCGAAGCCCGCCCAGAACCCCACGAAGAGCCCGAACGAGAACGGGAAGAACACGCGGTCGCCCGGCCCCAGGCCCGCCCCGCGCAGCACGAAGCCCCAGCAGCGCGCCCACCAGTCCCACGACGCCTGCGTATCGAGCCACCGGAGCGGCGTGCCGGTGGTGCCGGACGTCTGGTGCACCCGCACGTAGCGGTCGAGCGGATAGCTGAGGTTGCTCCCGAAGGGAGGCTGCGCGGCCTGATCCGCGACCAGCTCGCTCTTCTGGGTGAGCGGCAGCCGCCGGAAGTCGTCCCAGCCCCGGAGATCGTCCGGGCCGGCCAGGCCGGCCTGCCGCCACCGAGCGGTGATGAACCGATTGGCCGGCACCGCCGCGCGCGCGAGCGCCTCGAGGCGCGCCCACTGGTGGCGGCGGAGGGCCTCCGGGTCGAGCGTCTCGAGGAAGGCCGGGAATGAGCCGCTCATGCCGTAGACTCTACCGCGGAGGAACACGAGTGCGGACGATCCTGGTCGTGGACGACGAAGAGGTGGTGCGGAGCGTGGTGCGCGACATGCTGGAGTCGGACGACTACACGCTCCTCGACACCGGTGACCCGCAGCACGCGCTGCGCATAGCACGCGAGCAGCCGGTTCACCTGCTGCTCACGGATGTGGTCATGCCGCTCATGAAGGGCCCCGAGCTGGCGGCCAAGCTGCACGCCCTGAGTCCCACCACCAGGATCCTTCTCATGTCGGCCTATCCGATGTCGGAGGTGGCCGCGTCCGGGCGGGCCTTCATCAGCAAGCCGTTCAGCGTGCAAGGCCTGAACGACATGGTCCGCCAGGTGCTGGAGCAGTCGTCCCCGTTCGCCCGCCCGGCGCGACCGTCCTAGCTAGGGCGTCCTCGTCGCTGCCGGATCTCGCGTAACACGGCGGACATGCGGGAGGGAGCCTTCCCCGGACCCAACCGCGCCGGGGGGCGGCGGGCGGGCATCGACAGGGACGACTCATGGTGGCAGACGATGCAGTATTCCCCTTTGAGGGCGGAGCACTCCTTCATCGGGTGCGCGCAATGAGTCTCGGATTTACAGGCGATGCACATGGTCGGGCGCTTCGGCAATCGAGCAAGAGCCGCGCCACCTCGAGATGCTCGCCGAATCGACCGGTTGGCCGCGTCACCGCCACCCCCGGCGCGAGGAAGATTCGCCAGGCTGAGAAGGGAATTGCCCACGTTGGCTACCGGGGACCTGTTCACGTCCGCAGCTTGAAGCGCTGGATCTTGCCCGTCGCGGTCTTGGGCAGCTCCGGCACGAACTCGATCCACCGGGGATACTTGTAGGGTGCGATCTTGTCCTTGACGAAGGCCTTCAGCTCGGCCTCGAGGGCCGCGGAGGCCGCGTGGCCTTCCTTCAGCACCACGAAGGCCTTCGGCTTGGTCAGCTCGTCGGTGTCCGCCTGCCCCACCACCGCGGTCTCCAGGATGGCGGGATGGCCCACCAGGGTGTTCTCCACCTCGACCGGCGAGACCCAGATGCCGCCGACCTTCAGCATGTCGTCGGCGCGCCCGCAGTACCAGAAGTAGCCGTCCGGGTCCTGGTAGTACTTGTCGCCGGTCTGGATCCAGTGGCCCACGAGCGCGTCCTTCGTCTTCTCGTGCTTGTTCCAGTAGTAGGCCATGGTGGAGTCGCCCTTGACCCGGAGGTTGCCGATCTCCCCGGCGGGCACCGGGCGGCCCTCGTCGTCCACGACGATCGCCTCGTAGCCCGGCACCGCCAAGCCGGTCGAGCCGGGCCGGGCGCGGCCAGGCCGGTTCGAGAGGAAGATGTGCAGGATCTCGGTGGTGCCGATGCCGTCCAGGATCTCCACGCCGAAGCGCTCCTGCCAGCGGCGGTAGAGCTCCTCGGGCAGCGCCTCGCCCGCCGAGATGCAGAAGCGGAGGCACGAGAGATCGTACCGCTTCTCCGCTTCCTTCACCTGGAGCATCGCCGCGTAGAGCGTGGGCACGCCGAAGAACAGCGTCGGGCGGTGGCGCTGGATCAGCTCGAACATGGCCTCGGGCGTCGGGCGATGCGGGTAGAGCACGCCCTGGCCGCCCACGCGCAGCGGGAAATACATGTTGTTGCCGAGGCCGTAGGCGAAGAAGAGCTTGGCCGCCGAGACGGTGCGATCGGCCTGGGTCATGCCCAGCACGTCCAGCGCGTAGGTGTCGGAGCAGACCACCATGTCGTGCTGCAGGTGGACCGCGCCCTTCGGCCGCCCCGTCGAGCCCGAGGAGTAGAGCCAGAAGGCGGGATCGTCCTTGGAGCTGTCGAAGGCCTCGAGCCTGGGCGAGGCCTTGCCCACCCAGCTCTCGAAGGCGATGTGGGTCCCGGACGCGCGCCCCGCGACGACCACGTGCTGGAGGTAGCGCGCCTTCGCCAGCGCCGGGCCGGCCTCCGCCAGGAGTGGCTCCGAGACGATCGCGACCGGCGCGCGGCTGTCGTCGAGAAAGTAGAGGTAATCGTCGGCCCGCATCATCGTGTTGACCGGGATCGGGATGGCGCCGATCTTGATGGCGCCCCAGAACGCGGCCAGGAACTCGGGCGAGTCGAGCAGCAGGCAAAGCACCCGCTGCTCCGGGCGCACCCCCAGGTCGAGCAGCGCGTTGCCCGTCCGATTGACCAGCTCCGCGAGCCCCGCGTAGGTGAGCGAGCCCCCGTCGTGGAGAAACGCCACCTGGTCGTCGCGGCCTTCCGCCAGGTGGCGGTCGACGAAGAAGGTCGCCGCGTTGAACCGCGCGGGCACCTCGACCATCAGCGCTTCCGCGACGCCTTGCGCCGGCCGGCGGTCCGGCCGCGCTTCGCGGCCCTGGCGACCGCGGGCCGCGCCGCGGGCTTCACCGCCATGGCCTCGATCTCGACCAGCAGCTCCGGACGGACGAGCCGGCTCACGACCAGCAGGGTATTGGGCGGATACACGCGATTCGGGAAATGCCGGGGGAAGACCTCGGCGCGCGCGGCCATGAAGGCGGGGATGTCCTCGGCGTGGGTCAGGAACGTCTGCAGCCGCACGACCTGGCCCATCGTGCAGCCCGCGGCCTCGACGACGGCGCGCACGTTGTCCAGGGCCTGCCTGGTCTGGGCGCCGACGTCCCCGCCCGCGACCGCGCCGCCCTCGCCGATGCCGACCTGCCCCGCCACCACCACGATCTCGCCCCCCGGCGCGATCATGCCGTGGGAGTACATGCCGAGAGGCGCTCCGAACCGTTTGGGCGTGACGACCGTGGGCATGGCGAGCCTCCTCAGGTCAACCGGACGTATTCGAAATCCTCGGGCTGGCTGTTGATGCCGCGCGCGGGCGGGGCGATCCAGTTGGCCATCTTGCCGCGCTCGGTCACCGACTGCATGAGGCTCCCCACGTACGCCTCGTCCTCCTCGGCCGGCAGCCAGTCGCGATGCCGCGCGTCCCACTCGGCCTGACCGACGATGCGGCCGTCGGGCGAGACCCGGACCTCCGCGAAGGCCCCGATGGCCCGGCGGAAGGCGCGATGAGGCAGCGTGAGGGTGAAGTCGACCCCGTGGCTCTTGATGATCTCATTCCAGCGGTTGACCCCGCGCTGGCAGTCCGCGATGTAGTCGTCGCGCAGCCGCTCGTTCAGCGAGACCAGCGCGGGCTCCTGGCGGGTGACGATGTTCTCGCCGTCGAGCCCGGTCACCGGGTAGGTGCCGTCCTTCAGCCGGTGGTCGTCGGTCTTCTTGGTCTCCTCGAAGCGGCCCTTGAGCCCCATGGTGTAGAAGTTGGCCGCGTTGGTGGAGACCTCGGAGCCGAAGAGGTCGAGCGAGACCGAGCAGTGGAGGTTGATGTACTTCTGCAGCGTGGGCAGGTCGATGCCGCCGTGCCGGCGCACGTCGTCGGTCTTCTGCTCGCGCATGAGCTCGCACGCCCGCTGCACGATGCGCCCCACCCCGCTCTCGCCCACGAACATGTGGTGGGCCTCCTCGGTGAGCATGAAGCGGCAGGTGCGGGAGAGCGGATCGAAGCCGCTCTCGGCGAGGCTGGCGAGCTGGTACTTGCCGTCGCGATCCGTGAAGAAGCAGAACATGAAGAAGGACAGCCAGTCCGGCGTCTTCTCGTTGAAGGCCCCCAGGATGCGGGGCTTGTCGTGATCGCCCGAGCGCCGCTGGAGCAGGGCCTCGGACTCCTCGCGGCCGTCGCGGCCGAAGTGGGCGTCGAGCAGGTACACCATCGCCCAGAGGTGCCGGCCTTCCTCCACGTTCACCTGGAAGAGGTTGCGCAGATCGTAGAGCGAGGGACACGTGCGGCCCAGGTGCCGCTGCTGCTCGACCGACGCCGGCTCGGTATCGCCCTGGGTGACGATGAGGCGGCGGAGCGTCCCGCGATGCTCGCCCGGCACGTCCTGCCAGGCCGGCTGGCCCTGGTGCTCCCCGAAGTTGATCCGGCGCCCGGGCTCCGGCTCGGCGAGGAAGATGCCCCAGCGATACTCCGGCATCTTCACGTAGCCGAACTGGGCCCAGCCCTTGGCGTCCACGCTGGTCGCGGTGCGCAGGTAGACGTCCTTGGCCTGGAAGCCCTCCGGCCCCATGTCGTGCCACCACTCGAGGAACTTCGGCTGCCAGTCCTCCAGCGCGCGCAAGAGCCGGCGGTCGTCCGCGAGGCTCACGTTATTGGGGATCCGCTCGTTGTAGTCGATGGCCATCACACTCTCCTGCGGTCGAAGTCGCCCCGCTCACCGGTCCCGTAGACCTTGAGGGCGCCCTTGGGCCCGACCGCGTTGGGCCGCTGGAAGATCCAGTTCTGCCAGGCGGAGAGCCGCGCGAAGATCTTGCTCTCGATCGTCTCGGGCCCCGCGAAGCGCAGCGAGGCCTCCATGCCGGTCAGCGCGTCCGGCGAGAACGCGGCCCGCTCCTCGATGGCGATGCGCACCTCGTCCTCCCAGTCGATGTCGTCGGGCGTGAAGGTCACGAGGCCGGCCTCCGACGCGGCGGCCGCGTCCAGGTCCTCGCCGACGCGCCCCTTGAGGTCGTCCACCCGCCCCGGCTCGGCCAGGAATCGGCTCTCGAGGCGCGTGAGCCCGTTCACGGTGGGATACGGCCCGAAGTTCATCCCGGTCAGGCGCAGCGTGGCCGGCGGCCGGGCATCGCCTTGCCGCTCGCCGTCCAGCATGAACGCGCGGTCGGCGGCCAGCGCCAGCTCCAGCAGCGTCCCCGCGAAGCAGGAGCCGGGCTCGATCAGCGCGAAGATCGAGCGCGAGGACACGTCCAGCCGCTTGAGGGTGCGCTTGAGATAGAGCCGGATCTCGCGCACCAGCCAGTCCGCCTCGTGCTGCAGGAGCGCCCGGTCGTGGGCCTCCACCAGGTCGGCGGCGCCGCTGGTCCGGAACACCCAGAGGCCGATCTCCTCCTCGTTGGCGCGGAGGTGCAGGATGAGGTCGTCGAGCTCGCGCGCGACCGCCAGGGGCCAGAAGGCGGAGCCCATCGCGTGGATGGCCGCCGGGTCCGCGGGCGGCGGCGTCGCGGGCGCCGCGACCGTGATCTCGGCCGCGCCCCGGCCGCGGTCGAGCGCGCAGGTGACGTGGGCGTACGCGATGCGGTCGCCCTCGACGCGGCGATCGAGGGGCGTGAGCGTGATCCCGCGCGCGCCCGCGGGGCGGTCGGTCCGCGCGGCCCGCTCCCCCGCCCGGGCCTTCATGGCTTCGGCCAGGCGCGAGCGCGGCACCACCTCGTCCACCAGGCGCCACTCCACCGCGCGCTGGCCCTTGATGCCCTCTTCCAGCGTGCAGAAGAAGTCCGCCCGGTCGCGGCGCACCCGCCGCTTGTCCACCAGCCGGGTGAGGCCGCCGGTGCCGGGCAGCACCGCGAGCAGCGGCACTTCCGGGAGCGCCACCGTGGTGGAGCCGTCGTCGGCCATGATGATCCAGTCGGTGGCCAGGGCCAGCTCGTAGCCGCCGCCCGCGCAGGGACCGTTCACCGCGGCGAGCCAGGTCTGGCGCGAGTGGACGGTGGCGTCCTCGATCGCGCCGCGCGTCTCGTTGGTGAACTTGCAGAAGTTCACCTTGAAGCCGTGGGAAGACTGGCTCAGCATCCGGATATTCGCGCCGGCGCAGAAGATCCGCTCCTTGCCGGAGGTGAGGAGCACCGCCCCGATCTCCGGGTGCTCGAAGCGCAGGCGCTGGATGGCGTCGTAGAGCTCGATGTCCACGCCGAGATCGTAGGAGTTGAGCTTGAGCTCGTAGCCGGGCACCAGGCCGCCGTCCTCTCGCACGTCCATGGCCAGCGTCGCCACCGGGCCGTCGAAGGCGAGCTTCCAGTGCTTGTACCGGCTCGGCTCCGTCCGGAAGTCCACCATCACGCCCTCGCGGTCGCCCATGACCTGTCCCCTAACCGAGGATGACCCACAGCACCTTGGCGATGCGGGTTCCCACGTTCTCCCACCCGTGCGCGGTGCCCCCGTCGAGATAGGCGCTGTCGCCGGCTCCCAGCACGTGGTGGTCGCCGTTGTACTGCAGGGCCACCTTGCCCTCGATCACGTAGAAGAGCTTCATCTGCCCCGGCTCGATGACCACCTTGTCCGTCTTCACGCCCCGCGACCGCGGCCCGAGCGTGGACATCACCGCCCGGATCTTACCCTGGAAGAGCCCGGCCCCCAACACGTGCCACTTCTCGGTGGTGCCGTCGAAGGACACCACCGGGTAGTCGGTCTTCCGGCTCACCAGAAGCCGCCCGGCCGGCGCGGGCTCGAAGAGCGAGCCGATCGACACGCCCAGGGCGGCGGCCAGCTTGCCCAGCGTGGGGAGCGACGGGGTCAGGCGCCCCGATTCGATCTGCGACAGCATGCTCGGGGTGAGGCCGGCCTTCTCGGCGAGCTGGCGCTGCTGGAGCGCCCGCTCGGCGCGGAAGGCCTTGATACGCTCGCCGAGGGCGGTCATGCCTCCGCCGCCTCCGGCAGGCCGGCCAGCCGCCGCAGCGCGCGCGCCACGTAGACGCGCACCATCTTCTTCCGGTACGGGTGCGTCAGGTCGGTATTGTCGAGCGGCTTGGCGGGACGGTACGCGGCATCGGCCGCGCGATCGATCAGCTCGGGGGTGAGGCGCTCGCCGATCAGCAGGCGGGCGGCCTCCACGGCTTCCCGCGGCAGCGAGGCCACCG
This sequence comes from Candidatus Rokuibacteriota bacterium, assembly GCA_040902305.1. Taxonomy (GTDB): domain Bacteria; phylum Methylomirabilota; class Methylomirabilia; order Rokubacteriales; family CSP1-6; genus CAMLFJ01. The sequence continues at coordinate 8,450 of JBBDXN010000118.1, read as the reverse complement.
CGCCCAGCACGATGCGGGCCTGGCGCACGGTCTCGCCATCCATGTAGAGGGTCGCCGCCACCCCCAGCACCGGGAAGTCGAAGGAGCCGCGGCGGCGCAGCTTGAGATAGACGGAGCGGGCGCCGTCGGCGGGCGGCAGGACGATCTCGGTCACGATCTCCCCCGGCTGCTTGGTCAGGTACTGGATGCCGTCGTCCTGGTAGAGCGCCGAGAGCGGAATGGTCCGCTCCCCCGCCGGCCCGGCAAGGCGCACGCTCGCGCTGAGACTCCAGAGCGCGGGCGCGGTGTCCGAGGAGGACACCGCCCAGCAGCGCGGGCTGCCCGGCGCCACCAGGCAGATCTCGCCGTCCTTCTTCATGCAGAAGTCGACCGCCTTCCGCCACTGGTAGGACTGGTTGTAGTAGTTGCAGCGCGTGTCGACGCACACGTTGCCGCCGAGCGTGCCCATGTTGCGGAGCTGCGGCGTGGACACCGCTCCCGCCGCGGTGGCCAGCGCGGCATAGCGCGCGCGCACCTCCGGGTGGCGCGACACCGCGGTGAGCGTGGTCCCCGCCCCGATGGCCAGGACACCCCCGCCCGGCTCTCGCACTCCGGCCAGATCCCGGACCCCGCGCAGCCCCACCAGCACGGTGGGCTCGAACTGCCGCCGCTTCATGTTCGGGTACAGATCGGTGCCCCCGGCCACCAGCATGGCCTCGGGCCCATGATCGGCCATGAGCTTCACCGCATCGCCCACCGACACCGGCGCCAGATACTGAAACGGCGGCAACCGCATCATGACGGCAAGGCCCCCCTCACCCTTACCCTCTCCCCTCTGGGGAGAGGGTAGGGTGAGGGGCCTGAGGGTGAGGGGCCTGAGGGTGAGGGGCCGAAGCAAACGGCCTCACGGCAATATTCTCGGCGGGCTGCCCGAACGCCGACTCCACGATCTTGGCCTCCGGGAAGCTGAACACGGGCAGCCGCTCCGGCCCGAGCCGCGCCGACTTCCCCTTCCGCTTGTTCTCCATCGCCTTCGTCACCTTCTCCGGCGTGATCGGCGTCTCGTCGATCCGCACGCCGACCGCGTCGTACACCGCGTTGGCCACCGCCGGGATCACCGGGAGCAGCGGCCCCTGTCCGGCCTCCTTCGCCCCGAACGGCCCCTCGGGATCGTCGGTCTCCACGAGGATCGTGTGGATCTCCGGCGTCTCGAGGGTAGTCGGGCTCTTGTACTCGAGCATCGAGGGGAACTTGTGGACGCCCTTGCGGAAGACCTGCTCCTCCATCAGCGCCTCGCCCAGGCCCATGTAGATCGAGCCCTCGACCTGGCCCTCCACGAGCAGCGGGTTCAGGGCGCGGCCCACGTCGTGGGCGATCCACACCTCGGTGGGTTTGACCTCGCCGGTCTCGCGATCGACGTCCACCTCGACCACGCAGGCCGAATAGGAATAGCACGGCGAAGGCCCGACGCCGCCGCCCTTGTACTTCCCCGCGCGCTTCGGCGGCGCGTAGGAGCCCGGGAAGGCCAGCACCCCGAACATGCTCTCGGCCAGCACCACCGCCTCCGGGAACGAGACACCCTGCTCGGGATCGTCCTGCACGAAGACGCGGCGCTCTCCGACCGTCAGGCGCTCGGCCGGGACCTCGAGCTTTCGCGCGACCGCGGTGAAGATCTTCTCGCGCAGCCGCTCGGCGGCCTGGATCGTCGCGTTGCCGGCCATCAGGGTCACGCGCGAGGAGTAGGAGCCGAGATCGACCGGGGTGAGATCCGTGTCGGCCGGATGCACGCGGATGTCCTTCGGCTCGATCCCCAGCACCTCCGCGACCAGGTAGGCCAGGATCGAATCGGAGCCCTGACCGATGTCGGTGGCCCCGCAAAGGACGGCCACGAGCCCGCTCCGGTCGGCGCGCACCACCACGCCGGAGTGCGGCATGTCGTTCCAGTAGATCGCGGTGCCCGCGCCGGTGATGTAGGAGGAGCACGCGATGCCGATGCCCTTGCCGGGCGGCAGGCTGCCGCGCTTCTCCCCCCAGCCGGAGGCCTCGACCACGCGGTCGATGCATTCGCCGAGCCCGATGGTGGTCACGGTCAGGTGGTTGGCGGTCTTCACGAACGGCTCGGCCAGGTTCTGCCTCCGCATGTCGGCCGGATCGAGCCCGAGCTGCTCCGCCGCCTTGTCGATCTGGCACTCCATCGCGAAGCGGGGCTGGGGCGTCCCGTGCCCGCGCTTGGGGCCGCAGGGCGGCTTGTTGGTGAACACCCGCGCGCCCTCGAACTTGTAGACCGGGATCTTGTAGGTGACGGTCTGGAGCGCGCCGGTATAGAAGGTGGAGGCGACCCCGTAGGAGCCGTAGGCGCCGCCGTCGAGCCAGGAGCGGAAGTGCATGCCGGTGATCGCCCCATCCTTCGTGAAGCCGGTCTTGATCCACATCAGCACCGGGTGCCGGCCGCGGTGGACGTAGAAGACCTCCTCGCGCGTCAGCGTGATCTTCACCGGGCGCCCGGTGAGCTGGGAGAGCTTGCACGCCGCGATCTCGTGCGCGAACGGGTCGAGCTTCCCGCCGAAGCCGCCGCCCACCGGCGCCGCCACCACGCGAATGTGCGCCTGCGGCAGGTCGAGGATCCTGGAGAGCAGCCGGTGCACGTAGTGGGGGGTCTGGGTCGAGGACCAGAGCGTGAGCTTGCCGTCGGCCCCCCACTGGGCCACCGCCGAGTGCTGCTCCATCGGCAGGTGCGTATTGCCTTCGTAGAAGAACACGTCTTCGCGCACGAGATCGGAGGCCGCGAAAGCGGCCTCCAGGTTGCCGAACTGGAGCGACACCGCCTTGTGCACGTTCGGCCGGTCGCCGTACTCGTGGATGCGCACCTCCGGGTGGCCCAGCGAGTCCTCGATGGACATGAGCGGGCGCAGCGGCTCGTACTCGACCTCGATGAGCTCGGTGGCGCGCTCCGCCGTCTCCTCGTCCACCGCGGCCACCGCCGCCACCGCGTCGCCGACCATGCGCACCTTCTCGACGCAGAGCGCCTCCTCGTCCTGCGACACCGGCAGGATGCCGAACTTCACGCGGGGCAGGTCATGGCCGGTGATCACCGCGTAGACACCGGGCAGCGCGCGGGCGCGCGTGGTGTCGATCCGCTTGATCAGCGCGTGCGGGTGCGGGCTGCGCAGCAGCTTGCCGTGGGCCATCCGCGACATCGCCAGGTCGTCGGCGAACTTGGTCTCGCCGACCACCTTGGCCCAGGCGTCGATCTTCGGGAGCGACTGGCCGATGATCGCAAAATGGTCCTTCTTCATGTCCGGGCCCCCTTCATGCGCAAGGCGGCGAGCTCGACCGCATCCAGGATCTTGGTGTATCCCGTGCACCGGCACAGGTTGCCGGCGAGCGCCAGCTTGATCTCGTCGCGGGTCGGGGTGGCGATGTCCTCGAGGAGGGCTTCGGCGGTGAGGAGGATGCCCGGCGTGCAGTAGCCGCACTGCGCGGCGCCCAGCTCCGCGAAGGCCTGCTGGAGCGGGTGGAGCCGGCCACCCTGGGCCATGCCCTCCACCGTCTTGATCTCGCGCCCCTGGCACTCGACCGGCAGCGCCAGGCAGGAGAGCACCGGTAGGCCGTCCACCAGGATCGTGCACGTGCCGCACTCGCCCAGCTCGCACCCATGCTTGGTGCCGGTGAGGTTCAGCTCCTCGCGCAGCACCTCGAGCAAGGTCTTGTGCGTGGGCGCCAGGACATCGCGCTCTTCCCCATTGATCTTGAGCGTTAAGAGCGTGGGCACGGCTCGGCTCCGATTGCTTAATGATGAAACTGCGATTAACTATTACTAAATCCGCACCGGCTGACTGTCAAGCGCTCTTCACCGGCCGCCGGCGGCGGCGAAGGGCACCGGGCCTGCCGCGCCCTGTCACCGGGCTTCGGCAAGGGCCGGCGGTTGGTCCTTTCCCCCGGGTCCACACCCATTCAGAAGCAGCTCGGTCCTGGCATGCGGATTGCGTCCCTCCCTCAGGGCCTGGCGCCTTAGCCCTGGCAATCTCGATCCGCGGACGAGGAGCGAGCAATGGCAACGCGACCAACCGCCGGCATTTTCCCAAAGGTGCTCCTGACCATGGTCCTCGTAGCGGTGATCCCGCTCGGCGCCATCTGGTACCTCAACCACCGTTCGGCGGTGGAGCGTCTGTCGAGTCAGGTCGACCAGCAGCTCGGCGACCGCGCCGACGCGGTGGGGAGCTACGTGGATGCCTGGGTCGAGATGAACGTGAAGATGCTGCGGCAGAACGCCGCGCTCGACGACATCGTCTCCATGGATGCCCAGCGGCAGCGGCGGGTCCTGCTTCCCCTGGTCAACGAGTACAAGGCGGTCTACCTGGCCTTCACGGTCGCCCCCGACGGCATGAACATCGGGCGCAGCGACCAGGAGGCGCCGAAGAACTATGCCGACCGCATCTATGTCCAGCAGGTGCTCCGGGGCTCCGCGCTGGGCCGGCAGGTCGTGATCAGCCGGACCAACGGGCAGCCCGCGCTCATCCTGTCCGTGCCCATCACCGGCGAGCAGAAGCTGGCCGGGGTGATGGCCATCGGCATGACCATCAACGACGTGTCCAGCCGCATCGCCAACGTCCAGATCGGACGGTCCGGCTACGCCTTCCTGCTGGACACCACCGGCAAGGTGATCGCGCACCAGAAGAAGGAGTACGTCGAGACCCTCAAGGACATGAGCCAGCACGCGGCGTTCATCGGCGCCTCCGAGGTCGCCACGAAGCGCGTCGTCTATACCGACGAGCGGGGCCGCCCGGCGCTGGCCTACGCGAGCAAGACCAAGCAGGGGTGGACGCTGGTAGTCCAGCAGGATGCCGAAGAAGCCTACGCGCCCATCGCCGAGGCCAACCGCAACGCGCTCGTGCTGCTCGCCCTGACCCTGGTCTTCGTGGGGGGAGTGTCCTATGTCCTCGCCCAGCGGCTCACCCGGCCGATTCGGAGTCTCACCCGGATCGCGGATGAGATGAGCCGCGGCAACCTCAAGGCGACGATTCGGGAAGTCGGCCGCTCCGACGAGATCGGCGCGCTGGCCCGGGCCGTCGACCGGATGGGCGCGAGTATCAAGGTGGCCATGGCGCGGCTGGCCCCGAGGGCGGAGCCGGTCGGCGCGGGCGGCAGTGTCTGGCGGCAACCCACCGCCAACGCGATCGACCGTCTCCATTCCGCCGACTGACGGGCGGCGTGAGCGCCGCCATCGGCACGAAGCTCTCCCTCCCCACGGACATCGGACGTGAGTGACGATCCCGACCTGCTCCGCCATGGCCAGCTGATCGCCGAGCTTGGTGCGCTGTGTGCGGCGAAGCGCTCGGGGACCATGTTCATCATCACCAGCGAGAACCACGCCGCCCAGTTCGTGCTCCGCGGCGGAGAGGTCATCGGCCTGACCTACCGGCTCATGCGGGGACCCGACGCGCTGCCGGGTATGAAGTCCTTCACCGCGGGCCGATACCGCTTCCAGGACGAGACCATCGAGCGGACCGACCCGAGGCTGCCCGCGACGCCCGATCTGCTGGCCCTGCTGATCCCCGAGCGCGCCGCGGCCGGGGAGCCACCGCCGGCCCCGCCCCCGACCGGCGTGGAAGCGATCCCCGACCGGGTTCGCCTGCTGATCGAGCGCGAGCTGGCGGAGTTTCTCGGCCCGATGGCCGGAATGATCTGTCAAGAGCACCTCGCGCAGGGGGCCAATCTGGCCTCACCGAAGGAAGTCGCGAGGCTGGTCGAGACGATCGCCAAGGAAATCGGGGATCCGACGAAGGAGGCGCGCTTCAAGCAGCGCATCCTGCCGCTCCTCAACCCGGGCGGAGGTGCTTCCGCCTGAAGACATTGACCCCGGTCCCCGGGGTCGCTACGCTCTACGCATGGCTCACGTCAACGTCAAGACGCGCCGGTGGCGGCGGGTCGAGTACGAGCGATTGGTCGAGAGCGGCTTCTTCCGGCCCGGTGATCCGGTCGAGCTCGTCGGCGGTCAGCTCATCGTGGCGGAGCCGCAAGGGAGCCGGCACTTCGCCGCGATCCAGGCCGCGGAGGAAGCTCTCCGGAGAGCGTTCGGCCGGGGATGGCAGGTACGTGGGCAAGGGCCGCTGGCGCTCGACGAAGAATCCGAGCCGGAGCCGGATGTTGCCGTCGTGCGGGGAAGCTTTCGTGACTACGTGGCCGGACACCCCTCGCGCCCAGCGCTCGTCGTGGAGGTCAGTGAGTCGAGCCTCGCCCTGGACCGAGACCACAAGGGTAGCCTCTACGCCCGCGCCGGCCTCACCGACTATTGGATCGTGAACCTCGCAGATCAGGCCCTCGAGGTGTACCGGGATCCGGGTCCCGATCCGGCCGCGTCGTTCGGATGGCGCTACCGGTCGGTGGAGGTGCTCCGGGGCGAGGCCGCCGTCTCGCCGGTGGCGCTGTCCAGCGCCAGTATCCGCGTCTCCGATCTGCTCCCGTGAGCCAGTTCGGCGAGATGCCGTTTGCGGCCCGGTGATGTCCCCCGAGACCACGGATCACCCGTCCCCGCAATCCCCGGCCTGGGCCGCGGCCGCGTCCTACGGATGCGACATGTCTCTCCTCGAGAGCAACTTGCGGAAGACGCCGCATGAGCGCATGCAGGCACATGCCCGTGCCCTCAACGCAGCCCTCACTCTCCGACAAGCCATGGAGCGGCGCACTGCCGGACTTTGAAGGCCTCCTGGAACGACTGATTCGTCACCGCGTGGAGTTCGTGGTCATTGGCGGCTTCGCAGCGGTCGCTCACGGTGTCACGCTTCTCACGCAGGACATCGACATCTGCTGCCGCTTCGCGGCTGACAATCTGCTGCGGCTACAAGGCGCACTCGCCGACCTCGAACCCCTCCATCGAATGCCGCCGGCGCGGCCACCTCTACGCCTCACTCGTGATACCGCCACCGAGTTCCACAACCTCTACCTCGAGACCAGTCTGGGGCAACTCGACTGCCTGGGCGACGTGCTCGGCGTGGGGGATTATGAGCGAGTGCTCGCCGAGAGCGTCTCGGTGCCACTCCCCGCCGGGCCGTGTCGCATCCTCTCGATCGATGCGCTCATCCGGGCGAAGGAGGCCATGGGCCGCGAGCGGGATCGTCAAGCAGTTCTCCAGCTCCGGGCGATCCGCGAGCGCAACCCGCACGGGTGACACGCCGTCCGCCGGCGTCCCGCACGAGGCATCGGAGCTCGATGTCATCCTGACGAGCACTGCGCCCAGACACCATGACCCACATGGAGGTGCCTTAGCCCGGATTATGCGTGAACACGAGGGCTACCCTCACCCCGCCCCTCTCCCTCGCCGAGGGAGAGGGGACTGTTTCGATCCCCTCGCCCCCGGAGGGGGAGAGGGTCAGGGTGAGGGGGCGGGCCGGACGCGGGACCCGCAGCGCCTCGCCGAAGACCAGATCCTGATTCCGATCATCTTCATCACCGCCCACGACGATGCCCTTACACGGGAGCGGGCGCAGAAGGCGGGCGCGGTCGCGTACCTCAGCAAGCCCTTCGACGAGCACTCATTGATCGGAGCGATCGAGACGGCACTCGGCCGGGAGTGAGCGCCGACCGGGTGCCGGTCAAGGTGCGGGCGTGGGCCGAGGGGGCGGCGTGGCCGAGGCCGTGGCCATGACCGCCAGCGCCGCGTCGTGCAACCGCCCGTTGCTGGCCAGGACCGTGGTGCCATGGATCCCCGGCCGGCCGTCGAGATCGGTGAGCCGCCCACCCGCCTCCTCGACGAGGACCTTCAAGGCGGCCACGTCCCACGCCTTGACGGTGGTCGAGAGCGCGATCTCCCCCTGGCCCTCCGCCACCCACAGATAGGCCGAGAAGTCGCCGAAGCCGCGCTGGACCTGGGTGCGGTCGGCGAGATCGAGGAATCCCTCCCAGTACGGGCTCCGTCGCAAGAAGTTCACCGAGGAGTGGACGACCAGCGCGCCATCCAGCGTGTCGACCGGCGACACGCGGATCCGCCGGCCGTCGCGCCACGCCCCCTGCCCGCGCCACGCGGTGTGCAGCACGGCAGAGACCGGCTGGAAGACCACGCCCGCGGTCACCACGCCCTCTTCCTCGAGGCCGATGAGCACCGCCCAGGTCGGGACGCGCCGCACGAAGTTCCGGGTGCCGTCGATGGGGTCGATGATGAAGCGCCGATCGCGAGGGCCCGACTCGCCGAGCTCCTCGCCGAGCGCGCCGTGATCGGGGCAGCGCGCGCGCAGCACGGCCGCGATCGTCCGCTCGGCCTCGCGATCCGCCTCGGTGACCGGCGACCGGTCGGGCTTGAGCGAAACCGCGAATTCCCCTGGTAGTGCGCGAGTGCCACCGCGCCCCCGGCGCGCGCGGCCTCCACCATGGCGTCGAGTCGAGGGTCCTCCCGGGGAGCTTACCGCGGTCTGCTAGGCCGGGACTATGCGTGAACACGGGCGCCACCCTCACCCCGACCCTCTCCCTCGCCGAGG
>JBBDXN010000117.1:0-19027 GCA_040902305.1 Candidatus Rokuibacteriota bacterium | reverse complement strand
GGTGATCGGCACCGCGTTCTTCATCATGGAGTGGGTGTCGGGCCGCGTGATCGCCGACCCGCTGCTGCCGGGTCTCCCCCCGGCGGATCGCGGCCGCGTCTACGAATCGATGAACGAGGTGCTCGCGCGCCTGCACACGGTGGATCTCGAGGCCGCCGGCCTCGCCGACTACGGCCGGCCGGGCAGCTACTTCGCCCGCCAGATCCACCGCTGGACCACGCAGTACCGCGCCTCGGAGACCGAGCGTATCGAGGCCATGGAGCGGCTCATCGCCTGGCTGCCCGGGCACGTGCCCGCGGAGGATCAGGCCACCATCGTCCACGGGGACTTCCGACCCGGCAACCTGATCGTGCATCCGACGGAGCCGCGCGTGGTGGCGGTGCTGGACTGGGAGCTCTCCACGCTGGGCAGCCCGCTCGCCGACCTGGCCTACAACTGCATGCCGTACCGGCTGGCGCCCAGCACCCTGGGCGGCGTGCTGGGGGCGAACCTCGCCGAGCTGGGGTTGCCCTCCGAAGAAAGCTACGTCGCGGCCTACTGCCGGCGCACCGGGCGCTCCCGCATTGCCGACTGGGAGTTCTACCTGGCCTTCGCGATGTTCCGCCTGGCCGCGATCGCCCAGGGCATCATGGGCCGCGTGATCGCGGGGACCGCCAACGATCCCCATGCGCGCGGGCGGGGGGAGCGGGCCCGGCCCCTGGCCGAAGCCGGCTGGGCGACCGTCAATCAGGGCAGGGGCAATCAGGCCGCTGGCTGAACCCGAGCCGCCCCACCACCGGCAGCTTCAGCGCCGGCCGGTTGACGTCCACCCCGAAGGTCAGGCTCAGCAAGTTCAGCTCGACGCCCTCTTCCATGCCCGCCAACACCCCCAGCAGCCCGAACACCGAGAGCTGGACTCCGGTGCCGCTGGGGCTCCTGGCCACCGGCATGCCGCCCGGGATGAAGTCCTTGCCGATGGCGGTCGCGGGCAGGTCGAGCCGGAGCTCCGGCACGGCGCGTCCGAGATAGGCGATGAACGTATTGCTGTTGGGTCCCGGCCACGTGCGGTAGCTGCTCGGGTAGGGATAGGCGTCCACCGCCGCCTGGATCCGCGTGATCAGCTCGTCCACGCCGTCGCCTCGCAGATCCACCAGGCGGTCCGGCCGGCTCCCGAACCAGTGGTTGTCCGGCCCGCTCCGGTTGACCCGGACCGCCGGCGCCCCGTTGCCGACGCCCCAGCCCATGACCTCGTAGCGGGTATAGGCGGCCGCTCCCCTGGGCTTGACCGAGATCCAGCTATGGACGGCCATGAGACCCCGCCACCCCACCGCCCGGGCCGCATAGACCTGCACGACCGCGTCGGGGGTCTCGGCCGGATCGGGTGCCTGGCCGGAGGCATCGCGCCGGAGCTCCCGCCAGGTCTGGCCGGGCCGCTCCAACGCGGCACAGCCCCCGGCCAGCAGCAGGACCAGCAACCCGAGTGCGGCTCCCCGGCCCGGCAGGGTCCGGCGAGGCCGCGGGGCGCGGGGCTCTACCGGCTGTACCGGAAGGGGGCCCAGCCCATCCCCTCGATCGGCTTCGGGCTATAGGGGGTGGGGCGGGGAACCGCGGCCGCGGGCTTCGCGGCCTTGCTCTTGGCGGGCGCCTTCGCGGCCGGCTTCTTGGCCGGCTTCGCCTTGGCGCGCGCGGGGGCCGTCTTCGTCTTCTTGGAACCGCTCTTGCTTTTCATGCGGGCGAATCTACAACACGCACTCGCCGCGGTCAATCGTGACCGCGGGCGTACACTCGCGCTACGGAGGTGAGCGTATGCGACTGACCAAGGCGCAGGCGAAGCTGATCCAGTGGGAGCGCGTGGCGCGCGTCGCCACGGTGGGCGAGGCGGGCATGCCCCACCTCGTGCCGGTCTGCCACTTGCTCCTCGGCGGCAAGATCTATTTCGCCTCGGGAAAGAAGGGCCGCAAGGTGCGGAACGTCCGCGCCAACCCGCGGCTGGCCCTGACGGTGGATCTGTACTCGGACGACTGGGACCGGATCCAGGGCGTGATGGTGCAGGGCACCGCGCGGGTCATCGAGCGCGGCCCCCGCTTCCGGAACCTGCGCCGGCGCCTCTACGCGAAGTATCCGCAGTATCCGCGCGAGGCGGCGCTCGGCGAATCCGACTCCGTCATCGTCGAGCTGACGCCCACCCACGTGTTTTCCTGGTAATCCTTACACGGCTCCGTGTAATTCCTCCCGGTCCCGCCGCGGCGGCCGGAGGCAAGCGCCGGGAAAGGTGTCGATTGGCGCCGCCGGAGGCGCCGCCAGCCTGGCATGTGGGTTGCCCTGAACCTTCTCGCAGGTCACCGCGTTACACCCACGAGCAAGGAGGCGGGAGATGAGGACGGGGTTGAAGAATCGGATCATCGGCGTCGTCTCCATGCTGTCGATGACGCTGATGGCGGCGCCGGCGGCCGCGGCCGACGACAGCAAGGCCAAGCAAGGCGCGCAGCAGGTGGAGAGCGGGGCCAAGCAGATCGGCCAGGGCGTGCAGGACACCGCCAAGGGCATCGGCAAGACCGTGGTCGGCGGCGCCGAGACCGCGGGGGAGAAGATCAAGGAAGCGGGACGGGCGGCGGAGCCCGAGGCCAAGTCGGCCTGGACCAAGACGAAGGAAGGGGCCGTGTCGTTCGGCGCGGGCGTGAAGAATTTCTTCACGAACCTGCTCGACTAAATCTCACCGTAGAGAAGTAAGCCGCGTCCAGCCGCGCGAGGGATCGCGCGTTCACATAGGGGCGGCGGCGTGGGGGGAGCACCCTCGCGCCGCCGCCTCCCCTTTTCCCCTCTCCCCGAATGCGAGAGGGCAGGGTGAGGGGTTCAGCTCTTCAGTCGCGCCTTCAGGATCTTCCCGGTCGCGCTCTTCGGCAGCTCTTCCACGATGGTGATCCGCCGCGGGTACTTGTAGCCGGCCAGCCGCGCGCGGCAGAACGCGATCAGCTCCTCGGTGGCGGCCCGCGCGTCGGGACGCAGCGTGACGAATGCGGCCACTTCCTCGCCCAGCTCCGCGTGCACGACGCCGACGACGGCCGCCTCCGCCACCGCGGGATGCGTGAGCAGCGCCGCCTCCACCTCCCCGGGCACGACCGAGTAGCCGCCGCGCAGGATCAGCTCGCGCTTGCGCCCCACGATGCTCACGAAGCCCTCCGCCGAGATCGCCGCCAGATCGCCCGTCTTGAACCAGCCGTCGTCGAGCACGGCGGCGGTCTCCTCCGGGGCGCGCAGGTAGCCGTCCATGGCCGCGGGGGTCCGGATCCACAGCTCCTCGTCCACGAGGCGCAGGCGCACGCCGGGCACCGCCCGGCCGATGGACTCCGGCAGGTCGGTGGGCTCCGCGGCCAGGTAGGAGATGGGACGGAACAGCTCGGTCATCCCGTAGCCCCGCACGATGCGCACGCCGGTGCGGCGGCGCCACTCGCGGGCCAGCGGCCAGGGGCAGGGGGCCGCGCCCGACACGGCCAGGCGCAGGGTCGAGCAGTCCGCGGCGGGCAGCGCGGGCGATTCGAGGATCCGGCTGAACATCGTGGCCACCCCGGGGAACACCGTCACGCGATGGCGGGCGATCGCGCGCAGCGTCTCCTCCGGCGAGAAGCGCTCCTGCAGGACCACGGTGGCGCCCGCGAGCAGCGGGGCGAGCAGCGCGCCGTTGAGGCCGAAGGAGTGCGCGAGCGGCAGCGCGGCGAGCACGCGGTCCGTGTCGGCCAGCCCCATCACGGGGCCGGCCCAGGACTCGTTGGCCGCGCCGAGGGCGGCGTGCGAGAGCACCGCGCCCTTGGGCTGGCCGGTGCTGCCGGACGTGTAGAGGATGATCGCGGGGGCGGTGCCCTCCGCGGCGGCGGGCAGGGCGGCCGGGTCCTCGGCGCCGGCCGCCTCGATCACCACCTTCGGCGCGAGATGACCGAGGATGCGCGCGCGCTCGTCGCCTGCCAGCAGGGGGTTGAGCGGGGCCACGGTGGCGCCGAGCGCGAGGCCGCCCCAGAGCGCGGCGACGAAGCCCGGCGTGTTGGGGAGCAGGAGCGCGACGACATCGCCGGGGGCCACCCCCTCGCGCGCGAGGCGTCGCGCGACGCCGCCGGCGCGCGCCTCCAGCTCGCGCCAGCTGATCGCGCCGCCATCCCAGACGACCGCGGGCCGTTCGTCCCGCCGGCGCGCGGCGCCGGCGAGTCGCGCCGCGAAGTTGAGCGCTCGGTCGGCGGTCACCGAGGCCGGGCTACTCCACGTAGTCCGTGAGGTTCAGGCGCTTCCACACCTCGGGCGGCACGCGATGCCGCGGGGTGTAGCCCGCGAGGGACGGCTTCGCGGTGGCGTCCACGCCCCACTTGGCCGAGTAGCCGTCCTCCCGGGACGAGGGGTCGAGGTCGGAGCCGCGCGCGTTGGTGATGATCGAGATGTCGCGGTCGGGCTGGCAGCGGGTGGCGATGGCCCAGGTGACCTGGCGGTCGTCGAAGATGTTCACGTCCTGGTCCACCACGACCACGCGCTTCATGTAGAGGTCCGCGCCCAGCACGGCCAGGATCGCGTTCTTGGCCTGCCCGATCAGGCGCTGCTCGATCGAGACGTAGCAGGTGAAGGGGGCGGGCACCCGCACCGCCTGCACCGAGGGCACCATGGCGCGGACCGCGCGGTAGAGGTTGGCCTCCATCGGGATGGTGGAGAGCAGCATGTGATCGAGGTGCGCCACCGTGATGTCCTGGAAGTAGGCGCCGCGACGGTGGGTGATGGCCTCGACCTGCACGACCTCGCGCTGCCGCTCGCCCAGGCTGTAGCCGGTGAACTCGCCGAACGGGCCTTCCGGCGTGCGCGCGCCGGGCAGGATCAGGGCCTCGATGATCAGCTCGGCGTGCGCGGGCACCAGGACGTCGGAGGTCTCGCACTTGACCAGCTCGAGCGGCTCCCGCAGCAGCGCGCCCATGATCGCGCGCTCGTCCTCGTCGATGGAGCCGATGGCGAGCGCGCCTAGCGCGATGGCCGGGTGCACCCCGACGGCGAAGGCCACCGGCAGCGGCCGGCCGAGCGACTCCGCGATGCGCTGGAACTCCCAGAGGTGCTTGCCCGCGGTCAGGTGAATCGAGGTGCGGTCGCGCCCCTGGATCATCAGGCGGTTGTAGGCGCAGTTCCACGTCTCGCTCGTCGGGTCCTTGGCGAACGAGATCGCGGCGGTCAGATAGGCGCCCGCGTCGCCCTCGTGATGGAGGATCTGGGGCAGATCGTAGAGGTTGATGCGGTCGCCGGTGAGCACCACGTCCTTGCAGGGCCCGCTCTTGACGATCCGCGGCGGGATGGGCTTGTCCATCGCGCGCAGGTAGGTCGTGAGCATCTCGTCGGGCGCCGCGCCCATGGCCAGGGCCAGGCGCGAGCGGCTCGCGTGCAGGTTGGTCAGCACCGGGAACTGCGTGCCGCGCACGCGCTCGCAGATCAGCACCGGGCGCCGGCGCCCTTCGCGCTCGAGCTTCACCACCAGGGCGGTGATCTCGTAGGCCGGGTCCAGCTCCCGGGAGACGACCACGAGATCTTCGGGCTTGCTGCGCTTGATCTCGTCGAGGTATCCGGGAAGGTTCTGAGCCATGTCGTGTCCCTCGGGTGGCCGGCGGTTCGGCGTTGCCGGCGTAGGATAGCATGGCCCCTCACCCTACCCTCTCCCCAAAGGGGAGAGGGATGGAAGGAGGGAAGGCTCTTCATCTCTTCAGATGGGCCAGGGCTCCTGGCGCCAGCCCATGTCCCAGAACATCCACTCGTAGCGGCTGGTGGTCACGAAGTGCCGTCGCATGGTCTCGCGCTCGTGGTCGCGCAGGCCCTCGGCGAGCGCGTCGGTGCACGCGAGCACCTCGCGCACCACCGCGCCGAACTCCTCGGCGGCGTAGGTGCCGATCCAGCGCGCGTAGAGGGGGTCGCGCGAGCCCGCGCGCTCGAGATTCTTGCCCACCTCCCAGTAGATCCAGTAGCAGGGCAGGAGCGCGGCCACCGCCTCGTGGAAGGGGCCGGCGTGCGCGGTCGCGAGCAGGTACGAGGTGTAGGCGAGGTTCGTGGGCGCCAGCGGGGTGGCCGAGACCGCCTCGGGAGAGAGCCCGAAGTCCTTGAAGAAGGACTCGTGCAGGGTCTTCTCCACCTTGAGCGCGCCCGCCGCGTGCTCGTTGAACATGATGATCCAGTCCTCGCGCGGGGCGCGGGCCGCGGCCAGCGCGAGCGCGCGGGCGAAGTCGCGCAGGTAGAGCGCGTCCTGCACCGCGTAGAAGCGGAAGGCCTCGCGGGGGAGCGCGCCGTCGGTGAGGCCGCGCACGAACGGGTGGGCGAGGATCCGACCGTAGATCGGCTCGATGGACTGCCAGAGCGTCGTCGTGAACGGCACGTCGAGAGCATACTACGCGGCCGCCGCGGCGGTGTCGGGCCGTGTATACTCGACGGCGCCATGGACCATCGCCTCGACGCCGTGACCGTGCACTACGAGTGGAACAACACGCTGCCCCCGCGGCTCGAGATCGAGCCGGGCGACACGGTGGTGTTCGACACCCGCGACGCGGCCGACCGCTACTACAAGCGAACCTCCACCCACGACGATGTCATGGCGCGCGGCCCCTTCCGGGGCCACCCGCTCACCGGGCCGGTGCGGGTCAAGGATGCCCGGCCGGGCGACGTGCTCGTGGTCGAGCTCCTCGAGGTGAAACCGGCCGAGTTCGGCTGGACCGCGATCCGGCCCGGGCGCGGCCTCCTGCCCGAAGCGGACTTCAGCAAGCCGTATCTCCAGATCTGGGACCTCTCCGACGGCCGCGTCGCCCGCGCGGGGAACCACATCGCGGTACCCCTCGATCCGTTCCCGGGGGTGATGGGGACGGCGCTCGACCTGCCCGGCGGCCACAGCACGATGCCGCCCCGCAAGAACGGCGGCAACATGGACATCAAGCAGCTGACCGCGGGCTCCACCCTCTACCTGCCGGTGTGGATGGAGGGGGCGCTGTTCAGCGTGGGCGATACGCACGCGATCCAGGGCGACGGCGAGGTCTGCGTCACCGCGGTGGAGATGAGCGGCCGCGTCACCGCGCGCTTCGGCCTGCAGAAGGGCCGCGGGCTCGCCGAGCCGCAGCTCCGCACCACCCGCGCGCCCTCCGCGGCGGCGCCGGCCGGCTCGTGGTTCGCCACCACCGCGCACGGCCCCGATCTCTTCGCGGCCTCCCAGCAGGCGGTGCGCTACATGATCGATCACCTGGTGCGGGAGCGCGGCCTCTCCCGGGAGCAGGCCTACGTCCTGTGCAGCGTGACGGTGGACCTCAAGATCAGCGAGATCGTGGACGCGCCCAACTGGATCGTCTCGGCCTTTCTGCCCGAAGGCGTCTTCGTCTGAATTGACGCGGCTGTGACAAGCCGCTGCGGGACCGGAGCATGCTGAAGCCGCCGATGAACCAGCACGAGCCCACCGGATGACCCAGATACCCGTCGCGACCGTCACGCCTGAGCGCCTCGCCCCCGTCGCGCCGTTCGTCGGGCTGTCCACGCTCTGGGTGCAGATCACCGGGACGTGGTGCAACCTCGAGTGCCGGCACTGCATCAACGCGAGTGGCCCGAAGTCGCCGTGGCTCAAGCCGCTCGACGCCGCCACCATCGAGCGAGCCATCCGCGAGGCGGAGGCGGTGGGCGTCAAGGAGATCTACTTCACCGGCGGCGAGCCGTTCCTGCACGGAGAGATCCTGCCGCTGCTCGAGCGGGCGCTTGCCACCGCGCCCACCACCGTGCTCACCAACGGCACCCTCATCGGGCCGGAGATGGCCGACGCCCTCGCCGCGCTGGCCGCGCGGGCGCCGTATTCCCTCGAGCTGCGGGTCAGCCTCGACGACACGGATCGGGAGAAGAACGATCGGATCCGGGGCGAGGGCGCGTGGGCGAAGGCGGTGGAGGCGGTCCGGCTGCTCCGCGCGCGGGGGTTGCTGCCCATCGTGACCGCCACCGAGATCACCCGCGACGAGCACCCGGCGGGCGTCGGCATGTACGAGCGCTTCCGCGACTTTCTCCACGGGCAGGGCGTCGATCGGCCGCGGGTGAAGATCATGCCGGTGTTCGGCCTCGGCCGCCAGCCGGCGGGCGCGACACCGCCGCTCACCGAGGAGGATCTCGAGGGCTTCGACCGCTCGGCGCTCCAGTGCGCGGACGCGCGCGTGGTGGCCGCGGGCGGCGTCTACGCCTGCCCGATCCTGGCCGGGCTCGAGGGCGCGCGCCTGTCCACCGGCAGCCTGGCGGAGTCGTTCCGTCCGACGCCGCTCTATCACCCGGCGTGCGTGACGTGCCGGGACACGGGAATGTCGTGCCGGAACAGCTAGGCGAGTACCGGCGCATCGCGGTGTTCGGCGGCGTGTACAGCAATGCCCACGCGCTCGAGGCGCTGCTCGCGGATGCGCGCGGCCGCGACGTGGAGGCGGTGTTCTGCCTGGGCGACATGGGCGGCTTCGGCCCGCATCCGGACCGGGTGTTTCCGCTCCTGCGGGAGCATGGGGTGCTGGCCATCCAGGGCAACTACGACGAGTCGCTCGCCTCCGGCCGCACCGACTGCGGCTGCGGCTACACCGACCCGCGCGACAACCACTACGCAGCGATCAGCTACCGCTACACGTTCGAGCACACCTCGGCCGAGCACAAGGCCTGGCTCGGGGCCCTGCCCCGCCACCGGCGGCTCAAGCTGGGGCCGCATCGCGTGCTGATGTGCCACGGCTCTCCGCGGGTCGTCAACGAGTTCCTCTGGGAGTCGGCCACCCCCGACGGCCTGCTGCGCCACCTGATGGACCGCGCGGAGGCCGACGTGATGCTGTGCACCCACACCGGGATGAAGTGGCATCGCGTCCTGCCCGACGCGCGGCACGCGGTGAACGTGGGCGTGATCGGGCGGCCCGAGAACGACGGGCGCCCCAATGTCTGGTACACGGTGCTGACCGCGGGCCCCGACCTCCAGGTGGAGTTCGTGCCGCTCGCCTACGATCACGAGGCGCTGGCGCGCGAGATGGACCGCGAGGGGCTGCCGCCCGAGTTCGCGGAGACGATCCGCACCGGGTGGTGGACCACCTGCCTCGAGAACCTCCCGGCCCGCGAGCGCGCCCGAGGCAAGTACTGAGCCGGCGGCTGCTGGTCGTCACGCTCCTCGCCCTGGTCGCGGCCGTGATCGCGGTCCGGGCGCTCGGGCTGGCCGATCTGGTCCGGCTCGAGGACCTGGCCCGGCTGCGCGATCGCATCGGCGCCTTCGGGGCCTGGGCGCCCGTCGTCTTCGTCCTCGGCTACGTCGTCGCGGTGGTCGCCTTCATCCCCGCCCTGCCGCTGACCATCCTGGGCGGGCTGGCCTTCGGGACGGCGTGGGGCACGGTCTACGTGGCGATCGCGGCGACCACCGGCGCGTGCCTCTCCTTCCTGATCGCGCGCTACGCGGCGCGCGCGGCCGTCGAGCGCTGGATGGCCGCGTATCCCGCGCTCGCGCGCATGGACCGGGCGGTGGCGCGCCACGGCTTCCGCATCGTGATGATCACGCGGCTGGTGCCGATCTTCCCCTTCAACCTGCAGAACTACGCCTACGGCCTCACCTCGATCGGGTTCGGGGCGTACGCGGTCACTTCGTTTCTCTGCATGCTGCCGGCCACGGTGGCCTACACCGCCGCGGCGGGCGCGATCGTCGCGGGCGCCTGGGATGCGCGGCGCATGCTGGTGCTGCTCGCCCTCGCCGGGGTGCTGCTGGTGGCGCTCTCGATGCTCCCGCGCTGGCTGCGCGGCCGCAGCGCCGCGCTCGACGACCTGCTGCGGACGGAATGACGGCGCCGCGCGCCGGCCTCGGGCGCCTCGCGGGCGCGCTCCTCGGGCTGCTGCTCGCCGCGGCCGCCGCCCTCGGGGCCGAGCCGCTCCTGCTCGGCGGCTTCACCCCACCCACCGATCCGACCGCTCCGCCGCCGGGCTGGGAGCCGCTGACCTTCTCGCGGGTGCCGCGCCACACGCGCTACGCGGTGGTGCTCGAGGGCGAGAAGTGGGTGCTGCGCGCGGAGAGCGACCGGGCGGCCTCCGGCCTCTACCGTCCGCTCGACCTCGACTCGAACGTCTACCGTGTCCTGTCCTGGCGCTGGAAGGTGGACGGCGTGCTGAGCCGGTCGGATCCGCGCCGCAAGGAGGGCGACGACTACGCGGCGCGCGTGTACGTGGCGTACCAGTACGATCCGGGCACCGCGTCGCTCTGGGAGCGCTCGCGCTTCGGCGCGTACCGGCTGTTCTACGGCCGCTACCCGCCGGGCCTCGCGCTGAACTACGTGTGGGAGAGTCGCTTGCCCGCCGGCACCGTGCTCGAGAACGCCTACACCGACCGCGCGCGGATCGTGGTCGCGCGCAGCGGGGCCAAGGAGGCGGGGCGCTGGGTGACCGAGACGCGGAACATCTACGAGGACTATCGCCGGATCATGGGCGGGGAGCCGCCCCGCATCGTCGGCATCGCGCTGATGACCGACACCGACGACACCGGCGAGCGGGCGGTGGCCTACTACGACGCCCTCACCCTCGGGCCGGCCCGATGAAGCTCACCATCGTGATCCCGGCGCTCGACGAGGCGGCGAACCTCGCCCGCCTGCTGCCCGACCTCGCGCGCGAGTGTCGCGGGGCGGAGCTCATCGTGGTGGACGGCGGCAGCCGCGACGGGACCGCGGAGACGGTGGCGCGACAGCCCGGCGCCCGCCTGCTCGCCGCCGAGCGCGGCCGGGCGCGTCAGATGAACCACGGGGCGGGCGCGGCGGGCGGCGACACGCTGCTGTTCCTGCACGCGGACACCCGGCTGCCCCGCGGCGCGATGGCCGCGATCGAGGAGACCGTCGCGGAGCCCGGGGTGGCGGGGGGGCGCTTCGACGTGCGCTTCGACAACAAGCGCCTCGTCTTCCGCATGATCGCGGGATTCATGAACGCGCGCTCCCGGGCGTCCGGCATCTGCACCGGCGACCAGGCCATCTTCGTCCGCCGCGCGGACTTCGAGGCGGTCGGCGGCTACCCCGACATCCCGCTGATGGAGGACATCGAGCTGAGCCGCCGGCTGAAGCGCCGCGGGCGGCTCGGCGCGCTCCACCTGCGGGTGACCACCTCGGCGCGGAAGTGGGAGCGCGAGGGCCCACTGCGCACCATCGGCCTCATGTGGGCGCTGCGCTTCCTGCACTTCTGCGGGGTGGCCCCCGTGCGGCTCCACCGCTGGTACTATGGAGCGGCAAAGGAGCGACCCCCATGAGCGACGGCAAGGACGAGGAGGTCGTCGAGACGGCGACCGGGCTGGGTTACGTGGACCTGGTCGACGGCACCGGCGCCCGGCCCAAGACCGGCGACACCGTGAGCGTGCACTACACCGGCTGGCTCAAGAGCGGCACCAAGTTCGACAGCTCGGTGGACCGCGGGACCCCGTTCGAGTTCCCGGTGGGCAAGGGCCGGGTCATCAAGGGGTGGGACGAGGGCGTGATCTCGATGAAGATCGGCGGCAAGCGCAAGCTGATCATCCCCGCGCATCTCGGCTACGGCGATCGCGGGGCGGGTGGGGTGATCCCGGCGGGCGCCACCCTGATCTTCGAGGTGGAGCTGCTGGGCATCCGCTGACCCGGGACCTGCATCTAAACGGTAAGGAGACGAAGACATGGCACTGAACATCGGCATATCGGAGTCCAATCGCGACAGCGTCGTCAAGCTCCTCAATGCCATCCTCGCGGATGAGTACGTGCTCTATACCAAGACCCGGAACTATCACTGGAACGTGGTGGGGCCGCAGTTCAACGACCTCCACAAGTTCTTCGAGGGCCAGTACGAGGCCCTCAACGAGGTGGTGGACGACGTGGCCGAGCGGGCCCGCTCGCTGGGCGGCAAGGCCTTCGGCACCCTCGCCGAGTTCTCGCAGCACTCGCGGCTCAAGGAGCAGCCCGGCAAGCACCCGGCGGCCCTGACCATGGTCTCGAACCTGCAGGCCGATCACGAGGCCCTGGTGCGCACGCTGCGGGCGGACCTCGAGACCGCGATGGAGAAGCTCAACGACGCGGGCACCAGCGACTTCCTGACCGGCCTCATGGAGAAGCACGAGAAGATGGCCTGGATGCTGCGCTCGTTCAACGAGAAGTAGCCGCGAGCGCTCGCTCCAGCTCTCGAACCGCCCGCTCGACGTCTTCCTGCGTTTCGGTGATCTCGATCGCAGCCGCGGTGGGGCTCCAGGGGGCCCACCGTCGGCGCGTGGCCCGCGGGAACAGCACCACGCTCGGCGCGCCCATCGCGGCGGCCAGCTGGCTCACCCCCGAGTCGCCGCCGAGATACGCGCGGGCCGTTCCGAGCACCGCGGCGAGCAGGGGCAGCTCGGGCTCGATCAGCACCGTGGCCTGGCCGTCGAGCCGGGCCAGCAGGCGCTGCGCGGCCTCCGCGTCCGCGGGCCCCTGGTGCACCAGGATCTCCAGCGCGTGCCGCCGGCGCAGCGCCTGGATCACGGCGGTGAAGCGCTCGGCCGGCCACCGCTTCCAGTCGCCGCCGCTGCCCGGGTGCACGACGAGCGCCGGGCCCGCGAGGCGACGACCGCGCTCGGCCAGCGCCCGCGCAAGCGGGATGGGCTCCGTCCGCGCCGGGAGCGCGAGCTTCCATGGGGCCAGGGTGGCGGCCAGGTGGCGCCACACCGGGGTCTCGTCGTCGGGAACCGGCGGCGCGACGATCGCGCGCGGAACCAGGGCGCGGAGCCGCCGGCGGTACGTCTCGTCGCGCGAGCCGAACCAGGACACGACGCGGCCGAAGCCGGTCAGCGTCTCGGCCAGCGGGGCCGGCGCCGGCATGTCCACGAAGAGGGCCTCGAGGCCGAAGCCGTCGAAGGCGCGCGCGTGCTGGGCCAGCGCCAGCTCGACGAGCAGGCGCCCGAGCCGCGGCTGGCCCACGAAGGTGATCGGCGCCTCCGGCGCGATCGCGCGCAGCCCGCGCAGCGCGGGCGCCGCCTGGAGCACGTCGCCGAGCGCGCCCGGATGAACGACTAGAATGCCGGTTTCCACTTGACCTCCCGCGCGGCGCCTCGTAGCATCCAGCCACCATGAAATTCGCCCTCTTCACCGGCATGACCGGAACCACGTGGGACGAAGTGCTCGCGCTGTGGCGCCACTGCGACCAGACCGGCTGGGACGCGGCCTGCGTCACCGATCACTTCATGCCCAATACCGCCGACCGGGTCGGCGACACGCTCGAGTGCTGGACCGCCCTCGCCGCGCTCGCCGTCCAGACGACCCGCATGCGGGTGGGCACCATCGTGAGCGGCAACACCTACCGGCACCCCGCGCTGCTCGCGAAGATGGCGGCCAACGTGGACATCATCTCGCGCGGCCGGCTCATCTGCGGCCTCGGCGCGGGCTGGCAGGAGAACGAGCACCGCGCGTACGGGATGGACTTCTACACCACGCGGGAGCGACTCGCCCGGCTCGACGAGGCGTGCCACGTGCTGAAGGCGCTCTGGACCGAGACCAGGGCCAGCTACAAGGGCCGCTACTACCAGCTGGAAGACGCCCCGCTGATGCCCAAGCCGGTGCAGAGGCCGTACCCCGAGCTGATGATCGGCGGCGGAGGCGAGAAGGTCACCCTGCGCATCGCGGCCCAGCACGCCGATCACTGGAACGTGTGGGGCGGGCCGGCCACCCTCGCGCACAAGGGCCGGATCCTCGACCAGCACTGCGCGACGGTGAAGCGCGATCCCAAGACCATCCTGCGCTCGGCGGTCATGGCGCTGGGCTTCACGGACGACCGCGCGGGGACCGAGAAGATCGAGCAGAGCTACATGAAGCGGATGGGGGCCGACGCGGAGAAGGCGCGCGATACCGTCCTGGCCGGCAGCGTGAGCGAGATCAAGGACAAGCTCGCGCGGCTGCAGGCGGCCGGGGTGGGTCTGCTGTTCATCCCGACGTTCCTCCTCCCCGCCGATCGCCGTCCCACCCTCGATCGCTTCATGGCCGAGGTTGCGCCGGCGTTTCGCTAGCCCGCACCTGCTCGCTGATCTCGCCGAGCGTGGCGATCCAGATGCGCGGGGTGTGGCGCACGTGGTCGATCAGCTCGCGCAGGCAGGCCAGGCGAGACGGCCGCCCGATGATCTGCGGGTGGAAGGTGAAGTTGGTCACCCCCCGCGCCTCCGTGATGCCCTCGAACTCGGTGATCCAGCCCTGGAGCACCGGGCCCGGCGGCTGGATGCTGCGCTGCCCGGTGAACATGAAGTACGGCGCGTCGTCGAGCACCCAGGAGACCGGGATCTCCACGAGGGCGCGGCCGCCGACGGCCGGGTGCAGGTACGGCACCAGCCGATCCATCATGTTCGACGAGTAGTCGAAGTCGTGCTTGGCCAGGAGGCCCAGGGTCGCGCCCGAGAGCTGCCACGCGGGCGCGCGGTAGCCCCGCGGCCGCGTGCCGCCGAGGCGCGTGAGCACCTCGACGCTCTTGACCAGGATGGCCTCCTCGCGATCGGGCGGCAGCTCGCTCACCCGCTCGTGCTCGTCGCCGTGGCAGCCGATCTCGTGGCCCCCGTCCGCGATGGCGCGCACCGCGTCCGGATAGTGCTCGGCGGTCCAGGCCGGGATGAAGAACGAGGCGCGGATGTCGTGCAGGCGCAGCAGGGCCAGGATGCGCGGCAGCGCGTCGACCGGGCCGAACCGCCCCTGCGAGAGCGTGACCGGTTCGTGGATGCCGCGGGCCATCCACAGCGTCTCCGCGTCGAGATCGAAGGTGAAGGCGCACGCCGCGCGCGCGTCGCGGGGCCAGCGGGGAGCCGGGGGCGGATCGAGGGCCATCGCGCCGCTCAGTGTAGCCGAAGGAGCCCGGCCGGGCCAGGGACCGCCGGGCGGCCGAAAAATCCGCCTACTGTATAGTGGAATCCTATGGGCGGCTCGACGGAAACCA
The DNA here is from genome assembly GCA_040902305.1 of Candidatus Rokuibacteriota bacterium. Taxonomy (GTDB): domain Bacteria; phylum Methylomirabilota; class Methylomirabilia; order Rokubacteriales; family CSP1-6; genus CAMLFJ01. Next base: position 4,141 of record JBBDXN010000117.1, on the reverse strand, counting down.
TCCGCCGTCTCGAGGAAAACGTCAGCCGCGCGCTGGTCGGCAAGCCGGAGGTGGTGCGGCTGGCCGTCATCGGTCTCGTCGCCCGCGGGCATCTCCTGATCGAGGACGTCCCCGGCGTGGGCAAGACCACGCTGGCCGCGGGCCTGGCCCGCTCCATCGGCGCCTCCTTCCGGCGGATCCAGTTCACCTCCGACATGCTGCCCTCCGACGTGCTGGGCGTCTCGGTGTGGGAGCCCAAGAACGGGGAGTTCGTGTTCAAGCCGGGCCCGCTCTTCACCAATATCGTGCTGGCCGACGAGATCAACCGCACCACGCCGAAGACCCAGTCCGCGCTGCTCGAGGCCATGAACGAGGCCCAGGTCTCGCTGGACCATTCGACCTACCCGCTCCCCCGGCCCTTCATGGTGCTGGCCACCCAGAACCCGCGCGAGTACGAGGGCACGTTCCCGCTGCCCGAATCGCAGCTCGATCGCTTCCTGCTGCGCATCCGCATCGGCTATCCGGAAGCCGCCGACGAGAAGGCGGTGCTCCGCGGCGACGCGACCGGCGCGGAGCTCCGCCCGGTCGTCGAGGCGGACGAGGTGCTCGCGCTCCAGGAAGCGGCGGAGCGGGTGCGCGTCGAGGAGTCGGTCCTCGACTACCTGGTGGCGCTGGTCACGGCCACGCGCCGCTCGGCGCTGCTCGCGCTGGGCGTGAGCCCCCGGGGCTCGCTGGCCCTGCTGCGGGCCGGGCGCGCCCGCGCGCTCGCGGACGGACGCGACTACCTGCTGCCCGACGACATCAAGGAGCTGGCGGTGCCCGCCCTCGCCCACCGCGTGATCGTGCGGGGCTCGCTCGCGGGCTCCGCCGCCGGCGGCATGGACGGCGAGGCCGCCGTCACCGCCATCCTGCAGGACGTTCCCGTCCCGAGGTAGCCCGGTGGTGAAGCTGCTCGGGGCCGCGGTCTGGCGGCTGTTCCACCCGCGCCGGACCATCAAGCCCACCCGCGACGGCTGGTGGTGCCTGCTCGTCGCGGTCGGGCTGGGCGTGGCCGCCATCAACACCGGCAACAACCTCCTCTACCTGCTGGTCTCCGCCTTGCTGGCGCTCATCGTGGTCTCGGGCATCCTCTCCGAGCAGTCCATGCGGGGCCTCCACCTGACCGGCATCGCGCCCGACGAGATCTACGCGGGGCAGCCCGCGCTCCTCGGCGCCGCGGTCGCCAACCGCAAGGGGTGGTTCACCTCGTACTCCGTCACCCTGGAGCTGCTCGCGCCGGCCGCGCGCGCGCTCGAGTCCGCCTCGCGCTTCATCTACTTTCGCCGGATCGAAGCGGGAACCGAGCGGCTCGCCACCTGGGAGGAGACCTTCCCTCGGCGCGGGCGCCACTGCCTCACCGGCGTGCGCATCACCACGCGCTTCCCGTTCGGCCTGTTCGTGAAGGCGGGACGGCCCGCGCTCACCGACCTGGTGCTGGTGTTCCCGGCGGTGCGGCCGGTCTCCGCGGAGGCGCTCCGCCAGCTCGGGCAGAGCGGTGACGCGGCGGCGCGGCGCCGCGGCCGCGGCAACGATCTCTACAACCTCCGCGGCTACCGGTCGGGCGACGACCCGCGCTTCATCCACTGGCGCAGCAGCGCCAAGACGGAAACGCTCATGGTGCGGGAGCTCGAGGCCGACACGAGCCACGATACGCGCCTCGTGCTGGTCGGGCGGGGCCGGCGCGGCGCGGAGGCGCTCGAGCGGGGGCTGTCGGAGACCGCCTCGCTCGCGGTGGCGCTCATCCGCGCGGGCGCGGGCGTGGAGCTGGCCGGCGCGGACTGCTCGGTGCCGCTCGGCCACGGCCGCCCGCATCTCCGGCGGGTGCTCGGCGCGCTGGCCCTCTATGACCCGGAGGCCCCGCGCCCCGAGCCGGTGGCGCTCGAGACCGCCGGCTCGCTCCGATCCGGCCGTCCCCTGCGCGAGATCCGGATCGCGCTGGCCTGACATGCTGGCCCTCCTCGCCCTCCGTCTCGTCACGTATCTGATGGTGTGCACCGGGGTCGCCGCCCTCTACGGCGCGAACCTGATCGGCCCGGTCGGCGCCGCCCTCGTGGTGCTGGCGATCCTGGTGAGCTGGGGCCACGAACAGGCGCGCGCGCGCGGGGCGGTCCGGCCGTGGCTCGGCTATAGCCTGGTGGGCACCGCCGCGGTGGCCATCGCGGTCGATCTCTTCTACCTCGCCTACTCGCTGCTCGACGGCATGGTGCATCTCCTGCTGTTCCTGATCCTGCTGCGCCTCTTCGTGCGCCGCGGCCTGCGCGACCTGCGCGACGCCGGGCTGCTCTCGTTCTTCATGCTGGTGGCCGCCGCCTCGATCAGCTTCAGCTTGAGCTTCCTGGGGGTCTTCGTCGTCTTCCTGCTGCTCGGCACCTGGATGCTGATGCTCAACCACGTGGTGACCGAGCTGGAGCAGGCGGGCCGGGCCAGCGCGGCGGCCACCGCGACCCGGCGAGTGTTCTTCCGCGGGCCGCTCACCCGGGTGAGCCTGGTGGCGGCCGCCATCACCTTCTCGCTCGCGGCCGGTCTCTTCTTCATCATTCCCCGCGTGGGGCAGGCCGCGCTGCCGCTGCGGGCCCAGATCGGGCGCATGGTGACCGGCTTCTCGGACCGCGTGGACCTGGGCAGCTTCGGCGACATCGAGAACGATCACAGCGTGGTTATGCGCGTCTATCTGTCGGACGAGCGCCTCGAGCCCGCCACGCTGCCCGGGCTGCGCTGGCGCGGGGTGGCGTTCGATCAGTTCGACGGCCGGACGTGGTCGAGTGCGGCGGTGCCGCGGCGGTACCTGCGGCGCGGGGCCGCGGGCGACTTCGGGCTCGGCCTGCCCACCGGAACCGGCCCGGTGGTGCGGCAGGAGATCTACCTCGAGCCCATGGGGACCGACGCGGTGTTCGCGGCGCCGCGCGCGCTCCGGGTCGAGATGCGGGCGCCCGTGCTCGTGGTGGACGACATGGGGGGCCTGTCCACGTCCAGTCCCGCCGCGCGCCTGCACTATGTCGTCGAATCCGAGCTTGAGGGGCCCGGCCGGCCGCGCGCGGACGCGCGCCGGCGGCGGCCCGCGCTGTCCGCGGAGGAGCGCGCGCGATCTCTGCAGCTCCCCGCGCTGTCCGCCGACATCGGGCGCCTCGCCCGTGAGGTGACCGCGGGCGCGCGCGACGCCGAGACCGCGGCGGGCCGGATCAGCGCGCATCTCAGCGCCAACTATCGCTACACCCTGGCGCTCAAGCGGCAGACCGCCCTGGGCCCGCTGGAGGAGTTCCTGTTCGTCCGCCGCTCCGGCAACTGCGAGTACTTCGCGGCCGCGATGACGGTGATGCTGCGCAGCGTGGGCGTGCCGAGCCGCATGGTGGCGGGCTTCCAGCACGGCGAGTGGAACCCGTACGGCCGCTACTTCATGGTGCGCCTGAGCGATGCCCACGCGTGGGTCGAGGTGTACCTCGAGGGGCGTGGCTGGGTGGCCTTCGATCCCTCCCCGCGCGGCGAGGCGGTGGCGGAGGCGACCCCAAGCCGCGTGTCGCTCTACCTCGACGCCGCGCGCATGCGCTGGTACCGCTACGTGGTCAACTGGAGCCTGCACGACCAGGTGCAGCTCGCGGCCACCGTCCATCGCCAGGCGAGTGAAGCGCGCGGGGCGCTCGCCTGGCCGCGCGGCTGGCGGGTGGCTCCGGCGATGGGGGTCGGCGCGGGGATCGCGGTGGTGGTGGCGCTCGCGTGGTGGCTCTGGCGGCGCGGGCCGGCGCGGCGCCGGACCGGCGCGCCGGCGCCGATGCCCGCCTTCTACGCGCGGGCCCTCCGGCTCCTGGCCCGCGGCGGCCTCGCGCCCGGCGCCGCGGAGACCGCGCGCCAGTTCGCCTCGCGGGTGGGGGAGCGCGCGCCGGCGCGCGCGGCCGCCTTCGCCCGGCTCACCGGCCACTACGAGCGCGCGCGCTTCGGCGACGCGGCTCTCAGCGAAGCGGAGTGGCAGGACGTGACGCGCGCGCTGGCCTCGCTCAGCGCCCGCTAACTAGCGCCGCCCCCTCACCCTGCCCTCTCCCCCTCCGGCGGAAAGGGGTGCCCGATCTCCTCCGGATCTCCCTCTCCCCTCTGGGGTGAGGGCAGGGTGAGGGGTGGTCCAAGCGAACTG
>JBBDXN010000116.1:0-19189 GCA_040902305.1 Candidatus Rokuibacteriota bacterium | reverse complement strand
GAACTTCGGGATCTTCTTCATGGCTTCTCGTACTCCGCCCGCTCGCGCCGGTTCAGATGTCTCGCAGGCCAGCCACGAGCTGGCCGATCAGCGCCCTTGCCGCCGCAACGGGATCCGCGGCGGCGCCCATTTGCCGTGCCATGGCACGGGCCAGTTGCTCCATGCGCTCTTCGTCGAGTGAGCCCAGCAACCTCGTCCTTGTCTCAGTCCCGCTGATCCGAGCGGCGTCCTGACCGAGCAGGCGCGCGTCCGCGAGATCGAGGTCGTAGCTCGAAGCCTCCATCACTCCGATCTCAGCGCCGTACAACCGATCCTCGTTGCCGGCGGCACCATACTGGCGCAGCAGCATGGCGAGATCGATCGCGTCCCGCGGGTCACCAGCGCCCCGATCGGCCCAGGCGAACAGCTTCAGGATCGCGAGCCCGGGCAGCGACACGACGCGTACGACGAAGCCGGGATCGATCTCGACCAGCGACGCCGCTTCGAACGCCTCGCGGTAGCCGGCCACGTTCATGACGATGGATCGGTCCGGAGGCCAGGCGATGGTCGCCGCAGGGTCCTCGATACCACCGAAGGGGATGAGGTCGATCGGGTAGCCTCGCCGTCCCTTTCCAGGGAGGTGGAAGAGCCGGTGTGTGACCCGGTCGTCCGCCTCGAAGGTGCCCGTCTCGACCAGCCGCGTCTTGACCATTTCGAACTGGGGCCAGCCATCGACGGCGATGGCCAGGTCCACATCTCGGGTGCCCCGGCCCGTCTCCAGGCCGAACACGCCGACCAGCAGGATGTCCCGCGCCGTCGCGCCCGTCACGAGGTACTCGATGCCGAGCGCTCTTGCCACGGGATCGACCTGCTTCAGGATCGCGATCGCCAGCGGATCGACCGGCCGGTCACGCGCGACGGAGAGCATGCTCGATGTACTGCTCACGGATCCCCCTGGCGACCTCGAGATTGCGCGGATCGAGCGTGGCCATGAGATCGGCGTAGACCAGCAAGGGCGGCACGAGGTCCCGCGGCGTGTCCTGCTCCGGAAGCTCCGGAAGCTTCCAGAAGGCGTCGAGGACCTCGATGTTTCCCTGCGGATCGGCGCGCAGGCGGTGCTCCTGCACGAGCGTGGCGAGGGCCTCCCGCGCCTTCGCCGGCTCCAGGTAGATCGTGGTGGCGGCCGGCTTGAGGTGGTTCGTCAGCTTGGCTGCCGCGACCTCACCGCCCCAGCGCGCCCCGTCGGGGAGTCGTGCCTGTTCCCACCAGCCGGGGTCGGGAGCCCGGAACCGGCGCGGATTGAGCTTCGGGCGCAGCCGGATCGGGAAGGTGGTGACCCACTCTTCCAGGAGTCGGGTGGGCTCCAGCAGACGGCGATTCCGCCTATGCGCGGCCGTCGCAAGGTACCCCCGGCGCTCGAGATCGAAGAAAGCCCAGCCGACCGTCCCGAGCCCGATCCCGGCGGCCTCCGCGATCTCTCGGTAGGGCGCGTTGAGCAGCGCCGGTTTGCAGAGCAGCACGAATGCCGCGCGCAGGCTGGTTGCCGTACCGGCGCCCCGAGCGCCCGTTGCCGTTGGGGCCATGGGGCCATGCGGTCGCTCGCCCCGGACGACGACGTAGAGTCCCGGTGTCCGCAGGTAGGCGTTGCCGGCGGTATCGATGAACTGCAGGTCGAGCCGGTCGCGGCAATGCTGGGCAAGCTCGGCCGTAAGGTACGGGGCCACCAACACCCCTTTCCGCCCGTACGGCTCGAGTCGATTCTTGACGGCGGCCAGCGCGACCGCTCGGTCGACGGCCTTGACCTCCGCGAAGAACTGGAAGTGTTTCCCGCCCTCTTCGATCTCGATCACCGCGTCCGGCCGGTGGCCCTTCAGACCCCTGGGCTCCCGGGTGGTGAGCGCCGCAGCCAGGCCCGTCGTCCGGCGCAGCGCGCGGAGGGCATGGTTCAAGGTCTCGATGCCGCGGTCTTTTTGCTGCCCCATCCGGGCCATCACCAACCCTCCTGGTGTTCGGCGATTGCCGATGTTCACGTTACGTGAACATATATGCAAGTTGAACACGACGACTGTACACGAAACGTGAACACACGTCAAAATCGAACAGGAGCCCCGGTCGACGCCAAGCAGAACCGCATCCTCGTGTGGGAGGCGCCAGCCGGGCCTCGGTGCTCGAGGTGGACAGCCTGACCGCCCTGGTGCCGGCTCTCTCAGGCTACCCGGCCTGGAACTACCCGGCGATTCGGGTAGTATTGGCGCGCAAGCTCGCCGGAATCGGAAAGGAGGAGGCCATGCCCCCCGCGCTCATCCTGTCGTCCGACTCGCACGTGTTCGAGCCGCCCGACCTGTGGACGACCCGCATCGACCGAGCCTTTCGCCACCGGGCGCCCCGGATGGTGCGGATCGACGGCGCCGACCATCTCGTGGTCGAGGAGGACCAGGTCCTCTCCGGGATCGGGCTCATCTCCAACGCCGGGGCTCGCTTCGAGGCCCCCGAGACCATCTCCGGGCTCGGTCGGTTCGAGGACGTCCCGCCCGGCGGCTACGACCCCCAGCAGCACCTCGCGGACATGCGCCTCGACGGGGTGGCCGGCGAGGTGCTCTACCCGTCGCAGGGCCTCTTCTACTTCAAGGTGCCCGACGCCGCACTCATGGCCGCGATCTTCAGGGCGTACAACGACTGGCTCGCCGACTTCTGCAGCGCGGACCCGGCCCGGCTCAAGGGCATCGCCATGATCAGCCTGGACGATGTCCGGGAGGGCACGAAGGAGCTGGAGCGCGCCGCCCGGCGCGGCTTCGCCGGCGCGATGATCACCGAGTACCCGCTCGAGCACCGGCGCTACGATCAGCCCGAGTACGAGCCGTTCTGGGCCGCGGCGGAGGCCTGCGCGATGCCGCTCAGCCTGCACACCGCCACCCGCCGGCAGGGCAAGATCCGCGGAGCGGGGGAGCGCACGCTGCGCGACGCGACCAGCCGGGCCACGAAGGCCTTCTATCCCGCCCAGTCGATGTGCGACATGATCTTCTCCGGGGTCTTCGAGCGCTACCCGGCTCTCACGCTCGCCATCGTGGAGTTCGAGCTGGCCTGGGCTCCGCACGTGCTCTCCACCATGGACTACACGTACCGCGAGCGCCACGAGGAGGCGTTCCACCGCTTCAAGAGCGACCTGCGTCCCAGCGATTTCTTCCACCGCAACGTGGTCCTGAGCTTCCAGGAGGATGCGATCGGCGTTCGCCTCCGCGACGTGATCGGCGTCGACAACATGATGTGGGGCTCCGACTATCCCCACAGCGAATCCACGTTCCCCCAGTCCCGGAAGATCCTGGCCGAGATCCTGGCGGGCGTGCCGGAAGACGAGCAGGCGAGGATCGTCGGCGCCACCACCGCCCGGCTGTACGGCTTCGACGTCGCGCGCCTCGCTCCCGGGTGAAGAAACCCGTCGACCCCGCCGCCCGCCCGTCCGCCGAGAGCGGGTCGCTCCGTGTCCCCGGCGTGGCCCGTCGACTCTCGGGCTAGCGCAGGGGCTAGCGGCCCCTCACCCTGCCCTCTCCCCAGGGGGGAGAGGGGTGCGATTGCGAGCTTCGCGGCACTCCTTCGTCTTCACCTCGTCCACCGCGGCGCCATCCGCGGTGAGCACCACGCCATACTCCACCGTGCTCGCGATCTTCCCGTCCAGCACGTCGGCCAGCACCGCGGCCGGGTCCCGGTCGAGCGGGTCGCCGTAGCCGGCGCCGCCCGCGATGTACTCCCAGAGCTGGTCGCCCGGGTGGAGCACGATCATCTTCTTCGAGGGCAGCGTCTCGCGCGTGCCGTCGGCTCGCAGGATGAAGGCGTGAGCCCGGGCGCCCGGGGCGCCGCCCTCGAGCGGCCAGGGCGAGGAGGCGAAGCGCTCGCCGCGGTGGGAGACCGTCACGTCGGTGGTGGTCGCCTCGAAGACCTTCTCGAGCCCGAGGCCGCCGCGGAAGCGGCCGGCGCCGCCGGAGCCGTTCCAGAGGCGCACCCGGGGGATGCGCAGGGGGAAGTTCATCTCGACCGACTCCACCGGGATGTTCATGCAGTTGGAGACGTCGGTCTCGATGACGTCGATGCCGTCCTTGTCGGGGCGGGCGCCCATGCCGCCGGCGGCGAGCTCGCTGGCCACGAACGGCCGGCCGGTCTCGGGGTCGCGGCCGCCGAAGGCCATCACCAGCAGGGTGCCGGAGCTGGCCGCCGGCATCTTGCCCGGTCGCGCCGCCACCAGCGCGCCCAGGATGGTGTCGGCGATGCGCTTGATGGTGGCGGTGCGGCAGCTCACCGGGGCGGGCGGCAGCGGGTTCACGATGGTGCCTTCCGGCAGGATCGCGTCCACCGCGCGGAAGCAGCCGCCGTTGTTCGGGATGGAGGCGTCGGAGATCGCGCGGACCGCGTAGTAGACCGCCGACATCGTGGAGGCCGGCACCGAGTTGAAGGGCCCGCGCACCTGCGGGTCGCTGCCGGTGAAGTCGAAGGTCATGGCCGAGCCGCGCACGCGCAGCGTGACCGCGATCTTGACCGGGTGGCCGATGTTCACGCCGTCGTCGTCCAGCCAGTCCTCGAAGGCGTAGTCGCCGTCGGGGATGGCCTCGATCTGCGCGCGGGTGAGGCGCTCGGCGCGCGCGAGCAGCTCCTCGATGTAGGCCACCACCGTGTCCGTGCCGTGCGCGGCGAACAGCTCGCGCAGGCGGACGCCGCCGAGCCGCCCCGCCGCCACCTGGGCCATGAGGTCGCCGGTGAACACGTCCGGCAGACGCACGTTGCGGGCGAGCAGGCGGAAGAGGTTCTCGTCCAGCAGGCCGGCGCGGAAGAGCTGGGTGGGCGGGATGATGACGCCCTCCTGGTAGAGCTCGGTGGCGTCGGTGGGGACGCTGCCCGGCGTCCGGCCGCCCACGTCCTGGTGGTGGCACATGGTGCAGGCCAGCGCGACGGCCCGGCCGTCGGCGAAGACCGGCACCGCCAGGGTGATGTCGGGCAGGTGGGTGCCGCCGTCGTAGGGGTCATTCAGGAGAAACGCGTCACCCTCATGCATCGCCTCCGGGGGGAAGGCGCGCACGATGCGCTGCGCGGCGAACTGGAGCGCGCCCAGGTGGATCGGGATGGCGGCGGCCTGGGCGATGGTCTCGCCGCGCGTGTTGAACAGCGCGGCCGAGGCGTCGAGGCCCTCCTTCACGATCGGCGAGGCGGCGCTCTTCAGCAGCGTCAGCTCCATCTCGTCGGCGATGGCGTCAAGCCGGTTGCGCAGGACTTCCAGGAGGATGGGGTCGATCGTGGTCATGGGTGTCCTCCGGACGGGGGGTCTCTCCGGAGCCGCAGGTTGCCGGCCGGGTCCACCAGCGCGGTGACGCCGGGGGGGATCACGGTGGTGGTGTCGGGCTGCTCCACGATGGCCGGCCCGGCGAGGCGGGCGCCCAGCGGCAGCCGCGCGCGCTCGTAGATCGCGGTCGGCACGAAGCGGCCGAAATAGGCGGGGCGCTCCCCGACCTGGGCGGAGGCCAGGGTGCCGGTGGCGCGCGCGGCCGGCGTCACCGCGGGGCGCGGCAGCGGAAAAGTGTGGACGGCGCGGAAGTTGACGAACTCGACCGGCTGCTGGGCGCGGGCGTAGCCGTACACGCGCTCGTGCACGACGTGGAAGGCGGCCACGATGGCGGGCACCCCGTCGGCGGTGACCGGGGCCGGGATCGGCACCTCCAGCTCGTAGGCCTGGCCCACGTAGCGCATGTCGGCGGCGTAGGCCACGCGCACCGCCGGCGCGGGCGCGCCCTCCTCGTCCATGCGCGAGCGGCCGGCGGCGTCGAGCTCGGCGAGACACGCGTTGATGGCGCCGAGGTCGGCCCTGTCGGTGCGCGCCGGCAGCGTGCGCGCGTGGTGGTGCTCGATGGCGGCGGCGAGCAGGCCGAAGGCGGCGAGCACGCCGGGCGCCTCGGGGACGACCACCTCCGCCATGCCCATCTCCTCGGCGAGGGCCGCGCCGTGCACCGGGCCGGCGCCGCCCAGGACCACCAGCGAGAACTGCCGTGGATCGTAGCCGCGCTTGATCGTCACCAGGCGGATCTGGTCTGCCATCCGCGCATTGACCACGCGATGGATGCCCGCCGCGGCGGCCACCGGGTCGAGCCCCAGCCGACGGCCCAGGACGGCCACCGCGCGCTCGGCCGCGGCCACGTCCAGGGTCATGGCGCCGCCGGCGAAGCGCGCGGGGTTGAGGTAGCCGAGCACGACGCTCGCGTCGGTCACCGTGGCCTCGTCGCCACCGCGGCCGTAGCAGGCGGGCCCGGGCTCGGCGCCCGCGCTGCGCGGCCCCACCCGCAGGCCCCCGGCGGCGTCGATCCACGCGATGCTGCCGCCGCCGGCGCCGATGGTGTTGACGTCCACCATCGGGGTGCGCACCGGGAAGGGGCCGATCGCGCCCTCGCCGATGAGCAGGGGCCGGCCCTCCCGTACCAGGGCCACGTCGTTGCTGGTGCCGCCCATGTCGAGCGACACGAAGTCGCGCACCCCGGAGCGCTCGGCCGCGAACGCGGCGCCGATGACGCCGCCGGCCGGCCCCGAGAGGAAGAGCGTGACCGGCTGCTGCGCGGCCAGCGCCGCCGAGACGATGCCGCCGCGGGAGCGCATGATCAGCGGCACGCCGGGCACGCCGAGGCCGCGCAGCGTCTCGGCGAGGCCCGCCAGGTAGCGCTTCACCACCGGGCCCAGGTAGGCGTCGAACGCGGTCACGCAGAGCCGTTCGTATTCTCTGAAGGTCGGGTCGACCTCCGACGATAGCGAGACGCTCATCTCCGGGGCCAGCTCCGCGATGATCTCTCGCGTGCGCCGCTCGTGTGCGGGATTCAGGAACGAGAAGAGGTAGCACACCGCGATCGCCGACACGCCCTGCGCGCGCAGGGTCTCCACCGCCTGCCGCACGTCGGCCTCGTGAAGATGGACCAGCACGTGGCCCTTCGCGTCCAGCCGCTCGCGGATGCCGAGCCGCCGCCGGCGCGGGGCCAGGAAGGTGGGCACCTCCGGGTCCATGTCGAGGTCGTACATGCGCGAGCGCTTCATGCGCCCCATCTCGAGCACGTCCTCGAAGCCCTCGGTGGTCAGGATGGCGGTCGTGGCGCCCTTCTGCTCCAGGATCGCGTTGGTGGCCACGGTGGTACCGTGGATGAACCGCTCGACGTCGCCCGGCGCGGCGCCGGCCAGCGCGAGGACCTCGGTGGTGGCGGCCGCGATGCCGTCCAGCAGGTCCTTGGGGGTGCTCGGCACCTTGGCGAGCGCGAGCCGGCCGGTGCGGTCCAGGGCCACGATGTCGGTGAAGGTGCCGCCGATGTCCACGCCGATCTGCACGCGCGTTCCCCTCCTGAGGGCGCCACGTTACCATACTGGCCATGCGAGATCTCCTGGACCGGATCGACGGCTGGCGCGACGAGCAGATCGAGCTGCTGGCGCGCCTCGTGAATCACGACAGCGGCACCGACGACGTGCTGGACGTCAATCGCGTGGGGGCCATCCTGGCCGAGCGGCTGGAGGGCCTGGGCTTCACGCTCCGCCGGGTCGCCACCGAGCGCTTCGGCGATCACCTGGTCGGCGAGAAACCGGGGACGGGCCCGAAGCGCTTCCTCTTCGTCGGCCACTACGACACCGTGTTTGCCTCCGGCACCGCCAAGCAGCGGCCCTTCCGGATCGACGAGCAGGGGCGCGCCTGGGGGCCCGGGGTGTACGACATGAAGGGCGGGCTGGCCGCCCTGCTCTACGCGCTGCGCGCGCACCAGGAGGCGCGTACCCGCGCCTGGGCCGAGACGACCGTCGCGGTGGTGTTCAACTCGGACGAGGAGCGGCTCTCGCCGACCTCGCGGCCGGTGATCGAGGCCGAGGCGCGGCGGGCGCACGGCGTGGGCATCCTCGAGCCGGCGCGCCCGGGCGGCGAGTACGTGATGGCGCGCAAGGGGGCGGGGACCTTCCATCTGGAGATCACGGGCAAGGCCTCCCACGCGGGGCTCCAGCCCGAGCTGGGCGCCAGCGCCATCTGGGATCTGGCCCAGAAGGTGGCGGATCTTCACGCGCTGACCGACTTCGGCACCGGCGTCACCGTGAACGTGGGGACCGTGCGCGGTGGCGAGCGCCCCAACGTCGTGGCGGCCCGCGCCGCCGCCGAGATCGACCTGCGCGCGTGGAGCCAGGCGGACGCGGACGCGACGATTACGGCCATGCGGCGGATCTGCGAGCGGGCGCACGTCGCCGGCACCCACGCCCGCTTCGAGGGGCAGATCCACTTCCCGCCGTGGCCGCCGGGCCTGCCGGGCACCGAGCGCCTGCTGGAGATCATGCGCGCGGCGGGCCGGGAGCTGGGCGTGGAGGTGCGGGCCATCAAGACGGGTGGGGGCTCGGACGGCAATCACACCTCGGCCATCGCGCCGACGCTCGACGGCATGGGGCCGAAGGGTAGCCGCGCGCACAGCGAGGAGGAGTTCATCGAGGTGGCCACGCTGCTCGAGCGGACGAAGATGCTCGCGCTGTTCCTCGACCGCTGGGCTGCGGAGTTCGAGGTCCCCGCGCGGTGAGGCTACCCCGTCAGGCGAAGTGACAGGCGACGGCGCGCCCGTCGACGGGGCGGAGCGCCGGCTCCTCCTCCGCGCAGCGGGCCTGGACCAGCGGGCAGCGGGTGCGGAAGCGGCAGCCGCTCGGGATGTCGCGCGGGTTCGGCGGCTCGCCCTCGAGAGCGAAGTCCTCGGTGACGCGGCGGCCGCCGATGCGCGGCACCGCGGCCAGCAGCGACTGCGTGTAGGGGTGGCGCGGGGCCTCGAACACGCGGGTGGTCGGGCCGTACTCGACGATCTTGCCCAGGTACATCACCGCGATGCTCGCGCACATCGCGCGCACCACCGAGAGATCGTGCGAGATGAACACGTAGGTGAGCGCGAAGGTCTCCTGCAGGCTCCGGAACAGCTTGAGCACGCTGGCCTGGACCGAGACGTCGAGCCCGGAGGTCGGCTCGTCCAGGATCACCAGGCGGGGCCGCAGGGTGAGGATGCGCGCGAGCCCCACGCGGCGCTGCTGGCCGCCGGAGAGCTCGTGGGGGTAGAGGTCGAGGTGGGCGTCCGGCAGGCCGACCGCGGCCAGGATCGCGGCCACCTCGCGGTCCCGCTCGGCCCGGGTCAGCGTGCTGTGGATCAGCAGCGGCTCGTGCAGCAGGGGCCGGATCTTCCAGCGGGGGTCGAGCGAGGCGCCGGGGTCCTGGTAGACGTACTGGAGATTTTTGGCCACCGCGCGCCGGGCGCGGGCGGGCAACCGCCCGATCTCGCGGCCGGCGAAGCGAATCTCGCCCGCGCTCGGCGTGTAGATGCCCATCACCGTCTTGCCGAGCGTGGACTTGCCGCAGCCGCTCTCCCCCACGAGGCCGAGCGTCTCGCCCGGGCGCACCTGCAGCGACACGCCGTCGACCGCTCGCAGCCAGCCCACGCGGCGCCCGAAGGGGCTGCGCACCGGGAAGTGGCGTGCCAGGTCGACCAGCTCCAGCAACGGGGCGGCGTCCGGGCTCACGCGTCGGCTCCCGCGGGGGCGTCGACGGGATGGTGGCAGCGGACGCCGTGGCCCTCGGCGAGCATGCGCGGCGCCGGGCGCTCCACGCGACACTCCGCGGTGGCGTGGTCGCAACGCGGGTGGAAGCGGCAGCCCGCCGGCGGCGTCACCAGGCTCGGCACCTCCCCCGGGATGTCGCGGATCTCGCCGTCGGGGCCGGGCACGCTGGCCAGCAGCTTCCGCGTATAGGGGTGCGCGGGGCGGCCGAAGAAGGCGTCGGTCGGCGCCGCCTCCATCTCCTGGCCGGCGTACATCACCACCACGCGGTCGCAGAGCTCGTGCGCGGTGCCGAGATCGTGGGTGGTGAAGAGCACCGACACCCCGCGCTCCTTCACCAGCGCGCGCAGCAGGCGGAGGATCTGGGCCTGGATCGTCACGTCCAGCGCGGTGGTCGGCTCGTCCGCGATGATGAGATGGGGCTCGGGCAAGAGCGCCATCGCGATCATGAGCCGCTGGCGCTGGCCGCCGGAGAACTCGTGGGGCAGCCGGCCCAGCGCCCGCGCCGGCTCGGGGATCTGCACCGCGCGCAGGGTCTCGAGCACCGCCTCGCGGTCGGCCCGCCGGCGCGCCCGCGGATAGCGCCCGAAGAGGGACGCCGGCCGGGCCTGCTCGCGCGCCCGCGGGGACTTCCACTTCATCAGGTCCATGATCTGGGTGCCGACCGGGAACAGCGGGCTGAACGAGCTGAACGGATCCTGCGGGATGAAGGTGATCGCCCGGCCGCGCACGTGGTCGTTCACCGTCGCGGGGTCCTGGGTCAGCAGATCGATGCCGCGGAAGCGCACCTCGCCGCCGCGGATCCGCGCGGCCCCCTCGGGCAGGATGCCGAGGATCGCGCGGGCGAGCGTGGTCTTGCCGCAGCCGCTCTCGCCGACGAGGCCCACCACCTCGCCGGCCGCGATGTCGAGGTTGATGCCGTCGAGCACCTGGGCCGGACCCCGGTCGGTGGCGAAGTCCACGCGCAGGCCGCGGACCGCGAGCAGCTCAGCCATCGCGCGCGGGGCTCCGGCGCAGCCGCGGGTCGAGCACGTCGCGCAGGCCGTCGCCCAGCAGGTTGAAGCCCATGACGGTGAGGAAGATGGCCAGCCCCGGCGCCGCCGCGTACCACCAGGCGTCGGGCAGGAACTCGCGCGACTCCGCGATGGTCCGGCCCCACTCCGGAGTGGGCGGCGGGGGCCCCAGCCCGAGGAAGCCGAGCGCCGCCGCGGTCAGGATGGTGAAGCCCATGCCGATCGACGCGCGCACGATGATCGGCGAGGCGATGTTCGGCAGCACGTGCAGCACGGTGAGCCGCCAGGGCGAGGCGCCGAGGGCGGCGGTGCTCTCGACGAAGGCTTCCTTCTGGAGCGCGCGCGTCTCGGCGTAGACCACGCGGGCAAACCAGGGCCAGTAGGTGACCGAGAGCGCGAGGATGACGTTGGGCAGCGACGGGCCCAGGGTCTGGGCGATGGCGATGGCGAGCACCACCTGCGGCACCGCGAGGAAGATGTCGGAGACTCGCATGAGCGCGTCGCTCGCCCAGCCGTGGTGGTAGCCGGCCACGAGGCCGATCGGGACGCCGATGATCAGCGAGGCGCCGACCGCGATGAGGCCGATGAGGATGGTGATCCGCGCGCCGAAGAGGAGGCGGCTGTAGATGTCCGCGCCCATCCGGTCGGTGCCGAGCCAGTGCGCGGCGCTCGGCGCCCGGAGGCGCTCGGAGGGATGCAGCTCGAAGACGTCGTCCGGGTGCGTCGACAGGAGCGGCGCCAGCAGCGCGGCCAGCACCAGCAGCGCGATGAGGACGAGCCCGATCAGCGCCGACCGGTCCCGGGCCAGCCGCGCCACCACGAACCACGCCGTCTTCATGTGGGGCTCATGTGGGGCCTAGGTCGCGCGCTCGCGCGGGTCGACCAGCGTGTGAGCCAGGTCGACGAGCAGGTTCACCACGATGAAGATCGCCCCCGCCCAGACCGTGAAGCCCATGATCGCGTTGTAGTCCGAGCGCACGATGGAGCTGACCGCGTAGGTGCCGATGCCAGGCCAGTCGAAGACCGCCTCGGTCACCACCGCCCCCGCGAGCAGGATGCCGAAGAGCAGGCCGATCTGGGTGACCGTCGAGGTCAGCGCGGACCGGAGGATGTACTTCCACACGATGAGCGGGCGCGGCAGGCCCATCGCGCGCTCGTAGAGGACGAAGTTCGACTGCATGACATCGAGGACGCCGGCCCGGGTGAAGCGCACCAGGGTGGCCACCGCGGGGAACGCCAGCGTGACCGTGGGCAATGCCAGGTGCTGGAGCGCGGTGCCGAAGGTGGCCCAGTCCCACGCGAGCGCGGCGTCGACCAGGTAGAGCCCGGTGAAGCCGCGCGGGGGGAAGCCGGGCAGGCGGCCGTTCAGCGGCGTCCAGCCGAGGCGCATCGAGAACAGGAGCTGGAGCATGATGCCGAGCCAGAAGCCGGCGATGGCGAGCCCGGACACGGTGAGGACGCGCAGGGCGTGGTCGAGCACGGAGTTGCGCCAGAGCGCGGAGAGGACGCCGAGCGGGATGCCGACGAGGACGGAGACGAGCATGGCCACCACGGTCAGCTCGATGGTGGCCGGGAGCCGGTGGGCGAGGTCGTCGAGGATCGGGCGCCGGGTGAAGAGGCTCACCCCCATGTCCCCGCGCGCGAGGCGGGCGAGGTAGTCGACGAACTGCACGGGCAGCGGTCGGTCGTAGCCGAGCTGATGCCGCAGGGCCTCGACCTGCGCGGGCGTGGCGGTCTCGCCCGCTACCAGGGCCACCGGATCCGACGGGACCACCCGCGAGATCACGAACGTGACGACGAGCAGCCCGAGCAGCGTGGGAGCGAACCACAGCAGCCGGTGCAGCGCGAGCGCGAGGAGCCTCATGGCTCAGCGCGCCCGCGCCGCCCGGCGCCGGCTACTTCGAATAGCGGAGCCAGCGGATCTCCTGCCCGTTGCCGATGGGGCTGAAGCGGATGCCCTCGAGGGTCTTGGCCCAGGGGCCGAAGTACTTGGTGTTGTAGATCCAGACGCCCGCGGCATCGCTCACCACGATCCGGGCCGCCTCCTGGTAGGCCTTCTCGCGGACGGCGCGGTCGGTGGTCTTGAGCGCGCTGTCGAGCAGGTCGTCCACCTTGGGGTTCTTGTAGAAGCTCGAGGCCTTGAACGTGCCCCACTGCTTGGAGCTGAACATCTCGCCGATCCAGTTGTTGGGATCGGCGTAGTAGGTGCTGATCCAGTACACGACGAGATCCGGCGAGGTCTCCGGCTTCTTCATGCGCTCGACCATCGCGGGCCAGACCTCGCTGGTCATCTTGGTCTCGAGCCCGAGCTTGCGGAGGCCGTTGGCCATGACGGTGGCCGCCTGCTCGGTCTGGCTGAAGCCCTGGAGGTAGCCCACCGTGAGCGGCCGGTCGACCTTGGCCTGGGCCTGCCCGAGCTCCTGCTTGGCCTTGTCCAGGTTGTAGGTGTAGCCCTTCACGTCGCGCGGCACGCCCCACATGTTGTTCGGGATCGGCACCGGGTTGCGCTCCACCGAGCCGCCGAGGATCTCCTTGTTGA
This sequence comes from Candidatus Rokuibacteriota bacterium, assembly GCA_040902305.1. GTDB lineage: Bacteria > Methylomirabilota > Methylomirabilia > Rokubacteriales > CSP1-6 > CAMLFJ01. The sequence goes on along the minus strand of JBBDXN010000116.1, from coordinate 6,088 downwards.
AGCCGTCGTAGTCGAAGGCGTAGCTGATGGCCCGGCGCACGTGCACGTCGGTCAGCGGCGCCCGCTGGTTGTTGATCTGGAACATCATGATGCGCATCGACTCCTGCTCGAGGATCTTGACGTTCGGCGCCTCGCGCAGCCGCTTCACCTGGTCGTTGGGCAGGTAGCCGCCGGTGCCCTGGTAGTCGCCCTTGATCATCCCCAGCACGCGGGTGTTGTCTTCCTTCACGAAGCGGAAGTCGATCTCGTCGATGGGCTTCGGGCCCCACGCCATGAAGTGTCCGGCGAAGCGCTTGGCGGTGAACCCGATCGCCGGGTCGTAGCGGTCCAGCGCGTAGGAGCCGGAGCCCGCGTCGTTGTTGGTGAGCCACGCCGCGCCCCAGTCCCCGTCCTTCTCGTGCTTCTTGACGAGGGCCGAGTTGACCACGTGGACCTCGGGCACCACCGCCAGGAAGATGGCCGCGGGCTTGGTGAGCGTGAACTGGACGGTGTAGCGGTCCAGCGCCTTGGCGGCGCCGGGGGCGATCATGCTGCCGAGCAGGGCCGCCGCGCCCTTCTTCATGGCGAGGATGCGCTCGGCGCTGTAGCGCACGTCCTCCGCGGTGATCTCCGCGCCGTCGTGGAACTTGGCCCTGTGCCGCAGCTTGAAGGTATAGACGAGGCCGTCCGGGGAGACGGTGTGGCTCTCGGCCAGCCACGGCTCGAGCTTGGGCGGGTTGTCGAGCCAGCGGTAGAGCCCATCATAGAGGTTCAGCCGCACCGCCACCCGCCCCACGTCGAACGCGGCGTGCGGGTCCATGGTGTCGTAGGGGCTCTCGTTCGCGAACACGAACCGGGTCTGCGCGGTGGCCGGCGCCGAGAGGATCGCCGCGAGCCCGAGCGCAACGAGGACGAGGGTCAGCCAGGAACGACCGTGGGTCATGAGCAGCCTCCAGGAGTCCTGAGATGTCGACGACGTCGGCGATGTGGCGGGATTGTACTGCACGGTCCCGGGGCCGACAAGGGCCGCCCGGGGCCGGCGGGCTCAGTTCACCCATTGCCCGCCGTCGACGTCGATGACCTCGCCGGTCAGGAAGCACGGGGTCACGGTGGCGAGGAAGACGACCACCTGGGCGATGTCCTCCGGCGTGCCGAGCCGCGCCAGGGGGATCGAGCGCACGAGGGTCTCGGCGCCCTCGCGGGCGATCATGCCGGCGGTCAGGTCGGTCGCGATCAGCCCCGGGCAGATCGCGTTCACCGTCACGTGCGGGGCCAGCTCCTTGGCCAGGCCGCGGGTGAGGCCGAGAATCCCGGCCTTGGCCGCGCAGTAGGCCGACTTGCTCACCGCCGCGGTGCCGGCCCCGGTGTGCGCGCTCACCGACGACATGTTCACGATGCGCCCGCCGCGCTGCGCCAGCATGGTCGGCGCGACCGCCTTGCACCAGTTGAACGCGCCCTTGAGGTGCGTGTCGATGGTGCGGTCCCACTCCTCCTCGGTGATCTCGAGCAGCCCCTTCGGCTGCGAGATGCCCGCGTTGCTCACGAGGACGTCGATCCGGCTCCAGGCGGCGAGGACGGCCGCGGCCTGGCGCTGCGCCGTCGCCAGGCTGGTGACGTCGCCCTCGAGGGCGAGCGCCTCCGACCCGGCCGCACGCACCAGCGCCGCCGTCTCCTGCAGCTCCGGGCCGCGGACGTCGACGAGGGCCACCCGGAAGCCGTTCTTCGCGAGCGCGGCCGCGGTCGCGCGTCCGATGCCGCGCGCGGCGCCGGTCACCACCGCGGCTCGAGCCGGTGCGCTCATCGCGGAGGCTCCACCGGCGGGCCGAAGTAGCCGTCGCGGTGGAACATGCGCACCGGCCCGCGCGGTCGCCCCCGCAGCGCCGCGGTGGCCGCCGCGTCGATCGCCCCGCTCTCGTCGATGACCACGCCGTAGTCCTCCTGGGCCGCGCCGACCGACACGGTGCCGCCCAGGACGTCGTGACGGACACGGTCGATCTGGCGATCGAAGGGATGGCCCCAGCCCCCGCCCCCGCTGGTGGACAGGCGCAGCACGTCGCCCCGGCGCAGCACGTTGCCGTCGGACATGGGCGGCAGCACGCGCTCGTCGGATCGGCCGGGGTTCACCACGCAACGCCCGGGGCGGCCGGCGTGGCCGCCGTTCACGCCGGCGGGCGGGAACAGGATGTTGTCCTGGCGGATGGCCACGATCGCCTCCTCGGCGGTCAGCTCGATCTCGCGGATCACCCCCGTACCGCCGCGGAAGCGCCCGGGCCCGCCCGAGTCCCGGTGCAGCGCGTAGCGACGCAGGCGCAGGGGGAAGACCATCTCCATGAACTCGGCCGGGTAGTTCTTCTGGGCCACGTAGTAGATGGCGTCGAGGCCGTCCGCGAACGGCCGCGCCCCGTACCCCACCGCGACCCCGTCGCTGCACAGGAAGAACTCGTTGCGGGCCCGGTCGAAGCCGCGGAGGAAGTAGATGTTGTAGACGGAGTTCGGCGCCGGCACGTCACCCCCGGTGGCGAGGGCCAGGAGGGCGAGGACGCCCGACTGCACGCGGGCGAGGGTGTGGGCGCGGTTGCCGAGCGCGGCGGGCCAGTGGGGCTGCAGGATGCTGCCCGGCCGCACGAGCACCTCGTCGATGGCGTCCTGGGCCCCGTCGTTGAGCAGCACGGTGGGATGCCCCGAGAGCAGGTAGATGCCCACGATCAGCTTCGGCACGCTCGGATGCATGATGAAGTTGATCGGGCCGCGGGCCTGATCGTCGCTGTCGCGCGTGTCGAGGGTGATCCGGCCGCCCTCCTTGGTGAGGCGCATCCTCACGTGGAACGAGCGGTCGCTCATCCCGTCGCCGTCCACCGCGTCGTCGGACTCGTAGGTGCCGTCGGGGATCCGCGACTCCAGCGTCTTGCGGATCGTGTCGCGGCACTGCTGCTCGAACTGCGTCCACGCGGCCAGCACCGTCTCGGCCCCGAAGCGGTCGAACAGCTCGAGCACCCGGCGCTCGCCGAGCCGGCAGCCCGCGAGCACCGCGCGGATGTCGCCCTGGAGGATCTCGGGGAAGCGCGAGTTGCGGAGGAAGATGCGGAAGGCCTCGTCGTTCAGCACGCCCTCGCGGTAGATGCGGACCGCGGGCACGATGATGCCCTCGTGGAAGATCTCGGTCGCGTCCGGCGAGATGCTGCCCGCCCGCATGCCGCCGATGTCCCAGAAGTGGCCCCAGGTCTGCGAGAAGGCCACGAGCCGGCCCCGGTGGAAGACCGGCGCCGCGAAGACCATGTCCGGCGAGTGCGAGACGCCCCCGCGCGAGCCGTGGCAGTCGTTGTACCAGTAGAGATCGCCCGGCCGCATCGTCTCGGCCGGGTATTGCCGGAAGATGATCTCGGTGAGGTTGCCGAAGAGCGGGATCATGGTCCCGCACACCACGCGGCCGCGCGCGTCGAGGATGCCCGCGAAGTAGTCGTTCTTCTCGCGGATGAACGGCGACATCGCGGTGCGCTCGATGACCGCTTCCATGTGCGTCTGGGCGGCGCGGAGGGCGCCCCGGATGATCTCGCGCGTCACCGGGTCGAGCGCGGGGACGGGGCGTCGGCGCGGGGAGGGGTGGCGGCGGGTCATCGCGGACCACCCCTCACCCTGCCCTCTCCCCTGAGGGGAGAGGGAGAGCGGTGCCGGGGGGGAGAGGGAGAGGGGTTGGACTGGATCACGAGGTTGCCGATGCGGTCGACGCGGGCCCGGTGGCCGGGCGGCACCACGGTCGTGGTGTCGGGCTGCTCGACGATGGCCGGGCCCGTCACCACCGCGGCCGCGCCCAGCCCCTCGCGTTCGATGCAGGGACACGCCGTCCATCCCACGCCCGCGAAGTGTACGCGCCGCCGCGGCGGGCGCCCGGCGGCCGGGCCGCGGCGGGGGAGCGAGGGCAGCGTGAAGCGCCGGACCCGCCCGGCGGCGGCCACCCGCAGCGTGACGATCTCGACCGGCGCGTCGGCCAGCGCGTAGGTGTAGAGCTGGCGGTGGCGGGCGTGGAACCGCGCGAGGAGCGCGTCGACGGAGAGGCCGCGCTCGGGCCACGGCACCGTGAGCTCGAAGCCCTGGTGGCGATAGCGGAGGTCGGCCAGGCGGGTGAGCCGGCGCGCGGACGGGGCCACGCCCTCCGCGGCCAGCCAGGCCCGGGCCTGGCCCTCGAGGTCTCCGTACACGGCGGCGACGGCGTCGAGGTCGTAGTCGGGCGGCTTCTGCAAGCTCGTCCGCGCGTAGTCGTTGCGCACCTCGGTGCCGAGGAGGCCGAAGGTCGACAGCACCCCGGGGTGACGCGGCACGACGACGGTGCGCATGCCGAGCAGCGCGGCCAGATCGGCACCGTGCAGCGGGCCGGCGCCGCCGAACGGCATCAGCACGAAGTCGCGCGGGTCGTGGCCGCGCTCGACCGAGACCAGGCGGAGCGCGCCGACCATGTTGTTGTTGACGATGTCGAGGATGCCCTGCGCGGCGGCGGCCAGGGGCAGCCCCAGCGGCCGCGCCACGCGCTCCTCGATGGCGCGGCGGGCCCGCTCGACGTCGAGCGCGATCTCGCCGCCCAGCAGGTGCGCGGGGATGCGGCCGAGCACCAGGTGGGCGTCGGTGACGGTGGGCTCCTCGCCGCCCGCGCCGTAGCACACCGGGCCCGGCTGGGCCCCCGCGCTCTCGGGGCCCACCGTGAGCGTCCCGTCCTCGGTGACGCGCGCGATGGAGCCGCCGCCGGCCCCGATGGTGTGAATGTCGATCATCGGCACGTGGAGCGGCCAGGCGCCGACGCGGCCCTCCGTGGTCACCTCCGCTTCGCCCCCGTGGATGAGGCACACGTCCGCGCTGGTGCCGCCGACGTCGACCGAGATCAGGTCGGCGAACCCGGCCGCCTCCCCGATGCGCCGCGCGCCGATCACCCCGGCGGCGGGCCCGGACAGCGCGGTGTGGATGGCCTGCGTGCGGACGACGTCGGCCCCGATCACGCCGCCGTTGGACTTCATGATCGACAGCGGCGCGGCGATCCCGCGCGCCCGCAGCTCGCCCGCCAGCCGCGCCACGTAGCGGCCGACGAGCGGCTGCACGTAGGCGTTGAGGACGGTGCCCATCGACCGCTCGAACTCGCGGAACACGGGCAGCACCACGCAGGAGAGCGACACCGCGGCCCCGGGGTGCTCCTCGAGGAGCAGCGCGCGGGCGCGCTCCTCGTGCGCGGGATTGGCGTAGCTGTGCAGGAAGCAGACCGCGATCGAATCCACGCCGGCCTGCCGCAGGCGGTGGGCGGCCGCGCGCACCGCCGGCTCGTCCAGCGGCTCGAGCTCCTCGCCGTCCACCGTGATCCGGCCGGCGACCTCGAAGATCAGCTCGGGGGCGACGGGCCGCCGCGGCTTCACCCACGCGAACATGTTGGCGCGCCGCGGGATGTCGTGGCGGCCGATCTCGAGCACGTCGCGGAAGCCGGCGGTGGTGAGGAGCGCGGTGGCCGCGCCCTTGCCTTCGAGGATCGCGTTGGTGGCGGTCGTGGTCCCGTGCAGGACGTGGCGCAGCGCCGCGGCCTCGGCGCCGGCCAGCCGCAGCGTCTTGTCGATGCCCGCCATGAACCCGGCCGACGGATCCCGCGGCGTCGTCGGCGTCTTGCCGATCCAGAGCCGACCCGTCGCCTCGTGCACGAGCGCCACGTCGGTGAAGGTGCCGCCGACGTCGAGCGCGATCGCGTAGCCGTTCGCCCCCCGCTTCATGATCGGCGGCTATCGTGGTCGAAAGGTGCAGGCCTGTCAATCACTCCACCCTCTCCCCTCCGGGGAGAGGGTAGGGTGAGGGGGGCCACAAGAGCCGCGTACCTCGCGAGCCCCGGGCGTAGCCATCAATCTGGACGGCCCGCAGATGGCTGTGGCAGATTCCTTCGCGGCCCAGATGAAACCCCTCGACCCGGCCGCCCGCGCCTCCCGCCCGGACTTCGACGTGCACCTCACCGAGAACGCAATGGTCCCCATGCGCGACGGCGTCCGCATGGCGACCGACATCTACCGCCCGGCCCGCGCCGGCCGCCCTCTGGCCGACCGCCGCCCCGTCCTCCTCCACCGCACGCCCTATAACAAGGCCGAGACCG
>JBBDXN010000115.1:0-19300 GCA_040902305.1 Candidatus Rokuibacteriota bacterium | reverse complement strand
ACCCCGACCCTCTCCCTCGCCGAGGGAGAGGGGGCCGTTTCGATCCCCTCGCCCCACGTATTCGTGAATAGCGCGGGCTAGGGTGCGGATCCGAGCGGAGCAGCCCGGAGACCAGGCCGCGGTTCACGCGATCAACGCCGCGGCCTTCGAGACCCCGGCCGAGGCGAATCTGGTGGACGCGTTGCGCGAGCAGGCGCGGCCCGTTGTTTCCCTCGTCGCGGAGCAGGACGGCGTCATCGCGGGGCACATCATGTTCTCGCCGGTGGTGCTCCCCGGCTACCCGGCGCTCCTGATCATGGGACTGGCGCCGATGGCGGTGGCCCCGGCGCGGCAGCGGCAGGGGACCGGGTCCGCGCTGGTGAGGGCCGGCCTCGCCGAGTGCCGGCGGCTCGAGGTCGAGGCCGTGGTGGTCCTGGGTCATCCCGACTACTATCCGCGGTTCGGCTTCTCCCCCGGCGTGCGTTTCGGTCTCGGCTGCGAGTACGATGTACCGGACGAGGCGTTCATGGTGCAGGAGCTTCGACCCGGCGCGCTGCGGGGCGCTTCCGGCAAGGTCCGGTACCACGCGGCATTCTCCGTTCTGTGAAGGAGCGCGATGAGCGATAGCGAGCTGCAGGCCCAGACCGAGGCGGCGACCGCGTACGAGAACCTCTTCATCGCCGCCCTGTTCGGAGAATGGGCGCCGCGCGTGATCGCCGCCGCCCGGCTCGAGGCCGGCGAGCGGGTGCTCGACGTCGCCTGCGGCACCGGCATCCTGGCGCGGGCGGCGGCGGCCCGCGTGGGCCCGCGGGGCTTCGTGGCGGGCCTGGACGCGAACCCGGGCATGCTCGCGGTGGCGGGACGACTGGCCCCCCAGGTGGCCTGGCGCCAGGGCAAGGCGGAGTCGCTGCCGTATCCCGACGCGTCCTTCGACGTGGTGGTGAGCCAGTTCGGCCTCATGTTCTTCAGCGATCGCGGCCAGGCGCTCCGCGAGATGCTTCGCGTCCTCGTACCCGGGGGCCGCCTCGCGGTGGCGGTCTGGGACAGCCTGGAGCACACGCCGGCCTACGCCATCGAGGTGGCCGTGCTCGAGCGGATCGCCGGGCGCGCCGCCGCGGACGCGCTCCGCGCCCCGTTCGTGCTGGGCGATCGCGACGAGCTCGCCGCGGTCTTCACCGGCGCCGGGATCGCCGCCCCCACGATCACGACTCACCGGGGCCTCGGGCAGTTTCCCAGCCTCCGCGTCATGGTGGAGGCCGACCTGTGCGGCTGGCTGCCCGTGATGAACATCATGCTGACCGAGAAGCAGGTGGAGGCCGTCCTGGCCGAGGCCGAGCGTGCCCTCCGTCCCTACGTCACCACGGACGGCTCGGTCGTGTTCGACTCACCGGCCCATATCGTCACGGCCACCAAGGCCTGACGCGGCGCGAGGGAGAGATGACCGACGACGACCGGCCGATCGGACGGGTGTTGACGCGGCGCGAGGCGCTCGCGCTACTCGGGGTGGGTGGGCTCACCGCGCTGGCCGCGCGCCGCAGCGCGGCGCAGCCGGCGGCGACCCGGCCCGCCTGCGTGGCGCGGCCCGCGCTCACCGAAGGGCCGTACTTCGTGGACGAGCAGCTCGATCGGTCGGACATCCGCTCCGATCCGGCCGATCGGAGCGTGCGGCCCGGCGCGCCGCTGCGGCTGGCGCTGCGCGTCTCGCGGCTCGCGCGCGGCGCCTGCGCGCCGCTGCCCGGTGCCACGGTGGACCTGTGGCACTGCGACGCGGCCGGCGTGTACTCCGGCGTGCAGGATCCCGGCGGCGCCACGCTCGGCAAGAAGTTCCTGCGCGGCTACCAGACCACGGACGGCGACGGGCTCGCGCGCTTCACCACGATCTATCCGGGAGCGTACCGGGGCCGGGCCGTGCACATCCACTTCAAGATCCGGTCGGCGGCGGGTGGGGGCCGGGTGCACGACTTCACCTCGCAGCTCTTCTTCGACGACGCGCTCAGCGATCAGGTCTTCGCGCAGCCTCCGTATGCCGGCCGGGCGTCGCAGCGCCAGCGGAACGCGCGCGACGGCATCTATCGGAACGCGGGAGCCCAGCTCACCCTCGCGGTGGCCCCCGCCGCGCCGGGCTACGCGGCCTCCTTCGATCTCGCGCTCGAGACCGGCTAGAATTTGCGCGTGGCGCGGCGCTACCGGATCATCCGGGACGGCCCCCGATCCACCGAGCAGCTCGTCGAGGCCGGCGGATATGGGTACGCCCATTCCTGTGTGACGTCGGAGAATTTCCCGACCGGAGTTGCGCCGGCCGGGCCCCGGGTCTCCGAGATCGTGCTGCTCGGGTTCGATCGCGACGTCAGCGCGGCGGAGGCGCTCGCCGAGGCGGCGCGGCGCCGTCTGCAGCCGCCGACCTACGAGGACGCGCTCCACTTCGGCGCCGCGCATCCGGAAGTGCAGCGGGAGCACCCGATCGTCTTCCTGCACGATCCCTGGGTCGGCTTCTTCGGCCGGCGCGACGTGCTGTGCCTCTGGAGTAATGCCGGGCGCCGTGAGCTGGGCCTCGAGGGCTTCGACGACCGATGGAGCCCCGCCCATCGGTTCGCGTTCGTCGCGCCCCGTCCGGCCGAGGTGATCGCTTCTCGCGCATCCCGCCGTTCGGCGAGTACGTGAGCTCGCCGCTCCGCGTGTGCATGGCCAAGGATCTCTCGCCCATGAGCAGCGTCCAGCGGCTCCACGAGGCCGCGGTGACGCGGGTTCGCGAGCCTCAGCGGACCACGCCGCGCCCGTTCTACGAGGGGTTGGGGTGGGCCTACGCCTACCTGGTCGAGCGGCCCGTGGCGGCGGAGTGCGTGGGCATGGCCGCGACGCTGGCCCGCCGGGGCATTCCTGCGGGCGCCTCGCTGCTGACGTCGGCTGCGGTACCGGCCGCTACGCGGTCGAGCTGGCGTGCTCAACGACCCCGTCGAGACGGCCCAGCGGGCGGCGGTGTTCGGGGTCTTCGCAGGCGCGCGGCGGCCTCGGGGCGAGCTGCTGCTCGACGTGCGCGACTGGGGCGCGAGCGTGGCGGGGAAGACGGCACAGCCCGTGACGGAGAAACGGGTGAGCACTCCGCGCGGGCGGCTGGTGTTCCGCAGCGTCACCCGGCTCGATCCGGCCACGCGACGCCTGCTCATCTCCGAGCGCCACACACTAACCACCGCGGCCGGCGAGACGACCGCGGCTCACGAGTTCTCGATGCGGTGCTGGACCCGGGACGAGGTGGACGGCGCCCTGCGCGCGGCCGGGTTCGACGCGATGGAGTACGCCGGCAGCTACGAGGGCGCGCCGCTCGGCGTGGGCGATCGCATCGTGGTCGCCGCCTCGCTCGGCGCGGGGTATCATTGACGCGCGCGAGAGCCGACCACGCCATGACCACCGCCCACGTCGCCCCGATCACCGTGCTCGCGGGCGGGAGCGCCTGAGTGTGGAGTCCCGGCGCGCCTTCCTCCGGGCCTGCGGCGCTCTCCTGGGCGCGGCGCTGATGCCTGCCGAGGCACCCGGGGCGGAGCGCCTGGAGCGGCGCATCCCGAAGACCGGGGAGACGCTGCCCGCGGTCGGCCTCGGCACCTGGCAGGTGTTCGACGTGGCCGGGGACGCGAAGGAGCTGGCCCAGGCCCGGGAGACGCTCGAGGTCTTCGTCGACTCGGGCGGGCGGATGGTGGACAGCTCGCCGATGTACGGCTCCTCCGAGCAGGTGACCGGACAGCTCGCGGCCGAGCTGGGGGTGCGGCCCAAGCTGTTCGTGGCCACCAAGGTCTGGACCAGCGGCAAGCAGGCGGGCATCCGCCAGATGGAGGATTCGATGCGCAAGCTGCGCGTCGAGCGCCTCGACCTGATGCAGGTGCACAACCTGCTGGACGTGCAGACGCATCTGGCCACGCTGCGGGACTGGAAGGCGGCCGGGCGCATCCGCTACCTCGGCATCACGCACTATCACGCGGGCGCGCACGCGGAGCTGGAGAAGCTCGTCCGGAGCGGCGGCATCGACTTCCTGCAGGTGAACTACTCCCTGGCCGAGCCGGAGGCGGAGCGCCGCCTGCTCGGGGCCGCCGCCGAGGCCGGCACCGCGGTGATCGTCAACCGGCCCTTCGCGGAGGGCGCGATGTTCCGCCGGGTGAAGGGCCAGCCGGTGCCCGAATGGGCCGGGGAGGTGGGCGCCGCGAGCTGGGCGCAGCTCTTCCTCAAGTGGATCCTGGCCCAGCCCGCGGTCACCTGCGTCATCCCGGGCACGCGTAATCCCCGGCACGTGGCCGACAACCTGGGGGCGCTGTCGGGCCAGCTGCCGGACGCCGCGCTGCGCCGGCGGATGGCCGAGCACTTCAACTCGCGGTAGGCTCTGGATCCAGGAGGTGTCATGCCGCGCAACGAGGCCCGGACGTATCGCCACATCGAGGTGCAGCCGATCGCGGGGGCGCTCGGCGCCGAGATCCGCGGGATCAACGTGGCCGCGTCGCTCGACGACGCGGTGATCGCGGAGATCCGCCGGGCGTTTCTCGACCACCTGGTGATCTTCTTCCGTGACCAGAAGCTCACCCCGCACGACCAGCTCGCGTTCTCCCGGCGCTTCGGCGAGCCGATGGAGTACCCGCAGCTCAAGGGCCTGCCGGAGTGCCCGCTGATCACGGCGGTGATCAAGCTGGCGCACGAGCAGATCAACTTCGGCGGGGTGTGGCACTCCGACACGACCTATCTCGCCCAGCCGCCCATGGCCAGCATGCTCTACGCGGTGGAGATCCCGCCGTACGGGGGCGACACGATCTTCGCCAACCAGTACGCCGCGTACGACACGCTGTCCGAGGGGCTACGTGGGGCGCTGGACGGGCTGGTCGGGGTCAACACCTCGACCAAGGCCGACGCGTCGAAGACGCGCGAGGATCGACTGAAGGCGGCCGGCGTCGAGATGAAGGTGCTGACCAGCGAGCACCCGGCCGCGCGCACCCACCCCGAGACGGGGCGGAAGGCGCTCTACGTCAACCACGGGCACACCGCGCGGTTCCGGGGCTGGACGGACGAAGAGAGCCGCCCGCTGCTCGACTACCTCTTCCACCACCAGGTGCGCCCGGAGCTGACCTGCCGCTTCCAGTGGCAGCCCGGCTCCATCGCCTTCTGGGACAACCGCTGCGTGCAGCACAACGCGGTCAACGACTACGCCGGCTTCAAGCGCCTCATGCACCGCGTGACCCTAGCCGGCGACACCCCGCGCTGAGGGCTGGGGTCAGGTCTTACATTCCGACATTTCCTCAAATGTCGGAATGTAAGACCTGACCCCGATCTAGCGGCCGGTCCAGCGGGGCTTGCGTTTCTCGACGAAGGCTTTGGCGCCTTCGAGGCGGTCTTCGGTGGTGCGGAGGAGGGTGGCCAGGTCGTTTTCCAGGCGGATGCCGTCTTCGAGCGGTAGCCCGAGCCCGCCCACCACCGCTTCCTTCGCGTAGCGCAGCGCCACCGGTGCCTTGTCCGCGATCGAGCGCGCCAGCGTCTGCGCGGCGGCCGGCAGCTCGGCGACCGGCACCACGCGCTCCACCAGGCCGATGCGCAGCGCCTCCGCGGCGGGGATGCGCATGCCGGTGAGGATCATCTCGAGCGCCTTGCCGCGGCCCACCAGCCGCGGGAGCCGCTGGGTGCCGCCGCCGCCCGGGATGATCGCGAGGTTGATCTCGGTGAGGCCGAGCCGGGCGTCCTCGGCCGCGATGCGGATGTCGCAGGCCAGGGCCAGCTCGAGGCCCCCGCCGAACGCGTAGCCGCGGATGGCCGCGATGATGGGCTGCGCGCAGCGCTCCATCTCGCGCCGGAAGTCCACGCGCCGGCGGGCCTCGCGGAACTGGGTGGGCACCGGCGGGTCGAGGAACTCGCGGATGTCCGCGCCGGCCGAGAAGGCCTTGTCGCCGCCGCCGGTGACGACCACCGCGCGCACCGCGTCGTCGGTGCGCAGCCGCGTGAAGACGTCGAGCAGCTCGCGGCGCATCGCCTGGTTCATCGCGTTGTGCACGTCGGGCCGGTTCAGGGTGACGGTGGCCACGCCGTCGGCTCGCTCGTAGCGGATGGCTTCGTACTTGTTCGCGGCGTCGGTCCTGGCGTCGGTCATGAGGGCGTGTCCTTGCCGGCGACGACGCCGCGGCGGCGCAGCTCGGCGATCTCGTGGTCGGCGTAACCCACCTCCCGCAGCACCTCGGCGGTGTGCTCGCCGAGCAGGGGAGGCGGGCCCGCGTCGGGGGCCTGCGTCTCGGAGAAGCGGAGCGGCTGGCCCATCAACTGAAGCGGGCCCAGCTCCGGGTGGTCGTACTCGACGATCATCTTGTGATGGAGCACCGCCGGATCCCGCATGAACTGCTGCAGCGACTGGGTCGGCGCGGCCGGGATGTCGTGGGCGGTCAGGATCCGCACCCACTCCACCGCCGGCTTGGAGCCGAACGCCTCCTCGAGCAGCGGCATCAGCGCCTCCGCGTTGTCGCGCCGGGCGAACCAGGAGCCAAAGCGCGGATCCTGGGCCAGGTCCTCGCGGCCGACCGCCCGGCAGAGCTTCACCCAGAAGGACTGATTCCCAACGGCAAGAAAAAACCATTCATGATCACTGCCCTGGTAGAGCCGATAGGTGGGCGTGCTGCGGTAGACGACCTCGTGGCCCGGATAGGCCACCACGTTGCCGGACTGCAGCGCGAGCACCGCCTGCAGCAGGGACGTCTGCACGCGCTGGCCCCGGCCGGTGCGCTCCCGCGCGAAGAGCGCGGCCAGCACCATCTGGCAATTGAGCGACGCGCAGTAGTAGTCGGTGACCGCGATGCGGAGGTACTGGGGCGCCTCGCCGAAGCCCTGCAGGGTCATGACCCCGCCCAGGGCCTGCAGCAGGGGGTCGAAGCCGGGCCGCTCCTGGTAGGGGCCGTCGGAGCCGAAGGCGGTGACGGAGGCGTAGATGAGGCGTGGGTTCAGCGCGCGGAGCGTCTCGTAGTCCACCCCCAGGCGCTCGACCACGCCGGGGCGCATGTTCTCCATGACCACGTCCGCGTCCCGGGCGAGGCGGTGGACGATGGCGCGCCCGTCCGGATCCTTGACGTTGACCGCGAGCGAGCGCTTGCCGCGGTTCCAGCCGTAGAAGCCGGGCAGCTCGCGGAACGAATCGCCTTCGATCGCCTCCACCTTGATGACGTCGGCGCCCAGGTCCGCCAGCATCATCGCCCCGTACGACCCCGCGATGTACGACGTCAGGTCGACCACGCGCACCCCGTCGAGCGCACCCCCCTCACCCTGCCCTCTCCCCCTCTGGGGGAGAGGGTTAAGGATCCCCTCGCCCCCTTGGGGGAGAGGGTTAGGGTGAGGGGGTTCTCCCTGGATCGCCATCAGGCGGAAGCCGCGACGCCGCGCACGATCAATTCGCGGTGGTGGGCGGCGTCGCCGTAGAGGGGCTCCAGCGCCTTGGCGCGCTTGAAGTAGAGGTGCAGGTCGTACTCCCAGGTGAAGCCGATCCCGCCGTGGACCTGGATCGCATCACCACACACGGTGCGCGCGGCCTCGCTCACGAACGACTTGCAGACCGAGGCGGCCATGGCCGCGTCCTCCGCGCCCGCGGTGAGCGCCCAGGCCGCGTAGTAGACGGCCGCGTGCGCCTTCTCCACCTCGAGCAGCATCTCCGCGCAGCGGTGCCGGATGGCCTGGAAGGAGCCGATGAGCTGCCCGAACTGCTCGCGCACCTTGACGTAGCCCACGCTCATGTCGAGGCAGCGGCGCGCCGCGCCCAGCATCTCGGCGGAAGCGCCCACCGCCGCGCGACGCAGCAGCGCCTCCAGCAGCGAGGTGGCGCCGCCGGCCGGTCCCACCAGCGCATCCGCGGGCACCGCGACGCCCTGGAGGCGCATCTCCGACCAGCGATTCGCCAGGTCGATGCCCACCATGGGCGTGAGCGTGACGCCGGCGGCGCGGGGATCCACCAGGAAGAGCGACACGCCCTCGGGCGCGCGCGCGGGCACCAGCGCCACGTCGGCGACGTGGGCCCAGGGCACGAAGCGCTTGACCCCGTCGAGGGTCCAGCCGGTGCCCGCCTTCGTGGCCGTCGTCGCGATGGATGCGGGATCCCAGTCGAGGGTGTCTTCCAGCAGCGCCGCGGTGCCCCGGGCCTGGCCGGAGGCGATGGCGGGTAGCCACTTCTCCTTCTGGGCCGCGCTACCGCCGGCCTGCAGGCCGAGGCCGGCCAGCACCACGCTGGCGAAGTAGGGGCCGGGATAAGCGGCGCGGCCCATCTCCTCCAGCACGAGGGCCAGCTCCACCAGGCCGAGCCCGGCGCCGCCCTGCTCCTCGGGGAAGGGCAGGCCGAGCCAGCCGAGCTTGGCCATCTCGCCCCAGAGCGAATCGCCGTAGCCCCGCTCATCCTCCATCATCGCGCGCACGTGGGCGGACTTGCACTGCTCGTCCAGCGCGGCGCGGACGGAGTTGCGGAGCAGGGTCTGGTCTTCGCTGAACGAGAAGTTCATCGGATGCCTCCGACCCGGTCGGCCCGGGATTCCTTCGGCAGCCCGAGGATGCGCTCGCCGATGACGTTCTTCTGGATCTCCGAGGAGCCGGCGTAGATCGTCCCCGCCCGCGACCACAGGAACGCGTAGGCCCACGTGCCGTGATCGCCGACCGCGGTGTCGACTTCCAGACGAAACTCGGGCGGGACGCCGTCGGTGAGCTGCCCGTAGGGTCCCAGGATCTCCTCGGCCAGCTCCATGAAGCGCTTCTCGAACTCCGAGTAGGACAGCTTGGTGAGCGAGCCGCCCGCGCCGGGGTGCTCGCCGCGCTCCAGCATGGTCAGCACGCGCAGGGCCCCGTAGCGCTCCACCTCGAGATCGGCCCAGATGCGGCCGAGCTTCTGCCGCGTCACCGCGTCGTCCAGGATCGGCCGGCCGTTGCGCTTGAGCCGTCGGGCCGCATTCATCAGGTGCTTGTACTGCCCCGCGTAGGTCGTGATGCGGGCCAGCGCGCGGCCGCCGCGCTCGTAGCCGAGCGTGGTCTGGGCGATGCCCCAGCCCTCGCCGAGCCGCCCGATGACGTTCTCCTTCTCCACGCGGGCGTTGGTCATGAACACCTCGCAGAACTCCGAGGAGCCGGTGATCTGCTTGAGCGGCCGCACGTCCACGCCGGGCTGGCGCATGTCGATCAGGAAGCAGCTGATGCCCTTGTGCTTGGCGACGCCGGGATCGGTGCGGGCGAGCAGGAGGCCCCAGTCCGCGATGGCGCCGCCGCTGGTCCAGATCTTCTGGCCGTTGACCTGGAAGTGATCGCCCTTGTCCTCCGCGGCGGTGCGGAGCGCGGCCAGGTCGGAGCCCGCGTTGGGCTCGGAGTAGAGCTGGCACCACATCTCCTCGGCGGTGAGAATCCTCCGGAGGTAGCGCCGCTTCTGGGCGTCGGTGCCGTGCACCACGATCGTGGGGCCGACGATGCCGACGCCGAGGCCGTTGGTGGGCGCGGGCGCCCCGGCGCGCGCCATCTCGTCCGCCACGATGGCCTGCTCCATGGGCCGCGCGCCCTGCCCGCCGTACTCCTTCGGCCACCCCATGCCGAGGTAGCCGCCCTCGTACAGCTTGCGGTGCCAGGCCTTACGCTCCTCGAGATTGCGGATCTGGCGCGGCATGTTCTGCTCGAGCCACGTGCGGACCTGCTTGCGGAACGCGACGTCCTCGGCGGTGTAGTTGAGATCCATGGCGGGGCCTCCTTGCCGGGCCTGCGGCTGGCGCTGCCGTTGGGGTAGCCCCGCTTGTAGCACGGGCCTCGACGGACGGTCAACCGGCCTGCCGTGCTACCTTCTCTCGCGTGAAGCGCCGAGCCGTCCTGAAAGGGGTGGGCGTGGTCTCCATCCTGGCCGCCGGTGGGTTCGTCTGGCGCGCCCAGGACCAGGGCCTGTTCTCGACCGGCGCCGGCGGCGCGTACGAGCCGTGGACCACCTGGCGGAGCGCCGCGGGGGAGGGCCCGCTCGGGCTGGTGCGGGCCGGCATCCTCGCGGCCAGTCCGCACAATACCCAGCCGTGGCTCTTCCGGGTGAGCGACGCGCGCATCGAGCTCCACGCCGACACCGCCCGCGGTCTCGGCGCCTTCGATCCGTACCTGCGCGAGATGCACATCGGGCTCGGCTGCGCGGTGGAGAACATGGCGCGGGCCGCCCGCGCCTACGGCTACGAGGCGACGGTGAGCGAACGCGCCGGCGTGCTGGCGCCGCCGCCGCCGTCGCCCCCCCCCGGGCCCGTGGCGCCGCGCGATCTCGGTCCCACGCGGGCGCGGCCCGACGCGCTCTTCGACGCGATCCCCCGGCGGCACACCGATCGCGGCGCCTACGACCCCGGGCGGCCGGTGCCGGGGGCGATGCTCGAGGCCATGTGGGCGACCTTCCGGGACGATGCGGACCTGCGGCTCTTCCTGTTCTCGGCGCCGGGCGAGCGGAAGCAGTTCGGCGAGGCGGCGATCCAGGCCACCGAGGCGATCGTCGCCGACCCGCGGATGGTGGCGGACAGCGACCGATGGTTCCGCCATCGGCGCGCGGACGTGCAGAGGCTCCGCGACGGGCTGACCCTCGACGCCGCCGGCCTCGGGCCGCTCGTGACCGCGATGGCCAAGCTCCTGCCGCCGGTCTCCGCCGAGACGAGTCATCGCTACTGGCTCGACGCGACCCGCGACGTCCAGGTTCCCGGCACCGCGCTCTTCGGCCTGATCGCGGTGCGCGATCTCCACGATCGCCCGCAGGCGCTGCGCGCGGGGCAGCGGTGGCAGCGCCTGCATCTCATGGGGACCGCCCGCGGGCTCGCGATGCAACCGATCAATCAGCCGGTCGAGATGGTGGATCGCGAGCGGGAGCTGGGGAAGCCGCCGCGCGCGGCCGGCGTGCTGGCGGCGCTGACCGGGGACGCCGCGTGGAAGCCCACGTTCGCCTTCCGGATGGGCTTTCCCACGCGGCCGGCCGCGGCGAGCCCGCGGCGGCCGGTCGATGCCGTCGTGCTCAAGCCGTGAGGCCATGCTACCTTCTCAGGCCATGACGGCCCGGGTCATCTGGGGCTCCGCGCTGCGCGTCGCCTCGCTCCGGCAGCCGGTGCTCGTGCTGCTCATCGCGTCGTCCGCGCTCGGCTTCCGTCTCGGCACGCGCGGCTAGAAGAAAGGATCCGCCCGATGGCCGATGCCGCCCTGCCCACCCGCGATCGCGTCGAGGGATACTTCAAGGAGCTGAACAACTGGGGCCGCTGGGGGCACGACGACCAGCTCGGCACCGTGAACCTCATCACCCCCGCCAAGCAGGCCCAGGCCCAGCGGCTGATCAAGAGAGGGCGCACGGTGTCGCTGGCGCGCGACGTGATCCCGCGGCCGGTGTACATGTACCACGTGACGTTTCCGTCCAAGCGCGAGCGGGTGAACGTGGTGCTCGACCGCTTCGACATGGTCTACCACGGCTTCTGGATCACCCACGTGGACGCGCTCTGCCACGTGGGCTGGGACGGCGAGCTCTACAACGGCCGGTCGTTCGCGGACAGCCTCACCACCGAGGGCGCGCTCTGGTGCCCGATCGATCCGATCTTCGAACGCGGTATCACCACCCGCGGCGTGTTCCTCGACATCGCGGCCGGGCGCAAGGAGGGCTACGTCACGGTGGGCCACCCGGTGACGCCGAAGGAGCTCGACGAGGCGGAGCGGCGGGCCGGGGTGAAGGTGGAGCCGGGCGACGTGGTCGTGGTGCGGAGCGGCGACGAGCGCTTCCGGCTCGAGAACCCGGACTGGAAGGCGCGCATCTCGGAGCACCCGGGGCTCCACCTCTCCTGCCTCGAGTGGTTCCGCGCCAAGGACATCGCGGGGATCTCCTGGGACATGATGGACGAGCGCCCCAGCCGCTACCCGGGCTTCGGCATGTCCGCGCACCTGGCGATCCCGTTCCTGGGCCTGGCCCTCATCGACAACTCGGATCCGGAGCGCCTGGCCCTGGCCTGCGCCGAGGAAGGGCGCAACGAGTTCCTGTTCACCGCCACCCCGCTGCGCCTGGTCGGCGCCACCGGCGCGCCCGCGCACCCGCTCGCGATCTTCTAGGTCGTGGCGCAGTACTCGCTCGGGATCGACATCGGCGGGACCTTCACCGACCTGGTGGCGTACGACCACGACACCGGGCGGCGGTGGAGCCGCAAGGTGCTCACCACCCACGACGACCCGGCCCGCGCGGTGGCCGCGGGCGCGGCGGGGCTGCTGGCGCAGGCCCGGCTCGACCCGGAGTCGTTCTCCCGGGTCGTGCACGCCACCACGCTGTTCACCAATGCGCTGATCGAGCGCAAAGGCGCGGTCACCGGCCTGATCACCACCGCGGGCTTCGCGGACACGCTGGAGATCGGGCGCGAGCGGAAGTACGAGCTGTACGACCTGGCCATCGCCAAGCCCGAGCCGCTGGTGCCGCGCCACCTGCGGCTGGAGGTGGCCGAGCGGACGCGGGCCGACGGGCGGATCGCGCGGCGCCTGGACACGCGCATGCTGGCCGCCCGCGCGGCGGCGCTCGCAAAGGCCGGGGTGGACGCGATCGCGGTGGTGTTCCTCCATGCCTACGCCAACCCGCGCCACGAGGCGGAGGCGGCGCGGCTGATCGCGAAGCGCCATCCCGGCATCGCGGTGACGACCTCGCACGAGGTGGCGCCGGAGATCCGCGAGTACGAGCGCGCCTCCACCACCGCGGCCAACGCCTACATCAAGCCGCTCGCCCAGAAGTACCTCGCGCTGATGGCCCGGCGCGTCTCGGAGCTCGGCATCCCGGCGCCGCTCCTGCTGATGCTCTCGAGCGGCGGGCTCACCCACGTGCAGGAGGCGCAGCGGGTGCCGGTGCAGATGCTGGAGTCGGGGCCGGCCGCGGGCGCGATCGCGGCCGCCTTCTTCGGCCAGCCCGACAGCGGCGGAAATGTGCTCGCCTTCGACATGGGCGGGACCACCGCCAAGCTCTCGCTGGTGGACGGCGGCGAGCCGCTCACCACGTACAGCTTCGAGGCCGCGCGCCAGCGCCGGTTCATCGAGGGCAGCGGGCTGCCCATCCGCATCTCCACGATCGAGCTGATCGAGATCGGCGCCGGCGGCGGCAGCATCGCGGCGGTGGACGAGATCGGGCTCCTCAAGGTCGGCCCGCGCAGCGCCGGCTCGCACCCCGGCCCCGCCTCCTACGGCCAGGGCGGCCGCGAGCCCACCGTGACCGACGCCGACTTCCTGCTGGGCTATCTCAACCCCGACTACTTCGCGGGCGGGGAGGTGGCGGTGGACATGGCGGCGGCGCTCGCCGCGGTCGAGGGGTTGTCGCGGCGGCTCGGGCTCGAGTCGACCAAGGTGGCGTGGGGCATTCACGACATCGTCAACGAGAACATGGCGGGGGCGGCGCGCGTGCACATCGCGGAGCGCGGCCGCGACCCGCGCGACTACGCGCTGCTCTGCACGGGCGGCGCGGGGCCGGTGCACGCCTACTCGGTGGCCGGCAAGCTCGGCATCGGCCGCGTGATCTGCCCGCCGTCGGCGGGCGTGGCCTCCGCGCTCGGCCTGCTGGTTGCGCCGGCGCGCGTGGACCGCGTGGCCACCGTGGGCATCCGGCTCGACCAGGGCAGCATCGCGACGCTCGAGGCCGCGTTCGCGCGCCTCGAAGACGAGGCGCGGGCGGTGATGGCGGAGACCGGGCTCAAGCTCGAGACCGCGACGGTGCAGCGCCTGGCCGACGGCCGCTTCCTCGGCCAGGGCTTCGATCTGGTGGTACCGCTGCCGCCCGGCCCGTACGAAGACAGCGGGCCGGGGCGGGCGGTGCTCCGCGGCGCGTTCGAGACTGCGTATCGCGAGAAGTTCGCGCTGACCCCGCCGGGGGTGCCGGTGGAGTTCATCAATATCCGCGTGGCGGTGCGGGCGCCGGTGTCGGGCAGCGAGGTAGTGCTCGAGGGGCGTGGCGGGGGCGGCGCGCGGGGCGCGCTGAAGGGCATTCGGCGCGCCTACTTCCCGGGTGCGGAGGGCTGGGTGGAGACCGCGGTGTACGATCGCTATCGGCTCGGCATCGGCGATGAGCTGGCCGGGCCCGCGGTGGTGGAGGAAGAGGGCTCGACGCTCGTAGTGGGCCCGGGGGCGACCGCGCGCGTGGCGGAGAGCGGGAACATCGTGATGACGCTGGCCCCTCACCCTGGAGCCCCTCACCCTGGAGCCCCTCACCCAGGAGCCCCTCACCCTGCCCTCTCCCCAGAGGGGAGAGGGGGGGGCGAACACCCTCGCCCCCGGAGGGGGAGAGGGCGGGGTGAGGGGGCGGTGATGGTGAGGGGGGGGCGCATGACTTCGCCGCCGGCGCGGTTCGACGCGATCACGCTGGAAGTGCTGTGGACGCGGATCATCTCGGTGGTGGACGAGGCCGCGAAGGCCATCGTGCGCACGTCGTTCTCCACGCTCTCCAACGAGGCCAACGACTTCGCGTGCGTCCTCACCGACGCGCGCGGTTTCGCCCTGGCCCAGAACTCGGGCAGCATCCCGTCCTTCATCGGCACGCTGCCCGCGACGGTGCGGCATTTCCTCCACGGGATCGGCGCCCAGAACATGCGCCCGGGCGACGTGCTGATCACCAACGACCCCTGGCAAGGCACCGGCCACATGAGCGACGTCTGCCTGGTGAAGCCGATCTTCCATCAGAAGGAGGGCACTGGCAGTCAACCGATATTGGTCGCCTTTTCGGCGACCACTGCACACATGCCGGATATCGGCGGCCGCATCCGGGCGATCGAGGCGCGGGAGCTGTTCGAGGAGGGCTTCCACATCCCCCTGACCCACCTCATCCGCGCCGGGCAGGTGGACGAGACGCTGCTCGGCCTGCTGCGGGCGAACGTGCGCACGCCCGATCAGACGGTGGGCGATATCTGGGCGCAGGTGAGCGCCAACGAGCTGATGGAGAACCGGGTGCGGCGCCTCATGGAGGAGTACGGGCTCGACTCGCTGGACGGCCTGGCCGACGAGCTGTTCGGTCGCTCGGAGCGCGCGATGCGGGACGCTATTCGCATAGTCCCCGACGGCACCTATCGCTACGGCATCGAGACCGACGGATTCGAGGCGCCCTATCGCTTCCGCGTTGCCCTCACGGTGCGCGGCGACGAGATCGTGGCCGACTTCACCGGCACCTCGCCCGCCCAGCCCCGCGCCATCAACTGCGTCATGGCCTACACCTACGCGATGACCGCCTACGCGGTCCGCTGCGCGCTGCTCCCCGGCCTCCCCAACAACGAGGGCATGTACCGGCCGGTGAAGGTGGAGGCGCCCGAGGGCTGCCTGCTCAACCCGAAGTTCCCGGCCGCGGTGGTGAGCCGCGCGCAGACCGGGCACTACGTGCCGATCCTGATCCTGGGCGCGCTGCACCAGGTGATCCCCGACCGGGTCGCGGCGGCGGCGGGCTCGCCGCTCTGGGCGGTCGCCCAGTCCGGCGTTCGCGACGACGGCCGGCCGTACACCACCGTGCTCTTCTTCAACGGCGGCATGGGCGCGACCGCGCGAAAGGACGGCGAGCACGTGCTCTCGTGGCCGAGCAATATCTCGAGCACCCCGGTGGAGGTGGCGGAGCGCAACAGCCCACTCTTCTTCCACTACAAGCGCATGCGGTCCGGATCGGGGGGGCGCGGCCGGTTTCGCGGCGGGCTCGGCCAGGACATGCTGATCGAGAGCGAGTCGAAGCGCCCGATCGTGGTGAGCTTCATGGCCGAGCGCACCCGCTTTCCGGCGCCGGGTCTGGCGGGCGGCGGGGCGGGCGGGCTCGGGGACGTGCGCATCAACGGCAAGAAGGCGGACCACCGGCGCCAGCACGTGCTGGAGCGCGGCGACCGCGTGCTGGTGAGCACGCCGGGCGGGGGTGGGTACGGGCCGGCCGGCCAGCGCTCGCGCGACCTGCGCGCGCGCGATCGCCTGGGCCGCTACGTCGGGCGCGGGGGGGCTTGAGGCCAGGCCCTCACCCTCGAGCCCCTCACCCTGCCCTCTCCCCAGAGGGGAGAGGGTGAAGAAGAGAGAAGGGTTAGGAGAGGACGGTGGGGGGGTGGCTATGTAGGCGGCGAAGGGGATGCCGGTGATGTGCTCGAAGGCTTCGATGTAGCGGCTTCGGGTGCCGGCCACCACGTCGGCCGGTAGCTCGGGTCCCGGATAGGTCTTCGCCCAGCCGATCTTCTCGCAGTAGTCGCGCACGTATTGCTTGTCGTAGGAGGGCTGCGGCCTCCCCGGCGCGTACTGATCGGCGGGCCAGAAGCGGGAGGAGTCGGGCGTCAGCGCTTCGTCGCCCAGCACCAGCCGGCCCTCGCGGTCGACCCCGAACTCGAACTTGGTGTCGGCGATGATGATGCCGCGCTCGAGCGCATAGGCCGCCGCGAAGCGGTAGAGCGCGAGCGAGAGCCGCTCGGCCTCCGCGAAGCGCTCGGCCCCGACGATCCGCGCGGCCTGCTCGCGGGTGATGTTCTCGTCGTGGCCCGACTGGGCCTTGGTCGCGGGGGTGAAGATCGGCTCGGGCAGCCGGTCCGACTCGCGCAGGCCCACCGGGAGGCGGTGGCCGCACACCTCGCCGGTCTTGCCGTAGTCCTTCCACCCGGAGCCGGAGAGATAGCCGCGCACCACGCACTCGATCGGGAGCATCTCGAGCCGCCGGCACTCGGTCGAGCGGCCGTCGGGGCGCAGGGCGAGCAGGTGGTTGGGGCAGAGGGCGCGCGTCCGGGCGAACCAGAAGGCGGCCAGCCCGGTCAGGACCCGGCCCTTGTCCGGGATGGCGGTCGGCAGCACCACGTCGAAGGTCGAGATGCGATCCGAGGCCACCAGCAGGAGCCGCTCACCGTCGAGAGCGTACAGCTCGCGGACCTTGCCGCTTCCGAGATGCACCGCGTCCGTCATGGATGGACTCTCCTTTCCGAACGCACTGTAGCCGATTCTCGAGCCGATTTCATCGGGTTTGTCCGGCGCGGAGCGATAATGACGGCATGGCTCCCCATCAGGTCGTGCTCATTCCCGGGGACGGCATCGGGCCCGAGGTGACCGCGGCGGTGCGCCGCATCCTGGCCGCGGCCGGGGCGCCGGTGGAGTGGGTCGAGCATCCCGCCGGCCTGGCCGCCCTCGAGCGGGGCCTGGACGTGCTGCCCCGCGAGACGCTCGAGGCGATCAGCCGCCACCAGGTCGCGCTGAAGGGCCCCTGCACGACGCCGATCGGCGAGGGCTTCACGTCGATCAACGTGCGGCTGCGCAAGGAGCTGGATCTCTACGCGGCGGTGCGGCCCGTCCGCAACCTGGACGGGGTGCGCACGCGCTACGACGGCGTGGATCTCGTGATCATCCGCGAGAACACGGAAGGGCTGTACTCAGGCATCGAGGCGACGCTCGCGCCCGGGGTGGTCACCACCACCAAGGTCGCCACCGAGAAGGCGTGTACCCGCATCGCCCGCTGGGCCTTCCGCTACGCGCGCCAGCGCGGGCGCAAGACGGTCAGCGTCTTCCACAAGGCCAACATCATGAAGCTGACCGACGGGATGTTCATCCGCTGCGCCCGCGCCGTCCACGATCGGGAGTTCGCGGAGATCGGCTACCAGGAGATGATCATCGACGCCGGCTGCATGGGGCTGGTGCAGGACCCGACCCGCTTCGACATGCTCCTGCTGGAGAACCTCTACGGCGACGTGCTCAGCGATCTCTGCGCGGGCCTGGTGGGCGGGCTCGGGGTGGTGCCCGGCGCCAATATCGGCGACCACGTCGCGGTCTTCGAGGCGGTGCACGGCTCCGCGCCCGACATCGCGGGCCGGGACCTCGCCAATCCGCTCGCCTTGCTGATGTCCGCGGTGATGCTCCTCAATCACCTGGCCGAGACGCGCGACGATGCCGCGTGCACGGCGGCCGCCCAGCGGATCAAGGACGGCTACAACCGCGCCCTGGCCGGAGGCGGCAAGACGCGCGACCTCGGCGGGACGCTCGGCACCGCCGAGTTCGCCGAGGCGGTGGTCGCGCGCCTCGGCGACTGAGACACTCGTCCAGTCGTATTCGGGAAACGACCTCTGACCGGGGGGTATACTGAGCGCCATGAAAACCGGACTGATCGTTCTCGGCGTGATCGTCCTGATCGTCATCGGCGGCATCGGGTGGGCCATCGGCATCAACAACCAGCTCGTGACCCACGAGCAGGCGGTCGGCGAGAAGTGGGCCCAGGTGGAGAACGTCTACCAGCGCCGCGCCGACCTGATCCCGAACCTGGTGGAGACCGTCAAGGGCTTCGCGGCGCAGGAGCGGACCGTGCTGGAGGAGGTCACGAAGGCGCGCGCGAGCGTGGCCGGGATCAAGGCCACCCCCGAGCTGGTCAACGATCCCGAGGCGTTCCGCAAGTTCCAGGCGGCCCAGCAGCAGCTGAGCGGCGCTCTCGCGCGGCTGCTGGTCACGGTGGAGCGCTATCCGGATCTGAAGTCGAACCAGAACTTCCTGACCCTGCAGAGCCAGCTCGAGGGCACCGAGAACCGGATCACGGTGGAGCGCATGCGCTACAGCGAGGCGGTGCGCGACTACAATACCCGGCTCCGGCTCTTCCCGGGCAGCGTGGTGGCCTCGCTGCGCGGTTTCAAGGAGAAGGCCTACTTCGAGGCGGCGCCGGGTAGCCAGGACGCCCCGAAGGTGAAGTTCTAGCGGGCGCTTCGAGCGGAAGCGCGCGGTTGCTCCGCCCGGTCGTGCTCGCGACGCTGCTGCTGGCCGCCCTGGCCGGGCCGGGCGCGGCGGCCCTGTCCGTCCCGCCGCCGCCGGACCGCCGTGTCAACGACTACGCGGGCGCGCTCACCCCCGCCGACCGCGACCGTCTCGATCAGAAGCTGATCGCCCGCGAGGCCACCAGCCGGAACCAGGTGGTGGTCGCCATCTTCCGCGGGCTCGAGGGAGAGAGCCTCGAGGGCTACTCGATCCGCCTGGCCCAGGCCTGGCGCATCGGCCAGAAGGGCCTCGACAACGGCGTCATCTTCCTCGTCTTCCTCGACGATCGGAAGATGCGCATCGAGGTCGGCTACGGGCTCGAGGGCACCCTCACCGACGCCATCTCCGCCTCGATTCTCCGGGACGTCGTGGCCCCGCGCTTTCGCGAGGGCCGCACCGCGGACGGCATCGCGGCGGGGCTCGACGCGATCGACCGCGCGATCGCGGGCACCTACGCGCGACCGCCCGCGTCGAGCCCGGGGCGCCCCCCGGGCGGGTTCGGCTGGCGAGAGCTGGCGGGGCTGTTCGTCGCCCTCGTGCTGATCTTCATCTTCGTGCAGAACCGCATGCAGAGCGCGGCGGTTCGGCGACGGGGGTGGACCGCCGCCCCCCCCGGCGGGGG
>JBBDXN010000114.1:0-19701 GCA_040902305.1 Candidatus Rokuibacteriota bacterium | reverse complement strand
GTACTCCCGGTACGTTGAGCGTGCGACCGAGGGCGTCAACGAAGCAGATGGGCCCCTTTTTTCTCAGGAGGGCGCTGAGAAGGGTCCAGCTGCGAGGCGACGCCCGAAGGTCGCACGCGACGCGTACTCCCGGTACGTTGAGCGTGCGACCGAGGGCGTCAACGAAGCAGATGGGCCCTTATCAGCGCCCTCCTAGCGCATGTTGCCGGTGTGGCCCAGGGAATAGCGCCCCGGCTGCGGCCACACCGTGAGACCGTGCGGCTCCCGGCCGACCGGGATGCTGCGTACCTCGCCGGTGGCGGTGTCGATGGCGTAGACCAGGTTGTCGAAGCGCGCGGAGAGCCACAACACCTTGCCGTCCACGCTCACGTTGCCCATGTCCGGGCTGCCGCCGCCCGGGATCGGCCAGGTGGCCACGATCTGGCGGGTGGCGAAGTCGATCACCGAGACGCTGCCCTTGCCCTTGGGTGGCCCGTACACGTGGGCGGAGCCGCGGTTGGCGACGTAGAGCTTCGTGCCGTCGCGGCTCGGATAGAGCCCGTGCGTGCCGATGCCGGTCTTGATGAAGGCGGTCTCGGTGAAGGTCGCGCCGTCGACGACGAAGACGCCCCCCGCCTTCATGTCCGCCACGAAGTAGTGGGTGCCGTCGGGCGCGATGCGGATGTCCTGTGGCATGCCGCCCCGCGACAGCTTCAAGTAGCCGAGGACCTTGCGGCTGACGAGGTCGACCCGGGCCAGGCTGCCCTGGAACTCGCAGGTGAAGATGGCGATGCGCCCGTCGATGGAGAAATCGGCGTGGTTGATGCCCTTGCACTGCGGGACCGCGAGCGAGAACTGCAGCGCCATCGTCTGCGGATCGCGGAAGTCGAGCCGCTTGAGGGCCTCCGCCACCACGATCGCGGACTTCCCGTCGGGCGAGAAGTACATGTTGTACGGATCGTCGACCATGATGGTCCGGCCCGGCTTGCCGGTGGCGGGATCGATCGGCGTGAGGCTGCCGTCGGGGCGCCCCTCCGCGTTGTTGGTGACCCACAGGGTCTTCATGTCCCACGAGGGGACCACGTGCTGGGGGTGGATGCCCACCGTGAAGCGGTCGACCACCTTCATGGTGGCGGGATCGATCACCGTCACGTCGTTGCCCTGGCGGTTGGGTACGTAGATGCGCGGCAGCGCGCCCGCCACCGCGGGGCTGAGCTTGTCCGAGCGGGTCTCGCTGTAGAGATTGCTCGGATCCACCACCGGCGGCATGCCGGGGACGGTCTCGACGGTACGCGCGGCCGGCTGGGCGGCGGCGCCACCGGCCCAGAGGCACGCGAGGATCGGGAACCAGCCCAGCCTGACCTTCATACGAGTTCTCTCCTCAACGATGCGTGATGGATTTGCGGATGGCCTCGACCGTCCGCGTCACGATCAGCTCCGCGCCGGCCCGGCCCAGCTCCGCGGTGGCGCGACTCGGGTCCCCGTCCACGCCGTCGCCGTCGCGCCCGGGGCGCAGGCGATCCGTCCGGACCATCCGCGGGTCGATGGCCAGCATCAGCGCGGTGTCGGTGAGCCCGGCGTGGCGGCCCAGCTCGGCGTCAGGATAGCCGCGGGATTTCAGAAGGCGCGGCACCTCGTCCAGGGCGGCGCGGTAGTACGCCTCGATCGCGTGGACCCGCGCCGGCGTGGGCGCCCACTCCCGGTTCAGGCGCGCCGCCACCACCCGCTGGCCGGCCTGGGTGGAGCCGTGATCGCCCAGCAAGACGATGTTCCGGAACCCGTGGAGCTTGAAGCTCCGCGCCGCGGACTCGAGCACCCGCTGGAACGCCGCGTCGGGCGCGGTGATCGTGCCCGGGAAGCGCATGTGGCCGGTGGGCGGCGTGATACCGCCCTCCGGAACATAGGCCACCACCGGCGCCACCAGCGCGTCCCCGAGCGCCCGCGCGATCTGCTGCGAGAGCGCCTTCACCCGGACGTTGTGCTTGCCCAGCGCCATGTGTGGGCCGTTCTGCTCGGTGCCCCCGGCGGGGAGAATGATCGTCGTCTTGCCCGACTGGATCGCCTCGCGGAGCTCCGTCCAGGTCAGCTCTTCCAGCAGCACGGTCTCGGGAGTCCGGGCCGATGCCCCGGCTCCCGACATCAGGACCGCGCAGAGGACCGCCGCCACCACCGAGGCCCGCATCAGAACGATCATAAGCTGTAACGAATAAGGCCTCGCCAAGTTTCCCCGGGGACGTAACCGGTAAGTCCGACGCGGTAATTTCCACGCCGGGCGGCGTGAACTGCGGCGCCGGGCGGCCAGAAGACCGGGCATGCCCCTTGCTTCGCCGAGAGGTAAGGAGGAGACCATGCAGAAATACGAGAAACGAGCCGCCGCGGAGACCGACTCGGCGCCGAGTACCCGGGCACTTCTCAGCGCGCTTGCGCGAAAGGCCGGCCTGCTGGTCCAGAAGGAGATCGAGCTGGCGCGCGCCGAGATGGCGAGCGACCTGCGCTCCTGGCGGATCCTGGCGGTTGGACTCGGGATCGCCCTGCTGGCGGCCCTGATCGGGGTCAACCTGCTGCTGGTGGCGGTGGTGCTCGCTCTCGCCGCCTACATGCCGGGCTGGCTGGCCGCCCTCATCGTGGCCAGTGTCGTGTTCGCCATCGGGGCGATCGCCGGCCGCGTTGGGTGGCAGCGACGGGTCCGCACGCCCATGGTCTTGACCCGAAAGACCTTGAAAGAAGACTGGCAATGGATGAAGGAGCAGGTGACATGAGCCGGGTGGAGAGCGCAACGCCCCGAGACCCGGCGGCACTCGACCGAGACATCACGCGAGTGCGAGACGAGCTCGGCACGCTCGTCGACCAGCTCGACCGGCGGCGCCAGGAGCTGACCGACGTCCCGCTCCAGGTGCGGCGCCACGCGGTCGGCGTCACGCTGAGCGTCCTCGCGGCGGGGGCCGCCGCCGCGGCCTGGGTCGCATTCGGAGTCTGGCAGGCGCGCCGGCGCAACACGCTGATGGCGAAGGGCAGCCGCCTGCGCGAGGCGGTCGGGCGCATGATCGAGCGGCCCGAGCGAGTCGCGGTAGAGCCATCGGCCACGCAGCGGATCATCGCGGCGGCCGGCTCGGCCGTCGTGGCCTTCGCGATCAAGGCCGCGCTGGAGCGCCTCGCGGGCGACCGCGTCCTTCGCTGACCATCGAGGCCGCGCGCCGGCCGTACGCTTGACAGGTGTGAACGTCCGGCCTAGTGTTCCCCCGTGGACGTCCGGCCCGAAGGGGTGCTCGGCTCGACGGTCGTCGCGCCACACCGACTTCGATGGAGCCGCCGGCTCCGGCGCGTCACCCACAGCGTCGTGGTCGTCGCCGGCGCGGTCTGTGTCGTCTTCGTCGTCCTGGTGGCGGTCTTCGCCGGCTCCATCGCGCCGTACGAGCCCGACGAGCAGAACTTCGACCTGATCGAGGCCCGGCCCGGCGCCCAGGCCCTCTTCGGCACCGATCGGTTCGGGCGCGACGTGCTGAGCCGCGTGATCCACGGCACCCGGATCTCGCTCTACGTGGCCGCCACCTCCATCGCGGTGGCCATGGCGCTGGGCGGCGCGCTCGGGCTCGCCGCGGGGTATCTGGGCGGGGCCTGGGACAACGTCATCAACCGCGTGCTGGACATCTTCTTCAGCATCCCCGGCCTCCTGCTCTCGGTGGGCGTCGCGGCCATGCGCGGCCCGGGGGTGAACAGCGCGGTCATCGCCATCGCGGTGGTCTACGTGCCGCTCTTCGCCCGGGTGATGCGCGGGCCCGTGCTCGCCGAGCGCGAGAAGGAGTACGTGGAGGCCATCCGCGCGCTCGGGGCGACCCGCTGGGTGGTGGCGCTCAAGCACGTGCTGCCCAATGTCCTCTCCCCCTTCGTGGTGCAGGGCACGGTGGCCCTATCGCAGGCCATTCTGATCGAAGCGTCGCTCAGCTATCTCGGCCTCTCCGCCCAGCCCCCCACTCCGTCCTGGGGCAACATGCTGAACGAGGGGCGGACGTATCTCGAGACCGCGCCGTGGATCTCGGTCTTCCCCGGCATCGCGATCATGGTCACCGTCCTCGCCTTCAACCTGCTGGGCGACGGCCTGCGCGACGTCCTCGACCCCGGCGCCCGGTAACCCCGTCACAGGAGGAACGACCATGACGATCGACCACGGCTCGTCCCGCTCCCACCTCAGCCGCCGCCAGCTCCTCCAGGCGGGCGGCCTCACCCTCGGCGCCCTCGCGGTGGGTCGCGCCGCCGCCGCGCAGACCCCGAAGCCGGGCGGCACCCTGATCTCGGCCCAGACCACCGAGGCCACCGGGCTCGACCCCCAGCTCGTCCCCGCGCTCTCCCGTAGCCGGCGCTCGCCCATGATGTACAGCCAGCTCGTGCGCTTCGACGAGAACATGACCCCGAATCCCGAGCTGGCCGAGTCGTGGGAGACGAGCAAGGACGGCCTCACCTGGACCTTCAAGCTCCGCCAGGGCGTGAAGTTCCACGACGGCCAGGAGCTGACCTCCGCGGACGTGAAGTTCACCTTCGACCGGCTCTTCGAGAAGTCCCCCGGCAAGTCCGACTTCATCGCGGTGGACAAGGTCGAGCCGGCCGGCAAGTACGCGGTGAAGTTCGTGACCAAGGAGCCGTTCGCGGGGCTGCTCGCCGCCCTCGGCGGGTTCTGGGGCTTCATCATCAACGAGGCTGGGATCAAGAAGCACGGCGATCTCAACAAGGCCGCGCTGGGGACCGGCCCCTTCATGCTGGTGGACTGGAAGGTGGAGCAGCAGCTCGTGCTCAAGAAGAACCCGTACTACTTCAAGAAGGGTCGGCCCTACGTGGACGATTTGGTGATCCGCACCATCCCCGACGAGGCCAATATCGTGGCCGCGCTGCGTACCGGCCAGATCCAGCACGCCTTCATCGAGGACAACAAGAACTACAACCTGCTCAAGGACGAGAAGACCCTCACCGGCTACCGCAGCTCGCGCCTCGGTTACGACTTCCTCAATATCACCGCCAGCCGGGGGCCGCTCAAGGACGTGCGGGTGCGGCAGGCCATCAGCTGGGCGGTGGACCGGAGCCAGGTGCTGCGGGTGGCCGCGGCCGGGTTCGGCCGCCTCACACCACCGGCCACCGCGCCCATGAAGCCCTGGCAGCTCCCCGAGGAGACGTGGATGAGGTACTACAAGCCGGACGTGGAGAAGGCCAAGAAGCTGCTGGCCGACGCGGGCCAGGGCGCGGGCTTCACCGTGAAGTGCATGGTGATCCCGACCTTTCCCACCATGGTGGCGGGGGCGCCGGTCATCGCGGCCCATCTCAAGCGCATCGGCATCACCATGCAGATCGAGAACGTGGAGTACGCGGTCTGGATCAAGCGGTGGCTCGCCAAGGACTTCGACATGACCATGAACACCACCCCCGGCTACGCGGATCCGGATACCGCCTTCTTCCGCGCGCTCCACTCCACCAAGGGCCAGAACTGGAACAGCTGGAGCGTGCCGGACCTGGACGGGCTGCTCGAGGAGGGCCGGCGCACGATGGACCAGAAGAAGCGCAAGGAGATCTACGACCGGGTGCAGATCCAGATCCTGGAGAACGTCCCGCACCTCTGGCTCTTCTCGGCCGAGACCATCGACTTCACCCAGCGCCACATCAAGGGTTTCAAGCAACACCCCACCACCCTGCTCTACGGCTTCGACGGCGCGTGGATAGACAAGGCCTGAAGTGCTTGTTCTGATCTGGGGGGGAGCGGCGCCGCTCCTCCCCCAGACCCCCCCACCACATTCGACTGGGCGCGCTCGCTCGCTTCCGCGCTGCGCCCGATCTCCCCTTGCACGCTATTCGACGCGGGACCTCCCGTGACGCGCTATCTCGTCGTCCGCCTGTACTCGATGGCCCTGACCCTGCTGGGCCTGACGGTGCTGGTGTTCCTGATGCTGCGGCTGATCCCGGGCACCGTGGTCGAGCAGATGATCGGCGCCGACGCCATCGTCAGCCCGGCCATGGTGGCCGAGCTCCGGCGCTTCTTCGGGCTGGACCAGCCCTGGTACGTGCAGTACGGGCGCTGGCTGGGCCAGCTCGCGCAGGGTGACTTCGGCACCTCGTGGCGGACGGGCAAGCCGGTGGTCGCGCTGATCATGGAGCGGCTGCCGGTCACCCTCGAGCTGACCCTGTTCGCGGTCGCGTTCGCGCTGGTGCTGGGCGTGCCGGCCGGCATCGTCTCCGCGGTCCGCCGCGACCAGGCGGTGGACAACGTCACGCGGGTGGGCACGCTCCTCGGGCTCTCGGTGCCGGTGTTCTGGCAGGGCACCATGCTCATCCTCTTCTTCTCGCTCTACCTGCGCTGGATGCCGCCGGTGATGTGGGTGGACTTCTGGACCGATCCCCGTCGCAACCTCACCATCATGGTGCTGCCCGCCCTCTGCCTCGGCACCGCGAGCGCGGCCAACATCGCCCGCACCACGCGCGCGTGCATGCTCGACGTGCTCAACTCGGAATACATCCGCACCGCGGCCGCCAAGGGCCTGGCCTCCCGCATCGTGGTGCTCAAGCACGCCCTCCGCAACGCGCTGATCCCGGTGGTGACGGTGATCGGCCTGCAGATCGGCATCCTGCTCGGCGGCACCGTGGTGGTCGAGGAGGTCTTCACCCTGCCCGGCGTCGGCCGCCTCGTGCTCTGGTCCATCTACCAGCGCGACTACCCGCTCACCCAGTCCACCATCCTGTTCATCGCGGTCCTGTTCATGACCATCAACCTGCTGGTGGATCTGCTCTACAGCTACCTCGATCCGCGGATCCGCTACAGCCGCTGAGTCTCACGGAGGCCGTCATGCGCGCAGCCGTTCTCTTCGAGCAGGGCCAGCCGCAGCGGGTGGAGGACGTCGCGCTCGAGGCGCCGCGGGTGGGCGAGGTGCTGGTGCGGATGGCGGCCAGTGGCGTCTGCCACAGCTGCCTGCACGCCGCCGACGGGAGCTGGACGGGCGTGCCCCTGCCCATCGTGCTGGGTGACGAGGGCGCGGGCGTGGTGGAGGCCCTCGGCCCCGGCGTCACCGAGCTGGCGGTGGGCGATCACGTGGTTCTTTCATGGGCGCCCACCTGTGGGCGCTGTCACTACTGCGTGATCGGCCGGCCCAACCTCTGCGAGCGGCGCCAGCCCGGCAAGGGGGTACTGCCCGATGGGACTACCAGAATGAGTCTCGGAGGTTTGCCCGTCTACCACTACGGCCACGTGGCCACGTACGCCTCGCGCACCGTGGTGCACGAGTCCTGCGCGATCCGCATCGATCCCGCCATGCCGCTCGACCGCGCCGCCCTGATCGGCTGCTCGGTCATGACCGGCGTCGGGGCGGTGCTCAATACCGCGGCGGTGCCCGCGGGGGCGAGCATGGCCGTCTTCGGGGTGGGCGGCGTCGGCCTCAACGTGATCCAGGGCGGGGCGATGGTGGCCGCGCATCCGATCATCGCGGTGGATCTCCTGGCCTCCAAGCTCGACCACGCGCGCGGGGTCGGCGCCACCCACGGGATCGACGCCTCCAAGGAAGAGCCGGCCGCCGCCATCCGCGCCATCACCGGGCGCGGGGCCGACTTCACCTTCGTGGCGGTGGGCGCGACGCGCCCGATCACCCAGGCGGTCGACGCCCTGGCCCCGGGCGGCACCTGCGTGCTGATCGGGGTGCCGGAGACCGGGGCCACCGTGCCGCTCGACGTGCGGCCCATGGTCACCGGGGAGCGGGTCATCCGCGGCTCGAGCTACGGCAGCGCGCGCACGCGGGAGGACCTGCCCCGGCTGGTGAGCCTCTACCAGGCCGGCAAGCTGCGCATCGACGAGCTGATCACCCACCGCTACGCGCTCGAGGACGCCAACGAGGCGTTCCGCGCGCTCGCCGCCGGCGAGCTCGGCCGCGGCGTGATCGTGTTCTAGGCCGTGCGCGAGCTGGTCTTCGCGCTCGAGTTCCGCGGCCGCGGCGGGCCGGTCCCCGGCTCGGCCACGAAGCGCCAGGCCCGCACCACCGCGCCCAGCCAGGCGCTGCGGGCGGTGCTGGGGCCGGACGGGGTGAGCGCGGCCGTCGAGCCGGTCGCGGGCGAATCCGCGGAGCTCGAGTCGCGGGTGGAGCGCTTCCCCGACGGCAGCTTCGTGGAGAACGGCACCATCACCTACGGCCGCGCGGGGTCCATCTCCTTCGACACCGTGGGCCGTGGGCACGTGGGGCCGGCCCCGGACGGCAGCGGGAGCCACGGCGTGGTGATGTGGCGGATCACCGGCGGCGAGGAGCGCTTCGCGGGCGCGCAGGGCCTGATCACGTCGAACTTCACGGTGACGCCCGACGGCCAGGTCACCGACGACCACTTCACCCGGCTCTACCTGCCGGACTGAGGGGATCCGCCGCGCCGGCCGGATGCTAGGGCAGCAGATCCGCGACGCGGACCTGCGCCGGCGGGAGGGCGACCGGCGCGACCACCGCGGGCGACAACAGCCGGAACACCGAGCGATAGCGCCATCCATGCGGGGCCGCCGGGTCAGGCTCCGGATCGCGATAGATCTCCACGACCCGGTCGACCAGGTTGACGACCCAGTACTCGGCGATCCGGGCGCGCGCGTAGAGACCGCCCTTGTGGTGCCGATCGAAGTGGAGACTCGAGTCGGCCACCTCCACCACGAGCACCGCCCGCGTGGGGTGTCCGTATCGGTAGTCGGCGCGCCGGCCGGGCACCACCGCCAGATCGGGCTCGGGCGCCGAGTCGTCGTCGAGGGCGATCGGCATCTGGGCCCGCACGATGAAGCCGGGCGGCAACACCGCCCGCAGCGCATCGTCGGCGGCGCCGACCGCGGTCGCATGCGAGCTGTTCTGGGGCTCCGCGACGATGAGCTGCCCGCCGATGAGCTCGACGGGGTCACCCTCGAACACGCCGAGATCGACGAGCCGCTCGTACTCGGCCCGCTTCCAGCGCCTCAAGGTCAGCGGCGGCTGTCCCACGACCCCACGCTATGAAACCCGGGCGCGCGCGTCAATGTCAACGGGGGATACAGAATGTCGGGGATTCAGAATGTCGGGGTCAGGCCCCGACATCGGAGAAAATGTCGGAATGCAAGACCTGACCCCGGTCAGCCTTTGACGGACCCGGCGGTGAGGCCCTGCACCATGTACTTCTGGAAGATCAGGACGAGCAGGACCGCGGGCAGCGCCCCCAGGAAACCCGAGGCCGCGATCACCGAGTAGTCCACGTTCACCTGGCCGTTCATGGCCGCGATCACCGGCGGCAGCGTGGTGGTGCCCGGCTTGCTGTTGAGCACCTGGGCCACCACGAACTCGTTCCAGCACAGCATGAAGGTGAAGGCCCCGCCCGCCACCAGTCCCGGCCCCGACACCGGGAGCACCACCCTCCAATAGGCCTGCAGGCGGTTGCAGCCGTCGACGAGCGCGCTCTTGTCGAGGTCGGCCGGGATCGTCTCGAAGTACGCCTTCATGATCCACACCGTGAACGGCAGCGTGAAGGAGCAGTAGGCCACGACCAGCCCGGTGAGGGTGTTCTGCAGCCCGAGCGCCCGGAACATCAGGAAGAAGGCCGGGATCAGCACGATGGTGGGCAACATCCGCGTGAACAGCAGGGCGAAGAGCGAGAAGGTCTTGAGCGGGAACCGGAAGCGCGCGTAAGCGTAGCCCGCGGTGGTGCCGACCAGGAGGTTCACGACCGTGACCGCCGACGCCACGATCAGCGTGTTCAGCATCGAAGGCAGGATCTTGGCCGCCTGACCTTCGGCGTGAAAGCGCACGAGGCCGAGGATCATCCGGTAATTCTCCAGGGTGACCTCGGGGGGGACGAACGCCAGCGGCCGGGCCAGCAGGTTCCGCTGATAGGAGACGCTGGTGACGAGCAGCCAGATGAAGGGGCCGATGAGCCAGAGGGTAACCACGAAGATGAGGCCGTAGAGGAGGGCGCGGCTCCGCACGGAGCGCGCCTTGTAGCTGTTTGATCGGTAACCGGGGGGGAGCGACCGCCGCTCCTCCCCCGGACCCCCCCACCGGCTCGACGTCGATCGCGCCACGCTGTCAGCCTTCCGGATCGAAGCGGGCCAGGATGAGCCGGTGGTAGATGAACGTCAGGAGCAGGCAGAGCGCGGTGAGCGTGTAGAGGATCGCGGTACCCGGGCCGAACTTGAAGAAGGCGAAGGTCGTCTGGAACCCGAGCCAGGAGATGGTGGTGGTCTCGTTCGCGGGCCCGCCCATGGTGAGGATGTAGATGAGGTCCAGCATGAGAAAGCCGTTCACCGTGCACAGCACCAGCACCAGGAAGAGAATGGGCCGGAGCGCGGGCAGCGTCACGTAGCGGAACCGCTGCCAGTATCCCGCGCCGTCCACCTCGGCGGCCGCGTAGAGATCCTCCGAGATCGATTGCATGCCGGCCAGGAACAGGAGGGTCGCGAACGGCGCCTGGTTCCACATGTACACCGACACCAGCACGTTGAGCGCGCTGAACCCGTCCTTGAAGAAGGCCACGGACCCGCTCAGCAGGCCGAGTCGCTGCATGTAGCCGTTGAAGGCGCCGAACTCGAAGTCGAGGATGCCGATCCAGAGCAGCCCCACGACTATGCGTGACAGCGACCACGGGACGAGGAGCAGGCTTCGGATCAAGGGACGGCCCGGGAAGCGCTCGTTCAACACCAGGGCCACCCCGAGGCCGACCAGGGTCGCCTCGATCACGAACGCCCCGACGAAATAGAGCGTGCGCCAGAGGGAATCCCAGTAGAGCGGGTCGGAGAAGACCTGGAGGTAGTTCTTCAGCCCCACCCAGCGGAAGAGAGGGAGCCGCATCCCGAACATCTCGATGGCGGGGCCGCTCGTGCGGAGCAGGTTGACGTCGGTGAAGGAGAGCCAGAGCGAGTAGGCGAGCGGGACCGCGACCACCGCCCCGACGGCGAGGAGCGCCGGGGCCACGAGCAGCCAGGCGAACGAGACCTCGGACAGGCGCACGGAGCGCCACCCAAGGCGGGGCACCGCCACCGGGGTCGGGATCCCCCGGGGGATCGTCGAGCGGCGGAGATCGGGGGCCAACTAGGCCAGCGACTTCTGGAGCGCGACCAGGTCCTTCAGGCCCTTGGGCACCGTCGTGGCGCCCCGGATGATGTTGTGCACGATGGCCACCGCCTTAATGTCGTACTCGCCGTACCAGGGCTCCTTGTAGGCCGCGATGACCTTGCCCTTCTTGTACTGCTCGCGCAGCAGCTTGAGGTCGATCCACCGATCGTAGGACTGGATGATCTCGGGGTGGTCGTACATCTCGGGGTACGGGTTGTCGAGGCCCGAGATCAGGCACCACTGCCGCTGGACGTACCAGTCACCGTTCAGGTTGCCGCCGAGGAACTTCGTGAGCTTCCACGCGTCCTCGAGCGCCTTGCTCTTGGCGTTCACCACGTATGAGTCGGTCCA
This sequence comes from Candidatus Rokuibacteriota bacterium, assembly GCA_040902305.1. Lineage (GTDB taxonomy): Bacteria > Methylomirabilota > Methylomirabilia > Rokubacteriales > CSP1-6 > CAMLFJ01. Next base: position 8,305 of record JBBDXN010000114.1, on the reverse strand, counting down.
CATGTAGGTCTGCCCGGTCCCCGGGTACATCGCCATCCGGGCCTTCTTGGGCGCGAGCTTCGAGTTCTCGGGCTCCCCCGCGATGGTCTTGAGATAGTACGAGTGGTTGGTGTGGTAGGCGTAGCGCCCGGTCCAGAAGATGCGGTGGGTGTCGGTGGACGAGGTCTTGGTGAGCACCTCGGGATTCACCAGCTCCGCCTTGTAGACCTTCTGCCACCGCTCCATGGCTCGCGCCGCGCCGGGCTCCTGGTCCACGATCACCCGGTTCTTGGCGTCGAAGACGTTCGCCCCCTCGGAGAAGCAGTCGGTCATGAACTGGGGCATGGTGCCCGACGGGCTGTTGTTCCAGTTGGGCAGGAACGGGGTGTCGCTGACCTTGTCCCGCTTGAGCTTCGTGCAGTGCTCGACCAGCTCGTCCCAGCTCTTGGCCGGCGCCTTGATGCCGGCCTGGCGCAGCATCGGCTCGTTGTAGATGAGGACGAAGAGGCTGGTGAAGTAGGGCAGGCCGAGGAGCTTGCTGCCGTCCTTGCTCTTCAGGCTGTCCAGGTTCGCCGGCGTCATCTTCTTCTTGAGCTCGTCGGTGCCGGGCAGGTCGTCGACCGGCCGGATCAGCCCGTTCTCGTACCAGCGCTCGCGGTTGTTGTGGTTGCAGTACATCACGTCCACGATCTCGCCCGCGAAGGCGCGCGTCTCCATGGTGGGGTGGTACGCGGTCCACGGGATCGCCTCGTACTTCACCTGCCCGCCGTGCTTCCGGTTGTAGAAGTCGACGTAGTCCTTCACGGTGTCGGGCTTGAAGACCCATCCCGAGAAGTTCAGCGGCTTGTCCGCTCGCGCGCCCCGGAGCGCCCCCTCCCCCAGCACCGCCCCCGCTCCGAGCAATCCCGCGTTCCCGAGAAAGCGCCGCCTGCTGATGGTGCTCATGAATGCGTCCTCCTCATGAAGGTGGTCACGTCGGCGGTGAAGAACGATCGAGCTGCCGCGATTCTCGGACGGGGCCCAGCGCTTGTCAAGACGGGTGGACCTCGATGCCTCACTCAAAGGGATGGACGAAGAGCCCGCTCAGGAGCTTGGGCTCGAACCACGTGCTCTTCGGCGGCATGACGTGGCCCGCGTCGGAGACGGCCATGAGCTGCTCCACCGTCGTGGGGTGGAGCGAGATCGCGAGCGCGGCCTCGCCCGAGTCCACGCGCGCGACCAGCGCCTCGGCGCCGCGGATGCCGCCGACGAAATCGACACGCTTGTCGGTGCGCTGGTCGATGATGCCCAGCACCGGGCCCAGCACCCGCGCCTGGAGCAGCGAGACGTCGAGGGCGCCGATCGGATCGGTCCGATCGATCGAGTCCTCCGCCAGCTCGAGCCGGTGCCAGTGTCCGCCCAGGTAGAAGCAGAACGTGGCCGGGCGCGGCGGCACCGGATCGTCGGTGGGGCCAAGGCGCCCGAGCCGCCCCAGCTCGGCGAGCACCTCCGCGGGGCGCCGGCCCGCGAGATCCGTCACCACCCGGTTGTAGGCGAGGATCCGGAGCTGGTCGGCGGGCACCAGGACCGCCGGGAACCAGTCGTACTCCTCCTCGCCGGTATGCCCGCGGTCCGCGGCCCGCAGCTCGCGCGCGGCCCGCCACGCGCTGGCCGAGCGATGATGCCCGTCGGCCACGTAGGCGTGGGGGACTCCGCCGAAGGCGCGCTGGTACGGCGCCGGGTCGGGCAGGCGCCACACAGTGTGGGCGATCCCGTCCGGCGTGGTGAAGTCGTACAGCGGGGCCGCCTCGATGGCCGCGGCCACGAGGCGATCGATCTCCGGCCGGCCGCGATAGAGCAGCAGCACCGGCTCGGCGTGGGCCTCGAGCGCGAGCAGGTGGCGAGTGCGGTCGTCCTCCTTGTCGGGCCGGGTCCTCTCGTGCTTGCGAATGACGTCGGCCTCGTAGTCGTCGACGTGCACGCCGCAGACCACGCCGATCTGAGCGCGGCCCGCCATCACCTCGCGGTAGAGATAGAGCGCGGGGTGCTCGTCGCGCAGCAGCGCGCCGTCCGCCACCAGCCGGTCGAGGCGCCGCCGCGCCGTCGCGTAGACGCGCGGATCGTATGGGTCCACCGTCTCCGGCAGGTCGATCTCGGCGCGGCCGACGTGGAGGAAGGAGAGCGGATTGTCCCGCGCGAGGGCCGCCGCCTCGGTCCGGCTGACCACGTCGTAGGGCGGCGATGCGATCGTGGCCGCGAGCGCGGGGGCTGGACGGATCGCACGGAATGGTTCGAGTCGCATCGTCTCCTCTTTGACCCCCTCACCCGTTCGCCCCTCACCCGTTCGCCCCTCACCCTGCCCTCTCCCCAGAGGGGAGAGGGTGTTGTTCAGGCGAGCAGGGCCAGCACCTCGTCGTGCAGCCGCCCGTTGGTGGCGAGCACCGACCCGCTGTAGATGGTGGGCCGGCCCGCGAAGTCGGTGAGCCGCCCGCCCGCTTCCTCCACCAGGATCTTCACCGGCGCGACGTCCCAGGGCTTGAGGTCGGTCTCGAGGTAGATCTCCGCCTTGCCCGACGCCACCAGGCCGTAGCCGTAGTAGTCCCCGAAGCCGCGGGTGCGACCGCAGGCGTCGACCACGCGCACGAAGCGGTCCCAGTAGCCGCCCGCCCGCAAGAGGTGGAGATCGGCGTGCAGCAGCATCGCGTCCTTCAACGTGGCGCATCCGGACGCCTGCAGGCGCTCGCCGTCGGCCCAGGCCCCGTCGCCCCGCCGCGCCCAGAACAGCTCGTTGCTGGCCGGATTGAAGACGACCCCCGCGGTCACCTCACCCGCCTCCTCGAGGCCGATGAGCACCGCCCAGACCGGCACACGCCGGATGAAGTTCCTGGTGCCGTCGATGGGATCGATGATCCAGCGCCGGTCCTTGGGCCCTTCCTCGCCGAGCTCCTCACCCAGAAAGCCGTGATTGGGAAAGGCGCGCCCCAGCACCCGCTTGATGGCCTGCTCGGCCTCGCGATCGGCCTGGGTGACCGGGGTCTGGTCCGGCTTGATCGTGACCTCGAAGCCGCCGCGGTAGTACCGCATCGCGATCTCACCCGCGGCCCGCGCCGCCTTGATCGCGGCCGCCACTTCCTCGTGCATCAAGCCTTCGGCGCTCACTCCTGCCACTCGCCCCGCTCCTGGAGGACCTCCTTGAACACCTCGAGGGCCTCCACCACCACCGGCATGCCGCCGTAGGTGACCTGCTGGAAGATCACCTCGGTCACCTCCGCGCGGCTCGCCCCCACGTTGAGCGCGGCGTGGATGTGGGCGCGCACCTCGTTGCGGCGGTTGAGCACGGTGAGCGAGGCCACCGCGCACAGCTCGCGTTGCTTCTGGGAGATGACCTCGCGGCTGTAGAGCGTACCGGTGAAGAACATGCTGAGCTCGCGGGCGAGATCCTTGTCGAACTTCTTCCACGTGTCGAAGCCCACCCCGCTCTTGATCGAGTGAAAGAGCATGCGGGCGGTCTTGCGCGTCTTCTCCTTGAGGGCGTCGTCCATGGCGGGCCTCCGGCGGCGATTAGGCGATGCGGGTGAGGAGGCGCACCAGCTCGTCCGGCTGCGAGAGCATCGGATCGCGCGCGCAATCCAGCACCAGGCGCCGTGCATGGCGCCGTGAACGAGCACGAACTCTGCGCTCAAGGGCTCTCTCCGTTCGCGCTATAGTACCTCAATCATCGAGACCCCATCACCGATCGGAGGACATCGCATGGCCACCATCCAGCGCTACGCCGCCCAGGGAGTCTGGGATCCACCCGCCTACTCGCAGGCCGTGAAGGTGACGGGCGCCCAGACCATTCTCTACCTCGCCGGGCAGGTCGCCTACGACGACAAGGGCGGGCCCGCGCATCGCGGCGACTTCAAGGCGCAGGCGCGCGCCACCTTCCAGGCGCTCAAGGCCCAGGTCGAGGCGGGCGGCGGCACGATGGACAACATCGTCAAGATCAACACCTATCTCACCGACATCCGGCATCGGGCCGATCTCGCCGCCATCCGTGAGGAGTTCCTCGGCAAGAAGTCGCCCGCCTCGACCCTGGTGGCGGTGGCGGCCCTCGCCATGCCGGAGTGGCTGATCGAGATCGAAGCGGTCGCGGTCCTCTAGACGGCGGCCGCCCGGTGGCGGAGCTGAACCCCTACATCTTCCGCGCCTACGACGTGCGCGGCAAGGTCGGCGTCGACATCACCCCGCCGGTGTTCGAGCTGGTGGGCCGGGCCTACGGCACCCTGGTGAAGCGCCGCGGGGGCCGCACCGTCGCGCTCGGGATGGACAACCGGACGTCGTCGCCCGCGCTCAAGGAGGGCTTCGGGACCGGGGTGCTCGCCACCGGGCTCGACGTGGTGGACATCGGCGTCAATCACACCCCGCTGCTCTACTTCGCCACCGCGCACTGGAAGCTCGACGGGGGCGCCACCGTCACCGGCAGCCACAACCCCGTCTCCGACAACGGGGTCAAGATGGTGCACGCGGGCGCGGCCCCGCTCACCGAGAGCGAGATCCAGGAGCTGCTCGCCACCATCAAGTCGGGCGACTTCGAGCGCGGCGCGGGCACCCGTACCCGGCGCGACCCGCGCGACGAGTACCTGGACGCGATCACCTCGCGCGTCACGCTCGGGCGACGCCTGAAGGTCGTAGTGGACGCGGGCAACGGGATCGCGGGGGTGTTCGCCCCCGAGCTGCTGCGCCGCCTCGGCTGCGAGGTGGTGGAGCTGTACTGCGAGTCCGACGGCACCTTCCCCAACCATCTCCCGGATCCGGAGATGGAGGAGAACATGCGGGACCTGGTGGCGAGGACCCTCGAGGTGGGCGCCGACGTGGGCGTGGCCTACGACGGCGACGCCGATCGGGTCGGCATCGTGGACGAGCGGGGGCGCCGCCACGAAGCGGACCTGCTCCTGGCCCTCCTGGCCCGGGATCTCCTGACCCGCCACCCGGGGGCCAAGATCGTCTTCGACGTCAAGTCCTCGCAGGTGCTGGTGGACGACGTCAAGAAGCACGGCGGGCAGCCCATCATGTGGAAGACGGGCCATTCGCACCTCAAGCGGAAGATGCGCGAGGACGGGATCCTGCTCGGCGGCGAGGTCTCCGGCCACATGTTCTTCGGCGAGAACTGGTACGGCGTGGACGACGGCATCCTCGCCTCCTGCCGCTTCCTTCAGCTCGTGGCCGCCGGATCCGGGCCCGCCTCCGCGCACTTCGACACGCTGCCCCATCTGCACGCCACCCCCGAGCTGAAGGCGCCCTGCCCCGACGACCGGAAGTTCGCGCTGGTGGCCGAGCTGGCCCGGGAGTTCAAGAGCCGCTACGAGACCATCGACATCGACGGGGTCCGCATCATCTTCCCGGAGGGCTGGGGGCTCGTGCGCGCGTCCAACACCAATCCGTACCTGACCCTGCGCTTCGAGGGCCGGACCGCCGCCGCCGTCGAGCGGATGAAGCGCGTGGTCTACGACGCCCTCCGACGCTACCCCTACGTGACCCTCCCCGACTGACCTCTCCGGACTACTCGAGCGCCAGCCGCACCGCGTCCTCCAGCCCCCGGGCCAGCCGGCAGTCTCGCGGCGCCCAGAACCCGCGGGGATCGAGCAGGATGCCGTCGAGCCCGGCCGCGCGGGCGCCCAGCACGTCCACCGAGTAGAGGTCGCCCACGTAGACCGCCTCCGCGGGCGCCACGCCCGCCTCGCGCAGCCCCAGATGGAAGATGCGCGGGTCGGGCTTCTGCACGCCCACCACCGCGGAGTCGATGATGAAGTGCAGGTGCGCGGCGAGACCGGTCTCCACCAGGATCGAGCGCACGGAGCCGTTGGAGTTCGAGATGACCCCGGCCACGAGCCCCGCCTCCCGCACGCGGCGAAGCGCCGGGACCGCCTCGGGATCGGCCCGGTTCCACAACCCGACCGGTAGGTTGTAGCCGCGGCGCCACCGCGCGATCGCCTCGATCTCCGCCTCGTCGGTGATCGCCAGGTTCTCCAGCAGGTAGCGCAGGTAGCGCCCGTGGGTGACCGTGCTCTCGGTGGACACGCCGGGGGCCAGATGCGGATCGAGCCGCACGCGCGCCCGCAGCTCCGCGTCCTCGACCTGCTCGCGGCTCGCGGCGCGGCCGCGGGCCGACAGGTGCTCGGCGATGATGCCGTAATTCATGCGCAGGAGCGTGTTGCCCGCGTCGAAGATGACGGCGCGGACGGGCGGGCGCGCGGGTGCTCCGGGACGGTTCATGGGGCCGGGCTCTCCGCCACTCATTATAATGAGGCCGCCCATGAGACCCGTCCTCCTCCGGCTGGCGACCGCGGCGTGGGCCGACCACGGCGGGCCGCTGCGCTCGGAGGGGTTGAGCCCGCTGGCGGTGGGCCTTCTCGCGGGCGCGCTGGCCCTGGCCGCGGGCGTGCTCATCGTGGTCATCGTGATGCTCCTGACGCGCAAACCCTCGTGATGACCTTCGGCATCGCGGTCCGCTGGCTGCATCTGGCGTGCGGCCTCGGCCTGGTCGGCCTGGTCACCGCGCTGCTCCTGGCCGGGCGCAGCGACCGGCCGACCGCGCTCGCCTGGGAGGCGCGCATGCTCCGCTGGGCGCGCGGGCTCGCCGCGCTGCTCCTCGCCTCCGGGATCGCCGCGCTCGCCTACCAGACCGCGGTGGTCACCGGCCGCGCCGGCGCCGTCGTCGATCTCTCGGAATGGCTGCGACTCCTCGGCCGGAGCCAGTTCGGGACCGTGTGGCTGGTGCGCCACGGCCTGCTGCTCCTGCTGACCGCGCTGCTGCTCCTGCGCGAGCGCGAGCACGCCCCCGCCGACCGCCTCGCGTTCCGCGGGCAGGCGTGGCTGCTCGCCGCGCTGGGCGCCGGGGCCATGGCGTGGGCGGGTCACGCGGCCGCCGTCGAGCCGCTCGGGCTGGCCGCGGCCCTGCTCGACGCCCTCCACCTGGTCACGGCCGGCGCCTGGTTCGGCGCGCTCCTGCCGCTGGCCGCGCTCCTGCGGGCATCCTCCACCGAGGCGGGCGCGGACGCGCGCCCCTTCGCGGTGCTGGCGGTGCGCGGCTTCTCGCGCCTGGCGCTGGCCCTGATGCTGCTCGTCATCGCCACCGGCTCGGCCAATGCGTGGTTTCAGGTCGGCAGCGTCCCCGCGCTGGTCGGCACGCGCTACGGCTGGCTCCTGCTCATCAAGATCTCGCTGCTGATCCCGATCCTGCTCCTGGCCCAATGGAACCGCCGCCGGCTGCTGCCGCGCGTGTCGGGTGACGGCGCCACCGTGGGCCGCCCGGCCATGGCGCGCCTCGGCCGCTTCGTGGCCTGGGAAGCGGCGCTCGCGCTGCTGATCCTCCTCGTCACCGCCGCGCTGTCCCTGTCGCCGCCCGCGGTGCACGATGCGATCCGGTGGCCGTTCACGGTGCGCTTTTCCTGGGAGGCGGCGGCCCAGCTCCCGGGCGGCAACACCCGCTTCCTGATCGGCACGCAGGTCGCCTTCGTGGGGCTGCTGGCGTCGATCGTGGGGTTGCTGCTGCGGTCGTGGCGCATTCTGCTGGTGGGCGCCGGCGGCGCCGCGATCGTCATCGGCCTCTGGGTCGCGCTGCCACCCGTGTCGGTGGACGCCTATCCGACCACCTACCGGCGTCCCGCCGTGCCCTACCACGCGGTCTCGGTCGCCGGCGGCGCCGCGCTCTACGACGTTCACTGCGCGACCTGCCATGGCGCGGGCGGCCGTGGCGACGGGCCGGGCGGCGCCGGGCTGCCCAAGCCGCCCGCGGACCTGACCGCGCCGCACACCGCGGAGCACACCGCGGGCGACATGTTCTGGTGGCTCACCCACGGCATTCCGGCCGGAGGCATGCCCCCGTTCGGCGGCGCGCTCGCCGAGGAAGAGCGCTGGGATCTGATCAACTTCATCCGCACCCTGTCGGCGGGCGCTCAGGCCCGCCCGATGACCCCGCTGGTGCAGCCCAACCGGCCGTGGCTCGTCGCCCCCGATTTCACCATCGCGGTCGGGCCGGCGCCGCCCCGCGGCCTCAAGGAGCTGCGCGGTCGCTGGATGGCCCTGCTGGTGTTCTTCACCCTGCCCGAGTCGCGGCCACGGCTCGTCCAGCTCGCCGAGGCCTACAACACGCTGCAGGCCCTCGGCACCGAGCTGGTGGCGGTGCCCATGGACAGCGAGCCACACATCCTGCGACGGCTCGGCGGCCGCCCGCCGGTCCTCTTTCCCGTGATCACCGACGACGCCGCCGACATCGCCAGGACCTATGCGCTGCTCGGCCGCGGTCTGGGTCCGCGGGGGCTGTCGCCGCGCGCGGCGCCGCCCCTCCACGTGGAGTTCCTGCTGG